>CAJTQG010000039.1:0-27139 GCA_910578605.1 uncultured Lachnospiraceae bacterium | reverse complement strand
AACTTAAAAAGAATAGAGAAGGATGCATTTCTAGGATGTGACATTATGTCCCTAAAATTGCCGGACAGTTTTGTTTACATTGGGGATTTGAGTTTTGGAAATATAAAAGGTACCATTGTGATACCAAAAAATGTAAAAGAAATAGATTCTTTTTGTGTGCCGCTCAGAGTAAAGAAAGTGGTAGTAAAATCCAAAAAGATAAAAAGCTTATCAAAAAAAGCATTTACATGGAATACAAAAGTAACCTTTATCCTTCCCAAGTCAAAGAAAGCAGCCTACAAAAAATTATTTACCAAAAAGAGATTGGGAAAGAAAATGAAATTTGTCTACAAGTAAAGAGTGATACCAATAAAAATTTCTCCTGTGTGAAAGAATCGCTTTCTGACAGGAGAAATTTTTGTGCATTGGTGAACTTCATATGTTATACTAGTGCAATGAATAATTAATATTTGTTATACTAGTTGTACTAAAATGAAAAACAGTCTGGCAGAACAGGAGAAAATAAATGGGAAAAATCAATATAGTTTCAAAGGAGCTGATAGACAAGGGGTGGTCTGATGACAAAAAATATTGTGCAACAGACAGTGATGGCAAGAAATATTTTATGAGAATTGCTTCCGAAGATAAAAGTGCTGACTGTTTTCAGGTATTCCGCTTGCAGCAGGAGGCTGCGGCGCTAGGTGTGCCTATGTGCATGCCCTTTGAAATTGGCAGGTGCCAGGAGGGAGTATATACACTGCACACTTGGGTGGACGGCAAGGTGGCGACAGATATTGTTCCCTATCTTGCGGATTCAAAACAATATGCACTTGGCTTAGAAGCAGGTAACATTTTGAAAAAAATTCATGCTATTCCCGCACCGAAAAATCAGCAGGATTGGGAAACACGCTTTAACGCCAAAATAGATAGAAATATTAAAATGTACAAAGATTGTCCCATTCAGTTTGATGGCGCTGATAAAATAATAGAATACATCAATGCAAACCGATATTTGCTTTCTGACAGGCCTGAGGGTTTTCAGCATGGGGATTACCACATTGGCAATATGATGATTGAAAATGATAAAATTTGTATCATTGATTTTGACCGCTATGACTTTGGGGACCCTTGGGAGGAATTTAACCGCATTGTATGGTGTGCCCAAGCGGCGCCGATTTTTGCATCAGGTATGGTCAACGGTTATTTTGAAAATCAGGTGCCCACAGAATTTTGGAAGCTTCTTGCTCTTTATATCAGCAGTAATATGTTAAGTTCTGTTCCGTGGGCAGTTCCCTTTGGGGATGGTGAAATACAAACGGTGTTAAATCAGGCAAGAGATGTCCTAGAATGGTATGACAATATGAAAAACGTTGTTCCCTCTTGGTATTTTAAGGGTTATTATTTGCAATATATAGATGGGCAGCCATATAAAATGAAAGAACCCTTTTCCTTTGATTTTATAAGCCAATATGGAAAGGTTTTCAAAGTATTTGATGATCAGGATTCAGGAAATATTTGTTTTGGTACAACAAAGGGAGAAATGCAATATTTTATAAAGTTTGCAGGTGCTCCTACAGAAGCGTATAACGGGACACCAGAAGCGGCTATCCGGCGTTTGAAATCAACACTGCCAATCTATAAGGCATTAAAGCACAAAAACTTGATTGAATTTGTCAGGGCAGAAGAAATCGGCGGCGGCTTTGCCATGATTTATAAATGGGCAGAGGGTGATTGCATGGGCAGAATGTATCCCGCAGAGCATCATAGGTTTATGAATTTGCCGATTTTGGAAAGGTGCAGGGTTTTTTGTGATTTGCTTGATTTCATGGAATATGTAGTCTCAAATGGTTATGTTGCTATTGATTTTTATGACGGCAGCATTATGTATGATGACAAGGAACACAAAACAACTATATGTGATATTGATTTATTTAGAAAACAGCCATGTGTCAATGATATGGGTAAAATGTATGGTAGTGCGCTTTTTCAATCACCAGAGGAATATCAGCTAGGTGCACATATTGATGAGATTACAAATGTTTATACAGTAGGCGCCATGGCTTTTGCTTTGTTTGGAAATTATCAGCGCACCAGTGAACAATGGCAGCTTTCCCATATGAGCTTTGAAGTTGCAAAAAAGGCGGTAAGTGATAATAGAAAAGACCGTTTTGGCTCTATCCATGAATTTACACAGGCATGGAACAATGCTATGAGCCATGTAGACAAATCATTTTATAACAATAGAAAATCTGATTAACAATCAATGGAATAAAATATCAGTTCTAAAAGTGTTTTGCTGTGATAGTATACAATAAGGAGAAAGGAAAATTTTGAATCAATATATAGAAATCAAAAATGCAACCATACACAATTTAAAAGGAGTGGATGTGAAGATACCAAAAAATAAGCTGACGGTTATCACCGGAGTTTCCGGCAGCGGAAAATCCAGCTTGGCATTTGACACTTTATATGAGGAGGGGCGCAGAAGATATCTGATGTTTTCCGGCACCCAGTTTATGATTGAGAGCGAATCTACATTTGATTCGATTTCAGGATTGTCCCCCACTGTGGCGGTGGAACAGAGAATTGTGCGCCAGTCAAACCCAAGAAGTACAGTGGGAACAAAAACAAAGCTCAGCGGAGTTTTAGCTGCTCTCTTTGCCGTCTATGGGAAGTTGGAGGCTGAATATGATAATGGCAGACCATTAGAGGCATCCATGTTTCAGAGAAATTCTCCGAGAGGTATGTGCATGAAATGTCTTGGAAAAAGAAAGCTTCCTCATATGCACCAGGAGCAAATATTGCCGGATGATTCCATTCCATTAAAAGATATTTTAAAGGGGCAGGCGGACGGGGGAGCTTACAGCCGCTTTCTGTGGAAGTTTGGAAAGGCAAGCGGAATATCCGCTGAGAGAACTCTGGGGGACTTGAGTGAGGAGGAGCTTATGACATTTAAGTATGGCAATGCCCACACGGAAGGCTTTGTCACATGGCTTTGTAATGTGTGGGCTTGGAGCCAGGGGAAAAAGAATTGGGGCGCTAGGCTGAAGGGAATAGAAAAACTTCCATGTCCGAAATGCAGTGGGAGCGGACTGGGAGAACAGGCGTCCCACACTACAGTGGGGGGCAAAACTATAACACAGCTGGAGGAAATGTATATAGATGAGCTGCTTTCCTTTTTAAGAAAAGCAGACCTTAAGAAATCACCATTGCTGGAGGATTTAATGGCAAAGCTCTCCTGTTTGGTGGAGGTAGGACTTCATCACCTTGCCCTGTCAAGACCAATACCCACATTGTCGGGAGGTGAGATTCAAAGATTGTTTTTAGCGTCCTATATTTTAGCCGAGATGGATTCCATTATTTTTGTGTTTGATGAGCCAACCATTGGATTGCATGAGGTGGAAAAAGGTAATCTCATTCGTATTATGAAAAGATTGATAGAAGCCGGTAATACCGTAGTGTGTGTGGAGCATGACGAGAATTTTATGAAAGAGGCGGACTATATTATTGATATGGGACCTATGGCAGGAATATATGGAGGAATGAAAATATATGAGGGGGGATATAAAGAATTTTTAAAATGCAGTCAATCAAAAACGGCACCGTATTTAACGAAAGAAAAGGGATTTCAAGTAAAATCAAAATATAGGAAAATCTCTGGGAAAATATTAACAATTGAAAATGCTACTTTCATGATTTTGATGAGAACAGCAGAAACGAAATAAAATCCGTAGGGAAAAGTATTATATCTGTGGCGGCGGGCATTATGATTGACAGGGGAATGCTGAAAAGTGTGGACGAGCCTGTTTACCGATTTATTCCCCAGTTTCATGAGGGAAGGGATTTGCGCCACAGAAATATTACATTGCGCCATCTCCTCACGATGTCGTCGGGACTGTACTGGATAGGCGGGGTACATTATCACTGTCCTATGTTGGACCAGATGTTTCGCACAGATGACTGGATGGGATATATAGCAGATATTACCGTAAAGGATGTGCCAGGAACAAAGTATGTGTACAAGGAGTGGGACATCATACTGTTAACAGAGGTTTTGAATCACGTCAGCGGAGATATTTATGCATTTATCAATGATAACCTCTATCAGCCATTAGGGATACAAAGTGCGGGGTGGTTTCAAACAGCCGCCAGCACTTACTATACAAATGGAACAAATGATAAGAACGAAAAACGGTCTGATTTGACAGCCATGGAAATGTTTAAAATAGGACAAATGTTTCTGCAAGATGGAATATACCAGGATAAACAAATTGTATCCAAGGAGTATATTAAGATGGCAATATCACCTTCGCCTGCGAATCCAGGATATGGATTTATGTGGTGGAGAGGGGAGGGATGGTATGGATGCAGAGGCTATGGAGGACAGAGTATAACGGTAGTGCCAAAAAAGAAGCTGATTATGGTGACACAGGCGGCTCCTACGGCAAGGGGAATGGGGTATGATGATTTCATATGGGATACCATTGATATGGTACAATAAGTATGATTCTAAGGGCATCATAAAAAAATAGATAATATGATTATAGAAAGAAAAGAGGTAGAAAATGAATCCATCAACATTATTAAAAATACAGCAGGCAAAAAATAAATTTACAGCGAATCATCCGAAATTTGTCTCCTTTTTAAAACATATATTTTCCGGTGAGATGGAGGAGGAAACCGTTATTGAGATTACGGTGACGAAGCCAGGGAAGGAGCCAATCACTGCCAATATAAAGGTGCTTAAGTCGGATGTAGAGTTGTTTGAAGGTCTGAAGGATTTGATGGGAACATGAAGTTGCGAACCGTGGATTCTCCAGGAATAAAAAAACCAAAAGCGAAGCTGTATTTTTTCTTGAAGGTGGGAGTATGTTCTTTGATTGCTCTGTGTATAGCAGTAGGTGTCATAATAAAAGCCATGTTCTTTCCAGAGTATAACCAGGTGCTTGATGATTTGTGCATTGCCATACAGGAATGGGATAGCCTATATATGAAGAATCATATTCCAAGGGTACATAGGGAGGATAATGAAAAGGATGAGGAAACACAAAAACAGCAAGAGGATAAGTGGGAGGAGGATAAAGAAGAGCAGAATGGTTACATTTCAGATATCCTGTTTCAAATGACGGGGGAAGAAATATTAGAGGAGGAAAATATAGATTATGTAGGCTATGAAATCTTGGAAAAGCATAAAATGAAAAGCTGGGATATTAGTCAAGAACAGGAGAATTCTGAAAAAAGCACAAATAAAAATATGCTGGAGGATTATATAGAAAATGGTTTTGTAGATACAGATACTATGGGGCAGGAAGAAAGTGGTTTTTCTGATTATGCATATCAATATAAGGATACATTTTGGGGAACACAGAAGCTGCAAAAGGTTTTTGACAAGGAAAATGTCTATATGCTGCTTGTGGATTTTTCCATTTCACGTCACACAAAGGAGAATACTTTTCAAGCAATAGTGTATATTGCAAAGGCAAAGGACAGATGGGTGCTGTTGGCTATAGAGAATTTAGATGACTATGAAAGTATTATGTATGAGGAGGATGAGGAATGAGAGGTTATAGGAGCAAAAGAAACATTATTTTTTTGCCAATCCTCCTTATTTTTGCAGGGGCATTGGTGAGTTGCGGTTTGAAAAAGGACAAGGAGAAAATTCATCTAGTTGATTACATCAGGGCAGAATATATAGGAACCAGGGAGCAGCTTCAAGTTATTTTAGAGATGGATAGGGAAAAGATAAAAGAAAAGTATGATGAGATAAAGAGGGAAAAGTCAGTGATAGATGCGGTGATATTCAGCAAATTTATGGATAGTGTGGAATTGGAATATGGTGGTGATCAAGTAGAGAAAGGACAGTCAGGGGATTTCTACAAAGAGGGAGATAAAATACCTGTAAGGTTTCATTGGGAAGAGCAGGCAGCGTTAGAATGCATCTACCAGCCGGCAGAGGAGGAGGATTTTCAGGTTCAAATAAGTGAAAAGGCAGAAATAATCAATCCCTTTGACGGGGTGGATTTTGTATTTTTTGGAACAGACGGGGAAGGCTGGGTAGATTTTAACCTGGATGGCTGTGTGCCCATTGTACAGGAACAGGGTAAATTTTATTTGAAAGAGACGGAAGATAAAGACGGGGAGGAAATGTATAATTATTTACTAAAAAATGGGGATAAGATTACTGTAAAATTTATGTGGGCGGATAATGGGGCGGCATGCAGGGAACAAAATATGATAATATCTCAAAATATAAAAGAAGTTATGGTGGAGGATTTGGGGCAATATGTATCGAAAGTGAAGGCGGAGGATTTCACAGAATATAATCAAAAAATGCTGGAATGTACAGAGGCACAGATAAGGGAGGGGAGAGTAGGTTACGATTATACCGTTACACCATATAGGTATTATTATTATTGCAATAGGAAGGATATGAGCGAAAATGCCTATGTAGGAATATTTAAAGCGGAAGATAAAGCAGGAGGCGGCACATTTTATTATATGTCTATGACGCTGTCGCTTTACCGAAAGCCTTCGGGTGAATTGGTAATAAATTTTTATACAGATGAGGATGGAAAGGAGATATTTGTTTGGTCTACAGAGTATGAAGAAAAATGTGTAGTACAAAAAGAGGAATTGGCTGACTTTCCCGCTTTCATGAACAAAGGGGAATGGTTAGCTGAAGATATAGAGAATTATCAATTTATGGAGGTGAAGTGATGAAAACAGCGTTGACCATAGCAGGAAGTGACAGCAGCGGAGGAGCAGGAATACAGGCGGATATTAAAACTATGTTGGCAAACGGCGTCTATGCCATGAGTGCCATAACTGCTCTTACTGCTCAAAATACAACTGGGGTGGCAGGAATTATGGAGGTGACCCCTGAATTTTTGGAAATGCAGTTAGATCAAATATTTACAGATATATACCCGGATGCAGTGAAAATTGGTATGGTGTCGTCGGCAGAATTGATTGAAACCATTGCTGAAACATTAAAAAAATATAAAGCAAGAAATATTGTAGTGGATCCGGTGATGGTGGCAACTAGCGGCGCCAAGCTGTTGAGTGATGGAGCTGTGGAGGCGTTAAAGGAGAAGCTTTTGCCACTAGCATCTGTGTTGACTCCTAATATTCCCGAGGCCGAAGAATTAGCGGGAATACAGATAAAGAAAGCCCAGCATATGATAGATGCGGGGGAATGGATTAGCCAGACATACCACTGTGCTGTTTTGTGCAAGGGGGGACATAACATAGAAAATGCAAATGATTTGCTCTATTATGGAAGTACATATAAGGATGGAGGCCAAGGTAGGTATCAGTGGTTTGAGGGAGAGAGAATTGACAATCCCAACACACATGGGACGGGATGCACCCTTTCAAGCGCTATAGCTTCTAACATGGCAAAGGGGTATTCCTTGGAGCAGTCTATTGAGAGGGCAAAGGCATATATCAGCAAAGCTCTCTCGGCAAAGCTTGATTTGGGCAGAGGAAGGGGACCGTTAAATCATGGCTTTGCTTTATCAGGAGAGTTTCTTTCCGAAACCTCCTAGTTTCTTGTATAGGTGGGGAGGCTGATTCTGACCACAGGAAATGAATCAGCCAGATTCCTGCAAGCAAGCTTGACGAACCTGGCTGTTGATTATTATTTGGCTATAAATGAATGATTTAGCTCATATAGCGCAAAGTGTTAACTTTAAATTTTCGTGTCAATGTATTTTGGCTCTTATCTGTTAAGGTTAAGGTTAGTGTCTTGTTTTTCTTGGATTTTGGGATTTCTACAATATAAATAGTTTCGCCGGAAGTTAATTTCTTCTCTGATTTCAGCAATTGTTTTTTCTTTGCTTTTTTTACTTTATACTTTTTTTTGCCGATGGCAGCAGTTAATTTTTTTCTGTTTTTCGTATAGATTTTTATCACATATTTTTTCTTCACCTTTGTAATATATCCCCGAATACTTGTTTCTTTTATTTTATTATATTCAGAGTGAATACATTTAAAATAAGTGATGTTTTTTACTTTATTCTTTTTTAAGGTTGCTTTCGTTGAGCCAACAAGATAGATAGCAGCACTTTTTATGTCAGTAAGTGTGTTGGAGGTGATGGAGGTTTTCTTTGGGCTGTTAATGCAGATTCCTATGTACTTTGTATTTGAGATTTTGTTACTTGCAATGACTCCTGCACGGGCATCATTTGCAATCATAATACCACATTGACTGCTGTCTGTTATCTTGTTTCCCCGAACATTTTTCACATAAGTTTTCTTTCCATAGAGACTGATTCCATTCATCAAATCCTTTAAACCTACGCTGGTGATAGTATTGTTGTTTAAATTTTCTACAGTGACGGCATCCTCTAGCATAATGCCGTTTCTTCCCGCCTTTGAGACAGTGTTGGAGGATAAATTGACTACGCTTGAGGTGCCGTTTATGAGAATCCCATGTCTTTTAACGGTTTTAATTTGATTGCTGGTAATATTTTTAAAGGTGGCGTTGGAGATAGAAATTCCTACTTCGCTGCTGTCGGAAATGCTGTTGTTTTGGATTGTCATATTTTTGCAGTTGTAGGCTCTCACACCCCACTTAAAGCCGTTAATTTTATTGTTTTTCACTACAGTGTTGTCAAAGCCAACCAAATTTAGAGCATAGTTTCTAAGGGAAGTGGTATTTTTGAAAGTGTTGTTAGTGATGGTAACATTTCGGCTGTGCTTGCCCGGTACATCGTGGTGGTTGCCGATTCCTCTAGGATAGTCGGTAAAAGTATTGTTGCTGATAGTAATGTTCTGGCAGTAGGTGTCGTCGGATAAAAAGGCTGGATTCCATGATTTGCCCTCCGAAGTAGTATGACACACATCCAACTGAATGGCTTCGCTCTCAGCTAAGCTGTCATCATAGGCGAAACCGCTGAATTTACAATTGGTAATGGTAGCATTTTTCACTCCCGCCAGCTCGATTAGGTGTGCTCCCATACAATTTTTCACGGTGGTATTTTTAATGACAATGTTGGTGGCATGGCCTAAGTTAATCAAATTGCTGGAGAAGCCTACTGTGTCCACAGCGCCCCCGTCCCATGTCCCTCCCTCCAAGGTAATGTTGGAGGACAAGTTGTATTCTCCCATAGTTAGGGTTTGATTTTTGGCATCGGCATTTTTCAGCATATTATGCTTTAGCCCTGCGGTGTTTCTTTTGATGCGGGCTTTTTTTGACATGCGGATGGTAGTGTTGGAGTGAACGTAAAGAGGACCGTTTATGTAATAAGTACCATCGGGAATATATACAATCAGTGAATCCCCCTTCTTAACAGTAGTGTTGAGAGCTGCCTGAATATAGGCCTTATCATTTTTTGTATCTGTTCCGTCGGCTCCCAATGTAGTTACATCCACTGTTCGTCCATAAACAGGAATGGCTGTTGGTAAAAAAAACATGCTTCCTAGCAAGAAAAGGGGAAGAATATTTTTTAATTTAGAAAATTTACATATTTTTAATGAAAGACACCTTTTTTTCATTTGGCTGTACCTATTTTTTCCTTTCTGTTTTTTCTTTCTGTTTTCTTTCTTCATTTTGCACAAAATCTTTTGATTTTATTATTATTATCATGAAGATAATTCTAATCATTTTGCATAGAAGCTCACCTATTTATTTTATTATCTTGCAGTATAAAGTCAAGAGTAAAGTCAAGATAAAAATTCATAAAATTTAGTGATATTCTTTGCAATAAAGAATTTTTATGATAGAATGTACATGCATATTGTTGAAATTCAACAATAAACAAAATTTATAATTGTAAAAAGTATGTTAATAAAATGTAAGAAGGAGTGAAAATATTGCAAAAAAGAAGAAATTTATTATCAATGTTATTTTTGGCTTTATGTATGTGCATGTTTTTAGCAATTCCAGTGCAGGCGCAGAATGTGAAGCAAATTCAGGTTAAGCTGAACAAGACTAACGTGGGAAAGACTATACAGGAGGCGTTGGATGCGGCGTTAGAGGATCAGTCAGGAAAGACATTATATGAGATTACTCTGCCAAAGGGTATCTACAAACTGGATGCCTTGCTTAAAGTGTACAGCTACACCACAATAAAAATGGAGGGCTGTACTTTAGTGCGCAGTGAAGAGAAATCTATGCTTCGCATTGGGCAGGAGGATAAGAAGTACAGCGGCTACAATGGACAGCATGATATTACAATTGAGGGGGGCACATGGGACGGCAATGGAAAGACAGGTAAGGTGGATATTTCCATGATTCGCATGGGACACGGAAAGAATATTACTTTTAAAAATGTTACCTTCCAGAATGTTTATATGACCCATCATGTGGAGCTGGCAGGCTGCTCTAATGTAACCTTTACCGGCTGTGTGTTCAAGGATTTTTACAGCAAGGGAGATAAATCCAACTCAGGAAACAACGAGGCACTGCAGTTTGATGTGCTTCACAATGCCCAGCATTTTCCAAAATATCCAGGCTTTGATGATACGCCTTGCGCCAATATCACTGTGACCGGCTGTACATTTACTAATCTTCAGAGAGGATTAGGAACTCACAGCGCTGTGGCAGGCTCTTATTTTAAGAACATGGTATTTACTGACAATACTTTTACTAACATAAACGGGTATGCCATTATTGCTACCAATTTTCAAAATGCAACAATCAGCAGAAATAAAATCAGCAAGTGCGGCGCCGGCATTTTATTTAGAAGTATGGTACAGGGCTATAATAACTTTTATTCCCCCCTTAAGGGAAAAAAAGTGAAGATTGTCAACGATGCAAAATCGGTTATCAGCAACAATAAAATTTCCGTATCTGATTATAAATATAAGACAACGGCATATGGCATTTCCCTATACGGTGAAAAGCTTAAATCCAAGAAAAAAGATGCTCCTAAGGGAGATTACACCTTAAAGGGTGTGAAGGTGGAGAATAATTCTATCACTATGAACAATAAGGGTTACGGGATTTGGCTGCAGAAGGCGGATAAGTGCAGTATTTCAGGGAATAATGTAACTATGAATATCAAGGCATCTGTCTTTGGCAAAGGAAATGCAGACCCTATTCGTTTAGTCAGCAGCAAGAAAATTACAATTCAAAAAAATACATTAACTCAAAAGAAAAAAAATAAGGCCACAAAGGAAGCATGCGGTATTGTGCTGACTACTGGTTCACAGGCAACGATTAAATCTAATAAAATAAACAATAGCTGTAAAGATGGTATTTTTGTTACCAATAAATCTAAGGCAACTATTACAAGTAATACAATTAAAAAGACGGGCAGACATGGAATCAATGTTTGTGTGAAATCTAATGTAACAATGAAGAAAAATAAGATTTCTAAATTTAAAAATAAATTGACCAATACTTATGCAGGGGGAAAAATAAAAAAGAAGTAAGGAAGCGGAAGGCAAATGAAAATACAATTGAATCAATTCAAGATATGGAACAACAAAAATAAGAATAAACAAGCATCACCAAACAATAAACTAACAGCATGGTACAAGGAATTAAATGAAAAACAAAAGGTAATGGTGAAGGCAGGAATTACAGCGGGAATCTGGCTGCTTGCCATTGTATTTTTCTTCCTGAACAAGGATTGTTTTTATGGAGTTGACGGGGCGGGAGCCTCCTCTCTCCTGAAAAAGAGAACGGTCGTTTATTTTATGTTTATAATCTTTTACTCCCTATGTGTTTTTTTCAAAAATCCATTGAAGGAGAAAGCAAACCTGCTGCTGAACGTAATGATTATGCAGTGTTTTCCCATTGTCTGTTTTTTGCTTGCAGAGTGGGCTATGGGGTGGACGGACTTAGTGCAGATGAAGGTGTACAAGGTAGTGTTTAATCTGCTGATTTACTATGCTATGATGTATTTTGTCTTTGCCCTCACAATCAGTGTCAGGACAAGTATCATTTTAATGTCAATTGTCACGGCAATGTTTGCAACCTGCAATATTTTTCTTGTGCAGTTTAGACAGATTCCCCTGCTGGCATCGGATTTTTCCATTATCCGCACAGCTATGAATGTGGCGTCGGATTTCAGCTATCATATAACTTGGCCTATTTTATTTTTAATTTGTTTTGTTGTGGCATGCATAGCTCTTGGATGTAAGATAAAACAGGGAAAGGTGAAAATTTATACAAGAGCCGCAGTGGGAGTGATTTATGTTTGCTTTTTAGTGTTTATGCTGAAATTTATGGTGTTTTCGGATACTTTGAAAGACTATAAAATCAATGTCAATACATTTCGTCCCATAAAAAGTTACACAAACAATGGGGGACTGCTTACCTTTGTGAGAAGTATAAGACTGATGATGGTGGAGAAACCTGAGGGCTATGACAAGGAGGCAGCCCAGGAAATTGCTCAGGATTATCCGTCAGACAGTGTGGAGGAGAAGAACGCAAAAACACCTAATGTGATTGTGATAATGAATGAAGCCTTTGCGGATTTGCAGAGTGTAGGAAAGTTTGAGACAAACCAGGAGGTCTTGCCCTTCTACAATAGTTTAAAGAAAAACACGGTAAAGGGCTTTGCCTATGTATCCGTTTTTGGCGGACAGACTGCCAACTCCGAGTTTGAGTTTTTAACAGGAGACAGTAAAGCATTTTTGCCCAATGGGTCTACTCCATACCAGTTATATGTGAAGCGGTATCTTCCGTCCCTCACAGGCAATTTAAAGCTGAACAATTACCAGGGCATACTGGCAATGCACCCATACAATGCAAGCGGCTACAATCGAATCAATGTATATAACAACTTTGGATTTTCTAAGTTTATTACAAAGGAGGATTTTGTCAATCCAAAACTTGTGAGAAATTTTATTTCAGATGAGTCGGATTATGACAGAATTATAGAAGAGTATGAGAAGTCAAAGTCGGAGAATGATGGACCATTTTATTTGTTTAATGTTACAATGCAGAATCATAGTGCCTATGAAAGGGATTTTGATAATCTGCCAAAAACCATTCAGATTACAACACCGGAATGTGCGGATAGTGCTGCCCAGCGCTATTTGAATTTAGTTCATATCAGTGATGCACAGACAAAGAGACTGATAGAATACTTTGAACAGCAAAAGGAGCCAACTGTGATTTGTATGTTTGGGGATCATGAGCCTGGGCTTTCCGACAGCTTTTATGAAAGCATTATTGGCAAGAACTTGAACGCCCTGACTCCCGAGGAAAATATGGAATTGTATAAGGTGCCTTTCTTCATCTGGGCAAATTATGATATTCAGGAAAAATATATTGAAAAGACAAGCCTGAATTTTCTTCAGTCTATTATGCTGGATACTGCAGGAATGAAAAAGTCCGGCTACAATAAATATCAGTTGGAACTGATGAAGGATGTGCCTGCAATGAACGTATCAGGTTACTTTGGAGCGGATGGTAAATACTACAGCATTACAGACAAAAACTCTCCTTATTATGATCAGGTGTGGGAGTATGACATACTTCAATATAATCATCTTTTTGACAAGAAAAATCGTATGGATGATTTCTTTGAATTACAATAAAAATACAATGGAATTATTGTTTGTAATAAAGAAGGGCAGATGCATAAAAGAGAAGCATATTCTCTAAGCATCTGCCCTTCTGTTTTATTGTGCTGCTAAATGGGATACAGAATGTGAAATTTGTATAGAATCCATTATTTTATATTTATGCATGCAGTATTTATAACCCTTGCTGGTAATGGCTTAGGAAATCCTTTAGTTTTCCTGCTGCCAGTTTTAAGTCGTCAATACATGGAAGATAGACGATGCGGAAATGGTCTGGAGCCTGCCAGTTAAAGCCGCTTCCCTGTATAATCAATACATGTTTTTCCCTGAGAAAATCTAGGGCAAATTGTTCATCATTTGTTATGTTAAATTTTTGAACATCTAATTTCGGGAAAATATAAAAGGCGGCTTGCGGCTTTACCACACTTACCCCGGGAATATCCATCAAAGCCTGATATATAAATTCCCTCTGTTCATAGATTCGTCCCCCTGGCAATAACAGTTCGTCAGAGCTTTGGATGCCCCCAAGAGCAGTCTGGATGATAGATTGGGCGGGCACATTAGAACAAAGTCTCATGGAGGAGAGCATATTCAGCCCTTCAATATATCCCTTGCAGTAGGCTTTCTCACCGCTCAGGCACATCCAGCCGCTGCGAAAGCCGGCAATCCGGTGTGATTTGGACAGACCGTTGAAGGTGACGCACATAATGTCTGGTGCTAAGGAGGCGATGGAGGTATGCTTCATTCCATCCATCACAAGACGGTCGTATATTTCGTCCGCAAAAATGATAAGCTCATATTTTCTGGCAAGGTCTGCGATTTTTTCCAAAATATCTTTTGGGTACAGGGCTCCAGTTGGATTGTTTGGATTGATAATGACGATACCCTTCGTTCTGTCTGTAATTTTCTTTTCCATATCTTCTAAGTCAGGATACCAGTTGGACTGTTCATCACATATGTAGTGTACAGGCTTGCCCCCAGCCAGATTGGCAGCACCTGTCCACAGAGGATAATCAGGAGAGGGAATTAAAATTTCGTCTCCGTCATTCAACAACCCCTGCATACTCATAGTAATCAGCTCGCTCACTCCATTACCAGTATAAATATCATTTAAACCAACGTTTGGAATATTTTTCAACTGGCAATACTGCATAATGGCCTTTCGTGCGGAAAAGATTCCTTTGGAATCGGAATACCCCTGGCTGTCTAGCAGGTTAAAGGTCATATCCTGTATCACTTCATTTGGGGCATTAAAGCCAAATGGCGCAGGATTGCCAATGTTTAATTTTAAAATATCAATATTTTTTTCAATCATCTTGTTGGCTTCATCTACTACTGGTCCCCGCACATCATAGCATACATTGTCCAGCTTATTAGACTTTTCAAATGTTCTCATAATTAGTGTTCCTTTCTCTATATTTACCTATAGTCTGATATATATGATGTTGGGGCAAAAGGTATTTTGCCCTCGGCATTATATTGATGGCATTTGTATAGCCAAGTAATACTTCAGTCGTTAAGAGAAAATATATCATTATTTATTATATTTTACAAGAAAACAAGCTGTAATTATCCAGAAAAAAATAGAAAAATCAACAAAATAAAGAAAAATGTTCATTAAAATACAAAAGATGATAAAATGGCATATTGAATTGTGAAAAACAATTATATAAGATAAGTAAACAGATATGCGTCGTATTGCGGCACTACCAAAAAGGAAAGGAAGGTAGCTTTTTGTGAAGAGAGTAGTAGTGACAGGGATGGGTTTGATAACTCCCATTGGAAATAGTGTGGAAGATTTTTGGAAGGGGATTCATGAAAAAAAGGTAGGAATAGATTTTATACAAAATTTTGATACGACAGACTATAAGGCAAAGGTGGCAGCGGAGATTCGAGATTTTAACCCAAAGGATTTTATCAGTGTCAAGGAGAGCAAGCGAATGGACAGGTTTACCCAGATGGCAGTGTCGGCGGCTCTTCAGGCGTTTCGGGACAGCAGACTGGTTACAGAGCAGGAGGATAAATATCGCCTTGGTGTATGTGTGGGCTCCGGTGTGGGCAGTTTAGAGGGAATTGAGAGAGAGCATATTAAGCTGCTTGGCGGTGGCCCCAGGAAGGTTCATCCTCTGTCGGCACCAAAGGTTTTAGGAAATATGGCAGCAGCAAATATTGCCATAGCACTGGGCTTTCAGGGAAAGTGCCTGGATGTAGTCACTGCCTGCGCAACAGGAACTAATTCTATCGGGGAAGCATACCACAGTATACGATATGGGGAGATGGATGTGATGGCGGCAGGAGGAACTGACAGCTCCATATCCCCTTTTGGTGTGGCAACCTTCCTGCAGCTGACAGCATTAACTGAGAGTACAGATCCTATGAATGCCTCTCGCCCATTTGATAAAAACAGAGACGGATTTGTCACAGGGGAGGGAGCTGGCGTATTGATTTTGGAGGAGCTTGAGCATGCCCTAAAGAGAGACGCGGTGATTTATGGGGAGATTATTGGCTATGGCAGCACATGCGACGCCAGCCATGTCACAACCCCTCTTGAGGATGGAAGCGGTATGGCTAAGGCTATGGAGTTTGCTATGAGGGAAGCAAATATTGTGCCAGAGCAAATTGATTATATCAATGCTCATGGAACAAGTACAACTTACAATGACTGGTATGAGACTGTGGCTATAAAAAAAGCAATGGGACAGGCAGCATATAAGGTAAAAATAAACTCAACAAAATCTATGATTGGCCATTTGTTTGGAGCTGGAGGAGGAGTGGAGCTGATTACATGTTTGAAATCAATAGAGGAGGGATATATCCATCCTACGGTTGGTCTCAAGGAGGATGATCCGAACTGTGATTTAGATTACACAAAGGGAGAGGGAGTGTACATGCCTGTACACATTGCTATGAGCAATTCTCTAGGTTTCGGGGGCCATAATGGGGCTCTTATTGTAAGAGAGTACAAAGGATAGGCAAAATAAGAGTGAGAAACAAATAAAACAGATAAAATCAAAGAGAGCCTAATTGCCCTGTGATATGCATTGTCATAAGGGCAATTTCTTCAGGGGATTCCTTCATTCCATTGTCGAGCCAGCTGCGAATAACAGCAACCCAGCCGGACACTGCAAATGTAGTGTAGTATTCAAAAGTGCGGTAATCATTCTTTGAGGAAGTGTTCATTTCCTGTTCCAAAATATTTTTTATCAGCATTTTTTCTAAAGAATTTTGAAATAAGATATCTCCGTTTACACCAAGCAAAATATGCAGCAATTCATGGTTTGTCTGGATAAAATGATAGAGGCGGCACAGGGATTGATATGTTCCAATATGGGAATTGTCCTCCGTGAGCTGCTGCAGCTCTGCCAAAAATTGTTCTGAGAGCTGTCTTAGGAGATCATAGGGATCCCGATAATGCAGATAAAAAGTTCCCCGGTTAATGTCAGCTAGCTCAGCCAACTCCCGAATAGAAATTTCATTGATATTTTTTGTCTGCAGCAGAGAGAGAAGCGCTTTTTTAAGATTGTTTTGTGTACGGCGGATTCGGCGATCTGACCGTTTTTTTTCTGTTTCCATAAGAATCCTCATTTCTGTGGGACATTTGTGCTTTGCCTACAATACGAATATAAATAAAAGTAAAATATAGTGTTGTAATGGTATCAAAATAAAAGGGGCTTGTCAATTTAAAACTTAAGCTATACAATAAAAGGAATTTATCTTTGAATTATAAAAAATATTATAGGAAAACAACGGATGTATCATAATAAAAAGATAAGGGTATAAAAGGAGAGATGAAAAGCAGAAATGATAAAGCAGAAATGTAAGTAGTATATAAAGTCAGTAAGGTATGAAGTAGATAAAGTGAGGTATGGAGCAAATAAAGTAAGTGAAGAATATGTATGAAAAGTATTTATAAAAATTTATACAATAATAAATAGAAATGATGAAATACAGAAATATGAAAAATGAAAAAGTGTATGAAAAACGAAAAGTAACGGAAAGGTTTGGTTGTGTACATGAGTGAAAGGATAAAAGAAGAAGAGAAGGATAAAATTCTCATTCTGGAAAAAGGAAAGAGAGGTTTTTGGCAAATTGTATTCGGCAGAACCGGTGTGATTCTAGTGTCGCTGCTTTTACAGTTTGTGCTGCTGTTTTTTGGATTTGGAAGATTAGGTCAATATATACCATATTTGTACAGTGGATATATGTTAGTTTCACTGATACTTGTTGTCTATATATTGAATAAGCCTAAAAACCCGGCTGTTCAGATTACATGGATTGTATTGATTATGTCCCTTCCCGTAGTTGGGGGAATGTTATATTTGTTTGTGGAGCTGCAGATAGGACATAGATTTCTTCACTGGAGACTGCAGGAGCAGATTAAGGAGACAAAGGAATTTGCCAGGCAGAAGGCATATATTTTAGATAAGATTGACAGAAAAAATAAAGGGGTAGGAAATCTTGTAAGATATATGAATCAATATGGCCCTTTTCCTATTTATGAAAATACCCATGTAACATATTTTCCTTTAGGGGATATAGCCTTTGAGGAGATTTTAGTGCAGTTAGAAAAAGCAGAAAAATATATTTTTCTGGAATTTTTTATTGTCAATGAAGGATATATGTGGGGAAGAGTGCTGAAGATATTGGAGGAAAAAGTCAAGCAGGGGGTGGAGGTGCGAGTGATGTATGACGGCACCTGTACATTGATGAACCTGCCTTGGCGTTATCCTGAGGATTTAAAAAAATTGGGGATTAAATGTAAGATTTTTTCTCCCATTCAGCCAATATTGTCTACCCATTATAACAATAGAGACCACAGAAAAATCTTAGTTATCGATGGCAAGGTTGGATTTACAGGGGGAATTAACTTTGCGGATGAATATATTAACCGCAAAGTGCGCTTTGGGCATTGGAAGGATACAGCGGTGATGTTGGAGGGAGCTGCTGTGGAAAACTTTATGCTGATGTTTTTGCAGATGTGGAATATCAATGAGAATAAGCCGGATTATGTAAGGTTTTTGGAAAAAAAGAACAGAGAATTAGAGCGCAAGGAAGGCTTTGTTATGCCATATGGGGACAGCCCCTTAGACAATGAGAATGTGGGGGAGATGGTGTATTTGGATATGATTAGCCGCGCTCAGCGCTACGTTCATATTATGACACCTTATTTAATTCTGGATTATGAAATGCTGACTGCCATTAAATTTGCGGCAAAGCGGGGTGTGGAGGTGGTGATAATCCTGCCCCATGTACCGGACAAAAAGTATGCATTTGCTCTGGCAAGACAGCATTACCCAGAGCTGATACAATGCGGTGTTAAAATATATGAGTACACACCAGGATTTGTCCACGCCAAGGTTGTGGTGTGTGATGACCAGGAAGCAGTGGTGGGAACGATAAATTTTGATTACCGAAGTTTATATCTTCATTTTGAGTGTGGTACTTATATGTTCCAGTGTCCGGTTATAAAAGATATTGAACAGGATATAGAAGAGACAATGCACCGTTGTCACAGAATTACTTTGGGGGATTACAAGAAAACGAGCTTTTTTATGAAATTGATGGGAAAGCTGTTGAAAATAATAGCCCCTCTAATGTAGCAGGATAATTAACCGCCTAATATACAAGAAAAAGAAAGACCACATAGCTGCCGGGGAATGGCATTATGTGGTCTTTTCCTAATACAAAAAAGGGGAGGATATCGAAAAGTGCACTTGTATCCTGGCTGTAAAACAGTTTAGGATGCAGTGTAGCCTTTCCGGGTTGGATGGGGAATCCAACCAAAGAAACAAATTTTTTCGTTCCTTACCTTTACAGTATTAACCAGTGAGAAAAAAATATACACAAAATAAAAAAATATTTTGAAAAAATAGAAAAAATGTATTATACTAGAGAATACGTGCTAAGTTTGACATGAAGGATGAGAGAAAATGGAAGAAAGGTTTGGTAAGGAAACAATGGAACAGAATGTAGAAAAAGAAAATACATTGTTGGAGACATGGAGAGGAGCAGCCTATTCCGTGGAGAAGACCCAGAGAGAGAGCGATATGTTCTGGGCAAATTATTTTAATATTGAAAAGGGAATATATGAGCAGATTTTGGCAACACCAGATGAAGTGGTTGAGGGAAGCGTAAAAGAGCTGGCTGAAAAATTTGATACAGAGCTGTTAGTTATGGTAGGTTTCCTGGATGGTATCAATGACAGTTTAAGAAATCCAAATCCAATAGAGGAGATGACAGAGGATACAGTTGTCAATCTTGGGTATGATAAAGAATTATTATATAAAAATATGGTGGAAGCAAAAGCAGAGTGGCTGTACACTCTTCCAGCATGGAATAACTTGATTTCCCAGGACAGACAGAAGGAATTGTACAAGGAGCAGAAAAGCTCTCACACTATTGTAAAGGAAGCAAAGATTGGAAGAAATGAACCTTGCCCTTGCGGAAGTGGAAAGAAATACAAATTCTGCTGCGGCAAGTAGAAATCCATAAGAAAATGCCGGATATGGAGCTGCCATGCAATAGCTCAAAATACAAAATATAGTTTCTTTTGGAGTGAAATGTAACTAAATTTTGTGTTGATAGCTTTGTGGGCAGCTTTATATATTATTTAAGGATTTTATTGCGGTGGTAAATAAAGCAAAGTAAACAAATCAAAGTATATAAGCCAAAGTGTATTTGGAAGGATGAGAAGGATGGAAGCGTATTCGGAATTTGCCCAGGTGTATGATATTTTTATGGAGGACGTTCCCTATAAGGAGTGGGGGGCATATGTAATTAGCCTGTTAAAAGACCATGGCATAGAGGAGGGGTTAGTGTTGGAGCTGGGCTGCGGAACAGGAAATATTACCATTCAGTTGGCTGACAGTGGGTATGATATGATTGGTATTGATAATTCCCAGGAAATGCTGACTGTGGCTATGGAAAAAGAGGAGACAACAAAGTATGGTATATTGTATTTGAATCAGGATATGCGCTCATTTGAATTGTATGGCACAGTGAGGGCTGTAGTCAGTATTTGTGATTCTATCAATTATATTACAGACAGGGATGAATTAGAGCAGGTGTTTCGTTTGGTGAACAATTACCTTGACCCTGGGGGTTTGTTTATCTTTGATTTGAATATGCCCTATAAATACCAACAGATTGGGGACAGTGTGATTGCGGAAAATCAGCAGGACTGCAGTTTTATCTGGGAAAATTATTATGACTGTCAGGAGAGAATGAACGAGTATGATTTGACTGTCTTTGTGCGGGACGAGCAGGGAAAATATGATAAGTGGGAAGAGGTGCATTGGCAGAGGGCATATACCTTGGAGGAAATTAAGGAATCACTTAGCAGAGCAGGCCTTGTGTTTGTGAACGCCTATGATGCGTTTACCAATCAACCAGTCCACCATAAATCAGAGAGAATTTATGTGCTGGCAAGGGAACAGGGAAAGTGATTTTGAGTAAGAAAAGAATCATGATACAGAAAAAACAATTCACATATAGAGATTAAGTGGAGGTCAGAATGTCAGATTATATTATAAGGGCTACAGCAGCAGACAATCAAATACGTGCGTTTGGAGCAACTACAAGGGAGATGGTGGAGGATGCCAGACAGATTCATAATTCCAGTCCGGTGGTGACCGCTGCACTTGGCAGACTGCTTACCGGCGGAGCTATGATGGGATGTATGATGAAGGGGGAAAAGGATATTTTGACACTGCAGATGAGAGGGGATGGACCTATGGTGGCGATGACGGTGACAGCCGATTCCCATGCTTATGTAAAGGGCTACGCTGTCAATCCAGATGTGAGAATTCCTCCTAATTATTTAGGAAAGCTGGATGTGGGTGCTGCAATCGGATACGGAAATCTGACGGTGATTAAGGACATGGGACTAAAGGAGCCGTATTCAGGTCAGGTGCCTCTAAACACAGGGGAGGTGGCAGAGGATTTGACTTATTATTTTGCTAAGTCGGAGCAGGTGCCGTCTGCGGTGGCATTGGGAGTTCTTATGGAGAAAAACAATACAGTAAAGCAGGCGGGAGGCTTTATCATTCAGCTTATGCCATTTACTGATGAGGAGACAATAGAAAAATTAGAGAAAAAGATTGCCAAGATTACGTCCATCACATCAATGCTGGAGAGGGGAATGACACCGGAGGACATTTTGCAGGAGGTGCTGGGAGAGTTTGGTTTGACCATCCAGGAGAAGCTGTCCACGGGATATCGCTGTAACTGCAGTGAGGAGAGAGTTGCCAGAGCGATTATGAGTATTGGAAGGAAAGACCTGCAGGAGATGATAGAGGAAGGAAAAGATATTGAAGTGAACTGTGATTTTTGTAATAAATCCTACTGTTTTACTGTGGAGGAATTGAAGGCGATGATTGCAGGAGTGTAAATTGCCCCATAGTAAAGTGATTTTTGTGAGTTTTCAGATTTCAGTAGAAAATGTTAAGACGAAAGAATTGGTAAGGCAATTGAATGGAAACAGGATAGGTATATTAACAAAAGCCCATTCTTTTTAGAGTATGGCAGATGGAATGAAAGGATGAAGTACAAGTATTATGAGTATTTATGATTCATTAAATGATATGCAGCGGCAGGCTGTGTACCATACAGAGGGACCTTTGCTGATTTTGGCGGGGGCTGGTTCAGGGAAAACAAGAGTGTTGACGCATAGAATTGCGTATTTGATAGAAGAACAGGGAATTAATCCATGGAATATTTTGGCAATTACCTTTACAAACAAGGCAGCAGGAGAGATGCGGGAGAGAGTGGATAATCTTGTTGGTTTCGGAGGGGAGAGCGTGTGGGTGAGTACCTTTCATTCAAGCTGTGTGAGGATTCTCAGGCGTTACATAGATAGAATTGGATTTGAGAAAAACTTTACTATATATGATACAGATGACCAGAAAACAGTGATGAAGGAAGTGTGCAAAAAGCTTCAAATTGATACAAAAAATATAAAAGAAAAAGCAATACTGGGAATGATTTCTAAGGCAAAGGATGAGATGATATCACCAGAGCAGTTTGAAAAGGAAAATGACGGGGACTATGGCAAAATGAAAATTGCCGCGGCTTACAAAGAGTACCAGAAGCAGCTGAAAAAAAATAATGCCCTGGATTTTGATGATTTGTTAGTAAAGACAGTGGAGCTTTTTGCCGCTTGTCCTGATGTGCTGGAAAATTATCAGGAAAGGTTTCGCTATATTATGGTGGACGAGTATCAGGATACGAACACGGTACAGTTTCAGTTTGTCAGTATGCTGGCAAGTAAATATCAAAATTTGTGTGTGGTCGGTGATGACGACCAGTCTATCTATAAGTTTCGCGGGGCAAATATCAAAAATATTTTGAATTTTGAGCAGTTTTTTCCTTCAGCTCGTGTGATTAAGCTGGAGCAAAATTACCGTTCCACCCAAAATATATTAAATGCTGCCAATGAGGTGATTAAAAACAATCAGGGAAGAAAGAGCAAGACATTGTGGACGGACAATGAGGAGGGAGAGAAAATAGCATTTCGTCAGGTGGACAGCGGTTACACAGAGGCGGAAATCATTGCTGATAGGATTAAGGAGGGAGTGGAGTCCGGAGAGTATCAATATCATGATTATGCGTGTCTCTACCGTACAAACGCCCAGTCCCGTGAGTTAGAGGAACGGTTTATCAACAGAAATATTCCATATAAGCTGATTGGCGGCGTAAACTTTTATCAGCGAAAAGAAATCAAAGATTTGCTGGCATATTTAAAAACGATTGATAACGGTGAGGATGATTTGGCGGTTAAGAGGATTATCAATATACCCAAAAGAGGAATCGGCGCCACTAGTATTCAGAAGGTGCAGAACTTTGCCGATGCCAATGGAATCAGCTTTTATCAGGCATGTGCTAGGGCAGAGGAGATTCCTTCCCTGAATAGAGCCAAGACAAAGATAGAAAGCTTTGTACATGCCATCCAGGTATTTAGAACCCAACAGCAATATATTTCCATTGAGGAACTGATGGAGCAAATTTTAGAGCAAACAGGCTATGTGGAGGAATTAAAGGCAGAAAATACAACAGAGGCAGAAGGAAGAATAGAAAATATTGATGAATTGATAAGCAAAATTGCTGCTTTTGAGGAGAACTTGGAACCGGATGGGGAGGGAACCTTATCAGAATTTTTGGAGGAGGTGGCACTGGTAGCGGACATTGACAACTTGGATGAGAACAGTGATTATGTAGTGCTGATGACCATTCACAGTGCCAAAGGTCTGGAATTTCCCAATGTATTTTTGTGCGGCATGGAGGATGGATTATTTCCAAGCTATATGACAATGCAGTCTGATGATCCTAGTGACATGGAGGAGGAACGTCGTCTGTGCTATGTGGCAATTACTAGGGCAATGGAGCATCTTATGATTACTTGTGCCAGACAGAGAATGATTCGGGGAGAAACCCAGTATAATAATATGTCGCGCTTTATTCAAGAGATTCCCAGGGAATTGATGGATATGAATATGGGAAGACAAGCTTTTGCAAATGCAGGAAGGCAGGAGGCTTCGTCAGGCAGTGCCTCTCAGCATTTAGCTAGGCCAAGCACTATGTCTAATGCCAGACCAATTTTCAGGACAAAACCATTTTCCAATGTGAGTCAGCCTAAAAATTTTGAAGTAAAGACAGAAGGGGCGCTGGAATACGAAGTGGGAGATAAGGTGCGGCATATGAAATTTGGTGTAGGTCAAGTTACAGCTATAGTGGAGGGTGGACGGGATTATGAAGTGACAGTGCAGTTTGAGACAGCAGGGGTGAAAAAAATGTTTGCTTCCTTTGCAAAATTAAAAAAAGTATAGTAAAAAAGGCTCTACTGTGGTATAATATGCACGAAAGCATTGAGCAGTGCCAAAACGGTCATGGGCAAATTCGACTGCTTGCATTGGGATTTGGAGATAAGCATTTCGATAAGGTGAAAACCCATGAATGAGAAAACTGGAGTTTTTTAAGCAGACACTGTGATTATAGTAAAATGGATAGTTCTATGGTACAGTTATAGTAAACAAATTGAATAAAAAAGAAAAAGTAAAATAGAAATGGAGGCAGTTATGAGCAAAGTAGAAGAATTGTTGGCAACCACTCGCTTAAATGAGTTGTTGAATAAGCAGCAAAAGGAAGAAGAAAAGAGCAATACCGTCTTGTGGGTATTGGCAATTATCGGTGCAGTAGCAGCGATTGCGGCTATTGCATATGGTGTGTATAAGTATTTAACACCTGATTATTTAAAGGACTTTGAAGATGACTTTGAAGATTTTGATGACAATTATTATTCAGGGGACGATGAGGAAACAGTAGATTTTAATTAATATTAATAACTATTTGATATATGTTATCTCATCTTTTATTTCATCTTATGAAGCTGTTGCAGGAAGAAATTTTTGTGACAGCTTTTTTATCTTATAGGAACTTTTTTGAGACTCCTATATAGCAGGATACTGACTTACCATTTGGTTTTACATGAGAAAAGGTTGATTAAAAAATACATAACATTTTGATTGGAGGATAATTTTGAAAAAAGGTCAAAGCTATGAGGGCGTTATTGAGAGATTGGATTTTCCCAATAAAGGAATTGCAATAATATCAGAAGAAGTTAATGGAGAGCAAATAAAGACTGCTGTTACTATAAAAGGAACTCTGCCTGGACAGAGAGTGGAATTCGTTTTAAGTAAAAAAAGAAAAGGAAAATGTGAGGGAAGACTGACAAAGGTTATTGAAAAAGCAGATATTGAGACACAACAGCCTATTTGTCCTCATTTTGGATTGTGTGGGGGATGCACTTATCAAACCATTTCTTATGAGGCGCAGTGCAAACTCAAAGAGGAGCAAGTAAAACGTCTATTGGACGCCGCTATTGACAGTGAGTATGAATTTGAGGGAATTCTTCCCAGTCCGGTCTATACAGGCTACCGCAATAAAATGGAATTTTCCTTTGGTGATTCTTATAAGGACGGACCTTTGGCGTTGGGAATGCATAAAAAGGGGAGCTTTTATGATATTGTAACAACAAATCAATGTAAAATTGTAGATGAGGATTACAATAGTATTTTAGCTGCCGTCTTAGATTATTTTTCCAGTAGGAACATTAAATATTACCATAAGATAACCCATGAAGGATTCTTGCGTCATCTGTTGGTGCGCAGGGGAGTGACGACAGGAGAGATATTGGTTGGACTTGTCACTACAAGTCAGTGTCCTAGTGATGGTGCTACAGGAAACTCAATAGAAATAGATTGGCAGGAATTTACTAGTTTGCTGTTGGCACTGCCTTTGAAGGGGAAAATTGCAGGGGTTTCTCACATTATAAATGATAGTTTGTCGGATGCAGTAAAAAGTGACAAGATTGATATGCTGTATGGGAAGGATTATATTTACGAGGAAATATTAGGCTTAAAGTTTAAAATTTCTATGTTTTCTTTTTTTCAGACAAATACATTGGGAGCTCAGGTGTTATATGAGAAGGTAAGGGAATATGTAGGGTTGACAGAGGGAAAAGTAGTGTTTGATTTGTACAGCGGAACAGGAACAATTGCGCAGATTACGTCTAGGGTGGCAAAGAAGGCAGTGGGAGTGGAGATTGTGGAGGAGGCTGTGGAGGCCGCAAAGGAAAATGCAAAGTATAATCGTTTGGACAATTGTGAATTTATTGCAGGGGATGTGCTTAAGGTGATGGATGAGATAGAACAAAAACCAGATTTGATTATTCTTGACCCTCCAAGGGATGGTATTCATCCAAAAGCATTAGAGAAAATTATGGCATATCAGGTGGAAAGGATAGTTTATATTTCCTGTAAGCCCACTAGTCTCGCCAGAGATTTAAAGCCTCTGCAGGAGAATGGGTATTATGTAGAGAAAGTATGTGCAGTTGAACAGTTTCCCATGACGGCCAATGTTGAGACGGTGGTAATGCTTTCCCACAAAAACCTGACAGCATAATCAACGTAAAAGTGGAGTTTGGCGAGGGCAAAGTGCCCCTTGATAATATCGCCAAGAGAGCCAAAGCGTACAAGCCGAAGAGTGGGTTACATACAAAATGATTAAGGAGTGCATACAAGCGAAATACGGCTTCAAAGTACATACTGCATATATCGCAGAGGTAAAAAGGGAGTTAGGATTGCCGATGTATGATGCCCCTAATGGGGTAGAGAAATTGAAACAGCCGAGAAAACATCCGACGGCGGAGAAAGTGGAAGCCATAAAGGATGTGTTGAAACATTTTGATGTTATCTGATAATAATAAAGCGTATCATTAAGAAATAGTGGTACGCTTATTTTTTTCGCCCATTTGCATCTTTGAACATTCTGCCATTCGTTTATATAATTAAAGCAAAAAGGACGGTGGCATTTATGAGAGAAAAGAAAAGTCATTTATATGTGGATATCACAGTTCATTGGCTCTTTTTCATTTTATAAGGTTTTAAGGCAAACGCCCACCATATAAAAAAACGGTGTGTGGTGGGCGATATTGTTATGCTCGAAAAGACTTAACAGACACTCTCCAGACCTGTTTTAGAGTTTGGAGGTTTTTTATGTCCTTTTTTCGGGCGGTTATCCATCTGCTCATACAACGCTACTTCTCACCATGAAACCAGAAGTAGAATCTCCACTTAACAGAATATATATCTCCTATAACCGTAGAGGTCACAGAGCCTTTGCG
>CAJTQG010000038.1:27538-27901 GCA_910578605.1 uncultured Lachnospiraceae bacterium | reverse complement strand
TTATAGCAGAGGGCATTTTTTTTGATTTATTATAGCAAAATTATAGCAGATTTTATTAATAATAAAGTATTGTTTTCAACATTATTTTGACAAAATTTTTATAATGTTGTAGTATGATTATAAACAATAGTTATACATAAGAAGGATACAATATGGCTTTTGAAATTATTGATAAGAACGAAGAAGAACATAGGATTAAAGAATTTAAATCTTTGTATTATGAATTGAATGCGAAACCAGATTCAACAACAAAGATTTATAACGATAAAGTTATTGTACAAAAAGATGACATAGAAAGACTATATAATTTAATAATGGAAAAAATGGCGCTCCATGTTAAAGAGGGCGAAACGGGAATTTCCA
>CAJTQG010000038.1:4320-27528 GCA_910578605.1 uncultured Lachnospiraceae bacterium | reverse complement strand
TTGTAGTTTCTACAAGCAAACATAAGTCATACAATTTTAATGATTTTAAAATATTTGATATGCACGGTTGGGATATAGCCGAATATATTAATAATATAACGATATCTTGGGACTTTTTTGTAAATGTCGATAGGTATGCAAGACCACAAAGACATAAATTAACTGTTAAGATTTCATGTGGACTTGAACCAGAGGAAATTTTAAGCCTCTTGTTTTCAGGAAGAATCGAAGATATTCAGGAAATTAAAGAACAGGAAGCAACAATAATTGCGCAAATGGATTTTATAGAAAATAGACTTGGACAAGAATTTATTAATATTGTTGGTGAATGGGTGGACACTTTGACAAGAGCTTACGCACAAACAAGTCACGTAGTCTTATTTTTGAAAAAATATAGAAAATTAGTAGGATATTATTTTAATTACGTTTTATTTGCGATTTTAAGTGTGACTGCATTATTTGGTTTTAATTATATTCTCACTAGATTCAATGTTTCAGAGATTAATCAAATTAGCATACATCATTTGCAAATTTTAGTAAATTATGCAGTTATATCTATTCTTATATGTTGGTTCACCTTGAAAAGGGGAGAAATGATTGCAAATAAAATTTTTCGATATTTAAGTGAGTACGGAGATACTTTTGTGTTTAGAATAACAAAGGGAGATGAAAACCAATATAATAAAATTACTGCACAAGATAAGAAAAATGCCGCAAAAATAGTTGTAAATTTAATTTTTTCATTGTTTTTAAATATTGGGTGTGGTATAATAGCATCGATCCTCTACAATATGATATAGAGGGGAAGGAGGAATTAATATGTTGAAAATGATTATTAGATTATTCAAGATATTACTTCAAACGGATGATGATGATATGGAGAGGAATTATAGTAAGTATTCGACGAAATATTGTAGTTATAAGATATAAAAATCTCTGGTGCAACGCACCAGAGATTTCTTTAACAATTAAATTTTAGAGTGATATAGCGTTATCTAATTTTTCTTGTACCGCCTCCTTCTTTTCATCTAAATGGGCGTATACTTCCATGATCATTTTTATATCAGAGTGTCCCATAAGTTCCACGGCCTTTTTCTGGCTGATTCCGGAATAATACAGCATGGTACAGTAGTTATGCCGGAAGATATGCGCAGTCAGTCCGTTTATCGGTTCGGCCCCGATTAGCTTCTCACGATCAGAGGTAACTGCAGCATTCATTTTCCGGATGATACGTTCCCACATTTTGACATATTGTGTCTTGGAGAGTGTTTCTGTCGTTTTTCCGGGAAAGAGGTAAAAAGTATCGACGGTTTTTAAATAGTCCTTAAAAAAGGGCAGAGCGTGCGCAGGAATAGGTATAGATCGGTTCCCGGCGTCGCTCTTGGCTCCAGTTTTAACAATAGGATTATTGACCTCAAAAACAACAGTCTTATTGACTGTCAGGAATCTTTGCCGCAGGTCAATATCGGATTTTGTGAGAGCAAGCGCCTCACCACGGCGCAGGCCGAAGTAATATAG
The DNA here is from genome assembly GCA_910578605.1 of uncultured Lachnospiraceae bacterium. GTDB lineage: Bacteria > Bacillota > Clostridia > Lachnospirales > Lachnospiraceae > MGBC111451. Next base: position 26,010 of record CAJTQG010000038.1, on the reverse strand, counting down.
GAGCATAACAAAGGCGCGTTCCCGTACTGTGAAATCTGCTTTTTTGATCGCATCCTTCTCCAGATCAGTCAAGATGCGTCGTTCTGATTTATGCCGCTTGGGGACGGTTACTTTTCGCGCTACGTTTTCCATGAGCAGCTTATCATCAATCGCGCAGTTTAAAATTTGTACCATAGTCATTTTAATCTGCTCACATGTCCGAGGATGCGCCTGGTTATCATTGATCAATTTCTGTACATCAGAACGGCATAGTTTATTTAGGGGGATATGTCCAATTTCCGGCTTAATGTGATGATTGACTATATTTTTATACATGGCCAAAGTATTTATGCTCACAGATGCCTTATAGGTATCAAGCCAACTACTTGCATAGTCTTTAAGCAGGGAGTCAGATTGCTTGGCCGTCTGGCCGGTCTTGATCTTTATTTTAGCCTCAACAATTTTGTCCCGGAGTTCCTTTTCAGTTTTAGCAGACAAAAAAACATTATTTGGCTTGCCGTCCGGTTTGTATCCAAGCATGATCGTGGTTGCGTAACGCCCATCGGCCCTTTTCTTGTATCTCTTCATGATCTCATCCCCTCTAAGTATGAAAAATGGGTATAAAAAATACAGCCTGCGAACTTCCGGTATTTCCGGCAAGTTGCTTGCAAACTGCCCTTGAAGATGATACAATATTATTGTTCTAACATTTGTATATCTTCAAGATATGCTAAAGCCGTTCCTGTTGGCGCAGGGGCGGTTTTAATTTTATTTATAATGAAACAGATGTCACACCTTTAGATTGCGGCTTTATCTTTTCAAATAATCTTATAATATCCGTAACTTTAAATATGTCTTCGTCCGCACATATTATGATTTGTTTATCTGAATAGTCTATTACCAAGTAATTTGTAAATTTATCCCGCGTCTTTTCTTTTGGCCTACTTCCGATAACAGCACCAACAGGCCCCAAGGCAGCAGCACCAACAAGAGTTTTTGTAAAAGAGGATTTTTGATATTTTTCTTCTTCTTTTTCACTATAACTTGTAATATTACTGATTTTCTCTATATCAATGCGGTATTCCTTTTTCATTGTATATGCAAGGATGACGACACCAGTTTCAGATAATGTTAAGAGCACAGGTGCTTCAGGAATATCCAGTCCGGAAACATGACTTCCTCTTATTTGTTTACTTTTAATTTTCTTTTTCATTTAGGCTCCTTAAAATATTTATTGTTAATAATTTCATTCAAATATAATTCATATGAATTTCCCTTTTTAATTCGAGTGATCTTAGAATCGCGTTCTAATTCCCTTAAGGTATTTTGTATATCTATTTTATCTATATCAGGTAGGGTGCAATATAGATTTTTTTGTAAAATTCCTTCATTAGAGCGAATAGCGTTTATAATGGAAGGAAGGATAATATCCCTCTTACGTTTTGCACTATTAATTGAGTTTGTTATAAGGTCAAGGTATGAATAGCATGGATTTTGCGAATTATGTAAGTGTTCCCACATATCTTGAAAATAGATAGTTCCACCCTTGCCTTTGGAATAGGCAAATTTTTTTGCATTTTCAAATGCCTCAATAGCTTTGTTTAATACATTGATTTTTTCGGTTAAGTCATTTATGCCATAAGCCTTTCTATATAGAGCTAAAAAAATATCTGTCTTTGCTTGAAGCTGCTTGGCATATTTCATCATAAATTTAAAAGACAATTCTTCCTCATAATTAGTTCGATGGAATTTTGGATTACATGATTCCGTCATAGTTTTCAATGCCTTTTCATATCCACGCTGAATTAAAAAAGGTATTTCTTCGTCTGCAATGGGAAGTCCATCTATTCGAGAAAGTCCTGTTTTACTTTCTACATATTGAGGGGGTAAGTCTATTTTTTGTTGTTGTGAAGCATTTTTCATATATGAGTCATTTTTTAAGACTTCACATTTATTATTCTGATTGCGGCATGATCTTTTTTCAACATAAGAAAAAAATATCCAAATTATAAAGTAGATTACGAGCATTGTTAAAATAACAACAACCCATTCCATAATCCCATAGAATTGATAGTTCTTCATAATTCCAATTGTAAACCAAATTATGAAAATCATGAAAATAATAAATTTGATAAATTTAATTTTTCTTAACTTCATATTATTGTTTTCACCTAAATGAATATAATCATAACTTTCCAATAACTCTCCCCATACAATGAGCCGTTTCATTCAAAGGGATATTTTCGCATTTTGGATTAAGAGAAATCAATTCCTCATATCCCAGTTTTTTAACAAAGCATTCATTATTAACGGAAAATATACCTATTTCACCAATTTCAATCCGATCCGTCATTTCTACGAGAAGCGTATCGCCGTCTTTATATGTAGGTTCCATACTATTTCCATTTACGCCGATAGCATAGTCGGCTTTTTTATATATTTGAATATCTGGAATTTCAATTCGCTTAGTAGGTGGCGAATCAAAAAGTATCTGACCAGTCCCGGCAGATGCCAGTCGGTAATAGTAATTTATAATACGCGTTCCGGGATCAAATGAGGAACTTATCAAATCAGCATTTCTAAATTCCTCTATTAACTTATTCTTTTCATATAATTCGGAAACCCGCATAATTTCTCGATTTAATTCATACTCAATGTGTTCTTTGCCGGAATCATCAAGAGTGCGGTATTTTTTTATACATTCATATTCAGATAGGGTAATATCATTTACTTCTTTAGGAAGTTTTACACAATCTTGAAATAGATAATTTGCGTCAACATGAAGCGCTTCTATTAATTTATACATAATAGGCTCTTTAGGATGGCTTGTTTCGTTTTCATAATTAGCAACTGCTCCTTTAGTGACACCTAATATAGTCGCTAAATCTTCTTGAGTATAATTTAAATTATTCCTCGCTTCTTTAATTCTATTTCCAATACCCATTTCATCACTCCTTTAAATTTAGAATACAATTAAAAAATTTACTTGTCAACAAAAAGTATAAGAAATTTGAGAAAAATCTATTGACAGTTCAAGAAAAGGATACTATAATAAGTAAAAAGTTAAAGAATCTTGTACATGAAAGGAGGGGCATATATGCAATCCGCAATAGCACTAAATGTGAAAGGAATTATTAATGAAAAATGTCTAAAACAAAGTTCAATAGCTAAGAAAGCAGGATATACAACACAAACTTTCAATAACATGCTTAATGGAAGAAAAATCATAACGGATATAGATGTGTTAAATATTGCAAATGTTTTAGAAGTTGATGTTAATACGTTATTCAGCAAAAAAGAATAGAAATGACACGAAAAGTGACAAAAAGAAAGGGGTAAAAATATGCAGACACGAGAAGAAATGCAAAAAAAAATCATGGCGGCAAGCAATAGAAAAATACTCCGCCGACAAATGGAACTGTTAGCGGAGTATTCCAGAACATCCGGAACAAATAAAATTCCGGCATCATCAGAAGCAATGACATCCATTCACAAAGAATTAGTTAAAGCTGAAACGCTCTTCTTTGTGAGAGTCCTGATAGCGCTTTTCACATTCACATACTTCTTTGTATGTATCTATATAAAGCGCGTAAAGTTCATCAAGAGATAGATTTTTAGTATCTTGATTTATTAAATGCAACAAAGCGACATTTTCAGTAGCGTTATTCATTCAACTCACTCCCTTCATTCGTACTCGGCATTGGCAGATGCCTGTACATAAATTATAGAGTAGGGAGTGTATTTTCGCAATAGAACAGGCGGCTTTTGCAGATGAGAAAAAGGAGGTGGAATAGTTTGAAAATATTTGGAATAGATATGTCGGTTAAATATATCAGATATCAACTAAATGGTAAAAAATACTTAGTCCAGTTTAAAAGTAATTTAATAAAGGGTATATATGATGTTTCTGTTTGGGATGATGATATCGGAGAAACAGATGCAAAAATAATTCTTGTATATCCACCACTAAAGAAAACATTGGCAATACTGTGGCGGATAGACCTCCCATTATGGATAAAAAAGAAAAGGAGTGCTTTGAGAAAAGGAGTGAAAGAAAAGTGAAAATTAATAAAAAAGAATGCTCTGAAATTATTGTTAAGAATAGCAAAAATGAGCTGCTTGCCAGTATAACAGATGCAAATATTATTGAAGCTGAAAAAGTTATAGTTACTTTCAGAGATGATGAATCAGCTCGTATCAAAGAAGAAGTCCAACGCTTCAATGCAAATGAAAAAACTTTTATTATAACAGAGGCGTTAAAGATATTTTGTAATGCAGAAAACGATAAAATCGCGTTAAGAGCATTAGAACTATTAGAAAAAGCGGCACAGAATCTTTAACCATGCTTCTAGTAGTTCAGGAAATGAGAATGTATTTTGACAATAGGATCAAGCGGAATTTCGACATTTAAAGAATGAAGCAAACAGGGAGATTAAAACAATGTTCTTGACTGACCAAGGTTTAGAGGAAATAGGGAAAGTTGCGGATGAAAAGCATAATTTCAATCTAATGTTTTTAGTCCAGATTTTAAAAGAGTTACGAGAAATAAAGATGTTATTGAAAGAACATCAGTATTCCGGTAATAGCAGCAATTGCTGCTCCAGTGGCACTGATAATTGTGAGAATCAGCATAGCTAAATTGTAAGATTTTTGTTTCTTACTTTGTTCTTTTAAATAAAGAATTACTTTAGTTGATTCATCATCACAAGATTCCATAATAGCAGTTTGCAAATCTTTATCAATATTCATAATATGACTCTTTTCTTATGTACTCGGTGCGGCAACGCCTGTACACAAATTATAGAACGGAGAGAGTGTTTTGACAATAGGATTAAAAGATTTTGCGAATAAGGGAAGGACGGTGAAAGAGGAATGTGCAAATGTAATGTAAGCACGGAAGCATTAAACAGCTTAGATAACGCTATGGATTTGATATGTAAGGAAATGAATGGACGTAGTACCGAAAATGTAATGATTCTAGCCAAAGTGCTAAGAGATATAATGGTTGCCAGAGCCATTCTCACTGAAATGACAGATACTTTAGGAAAGTTTTGAATAGGGGGGCAAAAAGATGTTAATCACGACTTTATTATTAGCAGTAGTCACCATAAAGTGTGTGGCAAATAAAATTTCAATTTTGGCTCTGCTTATGTATATCGAGGAACACGGGAACGTTCCAGATGAAAATGAAATCCAGAAATACACAAGCAGAGCAGCCAAAAAGTTGTTTCATATACCAAGCAAGTGAGAACGGAGGAAAAAGAGCAATGTGGAAATGGTTAGAGGAAAACCATCCCATCATAAATGAAGCAATTTGGTGGGGTGTAAATGCAATAAGTTTAACTGCAATCATTATTAGCACTATATGTATATGTAGCAAATGAAGTATCAAAAGTGGACTTAGTAAGATACATAGAAAAAAGAAACACAAAAGGCAGACGATCGGCGAAGGAGATAAAGAATGACACTGGTAGGTTGGATAATAATAGCGATCGTACTCGTTCTGAATATTATCGCGGTGGTTCTTACATTAAAGGAAAAGCCTATTTGCGGGTGGGTATTTCAGGGATTGGGAGATACGATTTCCTTAATATATATTTGCAGTCAGACAATACAGAAATGAGGTATTTGGCAGTTGCAGACAGTCAACATATACATCCATACCACAGTAAAAGGCCCACAGAAACAAAACGGAGCCTATACATACATTTTAGAGACCATGACCAGTAAAGGCCCGGCCACATGTTCCAAGGCAGGTACCATGAATAAAGTGACCAAAAACCAAGCCTGCCTTTTCGCATTGTCGGCTGCTATAAAGAGGCTTTTCCGGCACTGCGAACTGATCATACACACTGATTCCGTCTTTATGGCATCCTGCGCAGAAAAATGGCTTGCAGATTGGAGAAAAAACGACTGGAAAAATGCAAAGGGGCAGCAGGTAGCAAATACAGAAGCGTGGAAAGAAATAGCGCTCTTACTGGACGAGCATACATACCAGTTTATCGTAGAAAAAAGGAACTCATATAGCGAATGGATGAAAGCGGAATCAGAAAGAGCAAAAGAAAGGAGCGTGAGAAATGCAGTTCCCAAGAAAATCGATGAAAACAATGGAACTTGTAAAGGAATGCGGTTTTAAACGCTCCTTTTTAATACAGATCGCGCACATGGAAGGACAGAAGTGTGCCACGAGGCTTCCCGGTGGAAGGGATATCTATTGGGACACGGACAAGCTCGGCAGGCAGTTAGAAAAACTCTCCGTAAGATAAAAAAACAAACGGCCGTTACAGCGGCCGTTTGTCAAAAGCCAAAACGCGTCAGATTTAAACGTTTTTACGCTTTACCCGTAAAAATATTATAGCAAATCTGACACAAAAACACAACCCCAAAAAGAAGAAAAAACCCGCATAAATCCAAGGGAAAACGGCTCTTTTTCGTCCTTGTAATAGATAGTAACAACTTGAGGAAAACTTACATCGGAGCCATAAAGGAGCGTGTCAGATTGAACAGAAAGAGTAAAAAAGTAAAGCCATACATCCCATACGATTATGAGGCCGCATATAAAAAATCATTAGATGATCTGCATGAGTGGTTTGCGGATCAGATGTTGGCATCCTCGCAGGGATACCGGAGCCATAAAGTCATATACGCTTTAAAAGAGATAACGGCGGGCAGTCAGTTTGAGGTAGAGATATACCCGCAGTTTAACCGGTTGAGTGACATCCCGGAAGAGGGCCGCCGGATCGTAAAGGATAATGACAGGGCACAGCGCAACCTTAACGATAAAAACGCGAGAAAGTACTTGGAGCGCCTGATCAATGAAAACTTTGGAAGCGGCGATTTATGGATCACGCTCACATATGATGAAGAGCATCTTCCTGCAGACGGAGATTTTGACGCAGCATTAAAAGACATCACAAATTTTATAAAGCGCATCAACTACCGCCGCAGGAAAAAGGGCCTGCCAAACGCCAAATATATATACGTGACCGCATATAACCCGCACGAAGATATCCGTTGGCATCATCATATCGTCATGGATGGCGCACTGGACATGGACACAGTGGAAGAGTGTTGGGGACAGTCAAGCCGCAATGAGATCAGGAGAGTGCAGGAGGATGAAGACGGACTTTCCGGTCTGGCTAACTACATCATAAAACAAAAAGACCGCCTGAAATCGGAAAAACGGTGGCGCAGTTCCCGGGGACTTAAAAAACCGGACATCAAAGTTGTACACAACAAACAGCCGCAGAAAGGCCGGGGAAACTATAAACCCATAGCATCCTACATAGACGGCATGATAAAAGACCGGGACACGATCCGGACAACCCTTGCAAAGTGGTATCCGGATATGGAGTTTTCGGCGGCGGAGGTATACTACAACGATTTTAACTGCATGTTTTACATCCATGCAAAGATGCGGAAAAAAAGGAGCAGAGATGGAACGGAAAAAGGCAAAGAAATATAACCATACAGGTATAACACTCTCCCTTACACTTATCCTGATCATGACTGTACATACAGCACATGCGGCAGTCAGGGGGGCCAGTCCGGGAACCGGCGGGAGATATCTGACACAGTCAGCACCAGTCATAAAGATGCATGCCGTCAGGGCAGCAGGCACATGTCAGCAGGATATCCGGATCCAGGCGGCAAAGAGTGAGTTTGAGTCCTGGGTAAAACCGCAGATTGAGGGAATGATCGCGGTATACGGCAGAGAGAGTATAACATACATATCCATGGCTGATTTTGACCTTATGGCAAAAACGGTTTATGCGGAGGCAAAGACAGAAGCGTACAACGGACAGGTGGCCGTGGCAGAGGTGATCCTCAACCGTGCAGAGTCAGCAAACTTTCCGGATACGATAGAGGGCGTGATCAGTGACAAGGGAGCGTTTACCTCATGGGAAAACGGTGCGGTCATGGCGGCTCCGTTAGATGATGAGTGTATGGAGGCGGTACAGGATGCCCTCAATGAGAGGATATTCCCCGGGACGGTCGTATATTTCAGGGAAGGAAGCTTTCACACATTCGGCACGCCATATATAACGATCGGGAATCATTACTTTAGCACAGAATAAAAAACAAAAAGAAACGGGGTGAAAATCAATGAACATGAGATATGCAGCGCGGAGCGAAGACACCGAACAAGCAGCAGTCATGCAGTGGGCGCAATATAACGAAAGCAGATACCCAGAACTTAAATGGTTGCATCATTGCCCGAATGGCGGCAGCAGGAACCGGCTTGAAGCAATCAAACTAAAACAAATGGGAGTAAAAGCAGGAGTTGCCGATTTATGTCTGCCGTATCCGCGGGGAATCTACTGCGGACTATATATCGAGATGAAATACGGCGCCAACAAACAGCAGGAGACACAGAAAGAATTTTTAAAAGACATGGCCGCCGCAGGGCATTTTGTAGCCACATGCTACTCTGCAGAGCTTGCAATCGGCGTTATCGCAGAATACTTAAATCTGCCGGGCATGGCACAGGGAGAAAAGTACAAAAAAATCTGTGAGGCGGCAGATGCCAGATGTGACAGCATGAGCATCACAAACAACAGCATCTTAAAGGACAAAGGCACCGGAAAAGGCGGTGCGTGATGTATACGCAGAGACAGCTCGAAATCTGCATGAAGTCTGCATACAGCTATGAGAACCGGGCGGGTTGGGAAAAAGAGTACCTATCCGTTGAGCAGATCGGCATGGTGCAGAGAGGGGAAAGAGTTTATTCGCTCTATGAGGATTCCGAGGGAAACTACTGGTACAAGCTTTTTTTTATGACAGACCACGGCCTGATAACAGAATATGAAAAAATATTCGGGCACCCGGAAAAAAAAGAATTATCTACATAAAAAAATTTAAGATTGGAGGACGGAGGTTTGTGCGCACAGAAAATCATGATTTACTCCAATCAGGGAAAATGGAACAAAGAAAAAAGAAGATCGAATGCAAGATATACAGAGACAACATGCAAAACTATAAAAAGTACGCTATACCGCCGGCACAGCTTATCATAGCCGACGTTCCGTACAACGTAGGAACCAACTTTTACGGATCAAATCCGTCATGGTATATTGGCGGCGATAATAAAAACGGCGAGAGCAGACTTGCAGGCAAGGCGGCGTTTAACTCGGACTTTAATTTTAATCTTTACGAGTATTTCCATTTTTGCTCAAAGATGCTTAAAAAGGACGATACAAAGCCGGTACCGAGAGGCAGGAGCAGCAATTCCCCCTGCATGATCGTATTCTGCAGTTTTGAGCAGATACAAACGCTTATAAGCGCGGCAGCGAAACATGGATTTATCCACTACATACCGCTGATATTCTGCAAAAATTACAGTCCGCAGGTATTAAAAGCAAATATGCGCATTGTGGGTGCTACGGAATATGCCCTGCTGTTATACCGCGGCCGTCTGCCCAAATTTAGAAACGGCGTACAGACGGACGAAAACGGAAAAAATATACCAAACACCGGAAAGATGATCTTTAACTGGTTTAACGGCGGTCCGGAAGAAGAATGGGGCAGGACGTATTATAACAACGGCACATACTTCTTCTGGGAGCGTGACGGAAAAGAAATACCGAAAATCCACCCTACACAAAAGCCGGTATCCGTATTAAAGCAGCTGATTGAGATATTTACAGATGAGGGGGATGTTGTTGTAGACCCTTGTTGCGGAAGCGGCACGACGCTTCGGGCGGCTGTCGAATTAGGCAGGAGTGCATACGGATTTGAGATTGACCGCACATCTTACCAGAGGGCAAAAGATGAGATGCTTGTATTTGACAAAGATAATCAGATATCCATATTTGATACGCAGGAAGGATAAGCGCATGAAAAAAATCATCAGGGCAGCAGGCATTATCACACTGGTCATTATAGTCGGATTTATTTACATACTGTACGGCACCGGAAAAGAAATGACCATGTCCCGGTGCGGATGCCATAAATAAACAAAAAGAGGGAGAGGATCAAAATGAAAGTTATTGCAGTAATGTCGCCCAAAGGCGGGATCGGAAAAACAACCACATCCGACGCCATAGCCTACATGTTGGGCGAAGAACATGGAAAGAGAGTGCTCATAGTTGACGGGGATCCCCAGGGAGATACATCAAAGACATTTAGACGTTACGAACCGGAAGGGATCGGAATGAGCGAACTGCTCGGCCGTCACAGCGGAACCGAAGAAAGCTATCGGACAAGCACATACATACAGACAACAGAATACCCGCATATCGATATTATCACGGCAAACGGATACCTGATGAAAACAGACATGGACCTCATGGCCAGACAGGACAACAAGCAGATCACTTTATTCCGCCACGCTTTGTCAGAGGTGAGGGATGCTTATGATTATTGTATTTGTGATTGTGGCCGTCTGTTCGACATGGTAGTTATCAATATCCTGATCGCATCCGACCTGATCATAGCGCCGGTAAAGGTAGGAGGATACGAAAACGAGGCGGTACATAACTTACAGGAGCAGATCGAGGATTTGCGCTGCTTTAACCAGCTCCTGCGGATCAAGGTGCTGCTTACCATGCGCCAGAAAAATAAAACGTCATTGGAGTTTGAAAACTGGATGAGGGCAGAGTCAGGTTTTGACGTCTTTGAGACAGCAGTACGCAGATCAGTTATCACGGAAAAATCAACAATTGCTATGATGCCGGTACCGGCTTTTGCTAAAAACTGTATCGTATCACAGGATTACAGGCGGGTGACGGAAGAATTATTGAAAGAGTAAAGAAAGGCGGAAGGAGAGGAAAGGAATGGCAACAGGCTACAGCGTCACGGACGCTTTAAACGCAAACAGTAAGATGATTACTGAAGAAATAACCCCAAGGGCGAGATTCCGGACAAAAGACATATCGATCTTTAAAATGTACCGAAACAGCCTAAATTTTTACAAAATTGAAGATATCGAGGAACTGGCCGGGGATATACTCATATGCGGCCTCAAACAAAACCTTGAGTTGGTATATGCCCCGTGCGAAGAGGGGGAGTACCGGATTACCGCCGGAGAGAGACGATGGGAGGCATTAAAGTTACTCGTATCAAAAGGCTACCGCGAGTTTGAGATGGCCACGTGTAAGATAACGGCACCGCAGGACGCGGATGAAGAACAGCTCGAGATCATCATAGCAAACGCGTACCGGATCAAGACCACGTCGGACATGATCGAGGAAGAAAGGCGGTTAAAGGCGTCTCTGGAAAATATCAAGGCAGCAGGCAAGAACATAAAAGGGTATGACTTACAGACAGGCCGCCTGCGGGATGTGATAGCACAGATGTTAAATGTATCAAGGACCAAAGTCGCGCAGATCGAAAGTATCAATAACAATCTCATCCCGGAATTTAGGGAAGAACTCAAAAAAGAACGCCTTACGTTTTCTGCAGCCTATGAGTTGAGCGGGATGACGGAAGAAGAACAGAAAGAGGCATACGGCCAGTTCACAGATTCCGGCGAACTATCCTATAAAGATATAAAAAGTATGAAAGAGGTAACGGAAGAGGCACCGGAAGAAGAATCCGAAGAGCCGGAAACAGTGGAAAATGCCAATGTGTCAGAATCTGACACAAGTGAGTCCGACGCCGATCAGAGCGAAGCGTCAGAGGAATCAGGATCCGCGCATGAAGATAGTCAGGAAACAGATCAGGATGAAGACTGCCGTGAATCATCTTATGAGAAAAAGACCACGCCCAAAACGGAAGAAGAACGGTACACCGAAGAACAGAGAAGAATCGACCGTGAGACAGCTGAAAGACTTAAAGACCAGGAAGCCGAAGAACGGATGAAAACCCTGCCGTCGGAAGCCGGTCCGAAGACGCACCGGATCACGGTCGGAAAAACATTTTTTGAAGAAGTAGAAAGCGGAAAACGATCTTTTGAACTTGGCAAAAAGGAAAAGGGATACAGAAACGGAGATATCCTTGAATATGTAGAGGGTGCAAACGGCAGGGAGACCGGCAGAAAAACCTTGGCACAGATAACATATATCATTGATGATGCTGCAGGAATCGAAGAAGAGTACTGCGTCATGGCCATATCGTTAATAAATGAGGATAAGGATGCCGGAAGAAAAAATATATCCATACAAAAAGCATCTGATGCCATACAGCCGCCGCTTCCCGCATTTAAAAACAACAATGAGCGTAAGGCATGGATTGAGGATGTCGAAGCGTGGGGCCTCTGGTACGAGGATACCAATATAGAGGCCAGATACTATAAATATGACTTTTCCGACGGCAGCAGGCTTATAGCTGTTAAATACAGATACACATGTCCGCCATGGTTAAAAGATAAAGAGGATTGGAAAAATCGGGAAGATGGAAGTTATACAGATAGCCACTATCACATGATCTTTTCCGCGGAATATAAAAAGACGCACTCATTTGAGTACCTAAGACACTACACACATAATACGGCATCAGTAAACAGCCTTATTGATTTTATAAAAGAGCTGCAAAAAAAGGAGAGATAGCGAATGAATAAAGTAATTTTATCCGGCCGTCTCACGAGAGAACCGGAGATCAGATATTCCACCGGTGAGAGTGGAGTCATGATAGCGCGATATACGATCGCCGTCGACCGGAAGTATGACCGGGAAAGACAGAGCGCGGATTTTATCAGCTGTGTGGCGTTTGGAAGGGCGGCGGAGTTTGCGGAGAAGTACTTCCACCAGGGAACCAAGATCAACGTAGCCGGGCGCATCCAGACCGGAAGCTATACCAATAGGGACGGCGTAAGAGTATATACGACGGACATTATCATCGAGGAGCAGGAGTTTGCAGAGAGTAAATCTGCATCAAACAGCTATAAGGCGGAAAACAGTCAGACGGCAGCAGGCGGCTATCCGGCAGACAGCGACGGCTTTATTAATATACCGGATGATATGGATGACGAACTTCCATTTTGTTAAGAGGGGGGATGAAAATGTTTTTTAAACTATCAGTATTAAAACATATGTTAAAAGATGCTTATAAAAGTTCCGGACTTACAGTGGGACATATGGCGGAAAGTGACACAGGAGAGCCAGAAGGTTATTATGCTGCCTCGGGGTGGTGGGTAGTTTGGTTTAATCGAGACAAAATGCCAAAAGAAGTTAAAGAAGCACTTGTTGAGTTATGCGGCGATCTCCCGGAAAGCGGAGAGGTATTTAAAGCAATGAAGGACATGGGAAATCAATATGAAATCGAGCAAAAAGATATTTATAATTTACCCCGCACTTTTAAAAAATGCGAGTGCAGATTCCGGGTAACGAGATTATTAAGACAGCAGGCATTTGATCTGATCCGGTTTTTACAGGATGAAAAAGAGATACAATTTATCAAAGCCGTAAGCGAGACCTGTATTTCCCTGATCGATCCGTCAGCAGTCGATCAGGATAACGGAGAGGATATGCCGGTGGGACCGGTTACAATCGATCCATCAGCAGATTTTGTGTACTGGGGAAATAATACCTGCTATTTTATGGCAGGTACCAGAAAACCAATCATGGATGATGAGGAAGAAACAAACCTCTGGCATCATTTCGCGAGAGTAAGAATCAAATAAAAGGAGAAAACGCATGAAAACAATATACGATCTGATCATAGGCGGCCTGCGGGAAAGAGCAAAAAAGACACTGTCAATGGATAAAAAAGGATGTACAGAGTTTGAGGCACAATACTTTATGTCGCTCACCATGGACGACGTTGAAGGGATCATATACAAGATAGCAGCGGAATATAACGACGGTTGGACTCTGACATCTCAAAAACTGCCGGAAGAGCCAAAAAACGACGAAGACCTGACAAAGTATATCGTCATAATCGAGGACGCGGAAAAACCGACTACTCTATTTTATGCCGGAGCCGGACACTGGTACGGAGACGAGACATTTTACAGAGTAACCATGTGGCAGCCGTTCCCCCTGCCGCCCGAACCGGAGAGGTATGCATGGGATCACACAAAGCGACTGCAGGAGATATCAGAGCGGATGTCAGGCCAGAACAAAGCAAAGGAGCCGAAAAAATGAAACAATACTGCCGGTGGTGTGCTTATCTCTGCACAGGTAACGGTATCTGGTGTGACGAGTTAAACAAAGAAATAAGTGAGGCCGCCGCCAAGTCACCAAACCGCTGTCATAGCTTTGCCTATGTCGGTATAGATGCGTTTGGATCAGATAAAGAGTACAGGCCGCAACAGCCAAAGAAAAAGCAGTGTGACGGGCAGCTATGTTTGTTTTAAATGACGAAGAGGCAGCAGGCGTAAAAAGATCGAACAGGAGAAAAAAATAATGCACGCAATATGTAAATATCCCGGCAGTAAATGGTCAATCGCAAACTGGATCATAAGCTTTTTCCCGGAACACCACAGTTATTTAGAACCGTTTGCCGGCAGTATGGCCGTCCTGTTTAATAAACCACGCTCAAATATAGAGACTGTCAACGATCTGGACGGCAATGTAGTAAATCTTTTTGAGTGGATAAAAAAGGATCCGGAAAGATTGGCGCATGAAATCTACTGGACGCCATACGCAAGGCAGGTGTACGAGGATGTCTTTGCGGCGGTACCAGAGGACAGCCTCGGAAAAGCAGTAAACTTTTATATACGATTAAATATGGGACATGGCTTTCGAACAACCGGCGAAAAAGTCGGTTGGAAAAACGACGTACAGGGCCGGGAAAGAGCATACGCATCACAAGACTGGACAAATCTCCCCGATAAGATCATGCAGGCCGCCGAAAGGCTTCGGGGAGTTCAGATCGAAAACCTCCCTGCAGTAGACGTCATACAAAGATTTAATTTTTCCAACGTGCTAATATACGGCGATCCGCCATATGTATTAAGCACCAGACATGGCAAACAATACCGTCACGAGCTCGAAGATAAAGGACAGAATGATACTCTCGACGTACTTTTAGCGCACAAAGGGCCTGTCCTGCTATCTGGATACGACAACGATCTGTATAACGACCGCTTAAAAGGGTGGCACCGGGAAGAGATCGACAGTTATTCGCAAAAAAACACAAAACGCAGGGAAGTTTTATGGATGAATTTCGAACCGGACAAGCAATTGTCGCTATTTGATCAGGAGGGAATGTATGAAGAGATTGACAACAGATAAGGACGTATCAGAAATGAGCATGATAGAGTTAGCTTATAATTCGTGCTATGCAAAGGTCGGAAAGGCAAGATATAGAGATTTTGAGGATGATTTTGATGCAAGAGAATTGACAATAAAACTTCTGGAAAAGTACGCAGACATTCCAAACGAGTTTACTTGTGATGAAGATTTTGACGATTTTATGATGGATTCATTGCAGTACGGAACAGACGATATGCTTGGATTGATTGCGGTGTTTTATCGGAATTTGTGGGCAATGGCCGATCTACGGGAAGCATTAAAAGAATACGAGGATTTAGAAGAACAGGGGAAACTGCTGAAACTGCCTTGTGCGGTAGGGGAGAGACAGCCAATGATCCGGACGGAGTCTCTCACTGTAGGCGGCAATGGACAATTATGTTTTGCATAAAAAGGAGGATAAAAACTATGCTGACAAAAAGAGCCGAAGACATCTTAAAATATATAATTAACTACTACAGACACACGCATTTTTACCCGAGCTATGCGGAAATCGGAGAAGGGGTAGGACTTTATTCAAAAGCATCAGTATACGCCCATATGAAAAAACTTGAAAACGAGGGTGTTATCATCAGAAAGGCCGATCAATCTGCACAGTACAGGATTAAAGATATAGATAAACTGAACAAATCAAGTCATATAATAACAGAACCACAGATATGAGGGAAAAATGAGAATAGGATTAATAGACGTTGACAGCCATAATTTTCCGAACTTACCTCTGATGAAACTGTCAGCATGGCATAAACAGCAAGAAGATACGGTTATATGGTACGATCCGTTATTTCATAGCATGGGAGAACCGTTAGACAAGGTGTATATGTCAAAGGTATTCAGCTTTACGCCGGATTATCACTATTATGTCAATGCAACAGAAGTCTTAAAAGGCGGCAGCGGATACTGCATAGAGTTGATTGATGGGAAGGAAGTTTACCATAAAGAAAATGATACCCAATTACCTTACGAGATTGAACATATATATCCTGATTACAGTCTATATCCCAAACTGACAAAAGATACCGCCTATGGATTTATGAGCAGAGGATGCCCACGAGGATGTGACTTTTGCCACGTTGTTGCAAAAGAAGGGCAGCAGGCCCACAAGGTTGCTGATCTGTCAGAGTTTTGGAGAGGACAGAAGAATATCGTATTACTTGACCCAAACATAACCGCCTGCCGGGAATGGAAAGATTTGTTTAAACAGCTTATAGACAGTAAGGCATGGATCGATTTTTCTCAAGGCTTGGATATCCGCATGATGTCGGAAGAAAAGGCGGATATGATAAAGCAGATGCATGTAAAAAATATTCATTTCGCCTGGGATAGATACGAGGATAAATGTTTTGTGCTTCCAAAATTTGAGATGGTCAGAAAAATCACCGGCTTAGATCACCACAGTTTAACGGTATATATGCTTACAAATTTTAATACAACAACGGAAGAGGATTTAGACCGGATTTATACTTTAAGAGATATAGGCTTTAGTCCGTTTGTGATGATATATAACAAAGATGATTTTGTGGACTGCGATAAAAACGGAAAGCCTGTAAAAATAAAATCAGAACATGAATTATTAAAAAAGTATACCAGAGAGCAGATAGATCATTTTAAAGCATGTTGGAAAATGCAGCGTTGGGTAAATAACAAGATTATATTCCGGACCTGCGAACGATTTGAAGACTTTGACGGAAGTAAATCCAGATCTTACAAAGGAGTGTGATCAAAAAAGTGAACAGAAAAGATCTTGCAGAAATAGAACACCGTATAAAGCGTTATGAAACACAGCAAAATCACCGACAGCAGGAAGAACTGGAAAATAATCCCCTGCTACAATACAGTACGAGCGAATTAAAGGCCGAACTGCGAAGAAGAAAGAGAGAAAGGTAGAAAGAACACTATGCGCATATTTTTAAAATGTCCTTATTGTAATTTGGAAAAAGATATTGTCCTTTACGGAAATGAGTCTCAAAAAGAAATAACAATGGCCAAAAAGTGCCCATGTGGTAAAAAAATGGAAACGCCGGATGAGATACGGAAAAGACTACAGAAAAATGGGATAAGGAAAAAGATTTTTTATACCATGATAAGGCAAAAGAATGGAATACCCGTGGCTGTAAAAAAAGAGGGTATAGTGTTTGAAAAATATGGATTTACTCTTTACGCATACCAAAAAGATGATACAGGTGACATATCAATTTGTCACGTGATTGAGCCAACGACGGGATTATCCATACAGACCGTCAGTAGACCATTAGATGTAGTATATCGTTATATTAGTAAAGCGAGGGTGGAAGATATAAAAGAACGTATAAAACTCAAGGATAATTATTACATAACAGCAAGTAAGGCATTCCAAACCGCGGATCGGATCGAAACACTGCCGGAAGGATATTAAAGAATAATCGAATGAACAGAAAAGAAACAACAAAATTTTTCGGCAATCTGCTTAAAACAGGCAGGCTTTCCGGGAAGTATTGGGCGGCGGGAAGAAAGAGGAAAACAGTCTTACATGGTAAAGGACTGTTTAAACATGTAAGAGGCAGCAGGCATAAAAGAGCACAAATAAAGGAGAGTGTTTGATTTGACCAAACAGCAGTTAGAATCATATCAAAGTAATATCGCAGAGATCGCGGAACTGCAGTATAAACTAAAGCATATAAACGAGGGCGGTGCTATGATCGATCATAGTACCATACTGGACTACCGAAAAGGCTATCCGATCCCGCGGGCAGTTATCGGAGTTAATCCGGACAGGTACCAGAAAAAAGAAAAGAAATATAAGCAAAAAATCGACGCCCTCACAAAAGAATGTGAAAAAATCGAAGATTTTATAGAAGAAATCCCTGACATCCTAACAAGACGGATATTATATATGCATTACGTAGAGGGACTATCGCAAAAAGATATCGGTCAGATCATACATATCGATAGGAGTTGCGTAAGCAGGAAGATTATCAACTATTTTTTGAAAAATGGATAAAACAGGACAACAGGCACAGAAAAGAATAATATTTTTTTAATTTCTGCCCATACTAATCTAGAGGTGACATTATGGATAAAGGCAAACAAGAAAAATTAAACCAAAAACAGTTCAACGAGAAACTGAACAGTATAACACAGAAGGTTAAACCGGAGAATCAGAACCAGACGCATAATGTTAGGTCAGAAGCCGTAGAACCGAAAATAAGACAAGTATAAATGAACCAGGTGGAAAGCATCAGTTAAGTACTGGTGCTTTTATGATTTGACAGCGTGAAAAACCATACAGTCTTCACGCTTCTCAATATAATAATTTACTTTTTTATATTGTACGCATTGTGCTATAATATCTCTAGTGGGAACAGCTACCTAGAAAGGTTTGCCTATGGGATACTTAACATATGATAGTTTATTCCAATTTGGCTTATTCGTAGTGGCGCTTATAGGGTTAATATACGAAATTAGTCATAAATCAAAGTAAAAACAATGCAACAAATAAAAACATTTTTGTAGCTTAGTACCACTTTTTAAGGGATTCTGAAAAATGAGTCCCTTAATTTTTATATGTACTCCAACCATATCTTCCCTTCTTTCTCCTGGCGTGTGCAAAGATCAAAAAGTTAGATACCGTCGTTAAAATCCGCATCTGTCAGGACTGCGGCGCCAAGTTTTACGGCGGGCCGAGGGCAAGGCGCTGCCCGGATTGTGCGGACGATGCACGGCGGGAGACAAGCAGACGCCATAAAAAGACCGGTGCAAAGCGTCCGATCGGGAGTACTGATATATGCGTGATATGCGGTAAAGAGTATACCGTTAAATCCGGCAGACAAAAATATTGCTCCGATGTCTGTCAGCGTAAAGGTGTTTTAGAGTGGCAGAGAGATCATAAGCGCGGATATAGCAAGACATCAGGGCAGGACATAAAAAAGCAGGCACGGCGCAAACAGGTGCAAAAGGTATGCGTTTATTGCCTTCGTACTTTCATAAGTAATGCTCCAACAAATACCTGCTCCGACTATTGCCTGCAAGAGCAGACAAAGCTTAACCAGTGTTTAGCTGATATCAAACGAGGATATAAGCGGGATTATCAAAAATATATTGACAAACGCGACAAATATAGAGAGACTGCCACGTGATCTGATAGGACTTATATAGATAAAACAATATTAAATTTTATAAAAAACGGCATTTTTTAAATTTGCACACATTTGCACACCAAAACACACAAAAACACATTTATAATAATAATCAGAGGAACCAGACAAATCTCTCCCCGTGTAAGGATATCTGTTTGTAGCCATTGAGGCAGCAGGCAGATATCTTTTTTGTATGCAAAAAACAGTGAGGCAGCAGTCATATACCAATTTGCCGCCCCAACATCAAAAAAATGAAAGGAAGGTGTCGCAAAATGGCCAAACTTACTAAAAAACAGCAAATATTTGTGGATGAATACTTAATAGACCTAAACGCGACACAGTCCGCCATTCGCGCGGGATATTCTGTGCATACAGCCTGCGAACAGGGATCAAAGTTGTTAGCAAATGTTAAGGTTCAGGAAGAAATAGCGAAAAAGATGGCAGAACGGAGCCGCCGCACTGGTATAAATCAGGATAGAGTCGTGATAGAACTTGCCAGATTAGCCTTAATTAATGCATCAGACGTCATTAATACAAAAGACGCCTCAATAAAAGATAACGCAACCGAGGATGATCTTGCCTGTATCCAATCTATAAAAGTAAAAACGTCTACATCAAAAAAAGGAAAAATAACGGAAAGAGAAGTCCGGCTGACTGATAAAATGAAAGCATTGGAATTGCTTGGAAAACACTTGGGTATGTGGAACGATAAGGTAGATGTCAACGTAGCATTACCTATCATCATATCCGGTGAAGATGAATTAAAGGATTAAAACTTTCGTGAAATTTAGAGAAATATCATCCTCATCACCCTATATATTTGGGTACATGAAATTTATCCTACAGCCGGAAGATTACAAACAGGAGGAAAACAAACGAATATATCTCCCGGATATAATCGGAAAAGGTTATAGAGATTATTGGGAGAGTAAAGCAAGATATTGCCTCTGCAAAGGCAGCAGGGGATCAAAGAAGTCAAAAACAACTGCCTTATGGTTTATTTACAACATTATGAAATATCCGGAAGCAAACGCCCTGTGTGTAAGACGCTTTGGGAACACGCTTAGAGACAGCTGCTTTTCGGATTTAAAGTGGGCGGCCGCAAGATTAGGGGTATATCATTTATGGGACTTCACTGTTTCGCCAATAGAAGCAACTTATAGACCTACCGGCCAGAAGATATTATTCCGAGGTATGGATGACGGATTGAAAGTAACTTCCATATCCGTTCCCAAAGGTATTTTATGTTGGGTATGGGTGGAAGAAGCGTATGAAATAACCTCCGAAGATGATTTTAATAAACTCGATATGTCGATCAGAGGTGAGGTGCCGCCCGGCCTCTGGAAACAGATAAGATTTACATTTAATCCATGGTCGGAAAGGACGTGGTTAAAAGAGCGTTTTTTTGACTCGCCAAGCGACATGGTATTTACCAAAACGACCACATATCGGTGTAACGAGTGGTTGGACGATGCGGATATAAAAATCTTTGAGGATATGAAAGAAAACAACCCCAAACGATTCAAGATCGAAGGCGATGGAGAATGGGGCATTGCAGAGGGGTTAATATACGAAAAATTCCGGATGGAGGATTTTGACATACAGGAGATACGTCAAGTTCCAGGAATAAAGTCGTCCTTTTCATTAGATTTCGGTTTTACAGATCCCAACGCCTTTATCTGCGCAATGGTAGACAACAGTAAAAAGATAATATACGTTTTTGACGAATGGTATCAAACCGGAACTACAAATCAAAAGATTGCGGCACAGATCAAAGATATGGGATATGGCGGGCAGCGCATCATATGCGACAACGCAGAACCAAAATCAATCATGGAAATGCAGGAGTGCGGCATAAAAGCAGAAAAATCCAGAAAGGGAAAAGACAGCGTAAATCATGGCATACAGCAGATACAAAACTATGAAATCGTAGTACACACGAACTGTCAGGAGTTCTGGAAAGAGATAAATAATTATTGTTGGCAGAAAGATACAAATGGAAAGCCAACAGATAAGCCGGAGCACGAATTTTCACACGGACCGGATGCGTTGCGTTATGGAGTCGCTGATCTGCTGCTAGGCGATAGATTTAGTTTTGATTAGAGAGGTAAATATATGTTATTCGACAGACCGACAGAAACAGAAATAATTAACCGGATCATTAAAGAGGGCGCGGATTCGGTCATGAATGATCGGCAGTTTATTGAGGCGGAAATAAGGAAATGGTTAGGATCGCACGCATGGAACGAGCAGGTAACCGGAGAACTTTATTACCACGGGTATCATGACATATTAAAATCCAAAAGGATGGCGATTGGTAAAGATGGACAATTGGAAGAGATAAAAAACCTCCCCAATAAGCATGACATCGATAACCAATATGCAATTGCAGTCGATAAAAAGACAAACTATTTTCTCGGGAAACCTCTTTCAATCAAGACAGAAAACAAACAGTATGAAGA
>CAJTQG010000038.1:3521-4310 GCA_910578605.1 uncultured Lachnospiraceae bacterium | reverse complement strand
AGTACAGGAGGAGTCTGTAATGAAGTATGAAGAGGCGTTAAAGAAAATACTGAACAAAAAGTTTATGAAAAAAATGAAAAATATCTGCAAGAAGTCCTTAAATGGCGGAATTGCATGGCTGTATCCCTATTTTGGAGCAGACGGAAAGATCAGATTCGCAGTTTTTCCCGCGCACGAAGTATTGCCGGAATGGCGAGATAAGGAACATGAGGAATTAGATTTTGCGATCCGGGTGTACGATACAATCAAATATCAGGGGACTACGGAGGTTAAAACGAAGAAGGTAGAAATATATAGACCGGAAGGAATATACAGATTCGAACTAAATGATTTTGTTATGACGCCGGATGTTGTATTAGGGGAGTATGAGCCGTATTTTACAATCGGTACACAGGCATATCAATGGGACAAGATTCCGCTCATAGCTTTCAAATATAACGTGGAAGAAATACCTCTTATTCGTAGAACAAAATGTTTACAGGATGCGATCAACGAAATGTTGTCAATGTTCCATAACAATATGCTTGAGGATAACCGTAATACAATTTTGATCATTAAAAACTACGATGGAACCGATCTCGGAGAGTTTAGAAAAAATCTGTCAGTTTATGGAGCGGTTAAGGTTAGGAGCATAGAGGGCGCGGATGGTGGAGTGGACAGACTAAGCATAGAGGTTAATGCAGAAAATTATAATAAAATTTTGGAACTGCTGAAAACAGCGCTCATCGAAAACGCCCGCTCATTTGACGGGAAAATATTAAAAAGCGGAACACCGAACCAGATGAACAT
>CAJTQG010000038.1:0-3511 GCA_910578605.1 uncultured Lachnospiraceae bacterium | reverse complement strand
TTCTTTCCGTCTACAACGAAATAGACATAGACACAAATGAAATAGAAACAGAATTTCAGGACGCGTTACAGGAAATGCTTCCCTTTTTAAATTACTATATGTCGGTGGCAGGGTTAGGCAATTTTCAGGACGAAGAAGTTGAGTTTATATTTAACAGAGATATGATTATCAACGAGTCTGAAATACTTAGCACACTCAATAATCTTGGCGTAAGGATCAGCCAAGAAACGCTTTTGAGCCAAGTACCATGGATAGATGACGTAAAAAAAGAAATGGACAACATCAAAAAAGAAGGCGAAGAGGCTATTGATTTATATGGTAATTCATTCCGGGAATTAAGACAGGATGAGGGCATAGAGGAAAAAGATCATGTCGAATAAAAGTTATTGGGCGAAAAGGTTTATGCAGCTTGAAGAGGCGCAGATAAACAAAGGAGCAGACTATTGTGCAGAATTGGAAAAACAATATAAAAAGGCTGAAAAAGAGATAGAAAAACAGATAGCTGTATGGTACGCTCGATTCGCCTCAAATAATGAGATATCTATGTCGGATGCCAAAAAGCTGCTTATCAGCAACGAATTGACAGAATTAAAGTGGGACGTAGAAGAATACATCAAGGCCGGACGGGAAAACAATGTTGATGGACGATGGATAAAAGAATTGGAGAATGCTTCGGCCAAAGTGCATATCAATAGACTGGAAAGTCTTACATTGCAGATCCGACAACAGATCGAAACACTTTATGCCGGCGAAAACGACTCATTCACTGAAACAATGAAGGATATTTATGAGGACAGTTATTATCATACGGCTTTTGAATTGCAGAGGGGAACGGGCAAAGGCTTTGTTCTGATGCAGCTTGATCAAAACAAAATTGACAAAGTACTTTTAAAACCATGGACGCCGGACGGCAGTAATTTCAGTTCCCGCATATGGAAACACCGTTCTCAACTGGTTGCAGAGCTCACAAATCATTTATCGCAAATTCTCATCCGGGGAATAACGCCGGATGAGGCGATAAAAGACATACAAAAGCGTTTTCAGGCCTCCACGAATCAAGCCAAGACGCTTGTAATGACAGAACTTGCATTTGTACACTCGGCGGCTAAAAAGGAAATGTTTGAAGAATTTGACGTAGAACGGTACCAGATCATAGCGACATTGGATAAGAAAACATCCGAAATATGCCGAAGACTAGACCATAAAGTAATCGATATGAAAGATTACCGTGTCGGAGCGACCGCGCCGCCTTTTCACACACGCTGCAGAACAACGACAATACCGTTTTACGAAGATGAATTTACTGACAACGAAACACGGGCGGCAAGGGACCCAAAGACCGGCAAAACGTATTATGTGCCGGCCAATATGTCATACAAAGAATGGTATGAAAAGTATGTGCGACAGGGTTAAATATGTTATAAAGGCATTCTATAAATTATAATCTGCCTTTAAATAAATATTATACAAAGGGCGTTATTCTCTCATTGGGATAACGTCTTTTAGTATGCAAAAAAGAAAGAGAGGTAAAAAAGTGAAGAAAGAAGAATTTGAAACACTTGGGATCAGCGCAGAGTTAGCCGAGAAGGCCGCTACAGCGTCGGCGAAAGAATTGGAAGGTTATGTTTCCAAAGATCAGTTTAATGAAATCAAAGCGGCCAAAGAACAGGCAGAAAAAACTGTGAGGGACCGTGATGGACAGTTAGAGGCATTAAAGAAATCTACTGGCGATACGGAAAGCCTGAATAAGAGGATTAGCGACCTGCAGGAAGAAAACCGACTGGAAGCGGAAAAGCATCAAAAAGAAATGCAGATGTTAAAAAGGGAATCAATCGACACCCAACTGCTTACAGAGGCCGGGGCAAAAAGTATTAAAGCTGTGATCGCTTTAATGGGTGACGTGGATGAGAAGATGGATGAAACTGCCTATAAAAACGAGAGAATGAAGCAGTTGGAAACGGTAAAAAAGGAAAACGATTATCTTTTTACCGCAGGACAGAACAATGTAACAGTAAAAGGCGCGAAACCCATGGAGGGAAGTGACAGCCTGCCGGATGCACAGCGCTCCGGATATGAAGCCAGATACGAGGCTGCCAAAAAAAGCAATAATCTGATCGAGCAGATCAAGATCAAGGAAGAGGCAGCAGGTGAAGGAATTATTTTAATTTAAAAATAAGAAAGGTTAAAAAGGTGATTAATTATGCCGGATACAGTACAGGAGAACAATCAGGTAACAGGACTTGGAACAACATGGAACCTGCCGAATTATGCAGGCGAGTTATTTACTGCAGACGCAACGCAGACGCCGCTTTTATCAATGATCGGAGGATTAACGGGGGGAAAGCAGACAAACAGTTTTGAGTTTCCTACAGCGGTATTATTCGATTATCCGGAAGCGGAGCAGCCTAATATTTCGGAGGCAGCATCAGCCAAGGCACCCGAAGCGACACATGCGGCAAGGCAGCAGGAAACAAATGTAGTACAGATACATCATGAAACGATCGACCTGACTTATGCAAAGCAGTCAAACAGCGGATTAATGTCGGGAATCAACACAGCAGGACAGCAGCCTAACCCGAAGGATGAAAAGGCATTTCAGATCAAACACAAATTAACAAAGATCGCAAGGGATGTTGAAAAATCCTTTATTTCGGGCACGTACCAGAAAGCCACCAAAGCGACGGAAGCAAACAAGACCAGAGGCATGTTAGAGTTATGTACATCCGAGGCATCCGCATGTATTATTGCAGGCGGTGCGGTACTGTCAATGTCGCTGTTAAAGCAGTTATATCTTGAGATGGCTCAAAATGGCGCATACTTTGGCAATATGGTTCTTTTCTGCGGTGCAAAACAAAAACAGGTTATATCAGAGATTTATACATCACAGACAGGCGTAAATCTTCCGGCAACGCGGAATGTCGGCGGCGTGAACATCAAAGAGATCGAGACAGATTATTTTAAAATGGGCGTAGTATGGGATCGATTTATGCCGGAAGACGCAATCCTGATTGCAGACGTTGAACATATGGCTCCTGTATTCCAGGCGGTCCCGGGCAAAGGCGTATTGTTTGAAGAGGCGCTTGCAAAAGAGGGCGCATCAGACAGATCACAGATTTACGGACAGATCGGTCTTGCGCATGGCCCGGCATTTTTGCATGGCGCTATCACAGGCCTTGCAGTATAGGAGGGATAAAATGTATACCATTAAAAACAAACCCAAAAGCGGGAAAACAGTATGGGACCCGGAAAAGGGGAAAGAACTGTTGAAATTTAAAGACGGCCGATTTGAAACCGAAGATGTCTATGTAGCAGAGAAAGCTAAAGAATTAGGATATGAGGTGGAAGGATTTATGGCACCGGAGAAATCCCAAAAAGGTCAGGAAAAAGCGGATAAAGCCGGGAAAACATCTGGATCGAAAGACACTACACAAAGTAAATCCGGCAGCAGGCAGGAAAAAGCGGATGAATCCGGGAAAACATCTGGATCGAAAGACACTACACAAAGTAAATC
>CAJTQG010000037.1 GCA_910578605.1 uncultured Lachnospiraceae bacterium | reverse complement strand
GAGAAATAACTAAGACAAATAACTATGTGAATTTTTCATATAAACTATAGGAGGAAATTTTATGCCAGTTAAATATGTATTTGTCACAGGCGGAGTTGTATCTGGTCTTGGCAAAGGTATCACTGCTGCTTCTTTAGGGCGCTTGTTAAAATCTAGAGGATATACTGTCACTATGCAAAAGTTTGATCCTTACATTAATATCGACCCCGGGACGATGAACCCTATTCAACATGGGGAAGTGTTTGTCACAGATGATGGTGCGGAGACAGATTTGGACTTAGGACATTATGAGAGATTTATTGATGAAAGCTTAAATAAATATTCCAATGTTACAACAGGCAAAGTTTACTGGTCCGTTCTTTCTAAAGAACGGCGGGGAGATTTCGGCGGAGGTACTGTTCAAGTAATTCCCCACATTACGAATGAAATTAAAAGCCGTTTTTACCGCAATTTTTCTACCACTCAGACAGAGATTGCTATAATCGAGGTGGGGGGAACAGTGGGCGACATCGAAAGTCAGCCTTTCCTGGAATCCATCCGCCAATTTCAGCATGAGGTGGGCAGGGAAAATGCCATTTTAATTCATGTTACACTGATTCCATATTTAAAATCCTCCGGTGAGATGAAGACAAAACCTACCCAGGCAAGCGTGAAGGAACTACAGGGAATGGGAATACAGCCAGATATTATTGTGTGTCGCTCAGAGCATCCTTTAGACAAGGGACTGACAGATAAGATTGCCCTGTTCTGCAACGTTCCGAACGACCATGTGCTTCAAAACTTAGATGTAGATTATTTATATGAAGCTCCTCTTGCTATGGAAAAAGAACATTTAGCTCAGGTTGCCTGCAAATGTTTGAATCTGGAATGCCCTGCTCCTGATTTATCAGACTGGGAGGATATGATTACCGCCAGCAAAACTCTCACAAAAGAAGTAAACATTGCTTTGGTGGGCAAGTATATATCCCTGCATGATGCCTATATCAGTGTGGTAGAGGCGCTTCGCCACGCAGGTGTAAGCCACAGTGCCAATGTCAAAATCAAGTGGGTAGATTCAGAGACTGTCAATCTAGATAATGTGGACAACATATTAGGGGATGTTGCCGGTATCTTAATTCCAGGAGGCTTTGGGGACAGAGGCATCGAAGGTAAAATAGAGGCAATTCGCTATGCAAGAGAAAACAATATCCCATTTTTGGGGTTATGTCTGGGAATGCAGCTCTCCATTGTGGAATTTGCCCGCAATGTCATTGGGTATTCCGACGCCCACAGTGTAGAATTAAATCCTGCCACCACACATCCGGTTATCCATTTAATGCCGGACCAGGATGGTATAGAGGATATTGGGGGCACGCTGAGACTTGGCTCCTATCCATGCCAGTTGGACAAATCCAGCAAAGCTTACGCTCTCTATGGCGAAGAAACAATACACGAAAGGCATCGTCACCGCTATGAGGTAAATAACGATTATAGAAATGCATTAACCGACCATGGTATGCAATTATCTGGTATCTCACCGGACGGCAGAATTGTGGAAATGATTGAAATTCCAACCCACACATGGTTTGTTGCCACCCAGGCGCACCCAGAATTCAAATCCAGACCTAACCGTCCTCATCCTTTATTTAAAGGCTTTGTAGGCGCTGCCATTGAAAATCAAACCAAATAATAATATTTCATAATATATCCAAGGGCTGTCTTGTTTCATTGATATGCTCCCTTCTAGGTAGACAAGTGAAATAATAAAAACTTGTCACTTAGGAGGGAGCATATTTTATATCATCATTATGATTATTCTTTATAATATTTCTTTGGTTCACGCTTTGATTCCCATTTTTAATTTAATGATATAGTAAAATCCTTTATTTATCCTTTATTTGTCTTTTACTATTCTTATTCTTAATTGCTCATTCTTCCATAGCATCCTGCAGCATTTGAAAAATCTCTGGCTTGTCCCGCCTCATATGAATTGGTTTTAAATTAGAGTCCACTAAACCGTGAAGTGTTCTTCCTGTGGAAAGCAGCATATGGTCCTTATTTCTGAATATTTGATAAACAAACTCCACCTTTACTGGTGTAATTTTGCTCACCTTTGCCTCCACAGTCAGCACATCTTCATAGTGAGCCGCCGCTATATACTTACACTCCAACTCCAACAGAGGCACAAGAACCCCGTTTTCCTCCATTTTAGAATAGCTCATTCCCATTTTTTTTATTAAATCTGTTCTGGCTGCCTCAAACCAAACAGCATAGTTAGAATGATGGGCAATCCCCATCTGGTCTGTCTCCGCATACCTCACTATAATTTCTGTTTTTGAAATCATATTCTTCACCCTTTCTCATTTACCTTTTATTATTCTGTTATCTATTATCTTTTATTTATTATCTGTCATCAATATGAAAAATACCTACTTCCCTGTAATGATCAATTTTATAATCCACCACACATAAGCTGCATTCTAGCTCCTTTATCTTACAGACAATATTTTCTCTGTGTTTTTGTAGCATTTCCCTGCGTTCCTCACAGGTTTTCTGCCCCTGCAAGCATAACTCCATAAATTCACGAATATCCTTTAACGGCATTCCGCTATTTTTCAAACAGCAAATTAATTCCAACCATTGTACATCCTGCTCACTGTATACTCGCGCTCCCGACTTATCTCTATTTAGCCGTGGAATTAATCCTTCCTTATCATAGTAACGCAGTGTGTATGGTGTCAAACCTAATTTTTTCGCTGCCTGCTGTATGGACAATTTGCTCTCCAACCAAACTCCTCCTTTTTCATAAATTTATTTTATTTTTCTCTTGACTTAGAGTATACTCTAAGCATTATCCTAATGTAAAGAACAAATAAAACAAAAATGAAAGCGAACGAAAACGTTCCTAGAATGGAGGATTTACATGAACTATCGCAATGTAGGAAAATGGGGTTTAAAGGTAAGTGAAATTGCGCTTGGCAGTTGGATGACTAATTTAAATGGAGGCAATGCCGTTGACATAGCAAAAGACACCTTGCGTCTTGGCTATGAAAACGGAATTAATTTTTTTGACTGTGCTGACGCCTACAGCGGAGGTGCAGCAGAACAATTTTTAGGAAATGTACTGAAAGAATTTCCTAGAAGCTCCTATGTAGTATCCAGCAAAGTATTTTTCCCTATGGGACCCGGCCCCAATGACTGGGGGCTATCACGAAAGCATATTTTCGAGCAGATAGACCGCTCCCTCAAAAATCTTCAAGTGGATTATCTAGATATGTATTTTTGCCATCGCTTTGACCCTACAACCCCCATTGAAGAGACTATGCAGGCCTTAAGTGACTTAGTCGCACAGGGTAAAATTTTATACTATGGTGTCAGTGAATGGAGCCCAGTACAGCTCACAAAAGCATTGAGTGTGATTAAAGAGTTAGGACTTCGCCCAATGTCTGTTATCCAACCCCAATATAATATGATGGATAGATTTATTGAAGATGAAATTATGGGTATATGCGAAGAAAATGGTTTAGGTATTGTCCCCTTCTCCCCTCTCTCCCAAGGACTGCTCACCGGAAAATACAAAAAAGGCCAGCCTCTTCCCCAAGGCTCCCGCGCCACCCATCAGGCTGACAAACAAATTAATCGCTTACTGACAGATGAAAATTTGGATAAAGTAGATAAACTAGACAAAATTGCACAGGAGCTTGGAACCAACTTAAGTGTGCTGGCCCTAGCATGGACTCTTCGCAAGCCTGTTATCAGCAGTTTGATTACCGGCGCAACCAAGCCATCACAATTAGAAAACAATTTAGCTGCCAGCGGTTTCGACATTCCAAAGGATGCCATGGAAGAAATAGAGGCTATCTTGGATTACCATCCGTTTGTCCGTAAAATCGGATAAACATCAAACATAGCAACATCTTGCAATAAAAAAGGAAGAACTATTATGCAAGTTCTTCCTTTTTTATTGTAATCTTTTATTTCCTAATTTTCGTTCTGATTTTGAAATATTTTATTATTTATTTTTCTTGTTTTCTTATTATAGCTCTATTTCTATACTCTATATTATTTTTTCTTCTTTGCTGAGATAGATGCCACAATAACAATGGCAATTACTACAACTACAACACCTACAATAATGCCAATAATCATACCAACAGTCTTTCCAACATTTCCGTTATCTGTTGTATCTATATCAGAAATCAGATTTTGTGTAGTAGACTCACCTTTATTGATTTCCTTTGCTTCTGCCACAACTCCATTGTTGTGCAAGCTGTCTACCTCTGCCACTGTCAATGCAGAATCATATACCTGAAAATCTATCATTTCCATATCTGCATCCTTTGCCAAATCCCAATCCAAACATTTAGGAGGTCTTCCAACAGCAAAATTCTTCCATAAACTTTTATCTACAGCAGCGAAATTAGTTGTTCCATCTTTAACGCCGTTAATTACATTGTAGGCACCCCCAATGCTTCCACCGATATTATCACTTCCATCAAAGCTTGCAATCAACTCACCATTTACATAGATACCCCAAAATTCATTGGTAAGTGTAACAATCAAATCAAATTCCTCACCAATGGGAACTGCATTGCTCCTTGTCTGAATCTCCGTACGCAAATCGTTGCTCACATACAGGGCATTCTCTGCCGCTATAAACGCATAAAAAACAGGAAAATCATCACCCTTAGAAAGGGAAAATAAATATGTGTTGATTAATTCCTCTCCCTTTTGAGCATTTGTCTCATTTACCTTTACCTTTGCATATATTGTCATCTCATTAGATGCATTACATGCACTTAAATCCACTTCCTGATCTGCATTTATCTTAACAATCGGCTCCTTGGCAGCAAATACAGGGGTTGCACATAGTATGGTCAGTACTAATGTACACAACATAAGCTTTAATTTTTTGTTCATAATCTTCCTCCTACTTTTTACATTTCCTTCAGGCATAAACCCTATCATATACTTGCTTAACTGCCTAAATTTATGTCCATTTCCTATTGAGTATATTCTTTAAAATTATAGCTTATGTCAACAAAAAAGTCAATATTTCTTAACAAAAAATAAAATCCTTTCTCTCCTATTCCTTTTTCTTTCCTTTCTCTCTTATGAATAAAATATGAATTTTTTTAAACTTTTTTATTTTTATTTATCTTTTTCATTATTTACATTATTCCCAATATATTTATTCAGTTATTATATCTCTAATCTCAATGCATT
Source organism: uncultured Lachnospiraceae bacterium (assembly GCA_910578605.1). Taxonomy (GTDB): domain Bacteria; phylum Bacillota; class Clostridia; order Lachnospirales; family Lachnospiraceae; genus MGBC111451. The sequence goes on along the minus strand of CAJTQG010000037.1, from coordinate 24,475 downwards.
TATCAGTTATTAAATCTTAAAATGTATTATAGTGCTTTTTCTTTTTTGTAATATTGTAGACAAAATGTCAAAAAATGCTATAATATTTTAATGGAATAACGATTTCATTTCGTCCATTATTTTTGTATTACTGGTAAGAAAATATTACTTACATCAGGGAGGGATAACATGGAGAACATCATTTGGAAAGATGATTACAAAATTGGTGTGGATTTTATTGACAAGGAGCATAAGTTGCTTTTTTCTACCATGGATAAGCTGCTGAAAATCAGTAAAACTAATAAAGCCAAAAGCGAATGGGCATGTCAGGAAGGAGTTAAATACCTAAAAAATCATACTGTAGAGCATTTTGAACATGAAGAAGAATATATGCGTTCTATAAACTACACAGAATATGAAATACATAAACGACTTCATGACAACTTTCGCTATAAAACACTTCCGGCATTGGAAGAAGAAATGGCTGAAGCAGAGTATTCTATAGAATCCGTACGTCATTTTTTAGGTGTGTGCATTGGCTGGGTTGTAGCACATACACAGACAGAGGATCAAGCTATATCCGGCAAGACAATCAGCAAATGGGTAGATATTCCCCACGAAAAAGAGAAGGATGCATTGGAGCAGAGTATTATCCAGCTTATTGATGAGATATTTCATCTGAATGCAAAGCTAATCAGTGAACAGTATTCCGGAGAAGATTTTGGAAAAATAGTTTGCTGCCGTCTAATCTATCTCGGACAAAACAAAGAAAAATGGGAAGTTACCCTTGTTTATGAAGAGCAATTATTGTTACAGATCATCAGCAAAATTTTAAAGGTTCAATATCAAAAAGTGGATGATATGGTAATCAATGTGACCAGGTACATATCCAGACAGTTTCTAGAGCAAATCAGAGAAAGATTTCCATCTATAGATTTATGTGATGTTGAGAAGGAAAGCTTACTGACTCACGAGCAGCTGTTAGATATGTTTGAGCGCTCCCATCCCCCATGCAGCCTGTTGTTTGATACTGGCGTAGGATATTTTGCATTTTGTGCCTCCACCTCTGATTCCATAAGAGGAAAAATAGGAGCTTCCTTAGATGCCAAAAATGCTATGAATACAATCAAACAATATCTAGATAGAGACGCCGGTACAGTGAATCAAAATGCCAATTGTACTCCTGAAGCATCAAAGAAAAAAATTCTTATAGTAGATGATTCAGATTTTATGCGCTGCAGAATCACAAAACTATTAGAAGGGGATTATGAAATGTTAGAAGCCAGCTCTAGTTTATCAGCCATCAAAAGCTTAACCGTAAACAGACCGGATTTGATTCTGCTTGACTATGAAATGCCGGTATGTGATGGACGGCAGACACTAGAGATGATTCGCTCTGAAAAGGACACCGCCGATATTCCAGTTATCTTCCTCACCGGAAAAGGAGATGTAGAGAGTGTCCGCAAGGTTATGGCTTTAAAACCAGAAAAATATCTTTTAAAAACTCTTTCAGATGAGGATGTGAAAAAAAATATTGATGATTTTTTTGCCAAACAAAAATAGCAGATAAAATAATTTTAGGATGGGACTGTCACAAACGGTAAATATAACAGTCTCATCCTATTTTTTCTTCTCTTAGTTCGTTTTCTTATTCTTATCCTTCATATTCTTTTATTATTATGTTTGTGATGTTTTATTGTCATAATGCTCTACTTGCAGAATATTTATCCCCATCTATTCTGCATAACACAATAATAAGCTTGATGTTTGGTATACGGATGTCTATTTATGCCTAATTATCCTCACCCTGCAATGCCATAAAGCCTTGTTCACCCGTTCTAACCTTCACTGCATTTTCCACATGAAAGATGAAAATCTTACCATCACCGATATTGCCTGTGTACAATGCCTTCTTGGCTGCTTCTACAACAGAAGCCACCGGAACCTTGCTCACAACCACTTCCACCTTTACTTTAGGAAGAAGAACAAAATCTAAAGCAACTCCACGATAATATTTTGCATTTCCCTTCTGTGTACCACATCCAAGCACTTGTGTTACCGTAATGCCTAATACACCAATCTCATTCAGCGCTTCCTTCAACACCTCAAACTTATCCTGCTTACAAATAATATCAACCTTTGTCAATTTCACATCGGAAGCAATTGCTCCTCCGCCTTCTGTCACCACCTGAACCGGAACCGCCGCATCTACAGGAATTGCCTTTGACATACCCTGTCCCTCTAAATCAACTCCTTCTGCTGCCGTATTCTGTAAGCCTCCTGTTCCATTTATAACACCCTCGTTTACAACTGATACAAAATCCGCATAAGCAGATTCCAATCCGTGCTCTGTGCTGTCAAGGCCATAGATTTCTTCTTCCCTTGTCACACGAAGCCCCATTGTATGTTTAATTACCAAAAATATAACTGTCATGGTCACCACCACCCATGCGATAACCGCTATCACACCAATTGCCTGCACACCTAAAAGCTTTGCACCACCCCCTGTAAATAAACCTTTCCATTGGGTTCCCACACCATCAGAAAACAAACCAACACACAGAGTTCCCACACATCCGCACATGCCATGGACTCCCACGGCGCCTACCGGATCATCCACCTTTAAAATTTTATCTACAAACTCAATCCCAAACACTACTACAAATCCTGCAATTATACCAATAACAGCGGCACTTACAGGTGATACAGTATCACATCCAGCGGTAATGGCAACTAAGCCTGCCAGAGAACCATTCAATGTCATGGACACATCCGGTTTCTTGTATTGAATCCATGTAATAATCAATACGGTTACAGTAGCTATTGCCGCTGCAAGGTTTGTTGTCACAAAAATTTTGCTTGCGGATATTATTGCATCCCCCTCCATAGACACGGTAGAAGCTCCGTTAAACCCAAACCAGCAGAACCATAAAATAAACACTCCCAAGGCTCCCAGTGTCAAGCTGTGACCTGGTATTGCCTTTGCTTTTCCATCTCTTGTGTATTTTCCTATACGTGGTCCTAGTATGACAGCTCCAATCAATGCTGCTACCCCACCGACCATATGAACTGCTGCAGAGCCTGCAAAATCATGAAATCCCATCTCTGACAGCCAGCCTCCGCCCCAAATCCAGTGTCCTGATATAGGGTATACTATTAAGCTAATTAAAAAGCTGTAAACGCAATATGAAGAAAATTTTGTTCTCTCTGCCATAGCGCCAGATACAATAGTTGCCGCCGTAGCACAAAACACAGTCTGGAAAATCAAGAACGCATAGAATGGTACTCCATCCGGCAGCATTCCGTTTCCATATGTACCCTCAGAGGCAAACCCTCCAATCTTGCCTATCCATGCATTTCCTGTCCCAAACATCAATCCAAAACCTACTATCCAAAATACCGGTGTTCCAATACAAAAATCCATTAAATTTTTCATAATGATATTTCCTGCGTTCTTTGCTCTTGTAAAACCTGTTTCCACCATAGCAAAGCCTGCCTGCATAAAAAACACCAGAGCGGCACCTAACAGCACCCAAATTGTATTGACTGAACTAAATTCCATAGCACTCTCCATTTCCGCACTGCTCTTGTGCATAAAAGTATTTGCACCAAGCAGCACACAACCGCTTTTTCATTTCACATGTTTACATTTTTTATGTGCACATTAAAATTTAAGAAAGAAAAAAGCGCCTAAGAGTTTTCTCTTAGACGCCTTTGTCTTTACATGTGTTATATTATATTCCTTTTTTTCAATCTGTCAACACTATTTTTATATTTATTGTCAAAATGTTCTTGTTCTCTTTTTATTCTTCCTCCAGCTCCTTAATGCTTTTTAGATACTCCTCCACCTGAGGCCGTATCGCAATAAATATGTCCACAAGCTCCGGATCAAAATGAGTTCCTGCATCCTGCTTCAATATTTCATAGGCCTCATTAATTCCCATTTTACTCTTGTACACTCTTTTTGATACCAATGCGTCAAACACATCTGCCACCGCCATAATTCTAGCACATAAAGGAATTTCTTCTCCCTGCAGTCCTTTAGGATAGCCTGTTCCATCCCACTTTTCATGGTGATAATGTGCCACATCGGAAGACATCTCAACCAAATCCTCGTCTGTGCCCTTTCCAAGTATATCCTTGACTATTCTTCCCCCAATCTCAGAATGTGTCTGCATTACCGCAAATTCTTCCGGCTCGAAGCGCCCTGGCTTGTTGAGAATGGTATCTGAAATCATAATTTTACCAACATCATGAAGAGGCGCTGCATTGCATATCTGAGCTATGTAATTTAAATCTATCTCCTCTGAGTGCAAATGATGATTGTACATGTATTGTACAATCATTGCCACATACCGCTTTGTGCTTCTCACATGCTGCCCTGTATTTCCATCTCTGCTCTCTATCAATGTAGCCATACCTTCTATGACATTCTCCTGAAGCTGCATCATCTGTTCTGACTGTTCCATGATTTCCTGTGTCTGCTCCCGCACCCTGTCCTCCAAAGACATCTGGTAATCCTCCAGCTTTTCCGCATAATGTACAGCCCGCTGGCGATTCCGATAGCTGGAGGTACAGAAATATACTACACCTACGAAAATAAACAATGACACGATAATATTTCTAAATAAGTTATTTTGAATCTTCTGGAACAAGTCAGCATAATTTACAATTAAAATAACATTCCATTTTTCCTGTACCTTCTGAGAAAAGACCATGCATTCCTCACCGTCAATTTCCATCTCAAAGGAAGCGTTGTCCTGCTGCTTATTTCTATATATCTTCCGCATCAACTCCTGCATATCACTTCCCTTATACTCTGAGTCTTTTAAATAATTTTTCCCCTTCTCCCACTCATCATAATGGGCTACCACCATGCCCTCATTATCCACCACAAATCCATATCCGTTATCATTTAATTGAATGCTCTCCGCAATGGTCTGTACCTCATCCATAGCTATGTCAAAAGAAATTACACTATCACCGTCGTACAAAACCTGTGCCACAGAAAATAAAATTGTGTTGGTTTTTGTATCTAAATAGGGAGACACCATCACCATTTCCTTGTTCCCCTGCTGTGCCTGTGTATACCATGGTCTCTCCTTTGGAATGTAGTCAGCAGGCGGTATCCATCCGCTTCCGTCTATGTACTCTCCATTAAACCAACCATAAATGCCGGTAAAATCAGGGGAGATATGTTTTTTGTAATCCTTTGACTGCTGTTTTAAAAAAGCCTCAATTTCTTCTGTTGTCGCTCCATTTTTCATCATGTAGGTCACTGACATTTCTGTAACCTGCATCACATCCGTCCCCTTTAGGAGAAAATTATTCATCTGGGCAGCCTCTCTAGTCACTGCATTTTCCCCCAAAGTAATCGCATCCTCCCTTGTAATTTTGTAAAATGAACCAAAGGTATAACCAACAATGATCAATAATGCCAACAATGTAAAAATCAACGTCATAATATACTGCCGTGTTTGATTTTCCTTTTTTAAATTTTTTTCTTTCATTTTCACCACCATGCACTCAACAAATATGTCTGCACCTTATCCTTTCCCCGCCTGCCTTATCTCACTCATTTAAAAGAATATCTCCTGAATGCATATAGACAAGATTTTCACCCATAATATTCTTCATCCTTTTAAAAGCTTCCATTCCTGTACAATGTCCTGTATAAAACAAAGTATTATATCCTTTTAGCTCTTCTGCCACATCCTGAATAAGAGCAATCTCCTCCTTCTCATATTCCGTCCTTTTCATCATGTGAAATCCGCTGATTACTATATCCGGCTCATGTCCATACCGTACTTTAAAGAAATCCAGAATATTGAGAATACCATTGTGAGCACATCCAGAAATAAGCACTTTACCCCTTATCCCATCTCCCTTGTTATTTAATTCCAACACTATATACTGCTCATGTTCAAAAGAATCCTGCACATAATTATCCTCCACTTTTCTCTTTAATGTAAGATTACTTTTAGGCCATTTTCTTCTGGCTGTCACCCCAGAAAACACGCTGATCTCTCTATCCAGCCTAAATTCATTTTTCAAGAAAACTACTTGAGGTAAATCTAAAATTCTCTTGTCTATTCCTATATATTTTTCTTTGCCGTCCTTTATATTATAATAATCATCGCCCCCACAGGCATGAATATAGATTTTTGCATTGGGATTATATTCTGCAAAGGATAAAATCCCCCCGGAATGGTCATAATGCCCATGGCTTAAAAATACACTGTCAATAGTGCTCAAATCCACATTGTGTTTCTTAGCATTTTCCCATGTCTTTTCAGATGCTCCTGTGTCCACTAAAATCTGATGGTTTTTTGTCTTTGCATAAATACAAAGACCATGCTCCGCATATACCCCTTGCTCCCCCATTGTGTCTTCCATTAAATTTATAATTTTCATTTATTATCACCATTATTATCAAAATATCATTTTTCATTATTATTACATCCATCTTAAATTAAAGTAAAATTATTTACTTGATATCATATAGAATGATGAACTTTCTTTTTCCTCCAAATATTGTATCACGGACCTTTGCCATACGTCTACAATTAGCAAAAAAAATTTTAATGTATAGTCTGAATTCTCTATACCACTTACATGCATTTCCTTATTTACATAAACGTTCAACCTATGATATTCTATATTTATTAAATATTTTCCTGTCAACAGCAAATAGCTTTTACCTCAATATTATATCACTTTTTATGATTCACTGCATAACCTTCTGATAGAAAGGAATAGGACTAAGACTTATGTTAGAAGCAGAACATATACAAAAACATTATGGAAAAAAAATGATTTTACAAGACATTTCCCTCCAGGCTCACCCAGGCGAGTGTATTGGCATTCTTGGAGCAAATGGCTGCGGAAAATCCACATTGCTTTCCATTTTAGCTGGAGTGAATCGAGCGAATGGAGGCACAATTAAAATTGACGGACAAGACACAAAAAACAATCCCCATATGCGAACCCGCTGCATGGGATATGTTCCCCAGGAAAATCCTTTAATTCCTGAATTATCGGCCAAGGATAATCTATCTTTATGGTACTGTGATAGTGCTTTGGACATGAAAAAAGAATTAGAACAGGGCACATTAGCCGATTTAGGTATCCCAAAATTTCTTAATGTACCAGTAAACCGTATGTCTGGCGGAATGAAAAAAAGGCTAAGCATTGGCTGTGCCATTGCCAACAACCCTGCCATATTGATTATGGATGAACCTAGCGCCGCACTGGATTTGGTATGCAAGGAAAGCATTCGCTCTTACATGAAAAAACACATCCAAGACGGAGGGGTTTTACTGCTTACCACCCACGAGGAAGCAGAGTTGGCCCTGTGTACTAAAATCTACATTATTAAAGACGGACAGCTGATAGAAAAGCAGGCAGGCTTAAGCGCCTCCCAGCTTGTTGCCTGTTTTTGAACAAAAAACATTTTTATTTTAAAGAAAGGATGATATTGTATGGAAAACCAACCACTTACCCAACCATCAAAGAAACCTGGCCTAAAGCCTTTTCTCATTGCACTTGTGTGCATTCTTGTGTTAGCAGGATGCGGCAGCGCTTTTGCCTTTGTTATACTTCCCCATATTCAAGAGGAGGAGGACAACACTAGAACTAAAGATAAGAAAAACTCAAAGGACAGTGATGAACTGACAGACAAGGAAAAATTATTGGCAGGATTTCAACTTCTAGGAGAAGACTTTGCTTCTGACTTTGGGGCAATTGACCAGTATCTTGGCATCAGTCAATTACACGAGGAAGCCGAAAAAAAGCCGGCAAAAAATACTCTCTCTGTAGATATTCAATCTATTGAAGATGTAGACTATCAGGCCAATCTCACAGTGGACACCCAAACGGACGCTGCAAATCAAATATTTGCCATTGCTCTGTCTGGAAAATATAGCGATGTATATGAGGGCGCTTTAGGACAAATCTATCTTTCACCTGAGAAAGTCAGCTTTGCCAGTCCTCTTTTCTCTAAAGATAAAGTATTCTCCTTAAAGCTTGAAAACCTTAAAGATCAGCTTGCCGCCTCCGACTTTTCCAAAAAATTTGACGAAGAATTTTACGAAAGCTTAGATTTCCTAGAAAAATATAGAAACAATCTGTCCATGGAATTTGACGAAAAACAGTTAAAAAAATTTATAGATGAGTTCAGCACTTCCTATGAGGAAGACTTAACTGCTTTACATGAGGCAATCACTGTGCAGGCAGAGGGAGAAACATACACCGTAACTATTCCCCAGAAGGAATCCCTCCGAGTTTTAGGAGACCTGTTAAACTATATAGTAAATCATGAATCTACCACTGCTTATATGAAGGATATATTAAAATTTGCCTATGACAGCGAAGAGGATATACACAATCAATATCCCACCTTTGATGAATTTTATGACGGAACATACGGCACCCTTCAAAAATCCATTAACATGATTACAGGCAGTATTGGAAATTATTGGAAGAATGATATTGTGTTTACCGTAGATATGGATAAGGAGGGAAACATCAAAGAAATATCCTACAAAAAAGAATTAACCCTGGAGGATAAAACTTTAAATCTCGACCTTACTACCACTTTTGAGGAAACAGATTCCTTAAAAACAATTGACAGCACATGGAAGGGCATTGCTGATGGAGAAGAAATTTCCATGCATTTCACATTGACGCAAACTCCGCTTTCTAGTGATGTCTTAACCTCCACTGTGAAAATAGAGCTTGCTGACGCAACAGCCAACTCGCCGATTGTACTAAATGCCGATTGTAGTTTAGACAAAAACACAAAAGCGATTCATATGCACCTTTTTGTCAATGGAACAAATCCTACCGACAGTTTATTTTCCCTTACTTGCGACGGGGGCAGCTTTGATAACTTAGATGCGGGAAAATCTTTAAGCTTATCACTTCCGCTGCATATTTCTTACGAGGGAAAACAGGTGGCTGACTTTACTGTAAAAAACACCACTGAAATATCCGGTAATACTCCTGCCTCCCTGCCAGGCAACGAAGTTGATTTGTTAACGATTACCCAGGAAGAATGGAACGCCCTTGAGCAGGAATTTGAAACCAACTTAAACTCTATGCTGCCTGCCGACCTGCTCAAATAAAAAATAAATACCCCTACACACACAAGACAGGCTCAATGTTTATGAAATAAACGGATTTAGAAAGGATGAAATGCTTGACTGTGAAAAAAAATTGGAAATTATTACAACTGGAATGTAAACGTGCTTTTATATCATTTCCTCAGATCGTGCTGGGCACAATTTTGTTTTTTTCCCTTCTGGCCCTCATCCTGTTTGGGGGCATGAAGCTCATTCAAAATGATACCGGCTTCACTCCTATCAAAGTGGCCCTTACCGGTGATACGAACGGGGAATATGAGAATATTGGCATCTCTATCTTGGAAAATATGGACAGTACCCAGAGCACATGTGAATTTATTCCCATGGAGGAGGAGGAGGCTTATGACGCCTTGGAGACTGAGGAGGTATCTGCAGTGCTTTTCCTTCCCTCCAACTTTATACAATCCATTGTGGATGGCACAAACACCCCTGCAAAGCTTACTTTTTCCGGCAACACAAAAGGACTGGGAACCACATACATCCGCATGCTGACAGATGCTGGAGCCCTTATGCTTGGCTGTGCTCAGGCAGGGGTGTATTCTGCCGAGGATTTTTACCATGAAAATGGAGGGGAAGAAATACGCCGCAAATCCGTATATAACTTAAATATGAAATATATTTCCAAAATCTTATCTAGAGGAAATATGTATACCTCCCAGGAGATTGATGCAATGAACGGATTCTCCATTTTTGTATATTATACAGGGACCGGCATATTGCTGTTCTTTCTATTAAGTAGTATAAGCTACTCAGCCTTTATAAAAAATACAGGTAATGCTTTTGAACAACAGCTTCGATTCTGCGGTATTTCCACACCCTATCAGATATTGGTGCGGCTTATATCACTGTTCTCCATTTTGATGTGCAATTTTTTATTGATACTAAGTATTGCCTATCTATTGCTGAGGAGCATGGATATAAAAATAGATGGGCTTGCCTTTCAGTCCCTCCCTCAAATCCCTCTGTTTATCCTGCGCAGTATACCAGCACTTATCATTATATGTATGATACTCTTGTTTATTTTGGAATTAACACCTAATGCTGTCAGCGGCACATTGTTTTTATTTTTATTTACCTTGTCTGCCGGCTTTATATCCGGATGTTTTCTGCCCACAGAGTTTTTACCCCAAGCCCTGAGAAATCTATCCTCCTTTCTTCCAACCACCTGCCTGCACCAATATATTTGTCATACAGTGCAGGGAAGTTGGTCAGCCTCCCTTACCGCCAAGCTTATTATTATCTTCATTCTACTGTATGGGGGAATCATCGGTATCCGCACACTAAGACATCACAGAACATAGCTTAATAAATAATAGAAAGGAATCAGTCCATGAAACGGTATTTTATATGGTTCATCTTATACAGCAAACGGCTGCTGAAAAAACCATCTTTTCTCATCCTCTTACTGCTTCTTCCCCTGTGCACTTTTGCCCTGACGAAGCTTACCAAAAAGACCGACAGCACCATACAGGCAGGAGTTTACTTAAATCTTACAAAAGCAGATCACCTTGCCAAATCAACCTATGAAATTTTGCTAGAGGACAAGGACATTGTAAAATTTTATGGCTACCAAGACAAGAACCGTTTGCTCCACGATATTAAAACAAAGAAAATTGACTGTGGGTATTTTCTTCCAGACAACCTTTTAGAAGCCTTAGATAAAAACGGAAGCAATGACACGATTCAAGTATTTTATCCTCCTGACTCCATGTCCGTCAAAATGCTCAATGAAAAAGTTTACGGTGCTATTATTCAGGAATACTCCTTTGACATTTTACAAAAATTTGTCAGCAAGGAAGATATCTTTTCTTACATGGATTCCCAACACATCCAAAAGGAATTGAAAAGCAAGTATGACCATTATCGCTCAAATGACAGTACCTTCACCTTTGAATATGGCTATTCCGAAAACGGAAATACCAACGCGGATAGTTCCATAGCAGAGCATCCTCTAGATTACCTGATGTTACCTATACGGGGCATGCTTGCGGTATTGATATTGTCTGCCGGCTTTTCAGGAGGCCTGCTTTGGTATACAGATTATAAAAACGGAATTTACCAGCAGGTTTCAGGAAAGCTTTCCGGCTATGTGCAGTTTATTACTGTATGGATTCCTGTATTTTACACCGGCATTGCCTCCCTGCTATGTATTTTTCTGTCCGGTTTCCATACCTCATTTTTTACAGAGTTCTTTGGCATGCTCTTTTACTGTCTGCTAGTAACAGGCTTCTGCAGCTTACTCAGGCTTGTTCTCTCCACAGAAATAGTGTATGCCTGTGCCCTGCCAATCACAGCTTTAATCAGCCTGGCTGCCTGCCCTGTGTTTACAGACTTCTCCATATACATTCCCTCCCTTAAGCTTTTAAGACTGCTCCTTCCTCCCTATTATTTTTTAAATTTTCAAGGCAGTTTATATCAGCTGGCTCAAATGGGTATCATTGGAATACTTTTAATCATCCTAATGATTGTCATACATCAAATACACCAAAGGCGGATAAATTTATAAAAAATATGAATTAAGGGTTGCCAAAATCCCCCAATACTGTTACATTACTATTGTTGCAATTTTAAGTGCACATTTCTTTACAGCTGTTCCCATAGAATTTTATGGGCATGCCAATAAAACAGTTGCAAACAGTAACAACTTTTGAAAAATGAAAAGAAAGGGTTATTTCAAGATATGATTAGTGCAAATAATGTTACATTAAGAATCGGAAAAAAAGCTTTATTTGAAGATGTAAATATTAAATTTACAGAGGGAAATTGTTATGGTTTAATTGGTGCAAATGGCGCTGGCAAGTCCACCTTTCTGAAAATATTATCCGGACAGTTAGAACCGTCCAAAGGTGATATTTCCATCACTCCAGGTCAAAGACTTTCCTTTCTGCAGCAGGACCATTTTAAATATGATGCCTATCCTGTTTTAGATACGGTTATTATGGGTAATGCTAGGCTGTATGAAATCATGAAGGAGAAGGAAGAACTCTATGCCAAGGAAGATTTCACTGACGAGGACGGCATTAAAGCCAGTGAGCTGGAAGGAGAATTTGCGGCTATGAACGGATGGGAGGCAGAGTCCGACGCCGCTATGCTCTTAAACGGATTGGGAATTGACACTGCACTGCATTACAAATTAATGAGTGAATTAACGGGTTCCGAGAAGGTAAAGGTACTTCTCGCACAGGCATTATTCGGCAATCCTGACATTCTTCTGCTGGACGAGCCTACAAACCACTTAGATTTAGATGCCATTGCTTGGCTGGAAGAATTCTTAATTAACTTTGAAAATACTGTAATTGTAGTATCCCATGACCGATACTTCCTCAATAAAGTATGTACCCAAATTGCAGATATTGACTATGCTAAAATTCAACTATATGCCGGCAACTATGATTTCTGGTATGAGTCCAGTCAGCTCTTAATTCGTCAGATGAAAGAGGCCAACAAAAAAAAGGAAGAAAAAATCAAGGAATTACAAGAATTTATTCAAAGATTTTCCGCAAATGCTTCTAAATCCAAACAAGCTACTTCCCGCAAGCGAGCTTTAGAAAAAATTGAATTGGATGAAATCAAACCGTCCAGCCGTAAATATCCTTACATTGATTTTCGCCCCAATCGGGAAATTGGAAATGAAGTGCTCCAGGTGGAAAACTTAAGTAAAACTATCGATGGGGTGAAGGTACTAGATAATATCTCCTTTATTGTGGGCAGAGAAGATAAAATTGCCTTTGTAGGCTCCGATGAAATTGCCACCACCACTCTGTTTAAGATTCTGGCCGGTGAAATGGAGCCGGACAGCGGAACATACAAGTGGGGAGTTACCACCACCCAAGGATACTTCCCTAAAGATAACACAAAGGATTTTGACTGTGACGATACGATTGTAGAATGGCTTACACAATTTTCTGAGGAAAAGGATGCCACCTATGTTCGCGGTTTCCTTGGCAGAATGCTTTTTGCGGGGGATGACGGCGTGAAAAAAGTTCGTGTGTTATCCGGTGGTGAGAAAGTTCGTTGTCTGCTCTCCAAAATGATGATTAGCGGCTCCAATGTATTGATTTTGGACGAACCAACCAATCACTTGGATATGGAAAGTATTACTGCATTAAATAATGGATTGATTAAATTTCCGGGCGTTGTTCTGTTTACCTGCCATGATCACCAGTTTGTACAGACTACAGCAAATCGTATTATGGAGCTGGTTAATGGCTCTTTGATTGATAAGATTACTACTTACGATGAATATTTAGCCAGTGATGAAATGGCAAGAAAAAGAACTGCCGTCTCCGTAAAACCGGAGGATGATGAAGACTAATAAACCTGTCAAATTTTCATTGTATAAAATGAACGTTCCTATATAATAATATAATAAAAAATTCTCCTGCCTGGTAATTTTCCACCAGACAGGAGAATTTTTTATATATTCTATTTTTATAAAATCAGATAAAACCCAAGCAAACTATTCCACTAACTCAAGCAGCTTTCCAGCCTCTTGTGCCATCACAGCAGAAACCTGTTCGCTGTTTTGAGAGATTCCCACATTGCGGTCAACCACATCTGAAATATGCTCCAAACCATCCATCGCCTGTGATACAATATCCACATTCTGACGAACCAACGCAGATATCTGTTCCACATCGTGGCTTGCTTTTTCTATTCCGTTCGCCATATTGTCAAATTCATCTACCGTTTGTCTGGTAATTTTCTTACCATCCTCCACTGCCTGTATAGAACTCATAATTAGCTCGCCTGTCTCCTTGGCCGCCTGGGAGCTCCTAGCTGCCAGTTCTCCTACCTGTGTTGCAACAACCGCAAAGCCCCGTCCCTGTTCCCCTGCCCTGGCAGCTTCAATAGAAGCATTGAGGGACAGCATATTCGTCTGCTGAGCAATGGAGTTAATCTCACCAATAATCTTCTCAATCTCCATGGAGGTACTGCTGATTTTTTCTATGGATGACTCTAGTTCTTCCATCTTCTTTCTTCCCATCAGCATATTTTCCACTGTAGCAACAGTTGACTTGGAAATCTCTGCGGAGGCATCTGCACTGGTATTTAATTTCTGCACCAGCTCATCCATAGTTTTCCTCAAATCACGAACCACCTGCTCCTGTTCCCCTGTGCCATTATGAATTGCCTGAGCATTTTCCAATGTTTCCTGTGACACGCCCTCAATATTGGCGCATACATTTTTAATATTTTCAATCAATGCCAGATTACTTTCCACATCCTGCTTCTGCTTCTCTAACAGGGAATCATTTTCTGTCATCTTTGCACGGATGCCCTGTACCATCTTGTTGATACTTGAACTTAACACCTCAAACTCATGATTTCCTTTTTCATCCACTATCACAGAGAAATCTCCGTCCGCTATATTCTTCATGGAATTGGTAATCCGATTAATTCCCCTCACAATCTTTTGATCTACCATGCGGTTAATCATATATAACAAAACTGAAAATATAATTAACATACTGACAGACACTATCAATGTCTGATTCCATCTTTTCTCATAGTATTCTTTAGATGGCATAAATGTGCCAATAATCGTTCCTTCATATTCCTCCGACACATAGTATCCAGTAACCCCGTTTACTTTTACCTTTCCTTTTCCTGCGCCGGATATATCCAACCCAACTTCCTTAGCATCCTTTCCTACAAGGGAGCCATCCTTGTGTGCTGTCACCAGCTTAGTTTCCTTGTCTATGGCAAATATGTAGCCTGTGCTTCCGAAATCAATTTCCTTTAACACTTTGTCCATAGCCGTACCTATCAGCAAATTCTCCAGAACCTCAGGACGAATGCCTACCTGCACAAGTCCCTTTGCATCCTTTCTTCCCACACCTACATACTGCATCAAGATACCTTCCGCTGCATTGAGCTGAGGCTCCTGCACAATTACCATAGTTGGATCATCTATAATTTTTAAAAACTCTGCGGACTGCTCACCGCTTCCCATATCAAAGCCCACATATTCATCAATTGTACTATGGGTAATAATTCCATTTTCATCAATAACATGGAGTTCATTTACATTTAACTCTTCTTTTAATTCATTTAATTTTGTCTTATCAGAAATAATAGATGGCTGCATTTGAATCATCTGTGCAAATGCTTTTGTCTTTGAGAGATTATCCTCTCCCATACTTTCCTTTAAATGTTCAATTTCCTGTTGATTTCCCGCAAGCTTTTCCTTCACTAAGCTTAACTTGTCATTACTATTTTTTGTGTTTGCCCATTGGTTCGTTAAGGTCTGCATACTAAAAATCCCTAAAACTACAACCAAGAGAGCTGAAACCATGTAAATACACAGGTTCTTTGTAAATATTTTCTTCATATTCTGTTCCTCCTCATCCATTGCTGTATTCATAAGTTTCATGGAAATATTACCATTTACTATACCACGTTTGACCTCTTTTGTAAAAGAAAACAGAATATTTTATTTCATTTTATCATCGTCAAGTTTCAATATCTTAATTTCTTTTCATACAGCCAATCATTCATATAGTGAAAAATAAAGCATAGAGAAATTTTTTCAAAGCTAGACTCCTATTTCCCATTGTTCTCATAGTATGTCCTTCCCCTTCATTTTCAAATTTCATTCTCTTATCTTCCACAAACTTTTTCCGTGATGGATTTCCCTCAACCCTAAAAATCTTTTTATTCTTCACATCGTAAATAACTGACCACACTGTATCTACTCCCTTGTCTCTTTCATATTGACACATAAAGCCATGTTTACCCGATAAAATATCCTTTGCCAATTCAGCAGAAAAATGATTTTTATTTTCTCTTAAGGCATGATAGGCAACCGAGTACCTTTCCTCTGAATGCCAATCCTCTATGGCATAGTTATTGTATTCCCTCATTTTTTGAGAAACAAAGCCGTTTGCAGCTACAACAAAACCGTTATGCTCTGTTGGCTCTATTACTTCAACATGATTGCAGTTACATTCTATAACAGCAAAATTCCCAACACAATCCATAACGGTTAGGGTTTGTTGTGATGCAAATGGAAGAACCAATCCCCAATATACTAAATTGCCTGGTCATGATATCTTTCATTCCTCATTTCTCCTTCCGTTCTGTGTGCATTTTCCTCACAGTTCAGCGGCCTGGCTGAACTGTTACATTTCAATACCATTGTATGAAATCTATTGCTGACTCACAAGTAGAGAGAATGGTTATAATCAAACTTACTGCAAAAAGACGCCCGTGTTGTATCCCACAGGCGTCTTTCCATTATCCATACACTATTTTTTTGATGGTGCTATATGCAAGACCATATCGTTTTGCCAACGCATTTACGGAAAATCCTAATTGAAAGAGTCTTTGAATTTCTTTGTTTCTCTCTTGATAGAATGCCCGTGAACCATTAACGGCTCCCCATTCTTTTTTTGAGGAGGCCTTTGGAATATACAGAATCTCTCCATCCACATACTTTTGAAGCTCTTTCAATAAGTGTTCCGGTAATATTCCTGCTGCATTTAAATATTTCATCTTCAACGCTCCTTATTTATCTTAAAATAAATAAAGTGCAGAAACAGCAGCACATATACCTTTATTCGCCCATACAGAATTCTATATCTCTGCTATTCTGCATAGGCAAAGAAGTTCTTGGCTCCGTTTTGATATAACGCCTGTGCTTTTCGCCTCATAGAATCACTCCTTTCCTGTGTGTATTCTTTATCACTTTCTTGTTTGTATTTGTTTGTCACCTCTCTGGGCTATTCAACATCCTTTCCTTTAGCAATTCTACATTTTTTGTTGAAAAGAAAGGTAAATTCTGAACTCTGTTTTTCAATGAAGCAAGCACGAACACATTACCCTTTATAATTCCCAGCTTTTTCATCCAAATGTTTTGCTTTAACTGCACATACTGTACTTTATCATAAGCAATCCATTTATATGTTTTTCCAAACCGCCCATAGATGGTAATCATATATTTGCTGCCAAAGCTTACACCATCATTTAACATAGACAATAAAATATTCAGCCACATAATGACCAGCAGTGCCCCGCCATATATACATACCGGCAGCACAAAGTTCTTTTCAAATTCATTAAAAAACCATATAAGCCCTGCCAAGAGAAGAATATACCAGACAGTAGAAAACAGCTTCACAAAAATACTAGACAATGGCTGCTTCTCACAAGTTATTTTCTGATTAGCTTCCCACATTTCAAATTCCGGCAGCAAAATATTCAAATATTCCCTTATTTGTTCTAGACTGTTAAACCACAATAAAAAGGAGGATTCCTCCTGATTCTCATCTCCCATACCTACATTGACAAGCTCCACAGAATACCTTCTGCATATTCTGGCAATCAACGTCTGGTTTAAGCAAACAGCATTGATTTTACTGACAGGAATGGCATAATTCACTTTTTTAAACAAACCATATCTCAAATATATTTTATTTTGAAATCGTTTTGCCTGAAAACCATAATACCGGAAAAAACCTTTGGCGATATTGTACACTGCTGAAAAAAACACAAAGGCAATAGCGATAATCGCAGATAACATGGACAGAAGGTCGCCTGCCCTTCCCCCCACATTCTTAATTGTAAAATAAATACCTACAACGGAGCTGATAGCCAACACCACTGTAAAAATGTGAATAGAACACAAACCATGAAAAAATATGTCTAAGACAGATGCTGTCACATCATAGTTTTTCTCCTCAAATATATCCAAGACACTTGACTGCCCACTCTCTGTCTCTGCCGAGCTCTCCTCACCCTCCGCCTCATTCATCAATTCCATAACCCGCTTTCTAAACAGATCTGCCCTCGACTTCTTTAGGACAATTTTAAAATCTGTGCTGTCAGCTGTGGAAAGACTGTTTGTGTCCAACTTCACCTTGCAAGTTCCCAAAATCATCTCCAATATATTTTGCTCAATATTTACATTGGAAATATTTTTGATACCAATTGTGTTTTTCTTTTTGTTCAGCGTATTTTTTTCCCACACAATTGTATTATCCACAATAGAGATAAACGTTTTAGACCACCTGCGTACAAAAATCCCTATAAACAACCCAAATACGAAGATAAATCCCCCCAGTATCAGCCATAATGTAAACATGGCATCAGGGGACTGCCATCCTCCTCTCTGAATTTCCCCAAGCTCATCTCCCACATTGCCTATAATGACAATCATAATCACAATGAAAAAAGCACCTATATCCTCCAATATAATAGAAGGATGACAGCGAAAACGCTCCGGCAGGGCTTCCCTCTGGCTATTGTTCCCCATTGGCTTCCCCTCCTTTTTCCCTGCGTGCAGCTTCATTGATTCGCATTCTCAGCAAATCTGCTATCTCCTCTGCCTTCTGAACCTCCAAAAATCGTATCACCACATCCCCGCCTGCCGTAGTGACAATAACCTTTGCCACTCCAAATAATTGGTCAATTGGCCCCCTGTTTGTCTGCAGCTTATGCAGCCTCTCAATGGGTACTATATTTCTCTCCACAAAAATATAGCCCTCCTTAATATCAATACACTCGTCATTGATACTGTAACAATAGCGGTGAAACCGAAACCATGGACTGACAATTCCGATTATCAAAATAACACCCAAGACACACCAGCAGATAGTCTGTGCTATCTGGAGCTCCCCCGGGATAAAAAATATAAAATTAGCTGCTGCAACGATTCCCCCTATTATAATAATCCCTATCCATGTGGCAGCATACATACACCCCAAAGCCCGCTTTGATAACTTTTCATATTTCATAACTTTGTCCACCTCTCCTTTTGGTAAATATTATTTACCTTAGTATATCACAGTCCAAAACAAAGTCAAGAAAGAGTTGTTCCTCATAAATACACAAATATCATTCTATTTTAAAATTATCTGCAAGAAGCTCTTTTTCATGATACAATTTTATATATACTGTATATCCAATCCGGAAAATTCCACATACCCTTTTAAAATTAAGCAATTGCTGTCAGATTCGGAAATATTTTTACCGCTCTCATCCACTGCACCGAAGGAACAGGAAATACGATTATCCACCCTCCAGGTTCTTGGAACATACAAAGTAGTACCCCCACAAAATATATTTACTGTCACTTCTGCCTGATTCCCCCCCATCAACACATCATCAAAATACACTTCCAAACTGCCAAACTTACATTCCACATAGGCTGACTGAAAGTTATCCGAATGAATATATTTAATGGCACTTCCAAATTTAGATACTACGCTTACCTTCTCCCCGTCCATTTTTTTTCCGTCTGTTTCATTTCCCTGATGGCTTTGACTCCAATATGCCTCCTTCCTCTCTATCTTTTTTTCCCATCTTTGATTTTTAAAAATCAAATTCAGTCCAACAGTACACAAAATAGCCACCACAAAAATTGCACCTGCTGACAGCCCTGTAGCTGCTATTCCCAACTCATCATCCAATATAATACAAATAATGGCTATGGGAAAAAAGAATCCGCCAAAATGCATTTTTTTCATACTGTCAATGGCAATCAGCAGACAACAAGCCGTAATGCCCACCTTAAAAACAGATATCTCCCATCCTCCAACCAACTGATTCCACACAATAAATACGGCTATCACAATACACAATACACCAAAAAATATATTATCCTTATTCTTCATCTCTATCATCCTTTCTTTCTGTTTGTTTTATTTCTGTTAATTTTATTTTTGTTCGTTTTATTTTTGCTAGTTTTATTTTTGTTTGTATATATTCAGGGCCATGGAGCTTTATACAAAACAGACTAATCAACCTTGCTTGATAAAGACTGTTTTTATAAATCCATACGACCAGAAGTCATTTGCAAGAAAAAGAAAGCTGCTTTGCTGCATCTTTTATCTACTTGTTTTTCTGCTGCCTCCTTTCCGCCAACCTTTGTGTCAATGCCTTGTAATAGCTCCTTGAAACATAGGCATGTTTATGTGTTCCCTCAAACTCCACCTTACTTGAGGCGGAAATATTTTTTGTGATAGCATATACTGCATTTAGATTGACAATGGTGGATTTGGAGATTCTCATAAAGGACCTGGGCAGCATTTCCTCAAGCTCATACAGCTTGTAATCTGTCACCCACATATTTTGTTTGCTGTGAGCATAGATTATTTTACTCTGGGTTTCAAAAAACAAAAGCTCCTCCAAATCTACATAATAATCCGTCTCTCCCTTGTGCAACACCATTTGCCGCACTGTCTTATGCTCCCTAGAGTCCTGCTGCAGCATTCCTTTGCTCAGCAATTCCTGAAGCCCTGCTATTCTCTCATCTATCCTCTTACATCGTATCACCACTTCCTCTTCCTCTATTTGCTTCTCAACCTCAATTCTAATTTTCATTCCGACTCACCCTTCCCTCCCTCCTGCCATTTTTAGTTCCCTCCTAACTACTTATTTCACAATTATAGCAATCTAACTTATTTTGTAAATATATTTTTCCCAACAGGTAAAGATACAAAACTAACAGGTAAACTTTTGAGTATTTTCAACTAAACATTTACGAATCTTTAAATTTAGGTTATACTAGTTATGATAAATTATATACAGGAACATTACTTCAAAGATAAATGCAAAACAAGCGCAATAAAAAGGAAGGAAAAAGGAAAGAAGAACTATGAAATCAATAAGATTTAGTGCTCTAAGGCCCGGCATGATGATTGTGGAGGATGTCCTCGGGGAGGATGGTCTTTTGGTATTAAAAAAGGATACATATGTAACAGATTTTGTATTAGATTTGTTGGAAAGCCACAATGTCCAAAAAGTAACCATTGATGACGCCTCAGAAGCAACTGAGGAGAAAGAGGACTCCAATATTAACCTTGCTCCTAATGGACTCCTCACAGAGAATAAGCTGATGCAGACAGAAGAATTTCTACAATTTAAAACTGCCTGCCTGAAAATGTGTGATACATTGGAAGTTTCACTGAACAATATTGTATTAGAAAACAACAGCATGAAACATGCCCAGTCTCTTATTAACGATAGCTTAGATTTTTATCGTGAATATGTAAATGCAACTAACATTTTAGATATGCTGCAGTGCATGCATCATTTCATCGACACGATCTATTTACATTCCTTAAATGTAGGCATGATTGCCTCTCTTCTTGGGCGCTGGCTTGGCTGGGCAGAGGATGATATTGAACTTCTAGTTGCCTGCGGCGTATTCCACGATATTGGTAAAATTAAAATTCCTGATTACATTCTAGAGAAACCAGACAAATTAACAAAAGCAGAATTTGCCATTATGAGAGCACATACCATGGAGGGCTACAATGTGCTAAAAGATTTGGATATTGATGAGCGGATTAAGGATGTTGCCTTGCGTCACCATAGAAAATGTGATGGTTCCGGTTACCCTAACCAGGTAGATATCGCTGAGCTTGACCGTTTCACAAAAGTCATAACCATTGCTGATGTTTACGAGGCAATGACTGCCAATCGTTCTTACAGAGAAGCCTTCTGCCCGTTTAAAGTTGTGGATATGTTCCAACATGATGGATATTCCGTATACGACACAGAATACCTGCTTACCTTCTTAAGACATGTGGTAGATTCCTATATTCACTCCCACATTGCACTGAGCAACGGAAGCATGGCTGAGGTTATTATGATTAACAATCATAACCTTTCCCGTCCACTTGTTTTTACAAATGATGGTGAATTTTTAGATTTGTCCCAGAGACAGGACATCTCTATTTTACATATGGCAGAATAATACATTTATCTTTTTTATACATGAAGCCTGCAAGATGCCGTTCCCCTCTCACTTATTTCTATTTTCGGCATATATTATATTGAAATAGGTAATGATAATCCTATTTTCAACCGGAAAAAATAAGGAGGATTTTGCAAATGGCAACCTTTTATAATCAGGCTACACTTTCCTACAACGGAAATACTACTACTTCCAACATGACCACCGGTGAATTGGTGGAAGTATTGTCTGCCACTAAGCAGGCATTAACAACAACCTACAGCGCTGCCGGAGAAACTGTTACCTTTATTATCAGTATCGTGAACTCCGGCACCGTTCCCTTTACCGGTTTAACAATCACCGACACTCTTGGCGCATACACTTATGGGATTGACACATTAGTTCCACTCACCCATGTGAAAGGAGCCATCCAATACTACAATAATGGTATACTTCAGCCGGAGCCCACAGTGAGCAGCGGCTCTCCATTCACTATATCAGGAATCACCGTTCCTGCCGGTGGAAATGCAACTATTATCTATGATACTGTAGTCAACCAGTTTGCACCAATTGGCACAGACGGAGAAATTACCAATGAAGCAGTTATATCCGGCGGCGGCCTTACCAACAGCATTACCGTAAGAGCTGACCTGACCACCGCAAAAACTGCAAATCTCTCCATCAGCAAATCTATGTATCCGACTACTGTATCAGAAAACGGGCAGTTAACCTACACATTCTTGATTCAGAACACAGGAAATACGGCAGCAACTACAAGCGACTCCATTATAGTAACAGATACCTTTGACCCGATTTTAAATCCAATTACTGTTACCTTTAATGATACCCAATGGGCTAGTCCAACTAACTACACTTACAATTCCACAACGGGAGAATTTTCCACATTGGATAACCAAATTACTGTTCCTGCTGCCACCTACACTCAGAATCCTGCTACTGGCGCATGGGTGGTAACTCCTGGGGTAAGCAAACTGACAATCACTGGAACTGTGTAAATTGAAAACTTACTTGATAGAATAGAAAACTTGATAGGTGTTCCTACTATCATTGAACATCAAAAAATTCACATAGGCAGTCAATACAGAGAAACTTATTTGACTGCCTGTATTTTCTATTGAGCATCTATTCTAAAATTTTATGTTTTATTCTAAGTCTCTTTACTTATATAGGCAAAACTATCACGCTTTTCCTTTGTTTTGCCGTCATTTTGCACAATTTTTTCCTGTCACATATTGTCTTATTTACTTTCATATGATATATTTATACTGTACTAATATGTTTTATTGGTTGGAGAACATACATGAAAAAACGAAAAGAAGCTTTATCGCTTCTCATTGGAATCGGACTTGTAGTGTTATGGATGAGTGTCACTGGCGTAGGGTGTCCCATCAAACGACTGATTGGCATCTCCTGCGCAGGCTGTGGTATGTCAAGAGCACTGCTTTTTGCTGCACGTTTGCAATTTAATAAGGCATTTTATTATCATCCCTTGTTTTGGCTTTGTCCAATTATAATTGCCTTATATATTTGGTGGGAGCGCATCTCGCCTGTAATTCGTAAACGAATCGTCACATTAATCGTAATCAGCTTTTGTTTTGTTTATGTCTTACGTCTTTTCTTCATAGAAAATGATATTGTAGTAATCAATGTGCAGTCGGGAGTGATTCCTAGTCTGATTCAAAAACTGTTGCATCATCCTACATAAATATTTTCAACTGAAATTTTAATACATTGGGATGACCTGGCAGTCATTATCAAAATACTGTCAAACTAAAAGAATATAAGCCGAGGAGGAATATTGAGTTATGCAAATCAGAGAAGATCGTAGTTTAGTAACATATATTGTACTAAACATTGTTACTTGTGGTATTTACGGATACTATTTTCTGTACAAAATGGCAGAGGATGCCAATATCATCTGTGCTGATGACGGAAAAACTACTAGCGGACTTGTAACATTTATTGTTCTGTCCTTTGTTACATGTAGTCTTTATGCTTTATATTGGTATTATTCATTGGGTAATCGTTTAGCTGAAAATGCGCCTCGTTATGGTTTGAATTTTCAGGAAAACGGAACTACTATTTTGTTATGGTATGTAATTGGTGCTTGTGTCTGCGGTATTGGACCTTTCGTTGCTATGTACATTTTAATGAAGAACATGAACGAATTGGCTCATGCTTACAATACACAAAACGGAAAATAATCTACCGCTCTCTCCGCCAATGAATCTATACAAAGGATTTACATATTATAAAGGAAACCGCCATTTATTAATTATGGCGGTTTTTCTTTGCGCTAAACAAATGTTGCTTCCCCCAAAATATGAAGAGCAACAAGGTTGAAAGAAATATAGGATAACGAAAGGGCACTATTACAAGCAAGCTTGTGATATGCATAGGTAAAACTATGAAAAATATTTTTATAGAAGGCATTCAAGGAATGGGAAAATCAACATTACTAAACCGCATTAGCGCTTCCATTACAAAACTCCATACTTGCAGGGAAGGCGATTATTCACCTGTAGATTTGGCCTGGTGTACATGGATGTCAAAGGAAGAATACGACAAAATATTAAAAAAATACAAACCTCTTCAAAATGAAATTATTAAAAATACAGTGAAAGAGCATGGTCACTATATAGTATCTTAC
>CAJTQG010000036.1 GCA_910578605.1 uncultured Lachnospiraceae bacterium | reverse complement strand
TCCCATAGCAAAAGCTAGTAAGACCCCTTGAAGACGACAAGGTAGATAGGCCAGAGGTGGAAGTGCAGTAATGTATGTAGCTGACTGGTACTAATCGGTCGAGGGCTTGACCAGAGAAGAGGAGAAGCGGAAAAGCTTTGAATCGAATGGAAGGGAAGAAACGGAAGGAAGAAAGAGAGAGATGTGTGTAGTTTTGAAGGTACAAAGGAACAGGGTACTTTCAAGAGGAAGGAAGAAGAGAGACAGCCAGAAGGCAGTCTTTTGTCATGTTCAAGAAGACATCGCCCTTTCACGGCGGTAACACGGGTTCGATTCCCGTCGGAGTCATTTTTAATCAATTATTTGGAATAAAGGTTTTATTTTTGAATACAATATAATATACGGCGACATAGCCAAGTGGTAAGGCAGAGGTCTGCAACACCTTCATCACCAGTTCAAATCTGGTTGTCGCCTCTCATAAAAGTCTCACAAGCACAATGCTTGTGAGACTTTATTTTTGCTTTGAACTTTTATATATCTAAGCTTTTTACACCTATTAAATCCTTTTCATATTTCAATTAAAGAAAATAAATTATAAAATTGTAGTAACGATTCAGAGCCATATTCGCAAAATCGCTGCAAATTGTAGTAACAAAAGGAAAGGGAAGTATCACAAAAAATGTGATATTTATGGGTGTAAAATATGAGTCATTTATTAAAACAGTTCAAATTGGAGGACAAATTTTTAGGTAAATATGAAAAGCTAGTAGTGGAACAGGTTATTCCCTATCAGGAGAAGGCACTTAACGATCAGATACCAGACGCAGAAAAAAGTCATGCTATTGAAAACTTTAGATTGGCAGCACAAAAGCTTTCAGAGGGAAATTGCCATGAAGATTTTTATGGCATGGTTTTTCAAGATTCAGATGTTGCCAAATGGTTGGAGGCTGCTTCATATTCCCTGCTCAATCATCCAGATGGAGAGTTGGAAGGGCGAATGGATGAGCTTGTAGATTTAATCGAAAAAGCCCAGCATAAGGACGGTTATCTGAATACCTATTTTACTGTGAAGGAGCCGGAGCGAAGATGGACGAATCTTCAAGAGGCACATGAACTGTATTGTGCAGGGCATATGATGGAGGCGGCAGTGGCATATTATGAGGCAACAGGAAAAGATAAACTGCTGCATGTAATGGAAGCAATGGCAGAACATATATATCATCATTTTATATTGGAGAAGGCGGAGGGATATCCTGGTCATCCGGAAGTAGAGTTGGCTTTGCTGAGACTGTATGATGCTACCGGAAATGAAAAATATAAAGAATTGGCAGCGCACTTTATTGATGTTCGAGGAGTGGATTCGGATTATTTTAAGAGGGAAGCAAAAGAACGGGGATGGACAGTTTGGAATATGAATGCGGAGGATAAGGAGTATGCTCAAAATCAAAGTCCTGTGAGAGAACAGAAAAAGGCAGTTGGGCATGCAGTGCGTGCGGTGTACCTATATACAGCTATGGCAGATTTGGCAGTGAAAAATGATGATCATGAGCTTATGGAAGCATGTAGTACCCTGTGGAATAATATTGTAAATCAAAGAATGTACATTACCGGTGGTATTGGTTCCACCTGTATTGGGGAAGCTTTTACAAAGGATTACAACCTGCCTAATGATACCGTATATGCGGAGACATGCGCTTCCATAGGACTTATGTTTTTTGCTAGGCGCATGACGCATATTAATATGGATAGTCAGTATGCAGATGTGATGGAGCGGGCCTTGTACAACACGGTTTTGGCAGGAATGCAGTTAGACGGAAAAAGATTTTTTTATGTAAATCCTTTAGAGGTTATTCCTGGAATATCGGGGGAGGCAGTTACCCACAAGCATGATTTACCTCAAAGGCCAAAATGGTTTGGGTGTGCCTGCTGTCCTCCAAATGTAGCCAGAGTTTTGACATCTATTGCAGATTATGCATGGTCGGAGACAGATAGTACCGTTTATTCTCATTTATATGTGGGTGGAAGCTTGGAGCTTGGGGAAAGTAAAAATGCAAAGCTTCATGTATATACAGAATATCCCTATGAGGGCACAGTCGTTTATGAAGTAGAGACAAAGAAGGAAAAAACAAAGTTTTCTTTGGCGATTAGAATCCCATCTTGGTGTCAAAGATTGTCTGTCAAGGTCAATGAAAAAGAAGTGTTTGCCAGAGTTTCTCCAAATGCCTGTGATGGCAAGGAAGATAAGACTATGATAAAAGAGGGATATGAAGATAGGTTAGAGGTGAGCAATGCAGATGGACAAAGGGTAAAAATAGAAAAGGGTTATGTCTATATTGATAAAGAGTTTTCAGATGGAGACAAAGTAGAACTGAGCATGGATTTATCTCCATATCGTGTATACTCTAATCCAGCAGTTGGGGCGAATTCCGGCAGAACGGCAATTATGCGGGGACCATTAGTGTACTGTGTGGAGGGGGCAGACAATGATGATGACGTGTTAGGATTAACCTTTTTAAAGGATTCCGCTATCCAGGTAGGCAAATACGATGAAAAATTGTTGTCCGGCATTGTTCCGCTGCAGATACACGGCATGCGCCTTCAAGGGACAGAGGCTTTGTACACGGTCAAACGACCTGCCAGAGTACCAACAGAGATTAGGGCAATTCCTTACTATGCGTGGGGAAATCGTGGATTGAACCAAATGCGGGTGTGGGTGCCGGAAGAATAGTAATAACATTAGTTCTGATTTTTAATGAAAAGTAAGCTGAATGTGAGACGGTAATCCATAAAATTCTTTAAAATAAACTATCCGGCTCTCATCTACCGGCTCTGGGAGCCACAAATAGTCTTTGTGTGGAAACGGAGGCAGCACTAACGTATTTGCTGCTTCTGTTTTACATTGTTCTATTTTCTGTAACCTTTCCATATTAGCGTTTCCTATATCTCTGTAAATAGTTCCGAAATGATAGAGGCGGCTGCATAATAAGGTTAAGATAAAGATTACAAATAAAAACTTCCATATAGCAATAGTAACTTGACAAAGAGTATGAAGCTTACACGAAGGGATGGTTTGTTTTTGCTTATATGGATTGATAATCATTTCTAGTATTTGCATAAGAAAAAACAGCATAACAATTTGACCTGTGAAATATATTCGCGGGCCTAAAGCATTGATAAACAATGTGGGCAGCATTAAAATACATGGACTGCACCATAAGAGAAGGAGCCAGATTTTTGTATGGCAGTTTGCTTCCACCAACAATAAAAGAGAAATTCCTAACATGAAAAATAAGGATAGAGCAAAGACAGCACAAATTTTTTGTTCCCCTTCAGCCAACATACGAAAATCTTTTGTATAGCCTATTCGCCAAAAGTACAGAAGAAGGGCAAGAGCAGTACACCAGGCTCCAACTCCCAACCACCAGCCTTTCTTTTTGAACAGAAAAAGGCAAAGTATCATGGTGACACATATAAATGCTGTGATTTTCCAAGGTTTTACCCAAATATTCGGCATCATTTCCAACAGAAAACGTTTTCCACATTCTTTTATAAAATCAGGAATCGTAAGGTTTGCAGCGGTTAATTTTCTGTATCCATCTATAGACTCACCGGTGGAAAATAATTCTTTGTACATTTGCCCGCTAAACATAATGACAGTACCCAAGGCGGTAGAAGCACATATTATAATAGAAGGAAAAGACCATTTTTTATACTGTACTTTCGTGTACAGCAGTAAAAAGAAGGAGGCGCCTAAAAAGTACAATGTAAGATTTTCAATGAACATTTGCGATAAAAAACATAGAAGGATTATTCCACCCAACTGCAAGGATGAAAAATGGCAGTTTTGTTTTAGGAGTATTAATTTTGCCAACAGGAGGAATACAACAAGACATGCCCCAGAGGTAACAAAATTAGCAGCTCCGGCTATCCAACCAAAGGTTTGCTGCCATACTGGCACAGGAATGCAGAGCATTAAAAGATTGGAGACTAAATACCCTATCCATCTATCATTGGATTTAAGAGAAAGGCAGAGCAGCAATGGGATAATCCAATATAGAAATCCTAAAAATAAAGTTTTAAACAAAACACTGCGGGTCATACATACTTCCAGTAGATTTCCCGTATAACGGCTGTTAATATCTGCCTGAAATAAATGCTTCATTCCAATAGCAAGGCCCCAATCCCAATCGTCATGGGTATATGGGATATTTCCTGCAAGCCAGATGTAAAATACTAACAAAATGCAGGAGACGGCAAAAAATAGGGCTTTATTGTGAAATGGTTTTAATTTAGTAGATAGTTTTGTTTTGCAGAATGTTGTCATAGGAATTGTTTGTCCCTTCTATAATATTGGAAATTTATTCCTGCAAGGCAACGAGCCAAGCAGCCAGGCTTGCATGGATATTATTCACTTTTTTTGTTCAGCTCATAATAAAACATATACTGCTGAACAATGCCTGCGATTCCCTTATATTGAATATAATTAAATCCATCAGGATAATGGACATCCAAGATTTTTTGGATATGGGTATCAATAGGAAAAGCATCAATGTGGTGGAGTCCAAAAAGGCAGATGCAGTTTGCTACTTTTTTGCCGATACCCTTATGTTCCATAAGACAAAGCATAGCATTTTCATAGGACATTTGTTTTAGTTCTTCCAAAAAGTAGGGGTGACTTGCAGCAAAAGCATACATTTGATGGATATATTCAGCTCTGTAGCCAAAGCCCAGCTTTTTATCCAGCAGTATGTCACTAGAGGCTTCTCTTGGCTTGGGAAAACGATACCCGCCTTTTGAACCTGCAGTAAGGGCACATGCTTGGCATAATGCTTCAATACTGTTTGTAATTCGGGCAATATTGTTGTTTTGGGATATCATAAAACTGACAATGACTTCCCACAAATCTTGGCGCAGTATTCGCACACCATTGCCAAAGTGGTACGCTTTACAAAGATAAGAATCATTGGCGTGCAGAATTCTATTTTTCACTGTGGTGTAATCGGTATCCACATCAAAGTAGCTTTGCCATATAGAATTCCATTCTGCTTCCCTGCAGGACAAGGAAAAGTAAGTTTTGTTTTGGGAGATTTCTAGGTACTGTCCAAATGCGATTATGCTGTATGTATTTTCATTTATTTTTTTCCAGCGAAAACATTGACCGCTTCTGGCAATTTGGTTTAAATCCATATTTTCTATTGTGATTTCAAACATTATAATTATCCTAATTGATTCTTAAAATAAAATCATGAAATTTACGGTTTACACAGTTTATCTGAAATTATAAAACTATATGTGGTCGGCGTCAATCGTTTGTTTGTGGAAATGTAACGAATATTTCCAACATATTCTATAAAATATAAAAAAAGGCTTGCACAAAAAGGCGAATTATTGTATAGTTATATCTTGTGATATATGAAATTCCTTGCTCTTTTGCGAGAAAAGGGCCGGAGACCAGAAGGAGGTGCTACAAGCATGAACAAGTATGAATTAGCAGTTATTGTAAGTGCAAAGCTGGAAGATGAAGAGAGAGCAGCTACAATCGAAAAAGTAAAAGAATACATTACACGTTTCGGTGGTACTGTGACTGGAGTGGATGAATGGGGTAAGAAGAGATTAGCTTACGAAATTCAAAAAATGAAGGAAGCTTTCTATTACTTTGTACAGTTCGAGTCTGATGCTAATTGTCCAAATGAAGTAGAACAGAATGTTCGTATTATGGAAAATGTTGTCAGATACTTATGCGTAAAAAAAGAAGCATAGATACAGTGCACCGCGTCAGCGGAAAGTGAGGTGCAAGTTATGAATAAAGTCATATTGATGGGAAGATTGACAAGGGATCCAGAGGTTAGATACTCTCAAGGAGAGTCATCTACAGCAGTTGCCAGATTTACTTTGGCAGTGGATCGCAGATTTAAGAGAGATGGAGATCAGCAGACAGCAGATTTTATCGGCTGTGTAGCTTTTGGCAGAACAGGTGAGTTTATTGAAAAATATGCACACCAGGGAACCAAGCTGGTGGTGGATGGAAGAATCCAGACAGGAAGCTATACAAATAAAGAAGGTCAGCGAGTGTACACTACAGATGTAGTTGTGGAAAACGCAGAGTTTGCGGAGAGTAAAGCAGCTGCCGCCAACAATGAGGGCAGTTATCAGACAGCAAGACCTGAGCCGAGCAGTGCTGTAGGTGATGGTTTCATGAATATCCCTGATGGTGTGGAAGATGAAGGCTTGCCGTTTAATTAGAAGATAATATGGAAAAAGGAGGTCATGTTATGCCATACAATAAGAGCGATAGAGGCGATTCTCCAATGAAGAGAAGAGGCGGACGAAGAAGAAAAAAGGTTTGCGTATTCTGTGGAGATACCAACAATGAAATCGATTACAAGGATACTAATAAATTAAAAAGATATGTGTCTGAGAGAGGAAAGATTCTTCCTAGAAGAATCACAGGAAACTGTGCAAAGCATCAGAGAGCATTGACTGTTGCCATTAAGAGAGCACGTCATATTGCTTTGATGCCATATACTTTAGACTAATAGTCGGCTACAATCCCTATGTTGAAAAATACATGGGGATTTTTTTATAGGAAAAGATGATGATTTCCACAGGGTATAGTTATTAGGTAAAATTTGCTTTTTCCATGGAAAGGTGATATAATAAAATGAATTTTTATGTGATGATTGAAATATCAAAGTAGAAGTCATAGTAGTAAGTAGTAATTAAGAAAGGTTTTATAAAATCATGAAAAATAATGTCAAATTGCAGGGCTCATTAAAAAGATATTATCGATGGCCTGTTTTCATTACTATTTTATTTGTTTTGATGAACATAGTGATTTTTCGGTTTAGCGTAAAAGCAGGGGGAGTAGCTGCTGTATTTCTTATCATCTATATATTGATTACGCTGGTGTCCTATTATAATGCCAAGAGGACAGTTTTTAAGGATTTAGTGAATTTTGGAATTGAATATGCCCAAATGCAGAAAGTATTATTAAAGGAATTTGCCTTGCCATACTGTCTTTCTGATGAGGAAGGGCGAATTATGTGGATGAACAATGCCATGAGGGAACTATTGGAAAAGGAAAAGAATGACAAAAGTATTTCTGCCATCTTTCCCGAGATTCAGCTGACAGAGATATTTAATGACAATACAAAAGCAGTTCTTCATTTAGAACATTATGAGCAGAGCTTTCAGGTTGAAATTAAAAAGCTTTCCATGCAAAAGGCTATGGAAGGAAATGACATGGTAGATTTAGGTGAGGAGGACGGTTATATTATCGCCTACTACTTCTTTGATGAGACACAGGTAAAGCAGCTTGTGCAGGAAAATATTCGTCAGAAAATGGTTGCAGGTTTGATTTATATTGATAATTATGATGAAGCACTAGAGAGTGTGGAGAATGTGAAGCGTTCTGTGCTCTCTGCCTTGATAGAACGTAAAATTCATCAATTTGTGTTGGGGATGGAAGGTGTTGTGAAGAAGACGGAGAAGGATAAATATTTCTTTGCCATTAAGCAACAATATGTATCCCATCTGCAAAGCAGTAAATTTGCCATATTGGACGATATAAAAGCTATCAGCATCGGCAATGAAATGGCGGTGACATTGAGTATAGGCTTAGGAATGAACGGCAAGTCTTATGTTCAAAATAGTGAGTATGCCCGTATTGCCATAGATTTAGCACTGGGAAGAGGAGGAGATCAAGCTGTATTGAAGGACGGGGAGAAATTGTATTACTATGGCGGAAAGACAAGACAGGTAGAGAAAAATAACAGGGTGAAAGCAAGAGTAAAGGCACATGCGCTTCGGGAGCTGATTAATGAAAAAGAAGATGTGTTTGTCATGGGGCATAAGCTGGCGGACGAGGATGCCTTTGGTGCAGCCGTCGGCATTGTGAAGGCATGTCATGTTATGGGAAAACAGGCTCATATTGTTATTGATGATATTACCAATTCTTTAAGGCCTATTGTGGAGAGAGTGCAGGAGGACCAGGAGTACAGGGAAATATTTGTGCGCAGCGAGGATGCCATAGAGATGGTTCGACACAATTCTCTTGTGGTGGTAGTGGATGTAAATCGCCCAAGCTATACAGAGTGTCCGGAATTATTAAAAATCAGTAAGGGAATTGTAGTGATAGATCATCATCGCCAGACAAGCGAGGTGTTAGAGGGTGCACTATTGTCTTATATAGAGCCCTATGCTTCCTCCTCCTGTGAGATGGTGGCAGAAATTTTACAATATATTCAAGATGGAATAAGACTGCGGCAAGTGGAGGCGGATGCCATGTATGCAGGTATTTTACTGGATACAAAAAATTTCTCCAACAAGGTGGGAGTAAGAACCTTTGAGGCGGCAGCATTTTTGCGCAAGAATGGAGCAGATGTTTCTAAAATACGAATGCTGTTTAGAAATAATTTAGTGGATTTCAAGGCTATTGCAGAGGCTGTGCGCAACGCAGAGCTATTTCGGGATGTATTTGTTATTACCCAATGTCCTTCTGGCGGCTTAGAGAGTCCTACTATTGTAGGAGCCCAAGCGGCAAATGAGTTATTAAATATAAATGGCATTAAGGCTTCCTTTGTCATTACAGATTTCAATGATAAAATATATATAAGCGCCCGTTCCATTGATGATATTAATGTACAACTGATTATGGAGAGGCTGGGAGGAGGAGGTCATATGAACATGGCAGGTGCCCAGCTTGAGGGCGTTTCTAGGTTTGAAGCAAGGCAGATAATGAAAGATACACTGAGAAGAATGCAGGAGGAAGGAGATTTATAATGAAAGTAATTTTAATTCAGGATGTAAAGTCACTAGGGAAAAAGGGAGATATTGTAGAAATTAACGATGGGTATGCCAGAAACTATGTGATTCCAAAAAAATTTGGACTTGAGGCAACAAACAAAAATCTAAATGATTTAAAATTACAGAAGGCCAATGAAGTAAAAATTGCAAAAGAAAAATTGGAGCAAGCAAAAGAATTTGCTGACCAGCTAAAGGACAAATCCGTTACTCTGCAGATGAAAACAGGGGAGGGCGGCAAGTTGTTTGGCTCTATCTCCACAAAAGAGATTGCAAAGGCGGTAACAGAACAGTTAGGATTTCAGATAGATAAGAAAAAAATGATATTAGATGAGCCGATTAAGACATTGGGAACACACATAATAAAAATTAAACTGCACAAAGAAGTGGTAGGCCAACTGGCTGTAAAGGTAATGGAAGTATGATGTACAAGCCAGCTGCAGGAATATGTTGATATAAGATGAGAATGATATAATAAAAATCACATGGATTGCAGGGTGATATGACAGGAGAGATACAGGAAAGATGGAAGGAGCGGATGGAACAATGGAAGAAGCAGTTATAAAGCGGGTGCTGCCTCACAGTGTAGAAGCAGAACAGTCTGTGATTGGCTCTATGCTCATGGACGCAGATGCCATTGTCACTGCCAATGAGATGTTGACTCCTGATGATTTTTATGGGAAGCAGTACAAAATATTATTTGAGTGTATGATAGAATTATATCAATCCGGTAAGCCGGTTGATTTGGTTACATTGCAGGATAAGCTGCGGGAAAAAAATGTTCCCCAGGAGCTGGCAGGGTTGGAATTTGCCAGACAGCTGGTAGATTCTGTCCCCACCTCGGCCAATATTAAATCCTACGCCAATATTGTGAAGGAAAAATCTATGCTCCGCCAGATTATCAAGGTGAATGAAGAGATTGCAAGTCAGTGTTATATGGCAAATGACTCTGTGGAGGACATTATGGATGATACGGAGAAAAAAATCTTTCGCCTTCTTCAGAGCAGGATGGGAGGGGATTTCGTACCGATTTCCCAGGTGGTAATCCAAGCCTTAGATAAAATTGAGCTGGCATCTAAGTCTTCTGGTTCCGTTA
The DNA here is from genome assembly GCA_910578605.1 of uncultured Lachnospiraceae bacterium. Taxonomy (GTDB): domain Bacteria; phylum Bacillota; class Clostridia; order Lachnospirales; family Lachnospiraceae; genus MGBC111451. Next base: position 22,386 of record CAJTQG010000036.1, on the reverse strand, counting down.
CAGGGCTTCCCACTGGATTTGTGGACTTAGATTATAAGACATCGGGGATGCAGCCTTCAGATTTGGTGCTCATTGCTGCCAGACCGTCAATGGGAAAGACCGCCTTTGTTCTGAATGTTGCGGAATATATGGCTTTTCGCAAAAATATAACGGTAGCTGTTTTTAGTTTGGAAATGTCAAAGGAGCAGCTGGTCAACCGTTTACTTTCCTTGGAGTCCAGGGTGAATTCTCAGAATATTAGAACAGGCAATCTTGACGATAATGAGTGGGAGCAGCTTATTGAAAGTGCGGATATTATCGGGAATTCTCACTTGATTATTGATGATACCCCTGGCATTTCTATATCAGAGCTCCGCTCAAAATGCAGAAAGTTTAAGCTAGAGCATAACTTGGGAATTATTATTATTGATTATCTTCAGTTGATGACAGCAGGTGGAAGGAGTGAGAGCCGCCAACAGGAAATCTCTGAGATTTCCCGTTCCCTTAAGGCTTTGGCCAGGGAATTAAATGTGCCGGTAGTGGCGTTGTCCCAGTTAAGCCGTGCGGTGGAGCAGAGGCCGGATCACAGGCCAATGATGTCCGACTTGCGTGAATCTGGCGCTATAGAGCAGGATGCCGATGTGATTATGTTTTTGTATCGAGATGATTATTATAATAAGGATACTGACAGGCCCAATGTGGCGGAGGTAATCATTGCAAAGCAGAGAAATGGTCCTATTGGAACGGTGGAATTACTGTGGTTACCTAATTATACAAAATTCGCCAATATGGAAAGGCAAAAGTAAAAAAAAATGGGAAAAGCCCATTGAAAATGTAATATGATGTGATATTATAATATGGTAATGCGAAACGAAGGATAAATAGTTTTTATCCTTCGTTTTTTGCTTCAATGTTACCCAATGATACAGGAGGGAGTTTTAAATGAACGAAAAAAGATATATGATTTCTGATGCATCAAAGCTGGTGGATGTAGAATCACATGTGCTTCGATATTGGGAAGATGAATTAGGGGTTGAAATTCCCAGAAATGAAATGGGACATCGATATTACACACAAAAACATATAAATTTGTTGAAAAATGTTAAGGAATTAAAGGAAAATGGATTTCAGCTAAAAGCTATCAAAATGTTGGTTCCGGAGATGCTAGAGGGGGAACGGTTAAATTTGGAAATGCTTGTGGAGCATTCTACATATAGTCCCGTACAAGTGGAAAATGATTTGGATATGACAGTGTGTCAGGAGGATGATATGGAAAAAAGTGGTAGCATAGAAAATACGGAATTGAAGGAAAAGGATAATGTATTGACAAATTTAAAGGCTGATATGCACCAACAGCCTATGACAAAGATGGAACAGTTTCAGGCTATTATCGGCAATATTGTCTCCCAGGCGCTGCGTGAGAATAATCCCGCATTGAGCAAGGAGCTTGGGGAGAGAGTTAGTGACAGTGTTATAAAAGAGATGGATTATTTGATGAGAATGAATCAGGAAAAAGAGGAAGAGAGATTCAAAAAACTAGATGAGACCATTCGTTCCTATCAAAAAGAGAGAAAAGAAGTTGCAGCTACAAAGGAAAGAAAGGGATTCTTGTTTAAAAAATATAGACCTGGTGAATAATCACAAGGTCTATATTTTTTGTATAGGAAAATACATCCTATATTTTAAAATCCTCTAGGGGATTTCTTATAATATAATAACAGCAGAATAACTGTTGTTATTATTTGAACTACTGTGCAGAGATAGCTCCTGTTGGGCAAGCACCCTCACAAGCTCCACAATCGATACATGTATCTGCATCGATTTCATATTGGGAATCCCCAGCAGAAATAGCACCTACAGGACAAGAACCTGCACAAGCGCCACAGCTTACACATACATCTGAAATAACATGTGCCATACTAATATCCTCCTTTTTCGATTCGTAACTATTTTATTACAAAACAGACAATATGACAAGTGGTAATACTTGTTTAATCATCTTTTTTGTTTGTCAAAAAAGTATTGCATTGTTCTGCCAACGCATCTACATCAATTCCATGAACTAGGGCAGCTTCCTCTAATGTCTCTCCCTGGGCAGATGGGCATCCAATACAATGCATGCCTGATGCCATAAGAATAGGCGCTAAAGCAGGGTCAACCTGTAAAATATCTGCGATAATCATGTCTTTAGAAATCTGTGTCATTATATGACCTCCTTGTACTCTATGGTATTATATTTGGATTTAGGAACAAGAAGCCCCTAAATTCTTATATGCTAGATAGTGTCTGCAATGCATGTTTGTGTATAATGCTTTTGTAATGCTCCCGAAAATAGGAATCGCCTGTCTTGTTTATATTTTCCTTTTGTCCATATTCAGATAGTATGTTGCAAACTCGATTAAAGGCGGCGGCTGACATTGTATTTTTATGAAGAACCAAATAAAATTGGTTGGATACAGGGTTCTTATAAAGTGAATTTTCGCCATGGTAAATCTCAAACAGTACATTTGCCGCATCGAAAACATCATCTAAATTTTGAAATGAATAAATAAAGCATAAATCAGCTGTTTCTTTTCCGGAAGAGGGCCCATGACTCTTTTTGTTCTCAGAGGAACGGGGAGCATTTGGATGTTCGCTAAGATTTTCACTTAGTGGTACAAAATCGGAAGTATCCGCTATACTAGGCTGTGATTCTATTGCTCGGAATAGATCCAACACAGAATCGGCTTTTGTTTGTGAAGATTCAGGCAAATACTCATCCTCATATTCAAACTCCTCTTCCATAGGAGCAAATTTGGAAAAGCGGGTGTCCAGCTCATCAGGATCCTCCACTTTTGTGATAACTAAAATAATGCAATCTGAGGAAATGGGAATGGCTTCAATCATAAGAGGGATATCCTCTGCCTCAAATCCCAACTCATAGGAGGCCTGCTGCATCATATCGCGGAACAAGTCCTTCGCTTTTTCACTGCCATAGGCAAGCTCGCTTATTTTAATTTGTCTGGAGGCTAAATCAGATTTATTTAAAGTACATTTTATTTGATTTTCATTGATTTTTTCAATTTTCATAAATTTCCTCCTTTCTAAAGTGTTCACTTTTGAGGAATGCTGCAGTCTTACATATTGATTTTGAATTTTTTCATTCCATATGCTGAAATCTTTTAAAATTTGTCCTTCCCTTAGTTTGCCAGTTTAAAAGATTTTATACGGCAGCAATTATTATATATACATCATTAGTATAAACCATTTTTCTTGGTTGTGTAAAGGTAATTATATCAAATTTTCTGTGAACAGCATAGATATAAATTTATTAAATTTTTATGAAAATTATTAAGTTTTATAAATTCTTTAAAGGGGTGGTTGAAATTGTCAAAAAATAGTGTATACTGTTGCGTAAAGAATGACTGGGAGAAAAGGAGGGGCGTAGTATAGACTATATAATTTAGGGAAATTGAGTAGAATAAAATATGGGGGAGAATAGAACGAAACAGGCGTTTTCTTGTCATCTCATCATTGTCTTTATGATGTGTGTTATATTTGCTATCATATCTCTTAAGATTCTTACAATTTTTTCAAAATAATAACAGTCATTCTTTTTGGACAGCTTTATGCGTTTTCATATATCACAATGGTTGGCATGGCTGAAGGCAAAGAAATTTTAAAACACCATTTCCCCCTGGTTGGGAAAATCAGGGGGAGAAAAATTCCTACAGAAAAATGTCGAATTATGGTGACTTTTTTTTCATATAATGCTATCATTATTTTGTATGTATTTTAATTAAGGATATTATAGATATATTATAAGCAAAAATAAGACGAAAAGGGAAGGTGCAAGTATGAAAAAAAATTGGCAGCCAGTCCTGGTAGTGGTGATATTGTTGTTGATTGTGGTGGCAGCTACAGTGATTGGGCGCATTGCGGACAAATATACGCCCACGAAGAAAACCGCAGATTTGTATAAGGAATACGAAGTGGAAGCAGATTCCAATATGGCAGCAATTATTCTTCAGGATACAAGAAGTGATATGAAAGCAATAGTGGAAGACGGTGTCATTTATTTGGAATTTAACATGATTAAAGATACTTTTAATCATCGTTTTTATTTTGATTTTCAGGAAGAGCTGCTGTTATATACCACACCGGAAAGTTTGATTCGATGTGAGGCAGGTAAAAAAGAATATAAAGTAAACAAGAAAAAACATAAGACAGACTATGAGATTGTTAAGCTGGTATCACAGGACACTATAACGACGGCATATGTAGCTCTTGAGTTTGTAAAACAATATACAGCATTGGAGTATGAGTTCTATCAGGATCCAGCCAGAGTATGTATTACCTATCAGTGGGGAAAGGTACTGACTTGTACAGCAAAGGAAGAGGCAGCAGTGCGGGTGGAGCCTAATATAAAAAGTCCTGTGATGGTAAATGCCCAGGAATCAGCAAAGCTGAGAGTGATTGAGAAAAAGGATAAGTGGACAAAAGTAATCAGTGAGGATGGCTTAATTGGTTATGTGCAGAATAAATTTTTAGGCAAAGAGGAGGAGGAGACTCTTCAATCGGATTTTGAGGAACCAGTTTATACAAGTATAAAAAAGAATGAAAAAATTAATATGGTTTGGCATCAGATGGAGAATGGGGCTGCCAATGATAATATGGCTGGGATGATTACAGATACAGAGGGAATTACTGTTCTCTCACCAACATGGTTCCGCTTGTCAGACAATAAAGGAAATATCAGTGATATTGGCAGTGCCTCATATGTAAAGCTTGCTCATAAGCTGGGATATGAGGTGTGGGCGATGCTGGATGATCAGGCGGCAGAATCTGACGATTCCGTTGTATTAGCGAAGACATCCTCACGTCAGAAAATTGTGAAGAATTTAATGAATGCGGTGGAAGAGTACAATTTAGACGGTATTAATGTAGATTTAGAATATATCACTAAGGAAAACGCAGAAAATTATCTGCAGTTTTTAAGAGAATTGTCTATTGAGTGTAGAAAAAACGGAACGGTTCTTTCCATTGATAATTATATACCAAAGGAATATAACATGCACTACAATAGAACAGAGCAGGGAATAATAGCAGATTATGTTGTGGTGATGTGTTATGACGAACACCATTCTCAAAGTGAGGAGGCGGGCTCTGTGGCATCCCTTCCTTTTGTGAAGGAAGGAATAACGGATACCTTGAAGGAGGTATCTGCACAGAAGGTCATTATGGCAGTGCCTTTCTTTACAAGAGTATGGAAGGAGACACCGGAGGAATATGCAGATTCTGATAGCAAGATATATGAAAATAAAGGCAACAGATATAGCTTGGAGAGTCAGGCGTTAGGAATGAACGGTGCAGCACAGGAGATTGAGGAAAATCAAGCCGAGAAGGCGTGGAATGAAGAACTTGGACAGTATTTTGCTTCATGGGAAAAGGAAAATTCCACTTATATGGTTTGGCTGGAGGATGTTCGCTCCATTGAGGAGAAATTAAAATTGATTCGTGAACATGACTTGGCTGGTGTGTCTGGCTGGCGTCTTGGTTTGGAAGACAGTAAGATTTGGAATACTATAAAAAAATATTTAAAATAATGAAACTGTTCAAAGCCACATTTGCACCGTCGCTGCAAAATAATAAAATAATATAAATAAATCTAGGCTGTACTTAAGATGATAAAACAACAGATTAAGTATGGTCTTTTTTATAGCATAACCTAGGTTTTTTGATAATAGGATGATATAAAAGAAAAACAAAAATCAGAGGTTATCGTGAATATTTTGGAAAGATTCTTTGGACATACAACTCAGGAGGATAACAAAAGTAAACGATGGGAGATTTTTCTAGCATGCATTATGTTGTTTTTTATGTATATGATGGCACGATATGCTCCCCAGATGGTAGATAATAAGGAGTCAGGAAAAGGTGAGAGGGTAGTGGTGATTGATGCAGGACATGGTGGGGTAGATCCGGGAAAGGTAGCAATTAACAGAGCTTTGGAGAAGGATATTAATCTGTCAATTGCACAAAAGCTCAAGGTTATGCTTCAGGAAGAGAAAATTACAGTTATTATGACAAGAAATGAGGATAATGGCTTGTATGATGAGGGGGACAGAAATAAGAAGATTGCGGATATGAAGAAACGGTGTGCTATAGTCAATGAGGCCAATCCGGATTTGTTGGTTAGTATTCATCAGAACAGCTATCAGAGTGAGAGTGTTAAGGGCTCCCAAGTATTTTATTATGAAAAATCAGAAGATGGGAAAAGACTGGGTGAAATTCTGCAGAACAGCTTAATAAAGCAAGTAGATCAATCCAATAATAGGACGGCAAAATCCAACAATAACTACTATATGCTGCTTCATGTTCAATGTCCGGCAGTTATTGTAGAATGTGGATTTCTCTCAAACTGGAGGGAAGCGGAGAAGTTGAAGACAGATGAATATCAGGAGAAGATAGCACAGGCATTGAAAAAGGGTATATTAGAATATCTAGATAAGTAATAATACATAAAAAGTTTTCATGTAAATTTGGTGAAAAATATTTGTAACAGTTCAGCCAACCAGCTGAACCGTTATAAATATAAATATGTTCAAATCACAAAAGAAAAATGTACAAAAACAGAGGATAGTATGCTATAATAAAAAAATGTATTTCTTAATATCTATTTTGTGGTATGTGGAATGAGAAAACAGAGCATAAAATCAAGTGATTAGTTATCTGCTTTTTGGAGAAAATATAATGAAGACAGTAATGCTGAAAATTGACAGTGACAATATTGAACAAAGTAAAATTAATCAGGCATGTGAGATTCTAAAATCAGGCGGACTTGTGGCATTTCCCACGGAGACGGTTTATGGATTGGGCGGAAATGCACTTGAACCACAGGCGGCAGGGAGAATATATGCGGCCAAGGGAAGACCCTCAGACAATCCATTGATTGTACATATTGCCAATGAAGCTATGTTGGAGGAGCTGGTAGAGGAAATATCAGAGAAAGCAAAGCTGTTGTCTAACCATTTTTGGCCTGGTCCATTGACAATGATTTTTCGTAAAAAGCGGATTATTCCTAATGAGACAACTGGGGGCATGGATACAGTGGGGATAAGAATGCCGTCTCACCCAGTTGCGCTGGCCTTGATTGAACAGTCAGGGGTTGCTGTTGCAGCTCCCAGTGCAAATGCATCAGGGAAGCCTAGTCCTACAAGGGCTAAGCATGTACTGGAGGATTTGGATGGAAGAATTGATATGATTCTGGACGGTGATGATGCACAGATAGGTTTGGAATCAACGATAGTGGATACTACCTGTGAACCACCTGTATTGCTGCGGCCTGGTTTTGTTACAAGAGAAATGCTGGAGAAGGTTATTGGACCAGTGGATGTGGACCCAGCAGTGTATGAGAAGGTTGAGAATGGGGTCAAGCCAAAGGCTCCAGGCATGAAGTACAGGCATTATGCACCAAAAGCAGAGTTAACTCTCTTTCGGGGAGATATGGAGAAGGTGACAAGACACATCAACAAAAAAATAGAAGAAGATATATGTCAGGGAAGAACACCGGGGGTATTTGTCTCCCAAGAGACAAGAAAACAGTATGAAAAAGGTGTTGTTTTATGTATGGGTACCAGAAGTGATGAGGAAACGATAGCACATTGTATGTATGATGTGCTCCGTGAATTTGACCGTTTAAATGTGGATGTGATATACGGAGAAGCATTTGAACAAGATAATTTGGGACAAGCTATTATGAATCGACTGATAAAAGCAGCAGGTTATAAGATAGTAGATATTGGGTAGACAGGCGCCGAGCAATACAGGAGAGGCGGGCGGCAGTATGTTTCCATATAAAAAAATTATATTTGTGAGTGTGAGCGATACTTGCAGGGGTCCATGGGCAGAAAAATTATTACAAAAAGAAGAGATTGACGGGATACAATCAGAGTCTCGGGGAACTGTAGTATTGTTTTCGGAACCAATTAATCCTAAGGCGGTTGTCATCGCAAAGACACGGCAGATTGAGTTGGAAAAGCATTTTTCTGTTCCCCTGCAGGATAATGATTTTGGGGAGGACACATTGGTTCTTGCCATGACGGAACGTTTAAAACAGGATATTTATGATGAATATACAGAAGCAAAAAATGTTTATACTGTAAAAGAATTTGTGGGAGAAGAGGGAGATGTTTTGGAGCCGGCTGGCGAGCTGACAGAGTACGGAGAACATTTTGAGTTGATAGAAAGGCTTGTTCACAAGCTGGCTGAAAAAATGAATAATCCCGCAGAAAACTGACAGGGCATTGGGCTTGTCATGCAACAATAAAAAATATATATAGTAATTGAAATAAAGGAAAGGAAGGGAAGAAATATGATAGCATTGGGAAGTGACTCAGCAGGATTCGAATTAAAACAACATGTAATCCGCCATTTAGATGAGAAGGGGTTAGAGTACAAGGATTTTGGCAGTTATGATGAACAGCCAGTTGACTATCCGGAATATGGTAAGAAGGTAGCTAAGGCGATTCAAAGTGGAGAGTGCGACAGGGGGATACTTATCTGTGGAACCGGTATCGGAATTTCCATTGCTGCCAATAAATGCAAAGGAATTCGTGCGGCATTGTGTACAGATTGTTTTATGGCGGAGGCAACCAGATTGCACAATGATGCCAATATACTGGCGCTTGGCGGCAGGGTAGTTGGCCCAGGGCTTGCCTTGAAGATAGTGGATACCTTTTTGGAGACACCTTTTTCCGGAGCAGAGCGTCATGCTAGAAGGGTGCAGGCATTGGAAGATTAGGGTGGTATGCGGCTATTTTGACAGCATACATATATAAGTAACTGATGTGCCGCTTTCAGCGGCGCTGCTATGAATCAAGCTTTAGATATATGGGATAGGCCCAAAATGAAATAGGTGATAGGATGAGTGATAAGCGTAAAGATTATTTGTCATGGGATGAATATTTTATGGGAGTTGCCATGTTGGCGTCTATGAGGTCAAAGGACCCTAATACACAGGTAGGGGCTTGTATAGTAAGCCCTGACCATAAAATATTATCTATGGGTTACAATGGTTTTCCTATGGGGTGTTCAGATGATGAATATCCATGGAGCAGGGAGGGAGAGGACCTGCAAAACAAATATTTTTATACAACTCACAGTGAGTTAAACGCTATATTAAATTATCGAGGGGGAAGTCTGGATGGATGTAAAATGTATGTCACTTTATTTCCTTGTAATGAGTGTGCGAAAGCAATCATTCAATCAGGAATTAAATATTTAGTGTATCAATGTGATAAATATGCAGATTCCCTTTCTGTGATGGCATCTAAAAGAATGTTGAAGTCAGCTGGTGTGGAGGTGTCAGAGTACATCCATACTAATCGAAAAATAGAGATGGAGCTTTGAAACGCAGGTTCCGTTCCAACTGCTGTTGATGATTTCTCAATTTTAAGAAAGTAATTCATTTGAGAAAGAGTAGATATAGGAATGTCAGAGGTAAAGATTCATGGTGAAAAAAAATAATTATAAAAAAGATGTATATCAAAATATGACTTTGATTATGCAGCTTGCCATTCATATGATGACACCTATTTTTTTATGTTTGGCAATTGGTTTAATGATAGATAAATATTTTCATTGGCACAGCGTTTTGATTTTTTTGCTGTTGGGAATTCTAGCAGGAGGGAAAAATATGTATCGGCTTGCTATGGGAACTGTAAAGAAGGAAGAGAAGGAGAACAAAAAAGATGGCAATTAGCAGAAATCCAACTATGTGGGGCGTTATTGGCATTGAGATTTTGTTCTGGCTTATAGGGGAAGCTATTATATGTTTATTTTTTTCGGATAAGCTGTTTGTGTCTGTGGGATACAGCGCAGGTATACTTACTTGTATAGGACTTATTATTTCAATGATGAGTTCCTTGGAAAATGCAGTTCAATATGATAAAAAAAGAGCAATCTTTAAAATGAGAATAAGCGCTTCCCTTCGTGTGGTTGGGGTTTTAATTGTGGCAGCAGCTTTATATTACTTTCAGATAGCAAATATTTTGGCATATGTTGCTGCTCTTTGGACTTTGAAAGTAGCGGTTTATCTACAACCGATTACTTATAAATTGTTAACAAAAAATACTATAAAGGAAGGAAGGTGAGATGGTGGAGATTGAAATGGCAAATTCCTGCAGTGCAATGACGGCCTCGGCAGATCCAGGCGGCTTTATGATTAATGAGATTTATAAGCTGGATATATTCGGGGGCGTTTATATTACTACAACGCACATAAGCCTGCTGCTAGTATCTGTTTTATTGATAGGGTTTGCGGTTGTTGTGAACCGGAAGCTGGCAAAGGCAAAGCCGGAAGATACACCAGGAGGATTGCAGAATGTGGCAGAGTTGATTGTAGAGATGTTAAGCAATATGGTGAAGGGCATAATGGGAGAAAACGGCAAAAAGTTTGTCAATTATATTATGCTTGTGTTTATTTTCATATTGTGTAGCAACATTTCCGGTCTGTTAGGTTTAAGACCGCCAACTGCTGATTATGGTGTTACCTTGCCGCTTGGAATCATTACATTTTTTCTGATTCATGTCAATGGTATTAAGAAGCATAAGATTGGCCATTTTCGAGGATGGCTGGATCCGATACCGCTCTTTTTGCCAATCAATATTATCAGTGATGTAGCGGTTCCGATTTCGCTTTCACTGCGTTTGTTTGGTAATGTATTATCAGGTACCGTGTTGATGGGGCTGATATACGGAATGGCACCAGTGTTTATTAGGTTTGGTATTCCATCCGTTTTACATGTTTACTTTGACCTTTTTGCAGGTGCAATCCAGACATATGTATTTTCAATGTTGACCATGGTATATGTGAGCAGTGCAATATCTGATTAACACATGTGATTCTGATTAACAATCAGGGAAAGAAATTTTATTTAATTTTAAGGAGGATTTTTATTATGAATATTAATGGACAGGAATTTATCTCAGCTATGTCAGCGATTGGTGCGGGTCTTGCTGTTATTGCAGGTATCGGACCTGGTATTGGACAGGGTATTGCGGCAGGTCATGCAGCAGCAGCCGTAGGACGCAACCCAGGAGCAAAATCTGACATTACATCCACTATGTTATTAGGTCAGGCCGTTGCTGAGACAACAGGTCTTTATGGTTTAACAGTTGCGATTATTCTTATGTTCGTAAAACCTTTCTAATAAGCCGACTCATAGATGATTTAGAAAAAAAGAAAGAGAGGAGGCGACACTTTGAACGACGTTACGATGATGGTTGCAGCCGGCAAGAGATTATTTGGTTTGGACGCACAATTATTATTTGATGCTTCCGTGCTGGCAATAAACGTATTTATTTTGTTTTTACTGATGTCATATCTGTTGTTTGATCCAGTAAAAAATATGCTGAAAAAGCGTCAGGAAAAGATAGCTGCTGATATTGCTGCGGCAGAGAGCGATAAAAAGGATGCTCTTGAATTAAAAGGTGAATACGACACAAAATTAAAAGGTGTGGATAAAGAGGTGGAGCTGATTTTAAGCGAAGCCCGCAAGAAAGCCATTCATAATCAAAATAAGATTATTGATGAAGCCAAGTCGGAGGCGGCACGCATTATAGAGAATGCCAATAAAGAAGCTGTTCTTGAAAAACAAAAGGCTGCCGATGAGATGAAGCAGGAAATGATTCAATTAGCCACTTTGATGGCAAATAAAATGGTGGCAGTGTCAATTGATACCGCTACACAGAATAAGCTCATCGAAGAAACATTGGGAGAGATAGGTGATAGCACATGGCAAAACTAGTATCTAAAACATACGGTGATGCACTGTTTCAGCTGGCTCTCGAGGAAGGCAAAATAGATAGCTTTTTAGAGGAAGCAAATGGGGTCAGTGAGATTTTGCTTGAAAATGATTCCCTTGTGAAATTATTGAACCATCCTAAAATTGGAAAAGATGAGAAAGTTCAGGTGGTTGAAGAAATTTTCAAAACGAACATGAGTGCAGAATTTACCGGCTTTTTAGTATTGATGGTGAAAAAGGACCGTCAAAAAGAATTTTTATCGGTTTTACATTACTTTATTGATAAAGTAAAAGAGTATAAAAAAATAGGAATAGCCTATGTGACATCGGCGGTGGAACTGGATGCCGACCAGCAGAAGAAAATCGAGGAAAAGCTGCTGGCTACAACCAGGTATGAATCTCTTGAGATGCATTATGGAGTGGATAAGGGATTGCTTGGAGGCATGGTAATCCGTATAGGAGACCGAATTGTGGACAGCAGTATTAAAACAAGACTGCAAAAATTATCCCAAGGTCTCACAAAAATTCAGTTAGCATAGGAAAAGGAAAGAAGGTGGGTTGATTCCATGAACTTAAAACCGGAAGAAATCAGTTCTGTGATAAAAGAACAGATTAAGAAATATTCCGCACAGCTGGAAGTATCGGATGTAGGTACTGTTATTCAGGTGGCGGATGGTATAGCCCGTGTCCATGGTTTGGAAAATGCCATGCAGGGTGAATTGTTAGAATTCCCAGGAGAAGTTTTTGGTATGGTGCTTAACTTGGAGGAAGACAATGTTGGTGCCGTATTGCTGGGAGATCAAAAGAATATTAGTGAAGGTGATACCGTAAAGACAACAGGTAGAGTGGTAGAGGTTCCGGTAGGAGACGCCATGGTTGGCCGTGTTGTAAATGCATTAGGTCAGCCGATTGACGGAAAGGGACCGATAGTCACAGACAAGTATCGTCAGATTGAGAGAGTTGCCTCCGGTGTTATCTCCAGAAAATCCGTAGATACACCTCTGCAGACGGGTATCAAGGCAATTGACGCCATGATTCCAATCGGAAGAGGTCAGCGTGAGTTGATTATCGGTGACCGTCAGACAGGTAAGACTGCGATTGCCATTGATACCATTATCAATCAAAAGGGACAGGATGTACATTGTATTTATGTAGCAATTGGTCAAAAATCCTCAACGGTAGCTTCCATTGTGAAGACATTGGAGGAGCATGGAGCTATGGCTTATACAACAGTGGTAGCTTCCACAGCCAGTGAGCTTGCACCATTGCAGTATATTGCCCCCTATTCCGGCTGTGCAATCGGCGAGGAATGGATGGAACAGGGAAAAGATGTATTGGTTGTATATGATGATTTAAGTAAGCATGCAACGGCATATCGTACACTCTCCTTGCTGCTTCGTCGTCCGCCAGGTCGTGAGGCTTATCCAGGAGATGTATTCTATCTGCATTCTCGTCTGTTAGAGCGTGCTGCAAGATTGTCTGATGAGTTAGGAGGCGGTTCCCTTACAGCGCTGCCGATTATTGAAACCCAGGCAGGTGACGTATCCGCATATATTCCTACCAATGTAATTTCTATTACAGACGGTCAGATCTATTTGGAGACAGAAATGTTTAATGCCGGATTCCGTCCAGCAGTAAATGCCGGACTGTCCGTGTCACGTGTAGGTGGTGCAGCACAGATTAAGGCAATTAAAAAGCTAGCAGCGCCAATTCGTGTGGAATTGGCACAGTACCGTGAGTTAGCTTCCTTTGCGCAGTTTGGTTCCGATTTGGATGCCAGTACAAAGGAGCAGTTAGCACAAGGTGAGAGAATCAGAGAAGTCTTAAAGCAAGACCAGTACAATACAATGCCAGTTGAAAATCAGGTTATTATCATATATGCTGCCACAAAGAAATTTTTGTTAGATATTGCTGTGGAGCGAATTTTAGAGTTTGAAAAGGGCTTGTTTGAGTTTATTGATATGAAGTATCCAGAGATTCCTCAGGATATTCAGAAGACAAAGGAATTGACAGAAGAGACAGAAGAAAAGCTGATTCAGGCAATTAAAGAATTTAAAGCAGATTTTGTAAAATAGGAAATGAGGTGATTGGATGGCGTCAATGAGAGATATTCAGAGACGAAAAACCAGTGTACAAAGTACCGGTCAGATTACGAAAGCCATGAAGCTTGTTTCCACAGTAAAATTGCAGAAAGCAAAAGAGCGGGCAGAGAATGCCAGACCATATTTTAAGGGAATGCTGCAGACAGTACATTCTATCTTAGCAAGAACAGGAGAAATCAAACATCCTTATTTGCAGGGGGTAGAGGGCACAAAAAAGGCAGTGATTGTCATTAGCTCCAATCGTGGTTTGGCAGGAGGCTACAATTCTAATATTACAAAGCTTTTATTGAATCAGGAGAACTTTGGAAAAGAAGATACAGTTTTGTATACAATAGGGAAAAAAGCAAAAGAACTGTTAGAGCGAAAGGGATATGTAACAAAAAAGGATTTTCCTGATGTGATTGAGGATCCAATGTACTCAGACGCAATGGAAATCTGTCGAGAGGTTTTGGAGGATTATGCCAACGGTGAAATAGGAGAAATCTATTTGGCATATACAGAATTCCGCAATACGGTAAGTCATATTCCCACTCTGGTTAAAATGCTTCCAGTGAGCAAGGAGGATGTACAGCCGGAGGAACAACAGGAGGAAAATGTTAAATTTATTCCTATGAATTTTGAGACAGATGAGGCAGAGATGCTGGATTTGTTAATTCCAAAGTATATAAGCAGTCTGATTTACGGCGGACTTATGCAGGCAGTGGCAAGTGAAAACGGTGCCAGAATGACAGCTATGGATTCTGCTACAAGCAATGCAGAAGAGATGATAGCAGATTTATCATTAAAATATAACAGAGCACGTCAGAGCTCTATTACACAGGAACTGACAGAAATAATAGCTGGTGCGGAAGCCATCAGCTAAGAATAGGAGTGTGAGCACAAAAATATGGCAGAAACAAATATTGGAAAAATCACACAGATTATTGGTGCAGTATTAGATATTAAGTTTAGTGAAAATAAACTTCCAGATATCAATGAGGCTATTGAAGTGGATAACAGAGGAACAAAGTTAGTCGTGGAAGTAGCACAGCACTTAGGAGATGACACGGTTCGCTGTATTGCCATGGGACCAACCGACGGTTTGGTTCGCGGAATGGATGCAGTGGCTACAGGTGCGCCTATTACTGTACCAGTAGGTGAAAACACATTGGGACGTATGTTTAACGTGTTAGGTCAGCCTATTGATAATAAACCGGAGCCGGAGACGGATAAGCATTTTCCGATTCATAGAAAGGCGCCTAGCTTTGAACAGCAGTCCACAGCAACAGAGATATTAGAGACAGGTATCAAAGTGGTGGATTTACTTTGTCCTTATCAAAAGGGTGGTAAAATTGGTTTGTTTGGCGGTGCAGGAGTAGGAAAAACCGTATTGATTCAGGAATTAATTCGTAATATAGCTACAGAGCACGGTGGATATTCTGTATTCACTGGTGTAGGTGAGCGTACCCGTGAGGGAAATGACCTATACTATGAAATGATGGAATCCGGTGTTATCAATAAAACTACAATGGTGTTTGGACAGATGAACGAGCCTCCTGGAGCCAGAATGAGAGTAGGTCTTACAGGTTTGACTATGGCAGAGTATTTTCGTGACGAGGGCGGTAAGGATGTATTGTTGTTTATCGACAATATATTCCGTTTTACACAGGCCGGTTCCGAGGTGTCCGCATTGTTGGGAAGAATGCCTTCCGCAGTAGGTTATCAGCCTACATTGCAGACAGAAATGGGTGCTCTGCAGGAGCGTATTACATCTACAAAGAGCGGTTCTATCACATCCGTACAGGCAGTATACGTGCCGGCAGATGACTTGACTGACCCTGCTCCGGCAACAACATTTGCCCATTTGGATGCAACAACCGTATTGTCTCGTTCTATCGTGGAATTAGGTATCTATCCGGCAGTAGATCCATTGGAGTCTACCTCCCGCATATTGGATCCCCATATTGTTGGAGAAGAACACTATGAGGTGGCCAGAGGAGTGCAGGAGATTCTTCAAAAATATAAGGAGCTGCAGGATATTATTGCCATTCTTGGTATGGATGAGCTTTCCGAGGAGGATAAGCTGGTAGTGGCAAGAGCAAGAAAAGTACAGAGATTCCTATCTCAGCCTTTCTTTGTGGCAGAACAGTTTACTGGTATGGTTGGCCAATATGTACCTGTCAATGAGACGATACAGGGCTTTAAGGAAATTATAGAAGGCAAACATGATGAGATACCGGAAAGCTATTTCTTAAATGCCGGAAGCATAGATGATGTACTAGCACGTTGTAATTAAAACAGGAGGTGCTTATGGCAGAGGAAGGAAAGTTTTTTGATTGCACCATTATTTCTCCCGATAGGATTTTTTATGAGGGCAAGGTAGAGTTTTTGGAGATGACCTCCAGTGAGGGGGAGATGGGTATTTATAAAGCTCATGTTCCTACTACATGTATGATTGTGCCTTGTGTAGTAAATTTATATGAGGCAGAGGAGAAAAAGGAAGCGGCAATTCATGCCGGTTTTGCAGAGATTTTGCAGGATAAAGTGACAATCATGGCAGAAATTGCAGAATGGCCGGAGGAGATAGATGAGAACCGAGCCAGGGAAGCAAAAGTACGTGCAGAGAGACGTTTGAAGGAAGGCGGTTCCGAGACAAATATGCCTCGTGCAGAGCTTGCATTAAAGCGTTCTTTAGCCCGTCTGCAGCTAATCAAGAAATAGTTATTATAAATAGATATACAAAAAGGAGAAAGAAGTTTCTAAAATTCTGAAAGGGATGGATGATTTTTAGTAAGAAATTTCCTTCTTCTTTTTTGTATAGGAATAGTTGCTTTTTCACTGTACCATGCATATACTAAAGATAAATTTAAAATGAAGTAAACAGGGAGGATGTAATGCAAATCCCATACCAACCTTTTTATATGCAGTATCCCATGTATGATATATTTGATGATTATAGCAATCAAATGAAAGATTATGAATATCTCCGCCAATTTTATCCAAAGGATATAGGGAAAATTCAGGATTTGGTGGAGGAGGAATGTGACAAATTAGAATATGACGGAAGTGTTATGTACGATGAATATCCTGACCGAATCGGAATGTTGTCTATATGCAGCAATATTAAAGGTATGATGCCAAAGCATGAAGAAAAATCATGGTTAGAAAAGGTAATAGAAGTATTGCTGTACCAGGAATTCCGTAGAAGAAGAGAGCGGAGAAGACGTTATCGCTAAAAAGATAACCAAGAAAAATAGAATGAAAACAGGTGGAGAAAATTTATGTTTTTTGATATAGAAGAAGAGTTAAAGAAGCTGCCCTCATGCCCGGGAGTCTATTTGATGCACAATGCCCAGGATGAAATTATATATGTGGGAAAGGCAATCAGTCTGAAAAATCGGGTGAGGCAGTATTTTCAAAAAAGTACAAAAAAAACACCTAAAATACAGCAAATGGTATCTAAAATTCAATGGTTTGAGTATATTGTGGCAGACTCAGAGATGGAAGCATTGATTTTGGAATGCAACCTGATTAAGAAACATAGTCCCAAATATAATACTATGCTGAAGGATGATAAGAGCTATCCCTTTATTAAAGCCACTTTGTACGAAGATTATCCAAGGCTTCTCTTTGCCCACAGGAGAAATAAGGACAAAGGGAAGTACTTTGGGCCATTTACCAGCTCAAAGGCTGTCAAGGATACAATAGAGCTGCTTCAGAAGCTGTATCAAATTAGAAGCTGCAACAGAGTGCTTCCAAGAGATATAGACAAGGACAGGCCTTGCCTGAATTATCATATTCATCAATGTCAGGCGCCTTGCCAGGGGTACATTTCAAAAGAAGAATACCAGGCAAACATGAAAAAAGCAGTAGATTTTTTAAATGGAAATTATAATGGTATTGAGGAGATGCTCACGGAAAAAATGCTTGCTGCTGCTGAAAATATGGAATTTGAGGAAGCAGCAGGATATCGGGATTTAATGAAAAGTGTAAAACAAATTACACAAAAACAGAAAATTACAACAGATGACAGTCAGGACAGAGATGTGATTGCATATAGTCGAGATACAGTGGACGCAGTGGTGCAGGTGTTTTTTATACGAAACGGCAAATTGCTCGGAAGAGAACATTTTCATTTGACCGTAGCTCCCTTTGAGGAGGGGGGAGAGATTTTAACAAGTTTTATAAAGCAATATTATGGGGGAACCCCCTTTATTCCAAAGGAAATTTTTGTGTCAGATGAGATAGAGGATAGAGAGATATTGGAGGAGTGGCTTGGCACTAAGAGGGGACAAAGGGTTTGGATTAAGCGTCCTAGAAAGGGACAAAAGGAAAAGTTAGTGGAGTTGGCAAAGAAGAATGCGGATTTTGTGTTAACTCAGGACAGGGAAAAAATAAAGCGAGAGGAGATGCGCACAAAGGGGGCAGTCCAGGAGATAGCCGATTGGCTTGGATTGGGACAGGTTGTCAGAATGGAGGCATATGATATTTCCAATACAAATGGCTTTGAGTCAGTTGGCTCTATGGTTGTATATGAAAACGGAAAACCAAAAAGAAATGATTATCGAAAATTTAAAATTAAATGGGTGCAGGGGCCTAATGATTATGCCAGTATGGAGGAGGTATTAACTAGGCGTTTTTCCCACGGTATAGAGGAACAAAGACTTTTGAAGGAAAAGGGAAAAGATAAAGAGTTAGGAAGCTTTCATATATTTCCGGATTTAATTATGATGGATGGAGGACGAGGTCAGGTCAATATTGCATTGGAAGTGTTGGATAAGCTGCATATTCAGATTCCTGTCTGCGGAATGGTGAAGGATGACCACCATCGTACAAGGGGGTTATATTTTAATAATAAAGAGATTCCCATTGATACCCACTCAGAAGGTTTTCGTCTGATTACTAGAATTCAGGATGAAGCCCATCGCTTTGCCATTGAGTACCATAAGAGTTTGCGGGGGAAAAAACAAGTACACTCTATCTTAGATGATATTGAGGGAATTGGTCCTGCAAGGCGGAAGGATTTAATGCAGCATTTTTCTGGTATTGAAGAGATAAAAAAGGCACAGGTGGAAGAATTAGAGAAACTGCCAACTATGAGCAAAGCGGCAGCTCAAAATGTATACGATTTTTTTCATTCTATAGAGAAGAAGCAGGTTTCATCGAAGGAAGAACAGTTACAAGAATCATGACAGATAGGTAACGATTCAGAGGCACATTTGAATATTTCTGCAAAGCAGCTTTTCTTTTGTTCATAAATGGCAAGCTGGAATGGTTTGCTCTGTATAAATGTGTATGGCCCTGAATAGTGATACAAATAAAATGAATTTCATGGGCGTCAGCTCACTTTTATGGTATAATAGGAACGTAACACTTGTAATAATCAAGACGGCAGTCTAGATGGTATAATAAGTGTTAAAAATGAAAGATATGGAAAGGACAGGTACAAGTTATGGCAGGAGTAAAAGTATCAGATATTATTGATAATTATCATTTGAAAAATCTCACCCCTGAGATTGCTGTGGGGGATATAAAGGTGATGCATCCAGATATTAACCGTCCAGCACTGCAGTTGACGGGATATTTTGACCACTTTGATTCTGAGAGAATACAGATAATCGGTTTTGTGGAATATACGTATTTGGAAGGAATTGACGATGAGAGAAAGAGAGAGCTGTATGACCAATTTTTTGCCTTTAAGGTGCCATGCGTAATTTTCTGCAGAAGCTTAGAGCCGGATGCTTTGATGTTGGAGAGTGCAAATAAACATAATGTGCCCATTTTGGTGGCAACCCAGTCCACCTCCTCATTTACGGCGGAGATTATTCGCTGGATGAATGTACAGCTTGCACCTTGTATTACCATCCATGGAGTGTTGGTGGATGTATACGGTGAAGGTGTGCTGATTATGGGAGAGAGCGGAATTGGCAAGAGTGAGGCGGCATTGGAGCTGATTAAGCGAGGACATCGACTTGTGACAGATGATGTGGTGGAGATCAGAAAGGTGAGTGATGTGAATCTGGTAGGAACGGCGCCGGATATTACAAGACATTTTATAGAGCTTCGGGGTATTGGTATTATTGATGTTAAAACCTTGTTTGGTGTGGAGAGCGTAAAGGAAACCCAGTCTATCAATATGGTGATAAAATTGGAGGAGTGGGATAAGGATAAAGAATATGACCGTTTGGGATTGGAGGAGCAGTATACAGAATTTTTGGGAAATAAAGTTGTGTGCCATTCTATACCAATCAGGCCAGGGCGTAATCTTGCCATTATAGTGGAATCCGCCGCAGTCAATCACAGACAGAAAAATATGGGTTATAATGCTGCCAAGGAGTTGTATAATCGGGTGCAGAGAAATTTAACAAAGTCTGACGATTAAAGCTTACGAGTTTGTCTGCTGATTTCTATATCCCTTTGAATAGTAAGGCAGCATACAGAATACAGAGATGTTCAGTAAAATAGTGGAGAGAGGATTGTGCTATGTATAACTATAAAATTACAGTTCAGTATGATGGCGCCAGATATAAAGGATGGCAGAAGCAGCAGAATACTCTCTGGACTATTCAGGGGAAATTGGAGGCTGTGTTGGCGGAGCTGATAGGGAATGAGGTGGAAGTACATGGCTCCGGCAGAACCGACGCAGGCGTACATGCAATAGGGCAGGTGGCGAATTTTAAGTGTGAACAAATGCTGGAGCCGGAGGCGGTGAAGGCATATATGAATCATTATTTGCCGGAGGACATAGGGATTCTTTTGGTGGAGGAAGTTCCTCTGAGATTTCACAGTCGATTGAATGCTATAGAAAAGCAATATGAATATCATATATGGAATGTGGCAAAACCGGATGTATTTCGCAGAAAATATACAGCCTATGTGCCTGAGAAGTTAGATATTCAAAAAATGCAGGAGGCAGCAGAGCTTTTAGTGGGTGAGCATGATTTTAGAAGCTTCTGTTCTAATCAAAAAATGAAAAAAAGTACAGTGAGACAATTGTATGAAATTCAAATACAATCCAAGCAGGAGGAAATTATTCTTACATTTAGAGGAAACGGTTTTTTGTATAACATGGTCAGAATTATGTGCGGCACTTTAATTGAGGTTGGATTGGGGAAAAGAATTCCCGAGGAGATGAGGGCAATTTTAATGGCATGTGATAGGAAGATGGCTGGCAGAACGGCACAGCCAGAAGGATTGTTCTTAAAAAAGGTAGTATATCCCAAGTAAATTGTGCCAGGAAATTTTCTAAATTTGACGTCCATTTGACGCCCATAGAGGCTTTTTGATGCATAATATTATAAAACAAAAAAGAGTTTTTTTATTTCCAACTTTTTGCAATTCTATTACCTTGCTTCCCATTGATTTTCTATCATAACGTTCACTTTCAATATAAATCCTCATAGCTTCCTCTTCATCATATAATACCATCATAATGCCCACAACCTCCTCTCTACTTTCCAGATATTCTTTCAAGACATTTCTGTTCTTACAGACGCTTCCTAATAATGTAAAAAAATCACCACATAACTATGTGATGATTTAAACTGGGCTACAAGGATTCGAACCTTGAAATGCTGGAGTCAGAGTCCAGTGCCTTACCATTTGGCGATGGCCCATTAATGTACTTGCGCTCTCACAAGCACTCGTACATTATATAATACCATAAGACATTTTGCAAGCATTTTTTTCAAAATTTTCCCTATAATTATTTTTTCCTATCGCTGTCTCTAAAAATTACTATTCACAGTTTACCTCTTACATTATTTTCTATTGATAAATCCCAAAATCCTTAAAACCAATTCCACTCGTTTAAACGGCGTAATCACATAATACCCGTCTATGCTATCTGAGATTTCGTCAATAACCGCTGCCGATATCTTATAGGCAAGTTCTTCCCCCTGCTCTCTGTCCTTTCCTTGGTACTTTTCCATAATTTCCTGGTCAATCGAAATCCCTGCCATCTCATTATTCATAAATGCTGCATTGCGGTAACTCACAACTGGCATAATACCGCCAAGGAGCTTGACCGGAAGCTCTTCCCTTGCACGCCTGAGGTTATCAAGCCCCCTCTTTGACAGAACAGGCTGGGTAAAGAGAACGGAGACGCCGCTTTCTATTTTTTTCTGGCATGAACAATCTGAGAGTCAAAATTTAACGCATTGATTAATGCACCAGACACCATAAAAGGATTATCCTTAAAAATTTCCTGGTTAAACGACTGGATATGTCTTGCCAATACCGCTGAATTATAACTAAACACAGTTTTAACCTGATTTCTCATAGCGGTAGGCACGGGGTCTCCAGTCACCGTCAGCACATTATTGATTCCCTCAATATTTAACCCCAGTAAAAGCGCCTTTGTCGCATTAATATTGCGGTCGCGGCATGTCATATGAGGAATTGCAGTAATTCCAAGCTCCCTCGATAACTTGCAGGCAAGGACACTGCTGTCAATCCTTGCTTTGGCAACTGGGCAATCTGCAATATCAATTGCATCAACACCGGCATATTTATATCTTGCAGCCCCTTCCATAAAAAAG
>CAJTQG010000035.1:4212-32739 GCA_910578605.1 uncultured Lachnospiraceae bacterium | reverse complement strand
ATATATATTATAGTATTAAGACTATCAGAACCTACTCTGTATCCCAACTCTAGTCTTCCTTTTCTATTTCTCTTCGCAGCGCTTCCACCAACTGGTCCTCCGGCACTTTGCGGATTACTTTTCCTTTTTTCATAAGCAATCCCTCCCCAATGCCGCCTGCAATGCCGTAATCCGCCTCTTTTGCTTCACCTGGCCCATTTACCACACAGCCCATTACCGCCACCTTGCACTCTTTATCCTCATAATCTGCCAACATTTTTTCTACCTGATTTGCCAATCCAATTAAATCAATCTGGGTTCTGCCGCAAGTAGGACAAGACACAATAGTAATACCGCCCTTTCTTAGGCCTAATGTCTTTAAAATCAGCTTAGCCGATTTAATCTCCTCCACAGGCTCTCCTGTCAAAGACACACGAATGGTATCGCCGATTCCCTGACTTAATATTAAACTAAGACCTATGGAAGATTTAATATTTCCCGCCATCAGTGTACCAGCCTCTGTAATTCCCACATGAAGGGGATAATCCGTTTTTTGGGCTATCAATTCATGAGCTTTCACACACATAAGCACATCGGAGGATTTTATGCTGATTACCAGATTTTCATAGCCCATTTCCTCCACCATTGCAACCTTTTCCAGAGCACTCTCCACAATACCCTCCGGCGTAACTTTTCCGTACTTCTCCAAATACTTTTTTTCCAGTGAACCGCTATTGACACCAATCCGAATGGGAATTTGGCGCTGCCTGGCCACATCCACTACAGCCTGCACTCTCTCCCTTGAACCGATATTCCCTGGGTTAATGCGAATTTTATCTGCACCGTTTTCCATAGCCGCAATTGCCAGTTGATAATCAAAATGAATATCAGCCACTAAAGGAATGTGTATTTGTTTTTTTATTTGTCCCAATGCACTGGCAGCCTCCATTGTAGGCACTGCACAGCGGATAATATCACAACCTGCCTTCTCCAACTGCAAAATCTGTGCAACGGTGGCTGACACATCCTGGGTTTTAGTGTTAGTCATAGATTGTATCAAAATAGGATGCTTTCCTCCAATTACACGGTTCCCTATACGAATCTCTCTTGTTATTTTTTTACTGCAAATTCCCATAGTTTCCTCCACTTCAAAGCAGTACAAACAAAGCTATCCTTACAGCTTAGTTCCATATACTTCCTTTATCGAAACAGTCTGCTCACATCATTAAAAAGTATTAATACCATCAATATCATCAGCAATATCATACCTACCAAATGTACGATACCTTCCTTCTCCCTGTCAATCGGTTTCCCCCTCACCACCTCAATTAACATAAATACAAGACGACCGCCGTCCAATGCTGGAATCGGCAGCAGATTCATCACACCAAGATTGGCACTTAACAAAATGGTAAGATTTGCCAAAGTGAGGAATACATACAAAATTCCCTCGTCCTTCGTCTCATTGTAGGCATCCCCAATTAAATCTACAATACCTACCGGCCCAGCCACATCATCTTTTTTTACCTTTCCCTGTACTAACATGCTAAGGCTTTTTAAGGTGGAGCCAATCACATATTTCACTTCCACAAAGCTATATTTAACAACTCCTAGTGCATTTACCTTATCTCGATATACATTGTAAGAAAATCCTGTGCTGTAATATTCATTTTTAACAGGAGTAACTTTTGCTTCCCTTGTCTCATTGTTTCTCTGGTATTCAATCACTATATCATCTTCTGTTATAGGATGCTTTTGTACATATTCATTAAATTGCTTACCGGATTGTATTTCCACGCCTGCAAACTTTGTAATCACATCCCCGTTCTCCATTCCTGCTTCCTTGAGTGCCCCGCCGTCAATCACTTTCACCTCTAACGGATTACCATCTGCAGTATAGTTGACACCCAAGGCATATTTTGTCAGCTTCTCCGGTTTTATGGTAGTTTGCTTCCTTTCTCCGTCCCTCTCGTAAGTAATCTCAATCTCCTGGTCACTTACCGGATGTATATACTGCTCCAAGGATATTTCACGTCCAAGAGAAACTTTCGTCCCATTATATTTGGTAACCAAATCTCCCTCCCGAAGCCCTGCCTGCTCCGCCGCTGAGCCTTGTGTCACACTCAACACTACCGGCTTATCCGGACCAACAAATCCGATTACAATTACCGCTAGAATCCACGCTAAAATAAAATTGAAAATAGGACCTGCCGCCACTACGCTAATGCGCGCCCACACGGATTTACAGCCAAAAGTATCATTTTTGTCACTTACTATATCCTCGTCCTCCCCCAGCATCATACAGGAACCTCCAAAAGGCAGGAGCTTCCAGGAATAACGAGTCTCTCCCTTTTCAAAACTTACAAGACGAGGTC
The DNA here is from genome assembly GCA_910578605.1 of uncultured Lachnospiraceae bacterium. GTDB lineage: Bacteria > Bacillota > Clostridia > Lachnospirales > Lachnospiraceae > MGBC111451. The sequence goes on along the minus strand of CAJTQG010000035.1, from coordinate 30,385 downwards.
CCATTCCTATGGAAAACTCCGTCACGCGTATTCCGTTTTTCTTAGCAAACAAAAAATGCCCAAACTCATGTATAATAACCAGTACACTAAAAATAATCAACGCTAAAATGATATTCATGTAAGATTGCCCTATACCTTTCTTTTATACTCTATATTGTTCCTTAACGACATGATTCTATCACTGATTTACCTATACATTTTGAATCATTGCCCCTACTAATTCATATGTTTCTTTTTCCACAGATAGTATCTCTTCTAGTGTGGGATTTGCTATTATTTTATGATTTTCCATACATTGCTGTATCAACTGTGTGATTTGTACAAAAGATATTTGTCCCTGCAGAAACAAACTTACTGCCAATTCATTTGCTGCATTTAACACCGTAGGGAGACTTCCTCCTCGTCTTCCCGCCTCATAGGCCAGACGAAGAGCATAAAATGTATCCATGTCCGGCTCCTCAAAAGTAATACATCCAAGCTTTGCAAAATCAACCGCCTGAGAATCCAAGTATCTTCTCTCGGGGTAAAACAGAGCATACTGTATCGGAAGCCGCATATCCGGCGTTCCAAGCTGCGCTATAATTCCTCTGTCCTCAAATTCTACCATAGAATGAATCAAGCTTTGAGGCTGAACAATAATCTGTACTCTGTCCACTTCCACGCCAAACAGCCATTTTGCCTCTATCAGCTCCAAACCTTTGTTGACCATAGTTGCGGAATCAATGGTAATTTTCTTTCCCATAGCCCAGTTGGGATGGTGCAGCGCCTGCTCCAATGTAACATGTTCTAATTCTTCTTTTTGCATTCCCCTGAAAGGGCCTCCTGAGGCAGTGAGAAGTATTTTGTGAATTTGTTTTGCATTTTCCCCGTTGAGAGCTTGGAAAATAGCGCTGTGCTCACTATCCACTGGAAGAATATTCACCCCGTACTCTTTTGCCAGGGGCATAATAATATGTCCCGCCGTCACCAATGTCTCTTTATTTGCCAGGGCAATATCCTTCCCTGCCCGAATGGCTGCAATCGTAGGACGAATGCCAATCATACCTACTACCGCTGTCACCACAATATCCCCCTGGGGCATTGCGGCAATCTCCTCCAACCCTGCCATCCCGCTGACCACCTTCACCGGACAGTCTGCTATCCTCAATGCCAGCTGTGATGCCGCTTTCTCCTCATACACACATACCATCTTCGGAGAAAATCGACGAATCTGCTCCTCCAGCTTGTCTATATTTTCATTGGCGGACAAAGCCGCCACCTGCAGGTCAGAATTTTTCTCAATAACATCTAATGTCTGGGTTCCTATAGAACCAGTAGATCCCAATATGACAATATTTTTCATTTGCTCTGCCTCTAGCCTTCCCTTTCCATTCTTTCCAAAAATATCCGAATTCACTTACAACGCTTCTGTTGATGCCCTCTTGAACTTTGTAAATTACACATTAAATTTAAAAGAGATTTAAAGTCAACAAATAATAAATAATAGGTGCTGTGATAATCACACTGTCAAACCTGTCCAATATTCCCCCATGTCCCGGTATCAATGTCCCATAGTCCTTAATCTCATGCTTTCTCTTAATGGCAGATGCCGCCAAATCTCCTACCATGGAAATCAGACTTCCGCACACACAAATAACTGGTATCATTATGATAGGATTGGATAGAAAATCTAGATAATCCTGCAGGCAGACAGCATAGATGACTCCTAACAATGCGGAGCCTGCCACTCCTCCTACCGCACCTTCTATTGTCTTCTTAGGACTTAAAATCGGCGACATCTTATGTTTCCCAATGGCCATACCTGCCAGATAAGCAAAAGTATCACACACCCAGGAACATAAAAAAACAAGCCAGATAGTGTATATTCCACCCTCACTTATGCGAATCAAATATACATAAGACATCATCACTGCCACATAGAGCCAGCCAAATACAGCAGCAAATACCTCTATCGTCTCATATTTGGGAAAGGTAAAGACGTAGACTGCCATAACCCCAATCACAAGCAGTACCAAAAGCAGCATTATAAATTCCTCCAAATCAGACCGAAGCAGAAAAAAATACAGCACTGCTGCTCCATATCCAATCCATCCAACGATTCGATTTTGAATGTTAAATACTCTGTACAATTCAAACATTCCAATGAGGGAAACTGCCAATATGGCGCCGTAAGTTATCCAATCTCCCGCCAACAATACTCCGATTGTCACAACTGCCAATATAGCGCCGCTGACAACTCTTGTCACAAATGACTGACTTTTAAAGTTTGAAATACCCATTTCAACACCTTGCCTTTCCTTTATAGTTTCTCTACACCTTTGGTTCCTCCATCAGTCCCCCAAATCTTCTCTGCCTTTTATTATACTGCAAAATTGCCTGATATAATTCATCCTTATTAAAATCCGGCCACAATACATCGGTAAAATAAAATTCCGTGTAAGCTAACTGCCATAGAAGATAGTTTGATAATCGCTGCTCTCCGCTTGTGCGAATCAGCAAATCCGGATCTGGAATGCCGGCAGTATCTAAATAGCTCTCGTACAACTTCTCGTCTATATCTTCTACCTCACATGCTCCTAGTTTTATATCCTCTCCCATTTTTCGCATTGCCCGAAGCATCTCATCCCTGCTTCCATAATTTATGCCTATGGTAAAATTCAAACCTGTGTTTTCACAGGTTGACTTTTCTAATTCCTCTATTTTCTGCCAAATATCTTCATCTAAGCGCCCTCTCTCACCAATAACACGCACTCTCATATCATGATTGTTTGCCCTCTTTATACAATCCTTTAAATAATTTCGCAGCAGCTTCATAATAGCTGCCACCTCCTTTGGAGGTCTAGACCAATTTTCCGTGGAAAAAGCATATACAGTCAAATACTTTACACCAAGGTCATGAGCATCCTCACAAATTTGCTCCACTGTCTTTGCCCCCTGTACATGTCCCATATTTCTAGGAAGCATGCGCTTCTTTGCCCATCTCCCGTTTCCATCCAAAATAATCGCCACATGCTGTGGTATATTCAAATTCTCTAATGGATATTCTTTTGCCATAATAATCTCCATTCCATATTAAAATAAACAAGAATACTCCCGGAAATTCCCAGTTTTAGGTAATATCCGAGAGTATATAAGGGTTTTTATACCGTTAAAATTTCTTTTGATTTCTCTTCTACAGCTTCGTCTACCTTGCCAATATACTTGTCTGTCAACTTTTGAATCTCTGATTCTAACTGCTTTTGTTCGTCCTCAGAAATCTCGCTGTTTTTATTCATTTTCTTAAAGGTATCGTTGGCATCCCTGCGGATATTGCGCACCGCAACTTTTGCCTCCTCCCCCTTTTTCTTTACATCCTTCACCAGCTCTTTTCTTCTCTCCTCCGTCAAATCCGGAAATACCAATCTCACTGTCTTTCCATCGCTGTTTGGTGTAATTCCCAAATCGGAAGCAATAATCGCCTTCTCAATCTCCTTGATGAGACTTGACTCCCATGGCTGAATTTGAATCATTCTAGCCTCTGGCACAGATACATTTGCAACCTGCTGGATAGAGGAAGGCGTACCATAGTAATCTACGGTAATCTTATCTAAAACATGAGGATTGGCACGTCCTGCACGAATTGTAGTATATTCACCCTGTAAATTATCCAGTGATTTTGACATTTTCTCTTCAAATTGCTGTAGCCTTGCATCCATTTTACTTACCTCTCTTTATTTAAACAATTTTAAACAATTTTCTTTTACGTCTCAACAATAATCTTAGTGCCTGTGAACTGGTCAGTCACTGCACGGACAATGCTGTTTTCTTCATTTAATCCAAAAATCAGCATAGGCATTTTATTTTCCATACATAAAACAGAAGCAGCCAAATCAATTACTCCAAGCTTTTTGTTTACCACTTCCTGTATGGTGAGCTGATCATACTTTTTAGCCGCCGGATTGCTGTTTGGATCACTGTCATACACACCGTCAATGGCCTTAGCCGCCAAAATACAATCCACCTCCATTTCTACTGCCCGAAGTACCATACCTACATCCGTGGAAAAATAAGGATGCCCAATACCTCCTGCAAAAAAAACTACCATATTTTTGGAAAAATATTTGTTTGCCCTATCTTTTGAAAACAGTTTTGTAAAGGAACCGCACTCAAAAGGAGTGAGCACCTGAGTCATCATACCTTCCGTACGGAAAATCTCAGATACATAAATACAATTCATCACTGTTGCCAGCATGCCTATGGCGTCCGCTTTTGTTCTGTCAATCTTTTCACTCGTTCTGCCCCGCCAGAAATTACCGCCGCCAATCACAATACCTACCTGAATTCCTTGGTCCACCAGCTGCTTTACCTGTTTTGCCACACCTACAACCGTTGGCTCATGAAACCCTGTTTTTTTATCTCCGGCAAGTGCTTCCCCGCTTAGCTTTAATAATACTCTCTTGTATTGACTCATTTCTATCCTCACTATTTTGTATTATGCAAATGTTATATACTAACATTATTTTGCAAATGTATTGTCAAACAACTGCTCATAATCAATATCTGCGTAGCACTGAGAACAATTGCCTTCAATTGCCGCACCGTTGTTAACCTGAACAGAACGGGACTTAATATTTCCCTGCACCACTGCTGTGGCATCTATAATGACAGGACCATGAACATCGATATCTCCTCTCACAGCTCCGCCAATGACTGCGCTGGTTGCATATACGTTGCCCAAAACTACCGAGCCATTGCCAATTTTAATGCTGCCCTCACTGGCAACATCGCCCTCGATTCTGGCATTGTTCGTAAATATCTCCGATGCCTGAGAAGTACCTACAATTGTGCCGCTGACTACCAGCTTGCCGTGGCAGGCAATATTCCCTTTAATCTTACCATTTAAATTGATGGAACCGTTGGAGGACATATTACCCTCAAGAACTGTGCCCACTGTAATCTCTGTTACTTCATCTGTTTGCGTCTTCATATTGTTACTATAGCCTCCTGCTGTTTTCTGTGTAGGTGCCGGCGCAGCCTGCTGTGTAAGCGTCTGTGCCTGAGATTTTTGAAAATTCTGTACCTCCTGTGCCAATCTTGCCTCCTGCTCTCTGTCAACAAATGGCTTCTCCTGAGGAGCTTCCTGCACTGGCGGTGTTGATTCCTGACTGTCAAATGTATTCACCATCTCATCATCCATATCGTCAAATTCTTCTTTTTCTTCCATCATTTCATCCTCTGTCACTAATTCATTTACTGCCTGGGATAAATCTTCTTTAAAATCCTTCAAAAAACTCATGTTAATACCTTATATCCGCATGCTGCTACGAGCCTGCCGTTCCTTTCTTTCATTATTCAATGCTATAAAACTTATTATTATTATTGCATGATTTTGTTTTCTCTATTGCAAGATATTGCATTTTCTTTGTGAATTTTCTATATGAAAATCATTTATTATTGGTTTTTGACTTTATCAGCGCTAATATGCTGAATGGGCTTCACCGTTTTATCTATAGCCGATAAGCTGTAACCATTAGACCGCAGTTCATCTATAATAGAAGGTAATGCCTCCACTGTAGTTGCTTTTCCCTGGGCGTCATGGAGCAAAATAACCGCAGTGTCATGCTTTAGCGCATCTTTCATTACATTCTCTCGAATCTGCTCCACACTGCTGCCCTCACCAACGGCATCTTCCCCCGATGCGTTCCAGTCAAAATAAATCCAGCCCTGTTCATTGGCATAGCGTATATATTCCTCTATATGATCACACTTTGATGTACTGCTTCCCCCTGGAAAGCGGAATATAGTGGGAATCTGTCCAGTTGCATCATACAACAAATCCTGCAGCTCTTTCATATCCTTTTGAAAGTGTTCCAACGATTCATACAAATATGCGTAATCATGAGAGTAGGTGTGCATGGCCAAAGTGTGACCTGCCGCTAAGATTTTTTGATATGACTCCATAGAACGCTCATCGGATTTTCCTACTACAAAAAAAGTTGCCTTTACCTTTTTGCTTTTTAACACCTTTAAAATATCATCTGTTCTCTCACTTGGACCATCATCAAAGGTTAAATATGCAACCTTTTCCTCTTTTTTCTTGTCTGTATTTTTCACTGTCGTCTTTTGCGCCTTAGTAGTATCTTCCTTTTCTCCTGATTTGTCTTGTGCATTTTTTTCTTTATCAGGATTGTCCTTCTTCTCTGAAGAAGCTTGGGAAGAAGACTGTGCCAAGGTTTTCTCATCAACCGCTTCCTTTGCATATACAAAATGGACTCCATTGTCATCCTTTTTGACAACCATCTCACCGGAATCAATGGAAACCAACAAGTCCTTTAACTGGGATTCTAACCGATGTACCTTGAAAAACAAAATAAAACACATAATAATCGGAACCAATATGAAAAGAATAGCAATGTATATAATTATCTTTTTCATTCGATTGATACGCTTGCGATGTTCAATATCTATTGTTTTTTCATGGTTCAAATAACTCTAACCTCCTATCTTTTGCACACACTCCTAAACATTATAGCATATTTTATCAAAATAGGAATTACTTTTTTTATTTTTTTACGCAAGTTTCCATTTTTACCTCAATTCGCGCTGCAATTTCCACAAGATGAGCTTATGGTAAGCTTGTGCTTCCTATTGCTGACTCTCTCTGCCTCTTTGCAATATACCTAGATAAAGACGCATTGTACTTGTCTAAACGACAGCCAAACATCATGGCTCCATCCTCCATCTCCTCCTTGCGCACTACCATGCCAAACAAACTAAACTGCTTATCATTTTTAATATCCCGAAACACTAAGTGTACTCTGCAATTCTCGTTTGTCCCTGCCACATCTCTAGGTGCTATTATAGAAAAACCACTGTTGCTCACATCTCTTATGTTCACCTTTAAGGCTACATGGTTTTCACCCATTTGGGCTACTCCCGTATCTCCTATATACAATCGAAAATCATTTCTTCTGTTCCACACAATTCCCAAATGATTGGTTTTAATATAATGATAGGGATTTCCCTTGTACATTACCCCCTTTATCTGACAATGACTCCAAAGGATCGGCTTTTCTCCCTTGATATAGTATATAGCCAATATTCTCAGCTTAGATGACATAAAATTCATCATTTTGCCTTCCCGCATAATAGGCTGAAACAACAGCCCGCCCTCTGCCTCCCCTGCAATCTGAACATCATACTCTAACTTCTGGTGCATGTAGTACACCTCAATATGAAGCGCAGAACCCACAGGCAGCTTTGTCAATACTGTATAATCTAATTCTTTCTCTTCATTTGATAATGGCATATTTTCCATTCCCTCATTCAATACTTATTTCTTGCATTTGTTTCTTGCATTGCATAATTTATCCATGCATCCACTCACATTACATTTTTTCACATCTGCATTATTTTTGTTGTCAGTGTTTATTTTTCTTGTATTTATTGACATTTTTTTACATTTTCACTATTTTAGTATAACTAATTCTCCTTGGATTGGCAACCTAAAATATGATAGAACGCAAAATCTGCATAACCTCCAATTTCCTTTGTTGGATAGCTGAAAAGCCCACCTCTGTACCCCATAAAATGATCTAATGTGTACAACATCTGCAAATGTTCTCCCAGCTTTCTCCATGTATTGCCATCCTCTGATATATAAAACTCTGCAATATCCCGACTCTCTGTAAAATCAAAGGTTATTTTTAAATAGATAGTAGGTTGTTTATATTTTATTTTTTCTGTAGGGTACTCTATTTGGTCCTCCCCTCTCCTGCTCATAACTGCATAGCATTCCTCCCCCTCCTTCCATATACCAACCGTTCCAAAATGGGACTGTAAAGCCACCAAGCCTGCTCTGTCTCCATCCTTCATTCCCCTTGTATCCAGCATGGTAGTTATAGTGCAGGCTGGGCCTATCGTTCTTTGTGTCAAAGTATTTCTCGCTGTGAGAATATGGTGGGAGAGATGTCCATTTTCCAAACGAAGATAACCATTTCGCTTTGTAAAGGACCACAGAGTATTATCTGGGTTGTGATTCCACTGCCACTGAAGATACAATTGATTCTCTTCATGTTGAAAATCATCACATATGACAATATCCTTTGTTTTCTTCTCCTCAAAAGGCAGAAGCAGCTCCCTTGGGGCTTTTTTATCCTCCCCTATCATAGGCCATCCATCCTCCCAATGTACCGGAAGTATATATGGTATTCTGCCAACCGCATCATGATCCTGAAAGAGCATAGCATACCAATCCCCCTGGGGAGTGTCAAAAATTGCTCCCTGGGCAATTCCTTTGTTGTGATATCCCATATCATCATCAAATATTTCTTTTCTCTCATATGGTCCTAACAGATTTTTGGAGCGATAACAAATTTCCCTTCTTCTCTTTTTTCCGTCGGAAGGCCATTCAATGTATATTAAGTAATAGTAATCATTTATTTTGTAGGCATGACCGCCCTCACAGCGAAGTCCTATATTTTCCTTTGGTGTGGAAAAAAGCAATTGGTCAATGCCGCCTTCCTTTAGCCCTGACATATCCTCCTCTAACTCCACAATGCGGATATCCCCGCAATTACACATTACATATGCTCTGTTCTCATCAAAAAGCACTGCCGGGTCATGAAAAAGCTGTGGAATATTATTGCGCTTCCAAGGTCCCCTCTCTATATCCTCTGTAGAATACACGTAAAACTGTGATGTCTCATTACAGGAAAAACAAGCATAAAATGTTCCATTATGAAAGCGCAGACTGGTTGCCCACTGACCTCTTCCATATATCCCTTTTTCGTCAGCTAATGTATGACAATCATCATTCTCCAACACATCAAACACATAGGAAATAATTTCCCAGTGTGCCAAATCCTCTGATTTCATAATAGGACATCCTGGAAACACATGCATAGTTGTGCTTACCATATAATAGGCCGTGCCGTGGCGCAGCACGTCCACATCTGGAACATCTGCAAAAATAATTGGATTTTTTAATAGCGTACTCATAATTTACCTCATTTCTGCGCTGACCTATACACATAACACAATGTTTGTGCGGCAGCGCAGACACAAACTTGCATCACAAACATAGTTCTGTTTGTGAAAAATTTCTTACCCTCTTAACTTCCATAATAAATAACCGTATTCTATTCAGAATACGGTTATATTGTTTATATATTTTTCTATGTGCAACTTAATTGTCTAGGCAATCATACATTTTTTATAATCTAGACTCTTCAATCTTTAATATTTGCTCTAAATCGGAAATTAACTCCTTAGAATAAATTTCTGCTTCCTTATAAATCTGTTCCGCCTTAGAATATTCTTCATTATTTAATGCATAGATTACCTTCTCACCATACTGATGAAACTTTTTATGCTTGTTGCCCAGAGCATTCCATATTGGCAGCACCTGAGGAATTTTGGGAGTCATCGCATAATAAAAATGGCCAAAGCCGCATTTAGAGGCATCTAACTGCAGGGGAATAATGTTTTGCTCTACCACCATTTTTTTCAGATTTGTCAGCCAAGAGCGATGTGCATTGATAGCATTTCTCACATATTGGGCAAATTCCGTTGGGTCTAAGCGGAAAAATGCATCCTTTGACATTGAACCCATCTGCTTAACTGTTTCATCTAATATTTTTTCAATATCCACAACCGGCTCCACAGCCTGCTTCAGGTCATTTCCTACCTGCTGCATTATATTAGTGCTGTCTTTTAATTGATTTTCCATCTGTGACATAGACTGACTTATTTCCCTGCTCACATCCGCAATGGAGCTGATAGATTCATTTACCTTTGAAACATGCTGCTGACTTTCATCATTTAATTCCCAAACATTTTTTATTTTTTCCGTCATGGAATCAAGAGCATTGATTGTACTTGTAGCACTGTGGATACTCTTTTGAGATGCTTTTTTTATGTCCTCCACAAAAATACCCATATTTCCAGTCATTTTTTGAGTTTCCTCTGCCAATCCTCTGATTTCCCCTGCTACCACTGCAAAGCCTTTTCCCGCTGCACCTGCCCTTGCCGCTTCAATGGAAGCGTTAAGAGCTAACAGATTTGTCTGCATAGAGATGGAATCAATTCCTGCAATGACGCTGCTCATACGGTCAATCGTCTTGAACAACTCATCCATATCCTTCTGAAGCTCCCTAGACACCTGAATGGTCTGATTGGACAGCTCTTTAATCAATGTAAGCTCGTTTTGTCCTTCCTCTATTTTTTGATATACCTCCTGAGTCTCTGCCGAAACTTCAACAATGGTAGAAGTCAATTCCTCATGTTGATTGTTGCTTTTTCCTGACATAGAGATATCTGTATCCGAAGAGCCAAAAATAGCCTCTGTAGCTCTGGCTACATTTTCAGATATATCCACTATTTTTTCTGTTTGATGCTGCATAGTCAAATCAAGAGAACTAATCTGCATAACTGCTTTAAAATTTTTCTCTAAGATTTCCCCAAATTCTTTTCTTCCTTTTGAAAGCCTCTGATACATGCTGTTCAATTCAGGTTCCCTTGAGTAATCCGCTTCCTTTAACTCTGAAACTGCTTTAATAAGTACCGCTTTATTCTTTCCAATCGCCATATAAAAACTCCTTTTCATTTATCAAATATATAAAAGCTTTTCTGCGTTCTGCCCCACTATTTTATTTAACTCCTCCTGTGCTACAAGTCCTTTCAAATAGTTCAGTGATTCCTTCTGTCCGCTCCACGGACTGTCAGTGGCAAACAATATTTTATCTGCCCCATGTTTTCTCAGAATTCTCAAAAAAGTCTCATCCTCTATAAATCCAAAGGTATATGCAGTATCCAAGTATACATTATCTCCTGCCACTAACTCCTCCACCTCATCCCACATGCCAAAGCCGCCGTAATGAGCCAACACCAGCTTTTCCGGAGCCACCTCATCTAACACCTTGCGGATGCCCTTAACTGTGCACCTCACATTATCGGGAAAACCAATATCCACTCCTGCGTGAACCACACTGACTAGGCCAAGCTCAGACGCATAATCCAATATACGCATGTACTTGATATCTTCAAAATATGTATCTTGATAATCCGGATGAAGCTTAATTCCTAGCAAGCCCATTTTCTTTATGGTGTCCAGTTCCCTCTTGTAATCAGGTGAATCGGGATGAATTCCTCCAAAGGATAAAAGGCGTACTGCTTTTTCACTGTATTTCTCATTGAGCCGCACTGCAAATTCATTGACTGTGTGAAATTGCTCTGGCTTAGTGACTACCGGAAGAACAATTGAAATCTCTACTTCAGCCTCCTTCATGGAAGCGATTAAACTATCTTCTCTTCCATCGGTAAAAGCTTTTACATTTGCCTTATTCTCTAACTTTGAAATAGTTCTTGCCGCTATTTTTTCAGGAAAAATATGGGTGTGAAAATCAATTATCATAGAAATCTCCCTGTTAAACCAATTTTCGATTATCTATTACATGAACTGCTTTTCCCATGCTGCGCTCTAAAGTCTTAGGCTCCACCAGTTTAATTTCTGCCGCCAAACCAATAGCATTGTGAATGACATGGGCAACCTTTTTTCTAAATTTCTCCCTGTCACTGCTGTCCCAAGTGAAATAAGCCCCGTCTGCCTCCACCTGAATCTCCAACGTGTCAAGATTGTTGACACGGTCTACGGTCATCAGATAATGAGGAGTGGTACCACTCATCTCCAGCAGCGCTGTCTCAATCTGTGATGGGAACACATTGACACCACGAATAATCAACATATCGTCTGAGCGTCCCTTAAAACGGCTGATTCTTGCCAGCGTCCTGCCGCACTCACACTTATCATAAGAAATACTTGTCAAATCCTTCGTGCGGTAACGGAGAAGAGGAAGACCTTCCTTAGTGAGCGTAGTAAATACCAGCTCACCCACCTCGCCTTCAGGCAGTGGCTTCAATGAATCCTGAGAAATAATTTCTGGCAAAAAATGATCCTCGTAAACATGAAGTCCCTTGTGATATTCACAGTCACAGGCAACTCCTGGTCCCATTACTTCTGAGAGGCCATATATATCAAAAGCATTGATATGCAGCTTCTCCTCAATCTGTTTGCGCATATTCTCAGTCCACGGCTCAGCACCGCACACAGCAGCCTTTAATTTGATATTAGGGATATCCCCTGCCTCCTCTAACACCTCGGCAATATGAAGAAGATAGGAAGGAGTGCAGGCAATTGCTGTCACACCAAAATCCTTCATCATAGTAGTCAGCTTTTTCGTATTTCCTGTAGACATTGGCACTACCATTGCTCCAAGCTTCTCAGCACCGCCGTGAGCTCCAAGTCCTCCAGTAAACAAGCCGTATCCGTAAGCAACCTGAATAATATCATCTCTTGTCACTCCTGCCTGTACCAACGCCCTTGCCACACACTCACTCCAAATTTCCAAATCCTTTCTCGTGTAACCAACAACGGTAGCCTTTCCTTTTGTCCCTGAAGACGCATGGATACGAATAATTTCAGACTTGGGAATGGCAAACAGCCCAAAGGGATATGTATCACGCAAATCGTCCTTTGTGGTATAAGGCAATTTGTGGAGATCCTCTATTCCGTTTACATCTCCTGGCTCAATACCCATTGCCTGCATTTTCTTACGATAAAATTCCACATTGTGATAAACTCTGTCTACCACCTTAACTAGACGCTTGCTCTGCAAATACTCCAGCTCGTCCCTGCTCATACATTCCTTCGCTTCATTCCAAATCATGTTTGTAAAGCCTCCTGTTTTTTATTTACCATATAATATAAAACTATATATATCTATTGATATTACTTGTCTCTTTTTAATGGTTTCTATGTTATTCATCATATACATAAATTATAAGATATATGCTGAAATTAAGCCATGTATTATCTAACCTTCATAACCTGCTAAAAAAGCTTTTTTGTTTATCTCCACCGTCTTAGGAGGAACGGTTTTTTCGATTACCTTTAACCAGGTCTCTTTAGAGAAATCCATATGCTTTGCAGCCATTCCTAAAATGATAATATTAAAAACTTTAGAATTTCCTAATTTTTTAGCCTCCTCCATTGCATCCATCTTGTAGACCGTGTGTACCTTTTCTAAATCTTCCACAATATTTTTTGGATACTCAGCCGCCCCCATCACTACGGTAATCGGCTCAATCTGTTGTTCATTGATAATGAGAACACCATCTTCTTTTAAAAAATGAGCATATCGAAGGGCTTCTAATTTTTCAAACGCAATCAATACATCCGCCTGTCCCTGCTCCACAATAGGTTCTGCCACTTTCTCGCCGTAACGCACAAAGGTTACTACGCTTCCCCCTCTCTGGGCCATGCCGTGTACCTCAGACAATTTTACATCATATCCCGCCTCTAAGGTGATTCCGCCAAGAATACGGCTGGTCAAGAGCGTTCCCTGACCTCCTACGCCAACTATCATTATATTTTTTGTCATGTCTGTCTTCACTCTCCTTTCACCTGTTCTCTATGCTTTTACCCGCTCAATAGCGCCAAACTTGCATAACTTTTCACAAAGTCCGCAGCCGTTGCACATCGTATCATCAATAGAAATGGTGCCATCCTCATTTTTCGTCAATGCAGGACAGCCTGGTTTTAGGCACATGCCGCACTTCTTGCAGGCATCCTCCACCGGCTTGCACTTATAAGGAAATACATTTCCCTTTAAAAGAACACAGGGGGATTTAGTGATAATAACAGAAACCGCATCTCTTGCCACCTCTTCCTTGACAATCTGCTCTAACTTCTCTATATCAAAAGCGTCCACCTCCACTACATGTTCAATTCCCATTGCCCTGCACAATTGATAAATATTGATTGCAGGTACAATCTCTCCCTTTAATGTCTTTCCAGTTGCAGCATGATCCTGATGTCCTGTCATACCTGTAGTAGAATTATCCAAAATCACAACCGTTCCCGTTGACTGGTTGTATACCATATTCATAAGAGAATTTACTCCTGTATGCAAAAAGGTGGAATCTCCGATAACTGCTACCCAATTTTTTATATAATCCCTTCCTTTTGCCTTCTCCATACCATGAAGGGTAGAAATACTAGCGCCCATACAAATGGTAGTGTCTATTACATTTAAAGGCGGAACTGCTCCAAGAGTGTAACATCCAATATCCCCCGCTGCATGTATCCCCAACTTTTTCAACACTGTATATACACTTCTGTGAGGACATCCAGGACATAAAATCGGCGGTCTTGCCGGAACCTTGGCCGGCTCCTTGTTGCTGACAGCCTCCTTTAATATTTTTTCTCTTATCATATTGGCAGAATACTCTCCCTGAACTGTGAAAATTTCTTTTCCAACAGCCTGGATTCCCCAAGCTTTTACCTGCTCTTCTATCACCGGCTCAAGCTCCTCAAATATATAGAGCTTATCTACCTTAGAAGCAAACTCCTCAATCAATTTTCTTGGAAGAGGATTTACCATGCCAAGCTTCAGCACAGATGCATCAGGACATGCCTCCTTTACATACTGATAAGGAATACCGCTTGTAATAAAACCAATGGATGTATCCTTATATTCTGCTCTGTTAATCTCAAAGCTGCAGCCATCCTCTGCCATAGCTTTCATTCTCTTTTCTACATAAACATGGCGCCCGATTGCATTTGCCGGCATCATTACAAACTTAGACGGATTTCTCTCATAAGTTTTATCTTCTATCTCCTGACGCTCCTGCAGTGTAACCGTTCCCTGAGAGTGAGCCAGCCTTGTTGTTGTTCTCACAATAACAGGCGTATCATATTTTTCACTGAGCTCATACGCAAATTTCACAAAGTCCTTTGCCTCCTGACTGTCAGAAGGCTCCAGTACAGGCACTAGAGCGGCTCTTGCCACACATCTTGTATCCTGCTCGTTCTGGGAGCTGTACAGCCCAGGATCGTCTGCTGCCACTAATACCAATCCCCCGTTCACTCCACCGTAGGAAATAGTGTACAGTGGGTCGCTTGCCACATTTACACCAACATGCTTCATGGAAGCCATAGCTCTCACACCGCTGATAGAGGCTCCGATTGCCACCTCTGTCGCTACCTTCTCATTTGGCGACCACTCTGCATAAATCTCGTCATACAAAGCAATATTCTCGCTAATCTCTGTGCTTGGTGTACCCGGATAGGCAGCCGAAACCTTTACACCTGCTTCATAGGCCCCCCTGGCAATTGCTTCATTTCCCAACATTATCTTTTTTTCCACTTGTTTCCTCTTCCTTTCTCATGTCTTTTATCAATATATAACACACAATTGATACTATTCTAACACAAATCTATTGTTCCTTCTACACAATTCATCATTTTTTTCTTTTTTCTTTATTTGTAATATTTGTAAAACTTTGTCTAAGGCGCAAAAGAAAAATAATTCCCCGAAAACAAAGTTCTACACACATGGCAATCCATACCCCAACAAGTCCTGTTGACCTAGACAACAAAAGAGCCAGGGGAAGCCTTACAAACCATATACTCATAAAATTCATCATACTTGGAATGAAAGTATCACCAGCCCCCCGCAGTGCCCCTGACGCCACTATAGAAGCCCCATACATTGGCTCCGCAAATACTTCAATCCGCAGCACCTGTATTCCCAATTCCTGAATTTCTCTGTTTGGTGTCAGCAGGGACATCATAAATGGTGCTGCAAAAAACATGGCGGCGCCGGTAACCGACATAATGAAAATTCCTATCCACACTGCTATCTTTGAGAACTTTTTTGTTAATTCCAGCCGGCCGGCTCCCAAACTTTGTCCTGTCAGCGTTGCAGCCGCATCCCCTATTCCATAACCCGGCATATAACATAGACTTTCCGCTGTAATGGCAAAAGAATTAGCCGCAATTGCAATTGCCCCAAGGGGCGCCACAATTCGTGTGGTAGCTATCATGGCACCGCACATCATAACGTTTTCCCAACCAATGGGAACTGCCAGTCGAACTGCCTTTTTTATGCAATTTTTTTTCAGCTTCCAGCTTTCCTTACGTTTCAGCCGAAATACAGGAGAGCGAACACAAAGGGATGTCATCATAAGCACTGCTGTCACCAGCTCCGCAAGAGCCGTTCCAAGAGCCGCCCCTGTTACTCCTAGACCTGCCCCAGGAAGATGCAGCACAGCTCCTGCTATTTCCACAGTCCGGGAAGGAAAAATCAGCAGCCCATTAAAAATCACGTCCATGATACACATTCCGATATTCAACATCCCCGGGGTGCGCATATCCCCACTGCACTGCAGCATGCTGCCCGCCAAACGGTTCAACTGAATCAGGGGAATAGATGCTATAAAAATCAAAAAATAGCTAGATGCATTTTTTTGTATCCCTTTCTCTGCACCAAGCCATTCAGGAAGCTTTCCTCCGATGAGCATACCGCCTAATACTAAAACCAAACTAACTATCAAAGCCGCCAACACAGACTGTCTCATAACACTTCTTGCTTCTTTTATTTTTCCGGCTCCTAAGAGATGTGCCGCCTGTATAGAGAAGCCGGCGGCGGCAGCCCCGCACAAGCCCCCAAAGAGCCATGTGCTGCTAGACACCAGCCCAATGGAGGCGGAAGCCTCCGCCCCCAGGCTTCCCACCATAGATGCATCAATATACTGCATGATAATAGAAGTAATCTGTGCCAGAATTGCAGGAATACTTAAAAAACAAACAAGCTGAAACTGCTGCTTACCTGTAAGTCTCTTACCATCTTTCATCTGTGCAAGCAAATATTCACTTTTTGTTATTTTTCGTTCACTTTTATTTTTCATTTTATGCAACCTACATATGATTTCCTTATCTAGATTTATACCAATTTTAGCTTTTTTATATTAAATCACTATGATATTATTGATATTATTATGAAACAATATATTTTTTACCACTTTATAAAGGCATTCTTTAAAATCTGGCATTGAACATTTTAAAATAATAAACTTAGATATACTCATCAACATAGCTTTTAAGCAATTCCTGTAATTCCCTGTCCATAAATTTATAATCGTCGCTGATATACAAACAGACCAACTGCTTTTTAGAAACTATATCTGGATATTTTTCTTTTATTCTTCTCAAGTGCTTTTTTTCCATGCAAAATATAATATCCGCCCAACCGAGAAGCCCCTGCGTCACCTTTACTCTGGAATTCTTTTCTGTTCCTGCCGAGCGGGCTTTATGTCCGTGATATCCATCAAAAATCTTCTCAGCCGTCAGGCTGCGCCTCTTGTTTTGACTACATAAAAAAAGTAAGTTCATTTTTATTACAAAAATTGTACTGGCTTGTACTCTTCCATATTAGGGACAAATTCGTTTTTATAAAAATCATGAAAAATATGACAGCACTCCTCTTTAGAACACATTTTGTAAAACAGACGGGTGCCTGTTTCCTCAATGCCCAATTCCACTTCAATCCCATCATCATGAACACAAGACTGCACATATCTTACCTTGTGCTGTGCTTTCGGCGCCGTTAATATTACAAATTGTCCCTCTGTGACAAAAAGATCCTCTAAGTAAACCTGAATATCTTTTCTCCCTGTTACTTTTATTTTTCTATCTTGATTTTCCAGTGTAAAGCCTTCCTGACTTCCTACATTTTGAAATACCATCTCTTTTGACATCTACACAACCTCTTTTCCATTTATCTTTTATACTTTTAAAATCAATACTACCTCTTTACAGAGCAATCTTTTTTTCTTTTATATTTGAATTTTAACTCACTCATTCGTTTCATTTTCATCTGTTATATGAAAAATTCTTTCCGTATTTTTCTTTGCATTTTCTATCAGTTCTTCTTCTGAAACCTTCATATATTTAGCAAGCTCTCTAGCAACATATGTAATATTTGGGGGCACATTTGTCCTGCTCAAGCCCTGCACATTCTTAGGTGTCAAATAGGGAGCGTCTGTCTCTATTAAAATCCTATCAAGAGGAATACTTCTCACAGCTTGACGAAGTTCTCCCGCCCGCCGGTCATCACAAATCCATCCGGTAATACCAATTGAAAAGCCCATTTCCAAGTATTTCTCCACTGTCGCTTTGTCTCCTGTAAAGCAATGCACCACTGATTTTTTACATATGTCCGAGTGCTTTTTAAATCTGCGTATAAAATCATTCTCT
Organism: uncultured Lachnospiraceae bacterium; assembly: GCA_910578605.1. GTDB lineage: Bacteria > Bacillota > Clostridia > Lachnospirales > Lachnospiraceae > MGBC111451. The sequence continues at coordinate 12,309 of CAJTQG010000035.1, read as the reverse complement.
GCACTGCGCTCATGAAGAAAAAGAGGCTTATTGCATTTCTCTGCAAGAACAATATGATGCTCTAAACATCTGATTTGATTTTCTTTTGTGGAAAACATTCTGTCGTAGTCTAGGCCGCATTCCCCGATAGCTACTATTTTAGGATTTTGTGTCACGTATTTTTCAATCTGTTCAAAATCTTCTTTCTTTGCAGAATCCGCATTGTGAGGATGAATCCCTGCTGTTCCATATGCAGCATGACTTTTCACAAAGTTGTCAATCTTCTGATTTTCCTTTCGGTCTGTTCCCGTAAGAATACAGATAACGCCTGCCTTAGCGGCATCACTTATTATTTTTTCCGGCTCTGCAAACTGCTTGCAGAACAAATTTAATCCAATATCATAATATTTGACCTTCATTGCAATTCCTAATCTCCTTTACACACTTAACAATCATGCCATCCACACTGACAATGGGAGTACAGACAATCTGTGAATAGACAATATCACTACCTTTACATAGGCTCGCCAATATCCTCCACCACACTTAACAATTTATCATAGGAAGCTTCACTGACAGCCCCATACAGCATTTGCCAATCTCCCTCACATCCCATCACTACCACTAAATTGTCCTCTGCATTGCTGTAAAAAGTAATTTCTATGTCGTTAATCCAATTCTGCATTGTAAAGGGATGCTTTGTAAGCTGTGAATCCAACCATTCCTTTTCTTCTTCTGTCAGCTCATAATATTCTTCTGGAGTATACTCCATTGCATATACAGCTTCATAAGTCAAGGCAGCAGCAAGAAATTCGCTTGTGCTCCCAGCACAGAGTTTCCAATTCTTATCATCATGGCTATTATAAACGGGAGGATCCTGCAATAATAAATCTTCCCTTCGAATGCCTGCCCGGCAGACACCCTGATTTTCATTTAACAAAATCAAACACTCATTATTTTTAAGCCACTCCCATTTCTTAAAATGCTCCGGCAGCGTCCACATATCCTGAACGCAATGAAGCGCCTCTGTCTTTGCGGCTTTCAAATAATAATCTTCTAACACCTTTGGCAACCCGCCAAACAAATTTTTCATATCCTTTATTTCCTCTATGTCACAACCCTGTAAACAATCGATGCCATAGAAAGACTTTATTATTTCTATGTAATGCATTTTATCACTCGCCTTTCTCCATAAAACTATATGCCGCCCACAACAACACTACCATAAATGCTACCATATTCATTAAAAAAAAGTCAACTGCTTCTTATGTTAAAAATACTATAGATTTTCTTTCTTAAAAGCAATATAATCTAGTTATCAACAGAAACTACTGTCAAAAAAGAAGAGTGAAACACAAATTTTTCCCAAACACAAGTATAGATTGTGCGGCAAGTTTGTGTCGGCGCTGTAACACAAGCTTGCATAAATAATATGAAAAGTGCAGCGCAGAAACGAGGTAAATAATGAATTTCAAATTAGGTGAACACTGTATTTTATTTCAAAGAGCCGGTGAAACAGGTAAAATAAGTGCCTGTGGTAGAGATAGCATACGCTTTCAGGCAACTGCTTCAGGAAAATTAACGGAGCAAAATTGGACGCTCATACCACAAAATATACCTGCCAAAGTCTGGCTAAAGGAGGGCAATGCTTATCTGGAAAACGGCAATATGCTGGCTGTGATGGAGCCATGCGGAAAGGTATCCTATTATTACAAAAAGAAAAAGATTTTATCAGAGCAGCCGGAAATGACTTTTAACACCGGATACCGAAATTACGAAAATAAAGGAAGTAATCTTTGGAAAGTTCGTGTCAGCTTTGAGGCAAATGAGACGGAAGGCTTTTTCGGATTGGGACATGAGCGGATGAATTGTTTCAACAAAAAGGGATGTACCATTGATTTGCGTCATGTCAATACGAAGACATCTATTCCATATGTCTATTCTTCCCTAGGCTATGGCTTTATATGGAATATGCCGTCTACCGGAACAGTGGAGCTTGCAAACAACCGTACACGCTGGAGCAGTGATTGTACAAAAGGGGTAGACTATATTATTATGGGAGGTTCTCCTAGCAAGGTAACCAAAACACTCACAGACCTGACAGGACATGCCCCCAAAATACCGGAATGGGCGTTGGGATTTTGGCAAAGCAAGCTTCGCTATGAGAATGAGGAGCAGGTATTAGCGGTTGCCCAAAAATATAAAGAATTGGGAATTCCCTTATCCGTTATTGTGATTGACTACTTTCATTGGACGGAGCAGGGAGATTACCGATTTGACCCGAAATATTGGAAAAACCCTAAAAAAATGGCTGATAAACTTCACCATATGGGAATCCGTCTTATGGTATCCATGTGGCCTACGATAAACGAAAAAAGTGAAAACTACCACTATATGTTAGAGCACAATATGCTGATTCGGACAGCTAGGGGAAGCAACAGAGTATTTGAATTTGCCGGTGCCCAGGCAGAAATTGATGCGACAAACCCTGAAACTAGGGCTTATGTGTGGCAGCGTTTAAAAGAAAATTATTATGATAATGGCGTGGATTGCATGTGGTTTGACGAGGCAGAGCCTGAAATTCATCCTGAGCATTTTGACAATCTTGTGCTATACGAGGGAAACGGAGATGAAATTGCTCTGCTTTATCCCTATTATTACGCCAAACTTGTCTATGACGGCATGATGGAAATGGGCAAAAATGAAGTGGTAACTCTCTCTAGAAGCGCCTATCTTGGGGCACAAAAATATGGGGTCGTTGTCTGGTCCGGCGATATTGCCTCCACCTTTGAAAGTCTGACAGAGCAGGTGAAATCTGGCCTTAATATGGCCATGTGCGGTATACCTTGGTGGAATACGGATATTGGTGGCTTCTATGGGGGAGATATACACTCTGATTATTTTAGAGAGCTTATTGTTCGCTGGTTTCAATATGGTGTGTTCTGTCCTATTATGCGTCTCCACGGCAGCAGACTTGGGGCAGATACCACAAGGGACATTATAGAACCTACCGGTGATGACAATGAAATATGGAGTTTTGGAGAGGAAAACCTTCCCGTGTTAAAAGAACTCATTATGTTAAGAAACCGACTAATCCCCTATATTAAGGAACATATGGATATCTCTTGTGAAAATGGCACCCCTGTCATGCGTCCCATGTTTTTTGATTTCCCCAATGATTCTGTCTGCTATGAAACAGGAGACCAATATTTATTTGGCAGTGATATTATATTCGCTCCCATTACAACACAGGGGTGTACTTCCCGAAAAGTGTATTTGCCCAAAGGCACATGGATTTTGACAAAAGATAAAAACACATATGAAGGTGAAAACTGGTATGATATAAATGCTGGCATTGATGAATTTATTGCTTTTGTAAAAAAAGACAGTCCTGTACTAGCTTGCTTTTCATAAACCTCAAACTATAAATGAAAGTATATATAAAATTTGCTTGCGTCTCATTGTTTTAAATGCAACAATCATAATTAAGGGAATACCTTTCTTTCGCAATGAAAGCAAGAACCGCTTATTTAAGCTGATGACTTCTGTATTTTTGTGCAGGAGCTGTCAGCTTTTCTGCTTTTATAGGAGGATTTTTACATGTAAACGTCGCTATTATTTGTTCTTCTTATTTATTCTTCTTATTTGTTTTTCTTATTAGCTTTTCACTGGCATCAATAGGTCAAAAACTGTAATTACCATGTGTTAATATTTTCCTCATATTTTAAAGTAGTAGTGTTTATAGTCCCTCTCCAAGGACTGTATGCTATACTGTTGAAGATACTGTGGATTGCTTCGTTTCTCCTTCCACTGGATGATTTCAGAAAGGCTACAACCATAGTCTCTTTTATAGTTGTGAATCAGATAGTACCCCATGACGTTTTTTAGAACCAGGTTACAACCGCAGAGAGTACCTGTGGCTCTAAACAGTATCAAATATTTTACAAAGAAGATTTATCTTGATTATCGTAACAATTTTAGATAATTTATCAAAAGTAAAATTAAGATTGGAATCCCCCTGATACTACAGCTAAAATCTGCCGGGATTCCTTCTTGATAAAGGTTTGACCACCTTCGTTATCCATTCTCTGCATACCAATCTTTACAGAAAAAGGCTAAGTCTTAGAAAGATCAATATGGATAAAGTTGATTCCCGTACCATTGCCACTATTTTCCTCCAATATAAATTTTTGAAAATGAAAAAATACAGATTGGAAAGACGTCGAACAGCACCGATACACGACAAAAAACATATTAAATCCCTCTGTAATTATATTTTGTAAAGCTATAAAATAAACATCCCCTAGAATATTTTACAAATAAAAACAGAGCCAACAAATTGTGCTAATCTTGTTTCACAAATTCATCGGCTCTGCATCTAAAGTGTCTGGCTCTGTGATGACTGTTATTTGTAAATTCATTCGTTACATCAATCAAGGCTTCCTGCTTGCATTTCGGACAGTAAAGAGGATAGTTTTTTTTAAACTGTATCTTCTCTGATTCTGTCACGGGTTTTGCCGCCACAAATGGGGCAAAGTATCCATTCATTTTTATTCATATGGTTGTCCTCAACTATTTTGATTTCTGTTTCTTCAAAAATATTCCACATACAATTACCGCCATAAAAAAGACAAGGATTAGATACCACAGATTATCAAGGCAAAAGCCCTTATCCAACATCAACCGGTATCCACAGAAAGCGGGGAAAATACGCCCGGTCATTTTAAGAAAATCGGGTAACAAATCAATGGGGAACATAATCCCCGAAAGCATAATTGAAGGCAGAAACACTAACTGCGCTATCATCGTCAATTTCGCTTGATTTTTTATAATCAATCCTAAAATACTTCCAATGCTTAATGACACGATAATATATATGGCAAGTGCAAAAAAGAAAATCGGAAGCTGTGCTGGTAAATCCGCTTCAAATAGCACGGGAGCTAGCAGCACTATCACAGCACAGGCAATCATCAAATGTATAAATGCGGAAAAAAATATTGTAACAAGACCTAAATAGATAGGCACTCCGTTTGCTTTATAGACTTTGTTTATGTCACTTCCATAAGTTTCAATCAACGATGGCGGCAGTCCAATAAACGCCCCCATTGAAACACTCATCACAATCATAGATTGGCTGAGCGTACTTCTCATATCGGGCATAACAGAAGTGAAAATACCGCCCATAAGAAGAAAGAATATTAGCGGAATGATATAGCAGGTGACTAATAAAGATTTGCTTCGTATATCCAATTTCCACTGTAACGCAACGCCATATAAAAACCCACTCATTCCGCTTCCCTCCTCGTCATTTCCATAAAATGCTGTTCCAGTGTGCCACGGTCAACTTTAATATCTAACACATGAATTCCCTTTTGTTTTAACTCGCTAAGCAGAGAAATCAAAGTATCTTCAATATTGTCCGTTTCAAAAGTATCGTCCCCTTGCAGCGTTTTGATATGGATAAAATATTTTTTTCCAACCTTATCTGTAAGTTCCGAAGCTGTGCCGCAAAAAACAATATTTCCGTGATTTAAAATGGCAATACGGTCACATAACGTTTCTACCTCTGCCATATCATGGCTTGCCAAAACAATTGTTTTTCCTTGTGATTTGAGTTTTCGGATTTGCTCATGAAGTGAAAGTCTGCCCTCCACATCAAGCCCCGCAGTCGGCTCATCGAGGAAAATAATATCTGGATTGCTGATAAGCGCAAGGGCAAGATGTAAACGCCTTTTTTGCCCTGTAGATAGTTGGACATACTGCTTTTTCTCAATTTCTTTGATACCAAGAGTATAAAGCATAGAGTAGTCAATCTTTGCTGTATTCCATTTTGCAAACAGCTTTATAGCCTCCATAGGTTTGATGTGAGCAGGCAAAGATGATGATTGCAGCTGAATACCCATTTTCCCATTTACGATAATGGTACCGCTGTCGTATTTCTTCAAACCCTCGATACATTCCAGAGATGTGGTTTTTCCTGCTCCATTTACGCCAAGCAGAGAAAATACTTCTCCTTTTTCGATTTGAAAATTAAGTCCCTTAAGAACAATATGGCTACCATAGCTTTTCCTTAACTCACTAACTTGTATTGCACGGTTCATCATTCCACCTCCTCAAACGGATTTACTCCGAGTTTTGAAAAGTAAACTTGCAAAGCTGGCTCTAAATAGTCGTTTACTATTTTTTGTCTTTCTTCCCAAGCGTTTGTAGCAGTATCAATATTGCCTATTTCCATCAATTTCGGCAACATACTCATATCGCCGTTTGTAAATTCCATAATCAAGCCCCAATATTCTTTTACAACCCGCTGGCATTTTTCACTTTCGGGGGGCACATTTTCCTTTTGAAATTGTACGATTTCATCGCTCAAACGATTAAACCTGTCCATAAAATCCAAACCACTTTCCCTGTCAAATTGATTACGGATATGGTCAAGCGTGTCGTCATCGAAACGCTTAATAAGGTAGTAAGAGCCATTTTTCATTTGCAGATTGACAATAATATCTGCATATGCCTTAAAATTGACGGTCTGCATTTGTAACACTTCTACTTTTAACTGTTCTATTGCTGTCAAAGAATCTGTTAGCTGTTCTATTTTCTCTCGTATACTATCTGCCTGTTCGGTAAGGGCAGTTGCCACATCAGTCGGCGTTTCTAAAGAAATTAAGCGTCGCTTTATATCATCCAAAGAAAATCCTAATGATTTCAAGGACAAAATCTGATGAAGTGTAACTAAATCTTTATCCGTATAAAGCCTGCGCCCACCCTCACTTTCTGCTGATGGAGAGAGTAATCCCTCTTTGTCGTAATATTGCATAGTTCGGACAGTTATTCCCATTTTCTTCGCAACTTCTCCAACTGTCATATATCCATCTGGAATTGCCTTGTATTTTGCCATAGTCCATTACCTCCTGAAATATATTATAAATCATTACGCAACGTAACAAGCAAGACCTTTTCGGAAAATTTTTAGGCGGCAATTTTTCTGCCGCCTTTCTGTACTTATGCAAAAATAATTTCCTCGTTCACAATCTCCCTCGCACACGCCCTTATGTTATTCATTCTTCCTGTCCATTCTAAGGCGTTTTCTTCCTTTAGGCGTTCCGTTATGCCCTGTGCCTGTTTCATGCCCTCTATGAGCCGATAAGCACATGGGGACAGCGGCATCTGGACTATCTGATGCAGTACCGCAGGGTTACATACACCAATCTTCTCACAAGCGGCAGGCTGAACACTTACCTTGCCGACATTGACAGACAGGCGCAGGAACACTTTGAAAGGCTGTTCTTTTTCGGCGGGTACAGTCAAGCACGGTATTAAGTAATCTCCTTGCCGTTCATATTTGCCGCCCAGTTCCTCAAATAATATATTTGCCATTTTCTGTTACCTCCAGATAAAATATTCACTCCACACTCTTGTGTCTGTTGTCTTAAACAAAATTTTGAGATTTTCTCCTTATCTGGTTTCATTCATAGGTCATTTAATTCAATAAGAAACTGAAAGTTGTTGGCATCCCTTATGTAAATATTCCAATGAATAACATGCTGTTGCCCTATTTGATCTATTCTAATGCCTTTTCTATAATTCTGATGATCTCTGTTTCTATTTCAACCTGTTTAATCTGCTCTAAAATAAAGCTATCCATTTCTTCAATAATTTCATTATAGTAGTAATCAATACTATCCTCTATTCCGTCTGCAATTCCTCCATCTTCATCATAATTCAAATATCCAACTGTCAATTTAATAGAACCACTAGCTATTTTTTCTTGTCCATTTAACAATGAAATATCTATCCATTCTTCTTCGCCTCCTGAAGGATTTATAAATATCTCATCTATACATAATATAATTTCACTATCATCTACTCCCTTAATCGAAATACTATCTCCATAACTGAGTATATCTGGCAATATCGATTCCTTAGTTACTCTACTTGCATTTTCAAATCTTGACTCAGTCCATCTCTTTATTTCTTCTATTTCTTCTTCATCAATTTCCTCTTCATCAACAACGCCAGGAAAATCCGAAATCTCTTCTAATCTTTTAGAAATAAATTTAATCACTTTTTTGGCATTACTATTTTCATTAAGTTTCTCAAGCAATAAATCATAAGCAA
>CAJTQG010000035.1:2735-4202 GCA_910578605.1 uncultured Lachnospiraceae bacterium | reverse complement strand
AGTCTGGCAAGTCCTCTTCTAAATAAGAATCATATTTTCCAAATGATTTAAGACCAACTGTTTCTCTGTCCATATCTATAATTTCTTTTTCATAATCTATCCCTGATTCATATTCAATCTTGTATCTTTTTTTTCTAGTATCTCCGCCAAGTATGACAGTGAATGGTATAGTCGTAATTTCTTTCGTTTCTCGATTTAATTCCATTCTACAGCCAAATCTTGCATGATGCTCTTCTCTTATTTCCACCGTTTCAACATATACATACTTCTTATCTTCAGAATCCCATAGTGCATTATCATAATCCTCATAAAAACAATTAGCAGATATATTCGCCTCACACATCATCGTAAAAATTGAAGCCTTATCTGTTAATTCATCAACAGAACGCACTGTAAATGACATATCGGCTATACTATTCACATATGCCTCAGAATAGTCATATCCTTCCACAATGCCATCCTTATCATGCGATAGTCCTATCACATTAATATTTTCATTTTGGGTTATATATTTTGTTATCTCAGAGTTAATTTGGCTTTTTAATGTTTTTATGAGCTCTATCGTTTCACTATAGGCAGCTTCTTCTTTATTTATTTTATCATACAACTGCGCTAATGATTCAAAGAAAAGGTGATTTGGTGTCTCTTTGCATGCTGCTCTAAACCCTTTATCATTACTGATAATTGCTACAACTTCCTTAGTTCCAAATCTTTCTCTAATTTGATTTGCTATAAACGCATCTGGAAATTCTTTCCTCTTCTTATCGCCAGACTCAAATGGTGGTCTAATTTCAAAATAATCATCCAACACTGCATCTAAGTCAATTTGACTGGTATCTAAGATTTCTGCGTCAATCTCCTTGATATATTTTTCAAATAACTCAATACTTTTTTCTTTAACGAGCTTTTTGTCATCTACCAATTCTAATAACCTATTCAATCCAACATAGTTTACAAGTTTCTCTGTAGATATTTTTAATGCGTCTGCTCTAAGTTTTCTTGCAATTCCACACAACTTCATTCCTTGCTCTGCAATATGTTTTTGTGATTCTTTAACAACAATATTACTTAATACTACTTTAACTTTCCCTTTTTTCACATATTTTATCAACAATTGAAGAGTACTATTTTCACTAAAATCATATTTTGCAGCATCAAAAATATTTGTATCAATTGTCACATTTATTGGATATTTAAACATTTATTATCACCCTTTTTATTATTCTAGTTGGATTTAATCATATCCCTCAAATTTCGATTGGATTTTCACAAAATCTAAGGAATTTAATAACTGTTATATTTTGTTATTGCGAATTGCTCTAACCCTTGAAAATACTAAATTTATACGAGGTGAGTTTTCCCTTAGACTTTCCCTTATGTTATTTCTTCTCCCTTGCTGTTATGAATCCTAATGATGGAAAAATTAAGGGAAAGGAAAATCTATAACAAATTATAACACAAAACAAT
>CAJTQG010000035.1:0-2726 GCA_910578605.1 uncultured Lachnospiraceae bacterium | reverse complement strand
GCAACATACAATATCCACCATAACAGCATTGACGTATACACCCACGCAGGTTATTTCTTACGGATAGACTGCAATAAAGCGGAAGAAGGGTTGAAAACTACTCCCTGCTCTGAATGTGCCTTAAATGCTTTGGCAATAGATCAGCCACTTGAATATGCAAGACTGTATCTTGAGGGAAATATGCAAATGTGGGTGGATGCGGAAGACAGCCTTGAACTGTGGTAATTTTAATTCCCCCGAATTCGGGGGAATTAAATCACTTCAAAATCTTTGTAGTCTGTTCTTCCAAAATGGACATCTGATGTATTGCAATTTTATTTAGTTTTATTAAGCGTTCTTTTTGGCTCAGTCCATCTTCAATCAGTACAGCATTGATGTTTTCCATGTTTGACAGGTATATCAATTCATTTATACTTGCATAATCTCAAATATTGCCTTTTTTATCTGAGTTATTATCCCTCCATTGTTTCGCTATCATACCAAATAATGCCATGTTCTATACGTCGGCTTCTGATGCATAAATAATAGAAGTCTGCTGTGGCGTAAGCTCCGGTGGAATGAGATTGAATTTGATTACATTGATATGTATTCGATAATTGATTTTTGCCAATTTCCTCTTGGCACTCCATCCAAGCAGAGCCTGTTCCTCTTTCTTTAACCGTTCAAATTCCTTAATAAGATATAATTTGAATTGCGGAGATACCCAGCTTGCAAACTCAAACGCAATATCTTTATATGCGCATGTTCCTCCATACCATCTGCCTTTGCTATAATACCCTTTGAATTTGTGTGGGAAACCCATTGCTTAACCGACATAATAAAGCGGTTTAATCCCGCCTCCAACATAATTTCTTCATAGGCTGCGGCATTAAAGTCTGCATTATACATTTCTTCCTATATGCCAAGAAATTCTATTGTATTTTTATTGCGTAACCATTTTTCTATCAAAGCAGATCCATTGTCAATTTTCCTTACCATATCAGTTAAAGAGATATAATCATCTTCTTCAATCTGTAAGACCTGTATTTCTGTTCCATCAACATTTAGTTTTCCCATAAGAAGATTCCTTTCATAAGTTTATTCTTCTTGATTGTATTTACTCTGTAACAGCAGGAAGTTATTGTTGTCTATTTCTTTTTTGTCACATATCTGCCAAATAAAGAACCATCTTCAGGGAAAATACTGTCTTTGGAAACATATATAGGGAATTTTCCTGTATGTTCTGCCGTTTGCCCATTCAACATTCCTGTATGAAATGAAAGATGCCTAAATTGCCTTAACACCAGTTCTAATCTTGTATATGGACAATTCCTGGGGTTTTCATAAAGCATATCATCTGTAAGTGTATCTAAGTAAGCCAAAGTCTTTTTTTGATTTTCGCCAGATACTCTAATAACTGTTCATCAGAAAGAATAACGGAACACATATTATCTGGATTATCCATTCCATTTTGATGAAAAGTCGGCTCATCATATTCAAATGGATTAAAAAACCATTTATCTGCCGAATGTAATACATGATAAACAAATCTCCAAGCAGGTGCTCCACTGATATGCTCCCCTTATGGTAGACAGATGAAATAATAAAACTGTCACTATAAGGAGGAGCATATTTCATGGGACAACATTCAAAATACTCTTTTGAGATGAAACTGGCTGCCGTCACAAAATATCTGGAGGGAAGCTGTTCAACAGAAAGCATCGCCCGAAACCTGGGAACGAATGGAACGAGAATTATCGAATGGACAACAATATATCAGTCTTTGGGGGCTGAAGGACTAAAAAGCACCCAAAAGCTCAGTGCCTATTCGGCGGAAACAAAACTGTACTGGTCAAGCATTTTTGTAACACTTTGTTCGAGAAATTCACTACATGTTCCGTGCTTCAAATGGTGTCATCCAGTTGTTGTACAAATGCGGTCTGACATGGTTGTACCAAACAAATACATATTGTGCTACCGCATCATCCAATGCTTTAGCATTCATAAAATGATACCTATATACCAGTTCATACTTAAATGTTTTATAAAACCGCTCCATTGGAGCATTATCATAAGGACATCCTGCTTTACTCATGCTCTGGATAATTCCCTGGGATTTACAAAAATCCACAAATCCCCATGATGTAAACTGGCACCCCTGGTCACTATGCAGAATCAAACCTAAACATGGTTTTTCATTGTTTATAGCTCTTTTGAGGGTATCAATAGCAAGTTTCGTATTTATATAGCCGGAATCTAACGATGCTACTACAGAACGGTCATATAGATCAATAATTGTGCAGTTGTACCGCATTTTCCCATTGGATAACCGGATATATGTAAAATCTGTACACCATATTTTATTTTTTGCATCTGCCGTAAAGTTTTGTTTTAAGAGGTTAGGGAATATTTTATTTTTTTCTCCATGTACATAGGTCTGTTTTTTTCGCATAGTTACTGCATGTAAGCCCAGTTCCTGATTCATATATCTGTGGACGGTAGTTTTACTCAGATATATTCCTTTCCGTGCCAGAAATATCTTCATTCCACGGTGACCAATGATCCTATTATTGCTATAGTAAATACTTTTGATTTCTTCATATATTTTCTGTTTCTGCTTTTGGTATCTGGCCTTATTGTTTTTTAAATAATTGTAATAGGCATTAGGTGCTATATTGAAATGTCTAAAAAGCCATCTCAGACCAAATATATCTTTATTTTCATCAATGAACTGATAAATCACTAAT
>CAJTQG010000034.1:28720-32870 GCA_910578605.1 uncultured Lachnospiraceae bacterium | reverse complement strand
GCTAATGATAACCATTTAGTTAATATGATATTTTCCATAAAATAAGTTTGATCCGGTTCAATGACAATATTATTTAATGAGTATGGAAGATAACCATCTGCATAAATTATAATATCATATGTTCCTTGTGGCAAGGTCTTTAAATAATATCCGTTATCATAAGATTCAAATTTGAAAGAATAATTATCTAAATTATACTCCCCAGTACTATGTCTAACGGCTGTAAGCTTAACATTCGGCACAACATTGTTATCATTATCCTTTGTATATCCACACAAAATACCTGATGGCAAAGCATTGTCATTTCCATCATTTGTTGGTGCATAAAGAGCATATTCATAACATTTTTCAGCATCTGGAATAAAGTAAATATTTTCATGCGTATCTGTAACTTTATGGCTGTAACTTGAACGTGTACTGGTCAAGCATTTTTGTAACACTTTGTTCGTTTTATTATACATTATCCGAACAAAGTGTTACAAGATTAGTATACCACTACACTGCTTCTCCGTCAAATCAAGCTGGTTAAAGGCATCCTCCGCATATCCCTCATCCTTACTGTCTTTTTGATAACTGGCATCAGCCTGTAACAGTTTCAATACGGATTCGTCTTTTAATTTCTCTACTGCTATCTTCACCAGTTCTTTAAATTCCTTATCGCACATCACTTCCCCCTGCCAGTTCTACCCTTAATTTTTTTATAGGTGCATGGACAACCTTAAAAATAAGTTCGTCAACGCAGTCTGTATATCTGCCCTGCTGTATGAGCTGATTTTTCAGTTCCACAAGGCTGTGTAGCAAAATGCTCCGTTCCCCACTGTCCACATACAAATGATTTTTCTTTTCTCTCATAATCAACACCAACCTTTTTTGATTTCATTATATAGAGAAACAATAAACCAATCAAAGGTACGATTCGGACAAAAAAATAAGCGTACCACTATTTCTAATGATACGCTTATCATAATTCATTCTCTAATCAAGGTCGATATAAACGGTTACGTTTGTTTCTCTCCATTGATTTTTCCTTACATACTGTCCGTTCGCCTTTCGGTAAGCTGCCGCCTGCTCGAAAGATAGCGGTAATTCAAAGGAAAGAGAACTCCTACCTACTTTGTATAGCCGCCTGCGCTGCTGCTAATCTTGCAATTGGCACACGGAATGGAGAACAGGATACATAATCCAATCCAATCTTATGGCAGAATTCTACAGAAGATGGGTCACCGCCGTGCTCACCACAAATACCAATATGAAGGTTTGGATTAACAGGTTTACCTAATTTAATTGTTGTCTCCATCAACTTACCAACACCAACTTGATCTAACTTAGCAAATGGATCGTTCTCAAAAATCTTGGTATCATAGTAAGCATCCAAGAACTTACCTGCATCATCACGGGAGAATCCGTAAGTCATCTGTGTCAAATCGTTCGTACCGAAGCAGAAGAAGTCAGCCTCTGCTGCAATTTCATCTGCTGTCAACGCTGCACGAGGAATCTCAATCATAGTACCTACTTCGTACTCTAAGGAAGCTCCTGCTGCTGCAATCTCAGCATCTGCTGTCTCAACAACAACCTTTTTCACAAATTTTAATTCTTTAATATCTCCGATTAACGGAATCATAATCTCAGGTTTCACTTTCCAATCTGAGTGAGCCTTCTGTACATTGATAGCTGCACGGATTACAGCGCTTGTCTGCATCTTAGCAATCTCTGGATAAGTTACTGCAAGACGACATCCTCTGTGTCCCATCATTGGGTTAAACTCATGAAGAGAATCAATAATTGTCTTGATTTCCTCTACAGACTTGCCCTGTGCTTCTGCCAATTTCTTAATGTCAGCTTCCTCTGTAGGAACAAACTCATGAAGAGGTGGATCTAAGAAACGAATCGTTACAGGATTTCCTTCCAATGCTTCATATAACGCTTCAAAATCTCCCTGCTGATATGGTAAAATCTTAGCAAGTGCTGCTTCTCTCTCTTCTACTGTATCTGAACAAATCATCTCACGGAATGCTGCGATTCTGTCCTCCTCAAAGAACATATGCTCTGTACGGCAAAGACCAATACCTTCCGCACCAAGCTCACGAGCTTTCTTAGCGTCCGCAGGAGTATCTGCATTTGTACGAACTTTTAATGTTCTGTACTTGTCAGCCCATGACATAATTCTGCCAAACTCACCTGCAATGGTAGCGTCTACAGTTGCAATCTGTCCGTCATAGATGTTTCCAGTTGTACCATCGATGGAAATGAAATCTCCCTCATGGTACTCTTTTCCAGCTAATGTGAATTTCTTGTTTTCTTCGTCCATTGCGATATCGCCACAACCAGATACACAGCATGTACCCATACCACGAGCTACTACAGCTGCATGGCTTGTCATACCACCACGAACAGTCAAAATACCTTGTGCAGCTTTCATACCAGTAATATCTTCTGGTGATGTCTCAAGACGTACTAATACAACTTTTTCACCTTTCTCTGCCCAAGCTACAGCGTCATCTGCTGTAAATACAACCTTACCGCAAGCAGCTCCAGGAGATGCTCCAAGACCTTTGCCTGCAGGTGTAGCTGCTTTCAATGCTGCTGCATCAAATTGAGGATGCAGTAATGTGTCCAAGTTACGTGGGTCGATCATAGCTACAGCTTCTTCCTCTGTTCTCATTCCCTCATCTACAAGGTCACATGCAATTTTAAGAGCTGCCTGTGCTGTTCTCTTTCCATTACGTGTCTGAAGCATATAGAGCTTTTTGTTCTCAACAGTAAACTCCATATCCTGCATATCTCTGTAATGATTTTCCAGATTTGCACATACATCCTTAAACTGAGCAAATGCCTCTGGGAATTTCTCCTCCATCTGAGCAATTGGCATTGGAGTACGAACACCGGCTACAACGTCCTCACCCTGTGCATTTGTAAGGAACTCACCCATAAGCTTCTTCTCACCAGTAGCTGGGTCACGAGTAAATGCAACACCAGTACCACAGTCATCACCCATGTTACCGAATGCCATACTCTGTACGTTTACAGCAGTTCCCCATGAATAAGGAATATCGTTGTCACGACGGTATACATTAGCACGTGGGTTATCCCATGAACGGAATACAGCCTTGATGGCTCCCATCAACTGCTCCTTAGGGTCATCTGGGAAATCTTCACCGATTTTAGATTTGTATTCAGCTTTGAACTGATTTGCCAACTCCTGTAAATCTTCCGCAGTTAAATCAACGTCCTGTGTTACGCCTCTGTCAGCTTTCATCTTATCAATCAGCTCTTCAAAATACTTCTTGCCAACTTCCATAACTACATCTGAATACATCTGAATAAATCTTCTGTAGCAGTCCCATGCCCAGCGAGCATTACCGGATTTCTCAGCAATAACATTTACAACTGTCTCGTTAAGACCAAGGTTCAAGATTGTATCCATCATACCAGGCATAGATGCTCTAGCACCGGAACGAACAGATACAAGAAGAGGATTCTCCTTGTCTCCAAACTTCTTACCTGTAATCTCCTCCATCTTTACAATGTACTCATTAATCTGAGCCTGAATTTCTTCATTGATTTCACGTCCATCCTCATAATATTGGGTACAAGCCTCTGTTGTAATTGTGAAGCCTTGAGGTACAGGAAGTCCTAAGCTTGTCATCTCTGCAAGGTTAGCACCTTTACCGCCGAGAAGTTCACGCATATTTGCATTACCCTCGCTGAACAAATAAACCCATTTTGCCATTTGAATAAATCCTCCTATTTATTATTTGTTATTTTTACATAGAATTTGAAAAATCTCCTCTCTATATATGTTGGAAATTTCTAATAACTCTATGCGTTTAACCTTAAATTTCGTATAAAATGGCAGAATTTACCTATCATTGTATACGACTAAAATAATTATAACATAGATTTGAATTAAGTCAACTTTTAACACGGACAAGTTTTCCAATTGTTCAAAAATATTCCAGACTTAGATTCATACTTCACTTAAATACATACTTCACTTAAGTTTTCCTTACTTAAATTTATCTTGCTAATATTTGTGGGAATCCTAATTAACACACATATGCTCCGTTCCCTTATGTATCACTTGTTCTTATTCCTCTTGTCTTACTTTATTATTCCACAATTTTAATACAACTTATAATCTCAATGATTT
>CAJTQG010000034.1:0-28710 GCA_910578605.1 uncultured Lachnospiraceae bacterium | reverse complement strand
ATTATACATTCTTATTTTAATTTATATATTTTCATTCCGTTTATACATTCACCATCACCCAGATATTCTAAAAAGCTTTTTATTAAAGTATGAATCCTTTGTATAAGAAAAAGCAATTGCCTTATATAACTGCTTTTAAAGCCTACAAGACAACTGCTTTTTATTTTTCATATATACTATAATACTATATATTATATATTCCATATATACATCACATATACTTTAACATTTAAGAAACAATATCTCTAAAATTCCATTTTTTCATCAAAATATGCCTTTAAATCTTCAATTTTAATTCTTTCTTGCTCCATTGTATCCCTGTCACGTACAGTAACAGCGCCATCCTCCTGTGAATCAAAATCATAGGTAATGCAGAATGGTGTACCTATTTCATCTTGCCGTCTATAACGCTTTCCGATATTTCCCCTATCATCAAATTCGCAATTATAGTATTTGCTCAATTCCATGTATATTTTCTCTGCACCCTCGTTTAACTTTTTAGATAAAGGCAGAACACCTATTTTTACCGGTGCTAACGCTGGATGAAAATGTAATACTGTTCTCATATCTCCACCCTCCAGTTCCTCCTCATCATAGGCGGAACATAAAAATGCTAATGTGACACGGTCAGCGCCTAAGGATGGTTCAATCACATATGGTACATATTTTTCCTTTTTCTCATCATCAAAATATTCCATAGGTTCACCTGAAACATTTTGATGCTGTGTTAAGTCGTAATCCGTCCGGTCGGCAATACCCCAAAGCTCACCCCATCCAAATGGGAACAAAAATTCAATATCTGTAGTGCCTTTACTGTAAAAACTTAATTCCTCCGGTGAATGGTCTCTAGCACGCATCTCCTCCTCTTTCATTCCCAGTGACTTTAACCAGTTAATACAAAATTCTCTCCAATAGGAGAACCACTCTAAATCTGTTCCTGGCTCACAGAAAAATTCTAATTCCATCTGTTCAAATTCTCTTGTTCGGAAGGTGAAATTACCTGGAGTAATCTCATTTCTAAAAGACTTTCCAATTTGACCAATACCAAATGGTATCTTTTTGCGGGATGTTCTCTGTACATTTTTAAAATTGACAAATATACCCTGAGCTGTCTCTGGTCTTAAATACACTGTGTTTTTTGCATCTTCCGTAACACCCTGAAAGGTTTTAAACATAAGATTAAACTGACGAATTTCTGTAAAATTTTGTTTTTTACAAGATGGACAGCAAATTTGATTATCCTTCACATAGCTCTCCATTTCCTCCTTAGACCATGCATCCACAGAGCCTTCTATTGTAATACCTTTTTCCTCCATATAATCTTCAATCAACTTATCTGCACGAAAGCGCTCATGACATTCTTTACAATCCATAAGTGGATCAGAAAATCCACCCAAATGTCCAGATGCCACCCAAGTTTGGGGATTCATTAAAATAGCACAATCCACACCTACATTGTATTGATTTTCCTGAATAAATTTTTTCCACCATGCTTTTTTTACATTATTCTTTAACTCTACCCCAAGATTACCATAATCCCATGTATTGGCAAGACCTCCATAAATCTCGGAACCAGGATATACAAATCCTCTGCTTTTCGCCAGTGCAACAATCTTTTCCATTGTTTTTTCCATTTTACAAAACCTCTCCTTCTAATGTCATACTTCATATATTTTCTCATTCATATTATATCAACTCTCACTATACTGAATATAATAAAAACTACTAATAGTCCATTACATATTATCCATACATAGTTATCCGTTTATTTTAATAGCCTAATACGGCTTATAATAATTATGAGGCTTCCTCTTCCTCATAAATAATATAATTGTCTTCCCCGTCAGTTGTCTTCGCAATGCTGCCGTCCATTTCCACCTTATCACTGACATATAGTATATTGCCATCTACAGAAAATTCTTCCCCCTGGGTAGTATAAATAACCATAAGTGATTTTTGATCAGATAAATCTATCTTGTCCACAGCTTTACCATTCTTTACATTTTTGTAGTGGTCCAAAAGCATTGCGCCATCTTCCTCTAGTTCTCCCATAGTACCAATTGTCATTTTGCACTCCTGACCTTGATACATATAATTTTCAAAATATTCTTTGTATGTATCCAACGTTTCTGCTTTTAAATAAAGATATGCCTTCCCATCCTTTACAACAAACTGGGATATTTCCATTTTACCGGATTTTGAATTACTGTTAAAACTTGCAATTTCATTTTCTACGTTTTTCTTAAGCTCTGCTTCATTATAATAATCCTTGGAAAAATCCTCCACATATGCCAACGTAAGCGATTTATCCTTTTTTACATGTATCTGACTTGACTTATATGTCAGCTTTGCCTCTGACTTTTTTTGCCGACAAGATTTTACTGTCAGACTAATTCCAACTGCAATCGCTATCAATACAACAAAACAACAACATCCAAATATAATTCTATTGCGGATTACTCTCCTGCGCCGCTCTGCCCTTGTAAGTCTCCTTCCCTTTTTATGGCTGCTCATAGCAAAACCTCCTCAATTCAAAATTCATAAGTAATAACTTCCTTAAATAATAAGAGATACGTTTCCTTATTATACATTGATTTTGTATGATTTTCAATAGAATTTATTGACTTTGTATACAAAGATACTTTTAAGTTTCCGCCAAAATTATAGTTTCCAATATTTCCAAAGACTTTATCTTTCGTTCTATTTTTTTTTGACGATACTTACCCACAATATAACTTACATCTTTTAACACTGGTTCTGTAAGGGTAAACGTATATAATTTTTCAATACTGGAGGATACAATATACTGAAGGGTATAGAGAACCGAAGCCTGAAAATAAAATTTATCTTGAACCAAATTTTCACATTCTCTACAGTAAACAGCTTCCTTCCTTAAAGAAAAAACTGTAAGCTTGTCCTTTGTTCCGCAATTGCTGCATCCAAAAAAATCCGGATATTCTCCATGAATCACTAATATCCGCAGCTCATAAATTGTTCGAACTAATTCATTTGGTATTTGTTCCTTAGTCAAGGCTCGTAATGACTGATACAACAATTTTAATGTCTCTGTCTCATCAATTCCTTCTACTGTAAAATAGTCCGCTAACTCCAAAAAATAAAATCCATAATATGTATTATCTGCATCTTGCGAAAGCTCATCAAAATAATAAGAGATTTTCATATCCTCCACATTGTACGCATTTCTTGTAGGATACAGCATAAATTGTCCAAAAGAAAAAGGACGGGAGCCGGCCAAAAACCGGCTTTTTGTCCTTTTTGCCCCCTTGGCAAAGGCTGTTACTTTTCCTCTCTCTTTTGTGAGTATCACTAATCTCTTATCATAATCACCTACAGGCATTGCCGATAATACCATTCCTGTCACCTTCACTGCGTCCATCCGGTGATTTTCCTCCTCTTTCCATTTGCTTTAAGTATAAATATGCCTCCACTCTTCCTGTCTGAATAAATAAATCCCATGCGCCTCTTACTTCCATTTTCTTCTCCCTCTTCCAATAAATTTTATTATATCTGCTGGTCCTTGTATCTTATCCTTGTATCTTAAATATGCATCCCGTTATATTTTTGTTTTATTTTGCGTCACTTTGTATTATTTTTATTTTATAAATAATAAAGTTCTTTTATTTTTTTCTGTTACTTACAAAAACTTATATCATAAACATATTTCTAATACTGCTGTCATTATTAGATTGCCCCTTCTGTTTTTCACTATTCGTTCCTGTTATATCCAAAATTTTTCAGCAGAATATCATTGTCACGCCATTCTTTTCTAACCTTCACCCAAATCTGCAGGTTTATCCTGCCTTCTAATAATCTTTCAATCTCAAAACGAGCATTACTGCCAATTTTTTTCAGCATAGATCCGCCCTTTCCAATAATAATTCCTTTATGGGATGTTCTCTCACAGACTATCGTCGCCTCAATGTCCGTCAATCCATTTTTTCTCTCCTTCATTTTTTCAATGGTAACGGCAATACCATGAGGAATTTCGTCGTTTAAAGCATGTAATGCTTTTTCTCTGATAATTTCTGCCACAATCTGACGCATGGGCTGATCCGTAACCGTATCTTCATCATAAAATGCTGGTCCTTCAGGCAAATATTGGAACAGTACATCAATAATTGTATCGGTATTTTCCCCTCTTAAGGCAGACGCCGGAATAATTTCTGCAAAATCAAAAATTTTGCGGTACGTGTCAATAAACTGTAAAACTTCCTCTCTCTTTACTGTATCCACTTTATTGATGACCAAAATAACAGGTGTCTTACATTGCTTTAATTCCTCCGCAATATGTCTCTCCCCTGCTCCGATAAAATTAGATGGCTCCACCAGCCACATAATCACATCTACTTCCTCAAAGGTGCGCTGGGCAACCTTCACCATATATTCACCAAGCTTATTTTTTGCTTTATGAATTCCCGGCGTATCCAAAAATACAATCTGTCCCTGCCTGCTTGTGTAAACTGTCTGAATACGATTTCTTGTAGTCTGAGGCTTGTTAGATGTAATCGCTATCTTTTGTCCAATCAACTGATTCATCAATGTAGATTTTCCAACATTCGGTCTTCCGATTAACGTAACAAAACCGGACTTAAATTGTTCTGCCAAGCTGTTTCCTCCTTCCCAAATCTTATTATTTCAGCTCAATTCTAAGATAAGGTTTTGCATTCCATAAACATATCTTTATGTTCTTTAATTTTTTCCTCGCTTCCAATCACACAGAAATTATCATCCTCCAGCACAGCCTCCATATGGGCAGCTAACTTTCGAATGTCCTCCACAGTAGCTGTCAGCACTTCATTTCTCTCCTTCTGCAGAATCTCATAGGAGACACCGGTCATATATGCTGCAAAAGAACGGGAACCCTTGGCTGATGGCGTCAGAGGAATATCCATATCACTGATAGTTCCAATAATAAATTTTACCATCTCCCGCTCATCCGCCTCAAAGTGTTTTACATATTCTACAATATCCTCATACACCTCATTGGTTTTCTTTAAATGAGGATCACGGTAGGAGACAAAATAACAATCTCCATTTCTAAAGGAACCGTTAAAGCAACCGTACGCACCGCCCTTTACACGCACATTATTCCACAGATAATCATAATTCATAATCATCCGAAGCACTTTCAGCACACCTGTATATTCCAATCCCGCTTTTATAAAATTACCAGTACGAGCTACATACTGCACCTGCCCCGATGTCATAAAGCCCTCATTCTTCTTTTTGCATACGCATGAAAACTTCTGTCCTGTCAAATCCGTTGCATAAAGCTTTACACACATTTCCTCCAAAGCACAAGCAAACAAATCATACCCCTTCTCATCGGATGTGTAACTTACAATACAATTTTGCGGACAGAAAATCAAAGTCACTGCTTCTTTTAGCTGTCTGATTATTTCCGTCTTTTGTTTCTCAAAATCATTAACACACTGACAGATAAACTCATAAAAATCAATTCCTGAAATTTTTTCTTTCCTGTATTCAGAAGGATTGCTGTAGGAAAATGCTCTCTGCATAGCGCTTTTTTGTCCTGCTGATAAAATATCCATCTGCAGATGGGATTTCATTTCAAGCAAACATTCATATATTCTCTTTTCATTCTCCCATTCTGATGTAAATATAATCTCCTGAATCAATGCAAACATTTTGGGAATATTTTCATACAGTGCTTTTGCCTTCACATTAAAGCACTGCTTATATGCGTCTGCTCTCTTTGCGTCCTCATAGGTGACAATTCCAAACAAAATCCCCCCTGTGTAAATACTTATCTCATTACATAGTTGTGTATAGCTGTAATTCTGGGTGCTTAAGCTTCCAAATACCCCTTTTAAAATACCCACATATGGAAGCATTTCCTCACTGATATGATTCATATTAAAGGTCATCACCATATAACCAATTCCATTGGTAGGCACATTGTGATGAATCACCTTGATATCTCCCACTTTCTTTTCCTCATTAAAGAAAGGCTCTGGCTCCTGTTTAATATCTTCTAGCTTTAATAGAGGAATCTTTTCCTGTGCCTCCTTCGGTGTTGGCTCCTCCTGGTAGGCAATCAATTCTCTTGTCCTTTGGGCTAATCTCTCTAACTTCTCCTGGGAGAGTTCTTCCTTCTTTGCCTGCAGCGTCTTTGCCAACTGTTGGTCTCTCATGGCAGTCAGGCCTTTTTTCGGCACTGCCATTACTATAGCTGTGTGGGAATTGTCTAACAGATATGTCTCCAAAAGCTTCTCAAAATAATCCCCCTCTATCTCCCTCTTCAATTCCTCAAAAATTTGATATGCCTCCAAATAAGCAAATGGAGCATTCTCATCATAAAGCCAACTGGAAAATATCTCCAGCCCATACATTAATCCTTTTGGATATTGACCAAAATCCGCCTCCCGAAACTTAAATTCCAAATTGTTAAGACCAGCTCGCAGAGAATTTTTGTCAAATCCTTCTTTGACTATTTTCTCGCAGACCTGACGAATCACCTGCAAAAACTGCTCCTGTTTTTCCTGTTCTGACTCCTTTACAATCACAGAGAAAAACGGCTGCAAAATCCCGTCCTCATATCCGCCTATTACATCTGTTCCTATTCCCTCATCCAACAATGCCTGACGAAGAGGCGCCCCCTCCATACCTAAAACAGCGTACTCTAGCACCTGCATAGCATAGTACAGCTTTACATCTAACCCATCTCCAACCACTACATTGTAAGACAAATAAGTGTTATTTTTCTCCTCCTCATCGGAAGGAATGGCATATTCTGTTTTTATATTGACAGGCTTTTCAAAAGGTTTCTGTATGCGAATTTCACTGTCCACTTCTATCTTGTCATAGCGGCACAAATACTCTTTATCCAGCCAATTTAACTTCTCCTCCATGTCCATATCGCCATATAAATAAATATAACTGTTGGACGGATGATAATATTTTCTGTGAAAATTCAAAAATTCCTCATAGGTAAGCTCCGGAATTTTTTGAGGATCCCCAGCTGATTTAAAGCTATAGCAATTGTCTGGAAAAAGCGCATTTAATATTTCCCTGTCCAGAACATCCTCGGGAGAGGACAAGGCTCCCTTCATTTCGTTGTAAACTACACCATTGTAGGTAAGATTATCCCTCACATCCTCCATGTGATAATGCCAGCCCTCCTGACGAAAGATTTTCTCCTCCTTGTATATATTAGGATGAAATACTGCATCCATATAGACATCCATCAAATTCTGAAAATCCTTGTCATTATAACTTGCTATTGGATAAAGCGTTTTATCTGGATAAGTCATGGCATTTAAAAAAGTATTCAGTGAACCTTTCGCCAGTTCCAAAAATGGATCTTTTAAGGGGAACTTTTCCGAACCACAAAGCAGTGTATGTTCAATAATGTGAGCTACTCCTGTATCATCTGATGGAGGAGTTCTAAATCCAATGGTGAAAACCTTATTGTCGTCATCGTTGGACAGCAAAAATAATTTTGCACCTGATTTCTTATGTTTTAACAAATAACCGTCAGCACTTACCTCATCTATCCTTTTTACCTGTAAGCAATCATATTGGGGACACTTTGTCTCATCAAATTTCATTTATACACTTATGCATGTCACAAGCTTGCCTGTGATACTGCCCATTCAACAAAAAAGTAGATTCTACCAACTTTATGTTCTCTATAAAATATTAAATAAACAGATTGAAAGATAGGGCAGCGTGCATAATATCCTTTCTTTATATATTTCCTTCAACCTTTCAAACATACCGGCAAAGCCGGCACAAACAACCCAACCTGTGAAAAGGCTATTTCATCCCTCTTCACTCCACCTTCTAAAAATATACAAGCTCATCCTCCGGCTTTTGGGCAGCTTTTACCTCTTTTAAATACAAAACCGGTCCCATATCCTGATATTCTTTTACATATTCACATTGTATTTTAGCAGTAATCTCCAACCAGTCCCTCTCCCGAAAGGATACATTTTCCTCAGATTTGCAGAGAATACCCATATAGGAAATATCATCCGCACAGCAAGTCATGGCAAAACGTCCCGGCACAAATACATTCTGTCCATACCCATCTGGGCGAAAGAATATTCCATGAAATTTGACCGTCTTTTCTGCATATTTATTCGTATTTTCCATAATATCCATATAGAAGATACCATAGTCATCATCATCAATTTCTATCACATCCGCCTCCAAGTCAAAAGGCAGCTGCTCCTCCATAGCGCTTCCATCAAATCCCTCTATAAAATCATACCCAATCTGAGCCTTTTTATTAAATAATTTCATCGCTCTGCGAAAATCATTCCTCTTAGTATTTTCATCACAGCGATTTAAAATAATCATATCTGACATAGAGAGCTGATCTATCATTATAGAGCGCATATTGCCCCAATACATATTAAATGTAGAGGCATCCACAAAAGAAATCACTTGTGTAAGTACCCAATTTTGTGGATATTGATCCTCCAACACCTTTTCCAGCTTCCACATGCCATTGTACTCAATCAAAATGCGTTTTGGCTTGTAGGTACTTTGACATTTCTTAAAAAAATCTTCTGTTAACTGCTGTTCCTCCTCCACAAGCTCAATAAACACATTCTTATCCCTCATCTCAATCTCATCATACTCCTCCATCCCCTCCTCACAGAGAATAAGCAAGGTTTTTTCTCCTGTATTAAAATATTCCTCCCCCAGTGTATCTTGAATAAAGGTTGTCTTACCGCTTTCTAACAGGCCTGTAAATAAATATACCGGAATTTCTCTACCAAACATCCTTCTCTCCATTCTTTTAAATATTTCATTTATCTTTCTATTTCTTAAGCCATAATTCTTCCAGCTTATCTTCCTTAAGCTTGGTTCCTATCACACATATGCGTCCTGTGTAATCAGGATTTCCCTCTCTTATCTCATACTCCCCTGGTGTTAAATCAAAATAAATCCAAGTTCCATCAACCCCAGGAAGCATACCTTTCGCTCTTAAAATACCACCATATTCCTCTGTGTCTGTCAACAGCTTTAATGCCGAATCCACCTCTTCTTTTGTGTACTTTCTCGGTGTCTCTACACCCCAGCTATGGAATACCTCGTCCGCATGATGATGGTGATGTTCATGCTCGTGATGGTGCCCGCAGCCGCACTCCTGTTCATGCTCGTGTCCTTCCCCATGCTCATGATGGTGCTCACAGCCGCACTCCTGTTCATGCTCGTGTCCTTCCTCATGCTCGTGATGGTGCCCGCAAACAGGGCATACTTCCTCTTCACTCAGCAACTCCTGTTCTAGCGTACTGCTCTGCTCCATAGCAGATAAAATTGTGTTTCCGTCAATATCATCCCAGGGCGTAGTAATAAGACTTGCCTTCTGATTATGTTGACGAATCAATTCTGTACACTCCTCTAACAACTTTTGAGGAACCTTTTGACTCCGGCTCAAAATAATTGTTCCGGCACTTTCTATTTGATTGTTAAAAAACTCTCCAAAATTTTTCATGTACATTTTTGCTTTCATGCAATCCACCACAGCAGTAGTACTGTTTACTGTAATATCTGCATTTTTAAGATTTGTCACTGCCTGAATGACATCAGATAATTTTCCCACTCCTGATGGCTCAATAATAATACGGTCTGGTGAATATTTTTCAATCACTTCCTTTAAGGCTGTAGCAAAATCCCCAACCAAAGAACAGCAAATACAACCTGAATTCATCTCTGTAATCTCAATTCCTGCATCCTTCAAGAAACCACCATCAATGCCTATCTCTCCAAACTCATTTTCAATTAATACTAGCTTTTCTCCTTGCAGCCCTTGTGCAATTAACTTTTTAATCAACGTTGTCTTCCCTGCTCCCAAAAAGCCTGAAATAATATCTATTTTTGTCATGTTTATATCCCTGCAAATCACACTTCTTTCCTGTGATTGTGCATTTTTCCTTTCTTCATATTTTAAGTGCCCTCTTTTAGTCTTGCCACTAGAGTGCAACAAAACAACACTTTATAGAAAAAATTTCTTTAATAAAAGCTTTCTGTCTGCTCCTTTACCTTCTGCGAAGGTAAATAGCCGCCGCCTTCATCTCCTCAGATGTCTTATATAAAAGCACACCATCCTTAATCTTAATTTCAATTTCGCTGTCTGAGTAGATTGCTACTACCTTTCTTGGACAATCCTGCGGCAGTGGAATTTCTATATACTCTGGCAATTCTCCATAAAAACAATGAATCACCACATATGCCTCTTTATTTGTGCCTACACGAACAATACCCTGCCAGCCCTGAGGATGTCTCTCACTTGTAATAAAGGTTCCAAATCGATAGGTGTATCCATCCCGAATCACCGGAGCTATCATCTTGTAAAAGGCAATTCCTTCATCTATCACTTCCCACTGTTCATCACTTAACTCTGTCACATCTCCTGACAGACACATTCTTCCCAGAAATGTGTTAGCTATGGAATAGGCTATCCTTTTCAAACTGTCTTTTTTACGAATAACTGCCCAAATTTGACTCTGTCTGGGCAGAATTGCCCGATGAAGATTGGCAGCAATAATGGGAATTTCCTCTGTCTCATGAGCATCCGAAAAAGAAGCCATAGACGTAAGGCTCATCATCAATGGTTCCAACTTATGCCCTCCCGAAGCACAATTTTCTAACACGATGCCAGGAACCTTCTGTGAAACCATTTTCACAAAATTCACTGAAGCATCCATATTTTGACGAAGCCCTTCACCAAGGGATTCAGCGCCATCACAGCCAATCCCAATGGTATCATTATAGTCCATTTTCATATACTCAAATCCATAGTCCATTAAAGTATTGACTACTTTTCCAGTTAAATATTCCTGAACCCAGGAATCTCTCATATCCCAAAACCTTCTGCTGTATGTTGTAATTACCTGTCCGTCCCGCTTCAGCATATGTTCCTGATGCTCTTCATATGCCTTTGCTGCACTGCCCACATTATCTATCTCAAACCAGATACCAGGCTTCATACCATTTTCCTTTATCAAATCTACCGTCTTATCTAATCCTTCTGGAAACAAATCCTTAGATATATTATAATCTCCCATACTGATGTCCCATGGTATACCTGGTTCTTTAAACCATCCGCAATCAATTACAAAATATGTAAATCCTTTTCCTTTTATCGCGTTAATGGTGTTTGCTATATTTTCATGGGATGGATTACCCCATGTAGTACAATATTCATTAAATATAATAGGTAACTCCTGCTCCGCCTCCGGCTTGTCCTTCATATATTTTTGTCCTGCAAAAGTCAATCTTTGACAAAGCATGTCTATGCCACCACCATGACATGTACTGACAATAGCGGTTGGTGTCTCAAAGCTTTCTCCCCCCTTGACATTCTTCATCCAATGGCCAAATTCTCTGTCAGCCAGACCTCCGCTTATATGCAAAGCGTCATCTTGCCGATAAATCTCCATCTGCCACGAAGCTTCATGGGCAATCTGTGCTCCCCACAACACTTGATTTTTAGTGTCCTCCACTGCCACAAAAGGAAAAAACTTTTTAACTGGCATAGAGCCCGTCTGTCCAAATCTTTCACTGCTGACTGCCCACGTAGACCAAGAAGGCTCTAGCTGCAAATCCTCCACTGTTTCCGTGTGCAGCCTGCCCTCATGACTCCATTTACTCCTGAGGCGATGAATCAATAATGTATCTGGGGCATCCCCCTTTACAAATGGTGTAATATTTCCCATCTCAAAGCTGGAGAGCATCTCCAGTGTAACCTTTTTTCTCGTTGCATTTTTAAAGATATTTTTCATTTCAATACTGTAATCCCCTTTATAGTAGGTTACCATATGAGTAACCTCATATCCCCTATTATCCTTTAAATATGTATTGATTATAATCTTTTCCTCATCCTCCAACTGCTCCTGAGATTGATAATCTAACAAATTAGAGGATTCACTGTTTCTCATAGAGGAGCCATGTCCATAACAATTCGGATATTTATCTCCTGCAAGTTTATATTGTACCAAAGAGTTAATTCGATAAAACTTTTCCTCTTTATCTCTACCGTTCATATTGGCAGGTATCATATAAAAGCCTGCTGTATCAAATTCATCTTCTAGCTGGTATACTAATGTCATATCACCCAATGTATAGCGTGCAATTTCTTTTATTGCCATATATATCCTCCATTCTGTTTAATTATTTGATTATTTATATCATTTATTTTTCATAATGTCATCCTACACTCCGACTCACATTATGCCCTATAACCCAAGTGTATCTTAACACATTCATTTCAAAATAACAATAGACCAAACAGGAAATTCCAAGGACTTTCACTTGTAAGAATATACATAGCAGTTTTATTGTACCAGATGAACTTTCCGACAAATAAAAACCCCCACAGGCGGATCCTGTGGGGGAAAGGGAATCTATAATTTTTAATTAGTTATAAGCATTTGGTTAATCTCATCAAGACGTTCTTTGTTCTTCTGATTAGCTGCATTTGTTAATTCATCAACTAAATCATGTGGATCATTGCCTTGATCTACAACCCAACTATACACACCAACTTCACTGTACTTATCATAATTTTCCTGCAAGAACGATGTAAAGCCAGGTATCTGCTGTCCACCATATGGAATCGGCTCTTTAATGTGATCCAAATAGTAGCTGAACCACTCACCACGTCCAAATTCATCACCCTCAGAAGGTAAGAACTCTGTCTTGTAAGTATTCCATACTGTTTCATCATTACACAGAGGCAAATTATTACACAATGTTGTTACATCAATTGTTTTATCAGTCTTAGCCTGCTCCTCTAATTCTTTGAAATGCTCCAGCTTCTTTGTCCAGCCTTCTGCACCCCATGTCATAAATTTCAATACTTCATATGCTTCGCGAGGATGTTTTGTTGCTGCACTGATTCCACCGAAATCCATTGTCGCAATAAATTTCTCGCTCTTCTGGTTCTCTGCTGTATGAGGAATAATATAAGGCACATAAATTACATTCTTTGAAGTATACTCTTCTCTGGAGAATAAGTTATTCCATGTCCACCAAGAATCAAACTGGTATGCCACTACACCTTGAGAAGCAACCCACTCTGAAGAACCATACATTTCTTCAAGAATAGCAGTATCTGTAGGTGCATGCACTTCACCTTTAATCCAATCTGCCTGCTGCTTCAAAGCATCTGCCCAATACTTAAAGTCAAAAGCTGTTCCGTCCCATCCAAACTCACCAACACAATCTGCATCAGCTGCTACTGGATACCATGTTACAATTGTACGATAATCATTATATCCATAAATTCTCTTGCCATCATTGTTAATGAAGCACATTTCTTCTATGGATTTCTTCATATCCTCCCATGTCCAATCCTTTTCTGGCATTTTATGATTGGTAGATTCAAACAGTGCTTTATTTGCAAATATTGTATCTGGGAAATATTTTACCGGAGTTGTCCATTTTGCTTCCGTTCCAAAATAGCCAAGCTTTAAGCTATTAACTGTGGACAACACATTCTTTGTATCCTCATCTGCTTCCCACATTGGAGACATATCGTACAACATACCATTCTCGATAGCGAAATCACACTCGCCTAACAACCAAAATACATCCGGCAAATTCATGGCAGCTGAAAGGTTTGTTAAATTTTCATTGTATCCGTCTGTGGAATCTTGTCCTAAATCCTCCACTTTAATGTTTGGATACTTTTCCTGAAAATCATTAATCAATTCTGAAACAATCTTTCTGTCCTGCCAGTAGCAATAACTGAGTGTCATCTCTGTCTCAGTGTCCACATCTACAAAACCAGTAGTAGAAACTCTGCCTTCCGACTTCTTTCCACATCCTGTCAACAGACTAGCTGTCATAACAACAGTTAAACCTAAGCAAATTAATTTCTTTGCTTTAATCATCTTTTACCTCCTTCTTCCCTTTTTTACTGATAATATGACTAACCATTATAACCATATTATTATAATTGTATAATATCACAATATAAGATTTTTTACAACCTATTTTTTTGTGCAAAGACGCAAAAAATTTGATAGGATATTCATTTTTATATAGGAATTTTTATTAATTGATTTCTTATAAAGATTCTCCAGGCAAATGGCAGCTTTGACAAAAAAACCAGCGGCCTTAAAGCCGCTGGAAGGGATTAAATAAAATATTCTAGTTTTAGTTTGTTACAAATTTTTGATTTAATTCGTCCAATCTTTCCTGATTGCACTGATTAGCTTGTTTCTCTAATTCTGCTACAAAGTCGTTAGCATCTACGCCTTCTTCTTGAACCTTAGCTTCTACTCCAGCATAGTTTACACTGATAAATGTACCAAAGCCAGGAATCTGACATGCAGCTAATGGTACAGGATGTTTGATATGTTCAAAGTAGTAGTCGAAGTACTCTCCACGGCCATACTTATCATCAGAACCTGGATGCCATGCACGGAAGCCTGCCCAGATTTCATCATCCATACAGATTGGGAAGTTATTTTTCTCCATTGGATTTTCACCATCTAATGCTAATGTATTTGGATACTCTTCCAATTTCACTTTCCATCCTTCTACACCCCATGTCATATATTTTAATACTTCATATGCTTCACGAGGATATTTGGTAGCTGCACTGATTCCACCAAAGTCAATTGTACTGATAATGGTTTCGCTCTTAACACCTTCTTCATGAGGCATTACATATGGAACCCAGATTACATTGTTATTAAGCCACTGATCTTTAATCCAGAATCTTTCCCATACCCACCAGTAATCTGGCTGAATTGCAACGTAACCAATATCCTGTGCCCAGGAAGCCTCACCATACATAGCTTCACACTCCTCAATAGTCTCAGGAGCCATGTATCCGGATTTTCTCCAGTTCGCCTGTGTATTCAAGCCTTTTGCCCAGTTGTTTAAGTGGAACTCTTTACCATCCCAACCAAACTCACCGATACAATTGTCGTCTGCTGCAAGAGGATACCATGTTACAGGATAGTTAGCTGTATTACAGTGGAAACCATAAATCATTTTCTTAGTATCTGATGGATCTGGACGAGTCATGCTGGAAACTTCTTCCTCGTATTCAGCCCAAGTCCAGTCCTTCTTTGGCATGTCTTCGTTAATTCTCTCATAGAGAGCCTTATTTACGAATGCTGCTGATGGGAAATACTTAACTGGTGTTGTCCATTTGAAATCCGTACCAAAATATCCGATTTTGAAATCATTGATAGATGGCAAAACATTTTTGGCATCCGGATCATTTTCCCACAATGGTGTCATATCATATAACATACCATTCTCAATTGCAAAGTCACACTCATTTAAAATCCAAAATACATCTGGTAAATTCATTGCTGCAGAAAGGTTTAATAATTCATCATTAAATCCTACAGCAGAATCATATCCCATTACATTGATTTTAATATTGGGATGTACTTCATTCCAAGCTTCTACCAATTTGTCAACAATTGGCTTATCTTCCCAGAATGCATAAGAGATTTCAATATTGTCTTCTGTCAAAGGCACAAGACCATCAACCTTTGTTACTTCTTTTTTTCCTTTCTTACATCCTGTCAGCATACTTGTAGACAGAACAACGACAAGAAGCAAGCAAATAACTCTTTTCATCTTTTTAGTCATTAAAATTCCTCCTTTTTATTTTTTCCCTTTTTTTATGTTTATATGGAATCTTTTATCCTGTCGGTAAAAGCTCAAGAATCTCATAATTTGACTCTCAAGCCAATACCTTACAGAGATAAAGATTATTCCCCAGTGATACCGGTTCTGTCAATACTTTCAACGAACTGTCTCTGTAGTACAAAATACATTAACAGCAATGGCAATATAGATAACATTGTTGCCGCCATACGAATGGAGTCATTGATAGATGGCGCTGCTGTTCCGCCACTAGCACCAGATGTAGCCGCATAGCTGGCATAGCTGTTTTCAAATTTATCCAAGTTACATACAATTGTGTTGAATGTAGATTGTGCTGCGTTACTTCCATAAATGTACAGCTGTGTCAAATAGGATTCATTCCAGTACCATACAAATGAGAACAGGAATACTACAAGCAATCCACCTGCTGCTGACGGCAGCGCTACCTTAAAGAAGGACTTCATATATCCTGCACCATCAATGGAGGCTGCCTCTATCAAGGATTGCGGTACCTGTTTAAAGAATGACCAGCAAATCAAAATAAAAATCTGACTTTTTAATCCTTGACCTAAAATGGAAGGAATAATATAGGATGTCAATGTACCAATCCAGCCTAAATCCATATACATAACATAAGTAGGCATTACTAAAATCTGCGGCGGCAGCACGAAGGAAAAGATAATCAATCCAAATACTGCTTTTTTGCCAAAAAAGTCAAATCTTGCCAAACCATATCCCACTAAGGCAGATACTACTACCTGACATACAGTAGGAATTCCTGCTACAATAATACTGTCAATCAAAGATTTTTTATAGTTCATAGCACTGATTGCACTTTTATAGTTTGACCAGCGCATCTTTGTAGGCAGCCATTGAATGGAAGAATCCAACAAATCAGATAAATCCATAAAACTGGTACTTATCATTCTAAAGATTGGATAGAGAAATATAAATCCTACACATACCAAAATAATATAAGTAAATAATTTCTTTAGAAAACCCATATCATCCTTGGTGCCTAACATAAATTTTCTCAGCTTACCAATTGTGAAAGGAGTTTTTTGTTTTTTCTGCTTTACTTTTATTGCTTTTTCTGCCATTAATCTCTGCCTCCTTTCACTTTCTTGCCGGCTGCTATTGCTTTCTGCTGTTTCTCTACATGCTTAGCAAATTTTGCATTATTTCTAGCCATACGTTTCTGAGATTTCTTTAAGTTCTTTCTTGTCTGCTTCTCAAAACGCTTCTGCTTCTTCATCTGTTTGATGTAAGCATCTTTTCTTGGGGCAAACAACAGAGCTATAATACCTACCATAATCAATACAATAGCGGAATACATCCACGCCATCGCTGTTGCGTAACCATAACCCTTACGTGCCTCAAACATTACATTTTTAATCGTTACAATAATAATATTACTGTTAGTATCTCCAGATAAGAAGATTAAGGTATACAATGCATTTAACAAAATCATTGGCTTAATTGTCGGCAATGTAATCTTCCAAAAGCATTCCCAGCCAGAACCACCATCAATCTTTGCCGCTTCATACAAAGATGTATCAATCTTTTGAATTGCTGCAAGGAAAATCAAAATCTGTACACCTGCATACCACAAAATCATAACTATACTGTTTAATGCCCATAAAATTCCACTGGATAAGAACCCTGGCAGCATGGAATTTACTGTATTAGTAATACTTGTCGTATCAATAGCTGAGATGGCGCCAGCGCCCTCACCATTCAACATTCCCATAACCGGTCCGCTAACTACAATAACCGGCAGAAAATAAATTGTTCTGAAAATACCTTTTCCCCGTAAATTTAAGTTCAAAAGCATTGCCATTAACAGAGCAAACACTACGATAACCGGCACCGACACTACCATTCGAGTGGCAAATGCACCTAAATCCGTAATAAATGTAGTCTCCTGATTCATAACCTTCTGAAAATTACCTGCTCCTACAAATGTCTCTGTCAATCCAAATGCAGTTGTCCTAACATCACATAGCATAAACCAGAAGGAACGCACTAACGGATATAACAATAATGTACATGCACCTACAATCCATGGGAAGCAGAAAAAATATCCCATTCTTGCTTCACGGCGCTTTAATTTACTCTTCTGTTTTACATGAATCTTTACAACATCATTTCCTAGAGCATCCTTTTCCAGCACATTTCCAGCTGCTAACACCTGCTCTACTGTCATATTTTGCTTTTTCTTCTTTTTCTTCTTTCCCGATGGATTCTCATTATCCTTCTTTGCCTCGGCAGGTTGTTCTTGCAAAACTTCTGTGGCAGTTGTCTCCTCACTAGCAGCTTCAGCAGTTTCCTGTGAATTTTGTGGGGAAACATTTGCCTCTTCCATGTTCTCTTTTTTCATATTTTCTTTTTCCATCATTATGCTTCACCTACCTTATAGCTCTGTCCCTGGATAGTTAAGCCATTCACTGTAATATCCTCTTTAGAGTAATTTACATACACTTTCAATCCATTTTCATAGGTTGTAATATTTACGCCCTCCGGTGTTGTCTCATGATCCACAATATAAGAATCGCCAATTTGATCACTTAACTCCTTCAGCCTTGTGTAATATTTGACTATCATATCCTTGTAGGTTGCATACTCTGATGTATAAACCCAACTTGAATTAGTATTCTGCAAATAACTTGGGCTTCTATGTGTGAGATAGAAGGATGGCGCTACGCCTGCCTCCACTAACTTCAGGAAAAATTCTGTTTTGTTTGCCTCAAAGTTTACATACTCTGAATACATTGGAATACTTCCCTTTAACACAATTGCTAAAAATGGAACATCTCTGTCACAGAACAAGTAGTTAGAAGTGCTAAGGGGCGTATCAAGATAAGCATCTGTATACTTCCACATATAAGCAAACGGGTCATTTAATGCAATTTTAAAATTGTCGCTGCTTAATTTTTCAATTGCCTCCACATAAGAGGTCTTTGACACTTCTCTGGAATACTCCTGTCCCTTCTGACTATATGCAAACAACTTAGATGTAATTCCACTGATTGCCATATTCGTAATACCGCTATCCTTGTAATCCTCAGACAAATTCTTCAAATATTCCGCAGATTTGTATGGGAAGGTCAGACGGAATTTCTGATAAACTACATTACCTCTGTCAACTGACTCATATGTTGTTTTATCCACCTTTTTAATGGAATCAAAAGTAGAATCCGTAGTGGAAGGATTTAATGTCTGTACATCTGAATTCAGATAGAAGTCTACATTGTCATTGGCATTCATGTCCTTTACCAATTTGTTCAGCTCAGATTTGCCGCCGATAGAACCATCCACCTTATATTCACTAATTGGCAGATTATAAACCCCACCCTTTTGCCAGCCATTGTAAATAGCTAAAATGTTGCTTACATTCTCATCCTGTAATTCCCCGATAATATCACGGATATTTTCTACTGTTGTCATAGTAACACTTCTTTTAAATACCAAGAAGTTTTCTTTGTCTGTGCCGAGGAAATCCAAACGCACCTTAAAATCATTTTGTGTTTTTTCCAAAATTCCCTCGTCTGTCAACAACTGACGATATTTGACAGCCAGACCAGCATAATCTGCCTCATCACCACTTGTAAAGATATAGCGAAGCTTTATGTCTCCAGTATTTAATGTACTCTGTGCTGTATTGACAGTAGCCACTGCTTCTCCGCTTGTACTCTTATCAAGAGGCTCACCGATTACTGCTCTATATAAATATTTTGCTGTAATCCAGTTCAAATCTGTTACTGCATTTGGATATGCCTGAATAGTTGCATTATATTCTCCGTCTTCAATGACACCGAGAACCGCCATCTGAGTATCTGTATGTACCATACCCCAAATTGGCATAACTACATTTTCTGCACTTTTCATAGTGTTCATAGAATCATTATAATAAGTGATAGAACCTGCAGTGTCAACCGCAACATCACCGCCATAGATTCTCTGGCTGTATGGAGCAGCATATTTTCCTTCATTATCATTTAAGTTGATAATAGCTCCTGTTCCATCCGGCACAATCATATAACCTTCTCTGTAATTCAGTTCTGTATAACCTAAGAAGGGATATACAAACAACTCGTTAATTACAAACTGGTCACTCTTATCTTCTTTCACGCTATCCTTAGGAATCTCTACTACTATACCTTTATCATCAATAGACACCTTTAGCTTTAGGGAAATACCATAGTTGTCAAATGAAACATCTGCTTCAAAACCATTATTGCTTACATTCACGGTACTCTTCATACCGTTCTTACCAACAAGTCTTCCCGCATTATCACCGGTTGAAGTTTTTTCAATTAAAGATAAAAATACAGATGAAACTACTCTTTCTTTATATTCCTCACTGGTAATACTTCCGCCCTCTGCCAGAGAAGCTAACTTCTTGTCAGATACAACAGATTCCATTATAGCGCCTGTCTTACTGTCACGGACAATAATTGCCAAGGAGTCTTTGTTCAAATACAACTCATGTGTAGAATTAGTGCCAACCAACTCATAGCCTTCCAATTCTGCAGCATTCGTAACCTTTGCCTCTGCCAAAGCCTCTGCCTTACATTCTGCCAAAGGTCTCTTTGGTTTCTCTACCACCGCCGGGTCTGTCACCGGTTGATTATTTTGTGTAGTATCATCCCCAGCTACCGTTTCATTATTGTTTGTTGTGGCATTATCTCCTGTTCCTGTAGTTGCTGTCGCAAAAGATATCATCGGTGTCAGCATAAGACAAACCATTGTTAAACATAAAATCTTTTTGCCCTTTTTATTAACTCTTGCCAATTCTGTACACCACCTCTCCATATAATGATTTAATGAAATCGATTACCTGTGCAGCAAGTACATATACTACAAATGCGATCAATGCAAAGATAAATGCTGCAAATATGGTAAGACCGATAACTTTAAAGGTTTCCTTGACTGAATAGTTATTAATTTCCTTAATGGTGAGGAAAATCAAAATAGCTATCCATGTAAACATAATAACATTTGCAAATTCAATAATAAAAATCTCATTTGCTGTAACTACCAATCCTACCAAGTAAATAATAGGAAGGATAATCATATACGGGGTTAAGGAATAGATATATCCACACAATATTTCTTTGAATCTTCCTTCACCTTCGTTGATTGTACATATTAAATAAGTACATGCTGTTAAGAATAACAACACAAACAACACAGACACCACATCTGTTGCAATATCATATCTTCCATCCCTCTGAGTCTTTACATAGAATCCACAGAAGTATTTGTTGACAATGTTAAATATAATCAACAATAAGATAATCATTGCTGACGCCCCATAGGAACACATATTTTTGCGTTTTACATCATATGCACCGTCCACAGGATGCTTCATATAAGTAAATCCATATGTAAGCTGCCTATACAAAAGCTTACCAGTCACTTTACCTGTTATCTTATGAACACCGGCAAAAACATCTGTCTGCCTGTCAACCCATTTAATCATTTTTACAACAATCACAATTGCAAGAATGATAAGGAACGCTGTAACCAAATTACCTGTGAGCCATTCATTACGAACTTCCCAGAATGCATCCGAATATCCTGGCTTATCTTTAGCCAGACGGAAATAACGCATGGCCTCTTTATAGTCTTCCTCCTGGTACAATGCCTGACCCATAGCCTGGTTAGCGTAGTCAAACAATCCATTCATTCGGATAACTTCTGTCAAAGGCTCTTTACTTTGTGTGTAAGCACCCTTCTGATACAGTACAAGAGACTGATGTACTAAATCTGTAAACTCTGTCTGCTCAAAAACTTGAATCTCACCGGCTGCTGTATCCAATACATAAATTCTGTCATTCTGATCTACTGCAATGGCAGATACGGTATCAAACAATCCTACACGATAAGTTTTATCGTCTTTACCTCCGTACATAAACAGCAAAGAACCTTCTTTGTTGTACTCATAAATGTAACCGTCGGAAGATGCTACATAAATATTTTCATAATTTCCTGTACACACTGCTGCACCATTCCATGGCGGAATCGCTACCTGAATCAAGTTAGAACCAGAAATATCTAATTTCTTTAACTTCTCAAAATCCGTACCACCTGTTGTCAATGTGTAAATCAAACCTTTTGCATCAATACAAAGATTAGACACAGATGCCGGCAATTTACCAGTCAATCTTGACTTTGTATCATCACTGAAAATCAATTCCTGAAATTTCTGCAGTACTGTAACACTTGTCATATTTGTACCGAAATATCCAAGGAATGTTCCCCCGTCCTGAGGCGTCAACTGAATTACACCATTTGTGTTGCCGGAGGAGGTGATATACATTGTATCACCGCTCACTGCAATTTTCAATGGTTCAAATTTTGTATTTTCACCGTAGAGAGGACTGTTGGGCTTTCCGTATTGCTCAATTACGTTTCCGTTCACATCAAACACTACAACCTGCGCCAAATCGGAATCTGCTACATAGAGAGTTCCATCCTCCTTTACAAAAATTCCATTGGGTTTCTTTAAGATGCCTTTACCAATCTCCCGAACCATATTGCCCTTTAAATCTGATACAACAATTCTAGAATTTCCTGTATCCGCAATATACATATAGGTATCTGCATCTGTTTCTCCTTTTAAAATTTTTAAATCACTTGGTGTTACAAGCTGAGTAACCGCACCTTCCTGGTCACTTTCAATGCGAATAAAAGTTTCCTGAGGAATATAGGCCGTTTGGGTTTCTACCATCTCACCGTAACCATTTTGTGTATAGGTTCTGTATGGCACATCCGCCAATGCCGTTATCGGCTGAATAACTGCCATCGCCGTCATACAAAAAGCAACACCAAATGTGATGATTTTTGATAACTTTCTCATGTTTACCTCCTTTAATATTTTCTCTCTTTTCTTATTTAATACCTGAATGAGCCATTGTGTTCATAACGTCTTTCTGAAGAATAATGAACAAAATTAAGTTTGGTACAAACATGATTAAACCGGCTGCTGCGGAAATACCCTGACCTGCCACTACGTTGTTGACATTTACCAGAGAAGTCATATAAAAAGCCAATGTTTTCATACCGTCAGTATTT
This sequence comes from uncultured Lachnospiraceae bacterium, assembly GCA_910578605.1. Classification (GTDB taxonomy): domain Bacteria; phylum Bacillota; class Clostridia; order Lachnospirales; family Lachnospiraceae; genus MGBC111451. Next base: position 5,997 of record CAJTQG010000034.1, on the reverse strand, counting down.
ACATAGTAATTTGAACTTTCCACATACTGCCATACCTGCTGAAAGGAAAGGATAACACCTGTTGCAATAGCAGGCTTGATTAGAGGAATTACTACTTTTGTATAAATCCATAGGGTATTCGCACCATCCATCTGTGCTGCTTCTATCAGTGCATCCGGCACCCCATCAATAAACTGTTTTATCAAGAACAAACTGACAGGCATTGCCAGCAAAGGCAAAATATGTGCCCAATAGGTATTGTTTACATGAATTCCTGTGATAATCATAAAACGAGGAATCATAACGGCTGTTGGTACAAACATCAACGCTGCCTGGTTCATCTGGAAGATTGCTCCCTTTAATTTGAATTTCATCTTTGACAAAGCAAATGCTGCCATTGTTGAGATGATAACACCGCCAATTACAACTGCCAATGTCACAATAATACTGTTAAACACATACTTACTCATAGGAATACCAGCATTTCTTGCAGTCTTAGACAAGTTTGCAAAATTTGAAAGTGTTGGTCTTTGTACAAAGAAACGAGGTGGGAAAGCAAAAAGTTCATCCATAGGTTTAAATGCGTGACAGAAAATATAAATAATAGGCAAAAGCATAAAAATAATCAATGGAGCCAATATTACATATAGCTTAATCTGTCCACGATCGAATCTTTGTGGGTTAATGTTATTTCCTTTATAGGCCATTTTCTACTCTCCTTTCTCAATCCTTTTCTGTAAATAATTTTGTTGCAACAATAGAGAAGAAGAAAATTACTGCAAGCAAGGCAACGGAAACTGCCGCCGCATATCCCATCTCATATCGTATAAATCCATAGTCATCAATATGGTTAACCATCAACTGTCCTGCGTAGCCTGGTGTAGGGTTGGAGCCAGATAACTGCACACCAATCATACCATTATTAAAGCATCCAACAATGGCCATAACGGCACCAAACAACATCTGAGGCTTCATTGTAGGAATAGTGATGTAAATCATCTGCTGGAAACGATTTTTCACACCATCAATGGCTCCTGCCTCATAGAGCTCCTCGTCCGCATTCAGCAAACCTGCCAACATGGCAAGGAATCCGGAACCCATACTAGACCACAATCCTACTATAATCATAATGGTCAATAAGTATCTGGCATCTGTCAGCCATAAGATTGGTTCTGTAATAATTCCAAACTTAATCAAATATGAATTCAGATAACCAGTACGGTCACCACTGAAAATGATTCTCCACAATACCTGCATGGCAAGCAAACCTGTAATAGATGGTGAATACATAATCAATGTCAACACGATTCTTGGAATTCTAGTAAGCTGTGCTAATGCCCATGCTACCAAAAATGCCAAAATGTAACCACCAGGTCCTACAATCAGTGCATAAGTTATTGTATTTGGCAATACATACTGCATGAATATAGAATCCTGTGTAATCAAGTTAATGTAATTTTTAAATCCTGCTAAATTCGGCATCTGGATTGTGTTGAAATCCGTGAAGGACAATCCAATTGCCACAAGCATTGGTAAAATGATAAATACTAAGAACAATGCTAAATATGGAAGCAGGAATAAATAAGGGGTTCTTGCTTTAGTTTTCATATTTCATTCTTCCTCCTTTTATTTTCCTAATATTTCCTTTACCATATCAACATTTGGAGTTCTCAGATAACGTCCTGTCTCCTCTGTATAGCCAAACTCATCCAGCTTACGATCTGTCTCTCTGTTCATTCGCTTAATTGCTGCATCCAGCGACGTTCTTACACCGTCACCTGCCACTACTACATTTACATAAGCATTACTTACCTCACGCTCTAACATATATGTGCCTGGCAAACGAGGTGATTCTGTAATCCATGTCATCTGTTCCAGAATAGTTGCTTTATTTTTTGTATCCCATGGAAGCTCTTTCATTGCTTCTATATTAGCAGAGTTCCAGATAAATTCTTTGCCGTATGTTGTCTGCAGTGTAGTACCAAATTCAACCTGAACATCAGTGGACATATACCACTTCAAGTACTCCCACGCTGCGTCCTCACGCTTCATGGTAGAACCATCCTTCAAGGTTACTGTAGCGTCATCATCCTTCTTAAAGATAACGGTACTTTGTGCACCTCCCGATGTCTGTCTCTGAATTTCTCCGGTCTCATCTGCAACACCAGGTACTAAAGCCACACTCCATGAATTTTCAATTTCAGGAGCTGCATTGGTCAACTGGTTATACATAAAGTAATCTGCAACACCAATTGGCATATCACCATTTCTAAAATGCTGATAAAAGCTTGGGGTATCCTTTGCAATGTTGTAAATAGTAAACAAATCTGTCAGTGCTGTAAATCCGTCCACTGCATTCTGTTCACCTAATGTAGTGTCTCCACATGTATCACCGTAAAGAGATGCGCCATGTTGATAAAGAATCGGCATGGTCATAGCAAAGGAACGAACACCAACCGTACCGGCAGTAGGATAATAGAAATCAAGTCCTCTGTTCTTCAATGCCGGAATAATATTTTTCACATCTTCCAAAGTCTGTGGAATTTCCAGGTTCAATTTTTCCATAATATCTGTTCTGTAATACAGAAGCCAGAAATAGAATGTCTCCGGCATGGAATAAATGGAATTGTCAATTTTACCGTCACTGTCCACTTCTGATATCGTACTTGGAACCAGCAGTCCCGGAGCTGTTAAGCCTAATGTATCCGCATAGTCAGGATATTCTGTCAAATCCTTCAACGCTCCACGAATCGCCAACTCAAAAGGCATCGCATAGTCGATAGCCTGTGCCACATCCGGTTCATCCCCTGTCATGTTGGACAAAATCAATTTCTGAGGATCCGGCATAATACAAAGCTCTACTTCAATACCCGTCTTCGGTGTAAAATCTTCATCAATCATCTTCTGGATAATCTCTAGGTACTGTCTAGAACGTGCAACCCAAACCTGCAGCTTCTTTTTATCTACATTATCAACAGAATAAGATTGTGCACCAAAGGAAGCGAAAAATCTCTTGATAGCTTCCCACATCTTTTTAAAGATATTGGATTTCTTAGGAAGCTCCTTCTGATCCTGATATACATAGACACGGTCTAATGCCATTTTATTGTTGTTAATCTCTGTAATAAAATTGGCAAGATACTGGTTGGCAGAACTGGTGCTTTGTGCAAGCTCTGTAATTCTGTAAGGAATTTTATTTGGTTCAGATGCCAAATCCCGAATCTGTGTCACTGCAATTTTAATAGAAGCAAGTGTACCGCATTCCTTTGCATCTGAGTAGGAGCTTAGCTCATCATACATAGCATCCAAACGGTCTGCCCATCCGTTCATTCTCTCCACTACATCCGGAATGTAATCCGTCAAGGTAATGCTTCTGTACTTATCCTTGCTGGTACCTGCTACCTTTGTAATTTCCAGTGCAAGATCGTTCACTCCACTCATTATCTCATCCACTGTCTCTAATGCAGTTCTAATGTTGTCATTAGAGATAGTCAATGTAAGTTCATGTGTACCTGCTTCCAAATAAACCGCAAGCTTCTCGCTGCCGTCCCTTGTCTCCATAGTCATGTTGGTAAATTTCTTAACATAGTCAAATGGATAAGATTGCATTTGATCATTTGGAATGACACCGTCTACCTTCACATCTACAAACACTGGAAAATCCACTTTATCCGCCTGGCGATAATTGTATCCCAGATAATAATAGCCTGCTTTGTCTACCTTCACTTCATAAATAAGAGACTGTCCGGCTTCCTTATAAGAATCTCCATCCACCATATTCAGTTCTTTTTTCTTTACATTATATGGGGATAAATCACAGTCAAACTCACAGGTAGGACGAATAGAGGAATCATTACGAAGAAATGGTCTCTCTGCCTCCAGTTCAATCATTGCATCGCCTTCTGCTTTGTTTCCTGTCTTGTAGGTTTCTACTGTCTGCTGTTTTTTAAGAGTGAATCCACCAATTCTAACAGAACCTTCTAACACTCCAAGAGAAATCTTATTATCTCCTGCCTTCAATTCCAATGCGAGTGGGGTTGAATAGCGATAGCTGGCATCCATAATTGCTTTTTCCTGCCAAACAATCTGTTTATCAGGGATAGATACGATTTCATTGTCATATCTGTCAAAAGACGGTTTACTGTCCTTCCATAAACATTCAAACAATAATCTCTTTGCTTCATAAAATGGAGTTTCACCATTTAACTTCATTGACATTTCAACAGGAAGAATGGTACCAGCATCATATGTCAAATAATCAACATATACATCGTACACTCCGTCCTGTTCTACCTTGATTACAAAATCTGCATTTTGGTTAATAGTCAAATCCACAACCTGATCTGCCTTCTCATAACCATTAATCTCACCTGTAAGTACACCTTCAGATGTACTAACCCAAGCATCCTTTGCAGGAAAATACTTATCCTCACCAGTATACTTCGGAGCTGTATATTTCTTACTCATTTTTGTATAATTTCTCTCAGTAAGCTCATTTACATATCCGTCATCTGATGATTGTGTGGTAGTTTTGTTATCTGTGGCATTGCTTGCAGAACCATTAGCTGTTGTACCTGCCCCAGCAGTCTGATTAGTTGTCGTCAGAGCACTGTTATCCTTGTTGTCGGCTGTAGTTGCCGAAACACTGAAAGTACTTCCCAGCAATGATACCGCTGTTGCTAATGCCACAAAACGTGTAAGGCCACGACGTTTCATATTTTTGCCTCCTTTTGTTTATTATTTATATGCCAAAACCCCTCGCATTGATGGTTTTTGAAAAATAACCGAGTTTTCAGCACATACATACTATGTCAAATATTATATACATGATTACATAAAAAGTCAAGCAATACCCCATCATTTATTGTACAATTTCAACAATTACCAATCTGCTTATCCCTTGATTTTTAGTCAATATCTTTGTGAATTGCTATCTTTTTTAGTCTATTTTCACAAAAATAAGAGCGGTGTTCCGCTCTTATTTTATATTTGCGCATTGTTCTCAAAAAAGTAAACGATATAATTATATTATTTTTTCTTCTTTGTCACTACTACTACAACGCCAGCAATCACTACTACTGCTACAACAGCTATAGCGATAAAGATAACTGTGTTGCTGTTTCCTTCTTCCTCTTCTGCTGCAGTTGACACAACAAACTGGTTGTCGCCCTTATCAGCAACGGATGGCTTCATTTTCTGGTCTTCTGATGTAGTAGAAGGTGCCTCTGTTGTCTCTGCTGGTTTAATAGATTCTGCCTGACCTTTCGTTGTTGTGATACCAGTCAGTGTACAGTTCTCACCAGTAAAGAATACATAGCAGCTCTCTGGAAGATCTATTCCTGAAGTTGCTGTACAGCTGATAGTGTGATCACCAGTCTTAGCATCATATTTTAAAGAATTGCCATCTCTTGCAATGGTAACTTCACAATCAAATCCTGCCTGTGCTGCTGCAAGCCATGTTGCCCAATCTTCACCTATGCTATTCTCGAATACTAATTTGTTTCCTGCTGCTGCGTCCGGCGCTGCAAAGTCAGACATTTTTCCGCCCCAGCCCCAAGAGTCCGCACGAAGAATAAGTACTTCCTGGTCTGCTCCTGTGTATTCATCACCAATCGCTCCTGTAATAGCCATTACATAGTTCTCATAATTATTTGTTCCGCCACACTTATCTTTAAATTTAAAAGTATAGCTGTCTCCAGACTTTAATTCAACTGCATCTGTCTTCTCATTAAAGAAAGTAGTTACTGTCAGGTCACCAGAGATGGTGTCCTTTGCGTCTACAGCAAACACTGACATTACACTGGAGAGCATCATCGTCGCCGTCAAAGCTACTGCTAAAAGTTTCTTTTTCATTGGAAAATTCCTCCCTTTACAATAAATTAATTTAATTATAACATTTATGTCCTACCATAAATCTTCATCTATTTTACTCCATATGTTATTTAATGTCAACAATACTTTTCAATTTATAAGCTTGTTTTTCGGTTATTTTGTTGCATTTTGTCACCTTTATATTCT
>CAJTQG010000033.1:29172-34441 GCA_910578605.1 uncultured Lachnospiraceae bacterium | reverse complement strand
CATCCTGAAATTTCTCTGACTTTGGAAACGGCTTTACATCACATGGGGCATAAATTATCTTTTTATTGTTAGAAGAAACAATAAATATTGCCACGTGTTCCTGTTCATCTACAGGAACCAACTCAATCACAATATCACCTTTTTTGAAAGTACGAATTTCTTTTGTATATATAAGACCGCTTGCCTCATAGTATTCAATGGCTGAGCCATACTTTGTACCCTGCTTTTTAATATCTGCGAGAATGGCAGGCAAAGAAGCAACTTCTATCGGATTATCTGTTTTTTTCCCCAGAGAACTGGCAAGCCAGTCCATTTTCAATTGTTCAATTACGCGCATTCCCATTGTATGATCGGGATCGCAATGGCTGTATAAAATATGTTCTACTTTCTTTATGTCGGAATTGTTCAAAGAAGCATTGATATCTTCCGGCGTATCAATCAATAAATTCACATCTTCAACAAACAGACTGCACCCCGTTCTTGCATAAGGAAATCCTTTCTGCCGCGCTTGTGTACATACACGACAGTTACAACATGCTCTTGGTGTGCTGACACAGCCTCCGGAGCCAAGTATGATTACATTCATGTTATGTCTGCCTCCCTCTTTTCATAAAATGTTAATGTAAGTCTTTCGTTAACGACCTTTGTTTTACCTGTTTGGCGATACCCCATTTTTTCATAAAGATGACAATTTTTAGATTCCTGCAAAATTGTGTCCAGCTCCCAATTATCGTCTCCATGTATTTCTTCACACAGCCGGATTGCTTTCTGTGCAATGCCTTTCCCTTGAAAATCCGGCAATATAAATATTGGGGAAATTCTTTTGTTTTTTCCGTTTTCCTTTTTGTCAATAATACGGATAGCTCCTGCTTTTTGCTGCCCGATACAGATAAAATAGTAAAATGTAAAGTCCTGTTTCAAGCGTGTTTCTACTTTTTCCACGTTCTCGTTTCCTGGATTTGTATCGTAATCCTGATATTTTTCCAATAATTCTTTGAAAGCTTCAACCTGCATAGCATGTAGTTCTTTTGCGTTGCCAAGATCTGCCCTTAATAATGTTACTTCCATATACAGCCTCCATGTTAAATTAAATCAATCCTCTGCCACCAAAGCTTTTATTGCTGAATCAACCATTTTTTCCCAATTCCCTGCCCATGAAATTTCTATGAATCTACCTGACAATTTCTTTTGCATCTACAGCTTGGAGAATACGAAGGACATTCCGGTGGACTACAACGAAATTTCTTTTTATGTTTAAGACCAGACGGTTGTCTTGAAACGCTGGGTATTGACATAAGTACCACAATGAATGTGTATGCACATGCCACAAGGGAGGCAAAGCGGACTTCCGCAAGGCTCTTGGATAAGGTGGCAGGCAACGGTTTGCCCAAATGATGCTATAATATTCCAACAAGCTTTTTACAAAGCGTCACAAGGTCATAGCGAATTCCTTCTCGGCTGCGCCATTCCCTATTGCTCCATTCGTCCTGCGAAACATCATCTCCGCCATATATCAACGCTCCATATTCAAAACCTCTGAATTGTGAAACGGCAATACACCCTGCCTGCTCCATTTCCACAATCTTCGCACCTTCTTCTTTTCGCCGTGCTATTTTGTCAGCAGTTTCTCTGAATATTGCATCTGTTGTCCAAGTCAATCCTCGAATGTATGAAATAGAATTATTTTCTAAATACTTTGTGATTTTTTCAGTGGTTTCTGGATTTGTAAAGATATATTTTGAAGGTTCTATGTAATGGTATGAAAAACCCTCATCCCTGATTGCTCCGTCCACAACAAGTATCTGACCCACTTGGATGTTTTTGTCGAGAACTCCACCGCCGCCACAGAACATAACCTTGGTAATACCCATAGCATTAAATAGATCCAAATTTCCTGCACAAGCTGGACATCCTACCTGACCCAATGTAATCAGAATGTCATCGTCTAAAAAGCGATATATTAAAACAGGGTTCTCACCACCAATCGTTCTTTCAGGCATAATCTTGCCTTCGTCTACTAATTTATCCATAACCTCGGGAAAAAAAGTAATAATTAATTTGTCTGTTTCAAACAATTGGTCTACAAAAGATGATGGATTTAATTTTGCAGTTTTGTTATCATCAAACTCTAATATTGGATATTTGCTTTCCGAAATCATAATATTTGTTCCTCCATAAATTCCTATATGTGACCGTGTTCATTTTGAAATATCATACAACGAAACAGCCATATTTTCAAGTTGAAAAGCTGGAGTCGGATTGCAGAGAGGGAGTAAGGGTGCAGATAGGAAGCATAAAAGAGCTCTATAAAGAGTGTAATAATCTGTATGAAAAGCAGAAGGATTTGAAGGGGCAGAAATGGAAAATAGAAAAATTGTTGGAGGGATAAGAAATGTGGGACGTGAGTGGTTGGGATAACCTGTATTGTTGAAATGTGTTTGATTGAAATGTGTTAGATACAATGATATAATGGATGCTTATAAAGCATTAGTTTTGGAGGATTAGTCGAATATAAATAAATGAATATTATGTAAAAAGTTAAATGGGAAACAGAAAGGAGAAAAATATGGATTCAGAAAAATTGTGGAGTGAATTTACAAGAAAATACAATATTGAATGCGATAAATTTGATGTATGGGCATTTGGAGATAATGGGGAAATGCTGACAAATCTTGTAATAAAAGAAATTAAAACAGCAACATCATCGCTGTATATATTATATGAAAATGAACCACTTCCAGAGGCCGGAACTTATAGTGTGATTGTAGATAATAATGGTAATGCAAAGTGTGTTATTAAAACTACAAAAATAGAAATAGTGCCATTTAATGAAGTTACAGAAGAACATGCTTACTGGGAAGGTGAGAGTGACAGAAAATTGGAAACATGGAGAAAAATTCATAAAACATTTTTTGAAAAATGTTTAGAGAAAAAAGAGATGACTTTTGATGAAAATATGTTAGTGGTATGTGAACAATTTGAATTGGTCTATGCAAAGTGATAAAATTGTACCTAATGGTATGGTGCAAATTTTTTTTAATCAAAAGGTTTGTGACATTGAAGTAAAGACACTGTTTGGTTGAAATATCATTTAGTTAACAGGTAGATTTATTTATGCCATATCATTTCAATGCTGGACATATGGGAGCGGGTTTATTAGTTTTAGCGGTTATAAAGAAATCTAGGTTATCATTGCAGAAGGAGCTGAAAAATGTTGAGATTAAGACCATATAAGAGTTGCGATTCGCAGAAAATAGCAGATTGGATAAAAGATGAAAGTGTTTTTCAAAAATGGGGAGGGGAACGATTTGGTGCGTTTCCAATCAATGCAAATATCATAGATGACAGGTATGACATAGAAGGTCGTAAGAGGTAAAGCTGTGTCAAAGAAATTATCGGAAATGAGTTTAGAAGAATTGTGGGAGTTATTTCCAATTGTTCTGACGGAACATAAAAGTTACTGGAAAGATTGGTTTCATGAGGAACGCAATAGATTAGAAGCTATTCTACCTATGAATCAGATTGTTGGAATCAATCATATTGGAAGTACAGCGGTTGATGGGATATGGGCGAAGCCAATTGTTGATATTCTTGTGGAAATTTCAAAGGAGTGCCATATGGACTCTATAAAAGAACTGCTTATTTGTAATGGATACTTATGTATGAGTGAGAGCAAGTACAAAATGTCCTTTAATAGAGGATATACGGAAAATGGATTTGCCGAAAAAGTGTATCATTTACACTTGAGATATGCTGGGGATCATGATGAATTGTATTTTAGGGATTATCTTATCCGTCACCCGAATGTGGCGAAGGAATATGAAAAACTGAAATTGAATTTATGGAAGCTGTATCAACATAATCGAGATAGATATACAGATGAAAAAACAGAGTTTATTTCAAAATATACAAATGAAGCAAAGAAAAAATAATGTATCTGTTATTTTGCTAGGCGGTGAAATATGGAAATTTTTATTTGGCTAAATGTTGGAGTCAATGGAGGGTTCTATGGAATTAATAAATCAAAAAGTAGGAATTGTCTGCTGTTCCAATGGGCAGAGAAAAAGCTACAGGGAAAAAATCAATGAGTTACAAGGTGTATTATCGGATATAGGCTTAAAACCAGTGTTCAGTGATTATATTTATGAAAAAGAAGGTGTGTTTAGCGGAACAGCAGCACAGCGTGCAGACGCCCTGATGAAATTATTTTGTGATAGAGAGATAAAAGAGATATTTGATATTTCCGGCGGGGATATTGCCAATGGTATTTTGCCTTATTTAAACTACCAACAAATAAAAACAAGTGATGGGAGATTATGGGGTTACAGCGATGTCACCGCTATTCTTAATGCCATCTATGCGAAAACAGGGAAACAGTCTGTGTTGTATCAAATCAGAAATTTGATTTATGATAATAGGGAACAGCAGCTATTAGATTTTGAAAATATGGTAATCAATCATGGAAATGATTTATTGCAGCTAAGCTATGAATTTGTTCAAGGCAGCGCTATGCAGGGGGTTGTAGTGGGTGGGAATATTCGTTGCTTTTTAAAATTAGCTGGGACAGAATATATGCCGGATTTAGATAAAAAAATATTGCTATTAGAAAGTTTTCATGGAAAAACTGCTCAAATAGAAACTTATTTATGTCAGCTGCAGCAGTTAGGGGCCTTCAAAAAAGCGGCAGGAATACTACTGGGTACGTTTACCCAGATGGAGGAGGAAGCTTGTAATCCTGATGTTGTAACTCTTGTCAAAAGAGCAGTGGGAAACCATTTGCCCATTGCCGTGACAAAGGATATAGGACATGGTACCAATGCAAAAGCAATTATTATTGGCACAGAAATGTTGTTTGAGAAGAGAATTGAGAATAGAATATAATTGGTATGCCAGGCATTTTCAAACAGTGTTGATGGAATTATGGGCTTATTTTGGCATGGACGGAAGGTTGTGAGATAGATTGAGAAAGCATTATATGGATAATATACGGAATTTTACAATTTTACTGCTATTTCCGGTACATACTTTTATGATTTGGAATGATTTTGGTTCTAAGTTTTATATATGGGCTGGAGAAAACAAAATACTGAGCACAGCTATTGTACTTATAAATCCATGGTTTATGCCCTTGCTTTTTGTGCTGGCCGGAATGAGCGCACGCTATGGGCTGAAAAGGCGAACATACAGAGAGTTTGTGAAACAAAGATTTTGGAAGCTGGGGGTACCCTTTGTAAGCGGAACAATTTTTCTTGTTCCTTTTCAAACATGG
>CAJTQG010000033.1:3256-29126 GCA_910578605.1 uncultured Lachnospiraceae bacterium | reverse complement strand
AAAATATTTTGACAGCTATCAGGGCGGAATATTAGAACATCTGCAGTATTTTTTTACGCATATTACGGATTTTAGCGGCTATGACGGCGCTTTTACTCCAGGGCAGCTTTGGTTTATATTATTTTTGTTTCTCATATCTATGATTACTTTGATTTTATTTAAGCTTTTGCCCTATGAAAAGCTTTCAGAACAGATAGAAAAAATTTCGGCGCCTGTTATTTTACTTTTGTTTATTCCGATATGGGGTATGTACTATTTAGGCAACTTTGGAGGCTTCAGCATTGGAAAAGCTTTAGCCTTGTATGTGCTTGGTTATTATGTACTCAGCAATGATGCTGTTATGGATAAATTGGAAGAAAAAATCAAGTATTTTTCTTTCATATGCGGAGCCTGCACCATATTGTCAGCAGCATTATATTATCGGTTTTCCTATTACGGCGATGGGTGGGTGAATTTCATCGGTTGGAATTGGATTTTAGTTCTGCTTGTATTAGGCAGAAAATATTGGAATAAAAGGACAAAATTTACAGATTATTTTAACAAAGCGTCATACCCGATTTATATTTTGCACCAGTCGGTTTTAGTTGCGCTTGCGTATTATATACTGCCGCTATTTCATAATATAGTCGGGCAGGTTTGCTTGATTTGTATGGGCAGCTTTGTTTTTACAATGTTGGGGTATTCTATTGTAAGAAGAATACCTATTGTCAGAAAAATGATAGGAATCCAATCTCTTTGAATGAGGCTGTTGTCTACCACAATTTTATTTTCGAAAATACCTCCCCAGGCAAGTATAGTTTGTTGTTCCTTTTTGCGCTCCTTCTATTTTCTATATTATTTCATTACAAGAGATATGTTTCCTAATTAATTATATGCCATATGGATTAGCAATGACTTTGCCGAAATGGCCCAAAGGGTTAGCAGATTCCCTTGTCAAAGGGAATGGTATGTGTTATAAAAATAAGTGGGAGAAAATGAGGGAAGGAAATACGATAAAATAATCAGAAGACAATAATTAGTAACACAGGATAGATGCTGGTGTCAAAAGGTATTTTAGTATATTTTGATATCATAAGATTTATAGAATGAAAAGTATGGAGGATATTATGTCTGTAAAGGGAGAAACAAGAGAAAAGGTGAGAATTAACATACATGAGCCAAAGCTTTATAAGGTAATTATGCATAATGACGACTTTACTTCCATGGAATTTGTGGTGGAGATTTTGATAGATATTTTTCATAAGGAGGAGGCAGAGGCAGAACGGCTGATGCTTTTAGTAGATGATGTGGGCAGAGCTGCTGTTGGTTCCTACCCTTATGATATTGCTGTCACAAAGGTTCAGGCGGCCACAGCAAGAGCAAGGCAAGAGGGATTTCCTTTTCGGATGACAGTGGAGGAGGTATGAATATGAATGTGTCAAGTGAAGTGGCAGAAATTATGGAGATTTTATTTGCAACGGCTAAGGCGGCAAATTTTGAATATATTACCCCTGAGCTGCTGCTGTATGTTATTTGTCAGAACGATACTTTTGCCTATGCATTTGAAAATAGCGGAGGCAGTGTTAGAGAATTAGATTATAAGTTAAGAAGCTATTTGGAGAAATATATGGAACCAGGGGGAGTGGATGAGGAGGGTGAGCCTCAGTTTTCCCAGGGTATGGAGGAGGTGTTGGAGTATGCGTTGGAATCCGCACGATATAGCGGTAAATCATTGGTGGAGCTGCCCCATATGATACATGCTATTTTTCGCCTTGAGGACAGCTATGCCGTTTATTATATGCGTGTACAGGGAGTGGAGCAGCCGGACCTTTTGCAGGAATTGACAATTGCCTATGAGGAAATGAATTATGAGAACAGTGTGGAAAATGGCGGTGAGAATGTACAAGGCCACAATACTCTTCAAAAACATAAGGATAACAGGCAAAAGAATAAGCAGGTTCATGGAAAGGAAGAGAGGGATGAGATTGGAGAAGGGGAGGATGAAGACAGTGATAATATACAGACAAAGGGTGGCTTTTGGCAGAAATATGCTTCCTGCCTAAATGAAGAATTAGAAGGGGTAAATCCTCTGATCGGAAGGGAACAGGAGTTAGAGCGGACTATGGAAATATTGTGCCGCAAGGACAAAAACAATCCTTTGCATATCGGTGAGCCAGGCGTGGGAAAGACGGCTATTACATATGGTCTTGCAAGAATGATAAATGAAAATCAGGTTCCAAAGCCGTTGGCTGGAGCAAAAATATTTTCTCTGGATTTGGGAAGTCTGCTGGCAGGCACACAGTACAGGGGAGATTTTGAGAAGCGTTTCAAAAAAGTGATGGACAGCATTGGACATGAGGAGAAGCCCATTGTATATATGGATGAGATTCACAATATTGTAGGAGCGGGAGCAGTGAACGGCGGCACTTTTGATATTTCTAATATGCTTAAGCCATATTTGGCAGCAGGGCATGTGCGTTTTATCGGTGCCACCACTTATGAAGAGTACAAAAAACATTTTGAGAAAAGTAAAAGCTTGGTAAGGCGATTTCAAAATATTGATATTAAAGAGCCAACCATTGAGGACACCGTTAAAATTTTGGAGGGTTTGAAGAAAAGCTATGAGGAATTTCATGGCATTTCCTATGAGAAGGGCGTGTTGGAATATGCGGCACAGATGAGTGCAAAGTATGTGAATGAGCGCTATTTGCCGGATAAAGCCATTGATTTAATAGATGAGGCGGGAGCCTATCGCAGGCTACATCCTATCAATGGAAAGAAGCAGTCTGTCAGTAAGGAGTTAGTTGACGAAATTTTGTCAAAGACATGCCATATTCCAAAGCAGGTTGTGGAGAAAGATGAAACAGAGTCTCTTGGCACTTTGGAGGAACGTCTGAATCATCAAGTGTATGGTCAGGAGGAGGCGATTGGGCAGGCAGTAAATGCGGTGAAATTCTCAAGAGCCGGACTTCTTGAGGAGGGAAAGCCGCTGGCCAGTCTGCTGTTTGTGGGTCCTACCGGTGTGGGAAAGACAGAGATTGCCAGAAGTCTTGCAAAGGAGTTAGGGATTAAGCTGATTCGTTTTGACATGAGTGAATATGAAGAAAAACATACAGTGGCAAAGTTGATTGGCGCACCGGCAGGATATGTTGGGTATGAGGAGGGCGGACTTCTCACGGAGGAAATACGCAAGCATCCTCATGCCGTTCTTTTGCTGGATGAGATAGAAAAGGCACATCCTGATATCTTTAACATATTGCTGCAGGTGATGGACTATGCCACACTTACGGATAATCAGGGCAGGAAGGCAGATTTCAGAAATGTGATTATTATTATGACATCCAATGCAGGCGCCAGTAAAGTGGGAAAACCAGGAATCGGTTTTTTGGGGCAGGACGTAAATTCGGATGTGATTTTGGAAGAAGTGAAGAAAATATTTCAGCCCGAATTTCGCAATCGCTTAAATAGAATTGTAGTATTTCACAGTATGGATGAGAAGATGGCAGAACAGATTGTTGAGAAAAAATTGGGTGAGCTTACAAAGCTGCTTTCACGAAAAAATGTAGCACTGTCGGCAGATGAGAAAGCGAAAAAGCTTGTGAAAAAGAAAGGTATCAGTGTTGAATTTGGCGCAAGGGAAATTGAGCGGGTGATACAAAGTGAAGTAAAACCCCTTCTAGTGGATGAAATTTTATTTGGTACATTAAAGAATGGCGGAAAATGTACGTTGACTGCTGTGGATGGTGAATTTCAAATGGCTATTAAAAATAGTAAAGAGCAATAAAAATGTAACAGTTTCGCAAATGTCTAAGTCTAACCGTTATAGGTAGGAGAAAGAGGAAAGAGATATGCCTATTTGTCGTCTAAACGAGAATAAAATATATTTTCCGAAACCAACATCTGCCCGCTGGGACGGGCTGCTTGCAGTTGGAGGGGATTTGAGTGTGGAGCGTCTTTTGTATGCTTACACTCATGGAATTTTCCCATGGTACAATCCGGGAGAAGAAATTTTGTGGTGGTGTCCTGCAAGGCGATTTGTTATTTTTCCAAAAGAAATCCATGTGTCCCGCTCCATGAAAAAATATATGAAAAAGCATGAGCTGAAGCTTATACAAAACAGAGATTTTGCGGATACCATGCACCGATGCCGCATGAAAAGAGAATTTAATGAAGGCACTTGGATTTCCGATGAGATGGAGGAGGCATACTATAGGCTTCACAAAGCAGGATGCGCCGTCAGTGTGGAAATATGGGAGGACGGCGAATTGGCAGGGGGCTTTTATGGAGTCTCCATCGGACAATGCTTTTTTGGTGAGAGCATGTTCTCGGAAAAGCCAAACGGTTCTAAGATGGCACTGATTTCCTATGCCCATATATTAGAGCAGGAAAAGTTTTTGTTTATTGACTGTCAGTTTCATACAGAGCATTTGGAGAGCATGGGTGGAAGATATATTTCCTGGGATTACTATAATAAATTGTTGAAAAAGGGTACAAGACATGCAGGCAGAAGTATATCTGGATTCTCAGGGCAGTGATTATCCAATATGTAGAAGAGAAGGGAATAGAAACAGTTAAAGCTTGCAAAATATATTTTTTGTAGTTACGGCAATCAGCAAGGTTGCAGCGCCGGAAAATAAAACCACTGAAAATTCTAGACCTTGGCAGGCTTGAAATGCTATACCATAAAAGGCGTTGCCAAGAGGCTGGGCGCACATAGAAAGAGTGAGAATCAGGGCAATGACCTTCCCGATTAAATGGGGAGGTGTTTGTGCCTGAACAAAGGACAACATCTGTATCGTGAAAATAGTGGAGATTGCCATCATAAAAAAACTGCAGATTGCAAGAACGACATAGTGTACGATTCCTGAGGAAAAAAGAAGGAGAGCAATTCCGATAGGAAACACAAATAAGGCATCGGCAATCAGCAGAGTTCCCGACTTTTGAATAGATAGCTTAGAACCTAGAGCACCAGCAAGGATACCTCCAGTTAAACCTCCTGCTGCCAAAATACCTTCCGCAAAGCCATAGAGCTGATTGGCATTTATCGTTTCAAATTCTAATACTTCTGTAATGAGATAGGGCATTCCTACTACCATCATAGCTGACATAAAAAGATTGACTGCACATATTACTAGAAGCAGCTTTCCGACAATAGGATTTTCAGTGCGAATAAAAGTGATACTTTTTGAGAAGTCGTCTTTTACCATTTTTGTTATGCTTCCGTTAGAGGACTGCTTAACATATGGGATATGTATAAAAATTTCCATGATGGCGGAAAAAAGAAAACATAAGATACATACAAACAATACAGGCTTCAGCCCCCAGGCACTATATAAAATGCCGCCCAGGACAGGGCCTAACAGGGAGGCAAGAGAGCTTACCATATTGATTACGGAGTTGGCTGATATATAATTTTTGTGGCAGACAAGAGCGGGTATGCTGGCTTGTACAGAGGGTTGATATGCACCTGCAATTCCATATAAAATCATTAATGTTAAGGTGATAAGAACTACAAGGTTCATGCAGTTAATTAGCAGGCAAAAGCCTGTAATCACTGCCCCAGTGCAAAGATCCAATCCAACCATAATATTACGTTTGTTCATTCTGTCGGCTATAATTCCTCCTACAGGTGACAATAAAATAGAAGGAATAAAGGCGCAGGCAGTGACTGTGCCATAAAGTGCTGAGGAGCCGGTTTGATTTAATAAATATAAAGGCAGTGCAAAACGAATTGCCGCATTGCCAAACAGGGAGATTATTTGTCCCACAACAACAAGAGTAAAGTCTCTTGAAAATAATTTTTCTTTCATCTGGATTTAATCCTCATTTCTGGAATATGTATCACAAAGAATACCATAAGATAGCAATACTTCCTTTTCTTTTTTTATCTCATTTTGAAGCTGTTTAAATCATAGCGTACTTATTCAATAAAACAGGGAAGCTCTTTCTTGTCATAGCCTCATACAATGAGATACAAATTTTTTCAATCATATATTGAGGAAAGGTAGAAAAATTAAGTTTAGAATTTTTGCGAAAGGTTTCCTGCAGTGTATATAATGTATCGTTGCCGTTATCGCTGCCGAAGGGAGCTTCCTATTAGTTTTTCTGTCTGTTTTTCCCCAGTTCGTTATCATCTGACAACCAGCGGTAGCGGTCTCCAAATGCCAGAACTTGTCTGATTTTTCGTCTTTGTAATGTAATGTTTGTATTATACATAGTTCTCCTTTTATATTTTTCAAGTGCTGCTTGATAGATTTATGGAAAAATATATTTTAAAATAGTATTAATTTTAGTGCTAAAATAATTTAATCAATCGTTGGTTGGTTACATGGTATAATAATTTTTATAAAATAGCAAGGATAATTAGTATTTATTATGGAGGTGTTTATGATGGATATGCAGCAGTTTGGCAGAAAAATATCAGAGCTTAGGAATAAGCAGAAAATGACACAGATGGAACTGGCAGATAAAATGAATGTAACGTTTCAGGCAGTGTCTAATTGGGAGAGAGGAAATACAATGCCTGATGCTTCGAGGCTGGTGGAGCTGGCAGATATACTGCAAGTGACTATGGATGAATTGTGTGGTAGAAACAAGGGAATTTTAAACAGTGCAGCAACAGGCTGCCTGGATGAATATATGCGTGAAAATTCAATAGAGGCAGAGGAGTTATGTGACGCAGCGCCTTTGTTAAAAGGAGAACAGGTGGAGCAGATTGCACAGGAAATAAAAAAAATAGATTTTGACGAAATTAGCAAACTTTTGCCTCATCTCAGTGATAATATGCTTACAAAGCTTGTAAGGCGGGCACTTGAGTATGAAGACCATTATGAGAATATAATATGCGCTTTGCCTTTTTTGCCTGAAGAGATAATATGTGAGATAGCATACAAAATGATAGAAAAGAATCAGGGATTGGGAATAATTGCTCCTTTTATCCCAGAGAATATGAGGGAAGTAATTGCTAGGAAGGCATTTGAAAAGGGAGGGAAAGATACAATTTGGGATATGCTGCCCTTCATACCAGATCAGGCAATGAAAGAGATTGTACTGATGTTATATGATTCGAAGGGAATGGATGGAGTGGAGGATATGCTGACATTAATACCAAGAGAGACTTTAGAGGAAATTGCACTAAAGGAGATGCAGGAGAAAGGATTGGAGAAAATATGTCATATAGCTCCCTTTTTGGATAATCAGTTTTTAGCAAAGCTTGCAAAAAAATCTGTTTCCCTGTATGGCATGGATTCCATCGAGTGTATTAAATTTTTTCTAGGTCAGAGTGTGTTGGATGATTTAGTTGGCGAACAGTTTTTATGATTGTGCAAATGGGGACGATAGATTACTCATTTAAGTTTTTTAATGGATAATATTTTATTGGATTCGGATGCCAAAGAATTAAAATGTAAATCAAACATTTATAATAATTCTTTTGGCATCCTATTATCTTTTTACATTTTTAAGATAAAGAACTGTCAGAAGAATTTAATTCAATACTACCATCAAAATTGATAGAGCCATTGACGCAATTGCAGTAAATATCTCCATTGCAGGAACATATATCTCCATGAATATCGTTGCATGTAAGGTTTTCTCCTACATGAACGCTTCCGGAAATATTTCCGCATTCAATATTTTTCTCAGCATGAGCATCACCAAGAAGTTCATTACATTGAATATAGTTTTCAGCTTCTGCATCGCCGTCAATATTTTCACAGTTAATGCAATCTCCGGCATGGGCGTTACCGTCAATATCTTTACAGTTAATGCAATCTCCAGCATAAGCATCACCGTTAATGTCGCCGCAGTTTATACTATCTCCGGCATGAGCATCACCGCCAATATCTTCACAGTTAATGTAATCACCGACCTGAGCGTCACCATGTATATCCTCGCATGTTAAACTGCCCCCAGCATTTACAGAGCCAAAGATATTTCCGTCTAATTCAGCGTTTCCCCATATTTCAATATAAATAGGATTGTCCTTATTGTTTTCGGAGCTGTTTTTTAAAGTTAAAGGGATAGGGTTAGTATGAACATTAGGATGACATAATTCCGCTCTGTGTATCATGCGGTTTCCCACACATTGAATAATTCGCAGTGTATTATCATCGGGAAGTTCAGGTAAAATGCGGGGAACAGTGATATTGGAATCACGTAGAAGTTCATCGACACTCACTTCTAAAAAATCTGATAATAAAAGTAAAGTGTCAATATCAGGGTAAGATAAGCCGCACTCCCATTTGCTGACTGCTTGTACAGTTACATCTAGGGCTTGTGCTAACTGTTCTTGGTTTAAGTCTTTTTGTTTGCGCAGACGTTTCAGATTTTGGCAGAATATATCTTTCATAAATTTTTTATCTCCTTTTCTTTTCGATTTCTTTTCTTTTTATTTCATGACAAAATGAACTGTTTTTATAATTGCTTATTAAATATAATAGTTATTTCTCAACCATGGTTCTAGCGGTATTCATTATAGCATAGATATTGTGGTTAAGCCATATACCTGTCGTTGATAACTATCAACTATCAGTTGAATTTTACTATATTCTATTATCAAAAATTCGTGTATTTTCTTATAATATCTGCTAATATCTGCCGAAATAAATATAGAAATATTTTCAAAGGATAGTTGTGAGAGGTAGGTGATATATAGAGAGCTATAAGTGATTAAAAACTTACATTTGTTTCATAAAAAAATGTAAATTCATAAGCTTTTATATATTGCGAAATATTGGAAAATTCAGTATAATTTAGTAATATAATGATACTAAAGTACTAAGTTTATAACTGCTGGTGTTTAAATAGGCAGCAGAGCATACATGTTTATTATGTTTGCTTGGAAGTATAAAAAAGAGAAAAATAAGGAAAAAATGAAGAAAAGAAAGGAAGAAATGGAGGAATGAAGAAATGAGAATGAAAAAATGGCGAAGAGTGCTGAGCCTATTTTTGGTTGTTGCACTGATTGTGGGGCTTGCGCCTGCACAGACTAGTCTGGTGCTTCCGGTTAAGGCAGCTTCAGACACACCGACAACGGGTGCTTTGACAGGAAAATGCGGCGATAACATTACATGGACATTAACAGAGGATACAAGCGAATGGGATTTACTAGGTACCCATTATACTCTGACCTTAACGGGAAGCGGTCTTATGACAGATTACACTTATTATAATAGTGTACCATGGTATTTATATCGCAGTAAGATTACTTCGATTTCCATAGATGCACGTATTACATCCATAGGCAGCTATGCATTTAGTGAATGTGTCAGTTTGGAATCAGTCAAGATTCCTGACAAGGTAACATCTATAGGCAACTATGCATTTTATAGGAACTATAAGTTAAAGACGATTATATTTGGCTCCGGTTTAAAAACAATAGGAGACTATGCTTTTAGTTACTGTAATGATGCTCTCACAGAGGTGAGTTTTAAGTCAGGCTTGCTTACAGTAGGAGAGGATGCGTTCAGTTCGTGTACACAGCTGAAAACGGTTAATCTTCCCAGCACAGTGACAGAGATAAAAAGGGGGGCGTTTCGTTACTGCAGAAAATTGTCCACTGCTCCCCTGCCGGCTAATTTAAAGACATTAGGGGATTACTGTTTTTATAATGCCTCCTCCTTGACAACCATCACCATTCCAAAGACATTGACTTCTATAGGACTTCAATGTTTTTTTGGCAGCACGGCGCTGACGGAAATTAAAGTGACATCTGGAAATGCAACATTTAGTGTGCAGAATAATGTTTTATACCAAAAAGAGGGTACACAGTATATTGCGGTAGTATATGCAGTCGGTGCTCCGACAACGCAGCTCACCTTGAAAGCGGGTACAGTGAAAATTGGTGAAGGTTGCTTTGCATATGCCTATTCTTTAGCGGATATCACCTTGCCAAGTAGCGTAACAACAATTGGGGATTCAGCTTTTTATTACAGTAGAATAACCACCGTTAACTTTACTGCTCCGGCAAAAGTAACATTAATACAAGCTTCAGCCTTTTATGGCTGCAGCAGTCTTACCTCCATTACTCTGCCAGATACTTTGACATCCATAGGAAGCTGGGGATTTAATAGCTCTGGTTTAAGAGAAATTAATACTAACAATGTAGAATCAATAGGCTCTAATGCTTTTGGCGCCTGCAACTACTTAGAAACTGTGACAATAGGAAGTGCATTAAAATCCTTGAGTGGTAAAGTTTTTGAGAGAAGCAGTAGGTTAAATACTATCACTGTTTCAGACGAGAATCCTTATTTGGATGATATTGACAATGTTGTGTTTAACAAAAATCATACAAAACTGTGTTTCTATGCATTTGCAAAAGCAGGAGCGCTGTATCAAGTTCCTGATACAGTAGAGCAAATAGAAGCCTACAGTATATATAGTGTTCCTTCTTTAAAAGAGTTGTATTTACCTCAGGCTGTAAATAATATTTCAAGCTATGGCATTTGGAACAATACAAAATTAAAATCAATTTATTTTAAGGGCAATGCTCCTACAATAGCAAATGGTTCTACCAATGCTACCAATCCCGTATCAAGTTTTAGTATTTCTGGCAATGCGGCGAATCTTCTTGTTTATAAGACAGAGACTTCATCAGGGTGGGAAGATGCAAAGTGGTCTTCCTATGTATTTGCAGATTATTATCCTGAAAGTGAAGTGAGTGCTGAGGGAACAGTAGGCGCTATTCAATGGACATACGAAGGAACCAATGGACGCATAAAGTTTAGCCGTACTACAGGGGAGTCTGCTATTACCCAGCTGCCTGACTTTGTGGGAGATTCTCCGGCGCCTTGGAATCAATATATGAATCAGATTCAGACCGTGGAGGCGGAAGGAATCAACGGAATTGGGGACTACAATTTTCAGGGAGCGGAGAAATTAATTCGCTTAGAGGCAGACGAAAGATTAGTTAAAATTGGTGAGTATGGTTTTGAAAACTGCAAAAAATTATTGTTTATTGATATTGCGTCAGTAGAGAGAATTGGAGCATGTGCATTTAAGAATAATGCCAGAATTACCGGTGCAGTTACCGGTTTTCTTACCTTAGATAAAGTGGTGACTATAGGCTCAGAAGCTTTCAGAGGCTGTACTTCTATCACGAAGGCAACATTAGGTTCACAGTTGACTTCCTTGGAGGCAGGTGTGTTTGCTGATTGTACACAATTAAGTAATTTTACAATTCCTGAAAGTGTGACAGCCATTAAAAAGCAGGCATTATCCGGTTGTACTAAGCTGCGCACCATCAATATTCCAGCCAATGTAAAATTAATTGGTGAGAGTGCATTTGCCAACAATACAACATTGGAGAAGGTTTATTTTAAAGGGGTTGCTCTTCAGGGAGAGGAATGGGCTAACGACAGCTTTGCAAACTGTAATGAGAATCTCATTTTATATTATGAGAAAGACCAGACATCATGGGTTGTCTTTGGCGGTCAGTGGAATGGATTGCCTTTGCAGGGCATCGGTCATTATACACAACAGCGTGACCACTATTCTTTTGCCAATACAAGAGACTCTTTTGGATATGCACAGGATTATCGGGTACCAAGACAGCGGTTTGTGGATGTGATTGGAAGTATTATCAGTGGTACTTACTATTATTCTGTTAACAGGCAATGGAACGGTTCCTGTTTTGGAATGGCCAGCACTACATTGGAATTTTACGAAAATATAAATGAAGATTCCAAATTTTTACTGACAAAGTATGGTGGGGATGTGGAGACACTCTATCAAATAGGAGCGCCAGGTAATGAGAAATCGGCGTTGACAAAAGTGATAGAAGCATATCAGCTTTCACAATATAAGTCCTTTATGTCAAGCTGTAGTGGTGCAGTTAGCAGGCATATGAGAGATTATAAGGGCTTGTATGACAAGGTGGAAGAGTTTGAACGGTCTGGTGGCCTTGCAGTGGATTCACAGGCAGAACCGGTAGTGATGCTTATATATTCAGCATATAGCGGGCATGCGGTAGTTCCGATTTCTGTAGACCAAAATAGTAATGGAGACTTTATATTCCAAGTATATGATCCCAATATACCATCAGAGGTACAGACAATTACAATGAAGAAGGATTATAGCGGTATTTACTATAATCCATCCTATATATGCAAGCCTTTTACCTATGCATCCTATATCGGATATACAGATATTGCACAGAATATGTCAAATATTGAGCTTCATGGAGTGGATGAGGATCAGTCGATTTATCTTTCTATTAATAAAGAGGATGGAGAAGTTACAAACAGTTCAGGTGATGGTGTTGATAAAATAAAAGGAGCATATGAACAGAAATTTTTTGGAACGGAAAATGAAGGTGAGTTTTCTGGTATCAAAAGCTTTGTACTTCCACAAGGAGCCGTATATCAGATAGCTTCCCAGGAATCTGATCATACTCAGAAAAGTGATTCTTCAGGAGAAAATACAACAGACACAACCAAAGGCTCTGTTTCATTTTATATGGCCAGTGATGAGAGCTTTGCAGAGGTGAATTCTTCCGATGAAAATGCTGTACTTCAAGTAAATGATGATACGACGGCAGAAGGTCAGATGGAGATTGCACTGCAGTCAGAGTCAGAGGGCGAGGAAAACGCAGTTATTATGCTTATGAACCCCCAGGGTATGGAGAGAACCGTGGAAGTGGAGGGCAGCAATGCAACAATCACTACAGAATCCAATAATACGATTACAGTTGAGGTGCCAGCGGGAGAAGCGGTAAAGATAGATGGTAAAAAAGTGGAGACGGTAGATGGAAAGGTAGTGAGTTCATTTGAGGCAAATGCAGATGAGAATCCTTTAGTGGCTGATGACTTAGAGACGTCTATATTCTGTAATGAAGAAAATAAACTGCAGGGCTCTGTTGATGCCGCAGTAATTTCTAGAATTGGAGATGCAAAGGATGTTACTGTGACAGCAACTTATTTTGACCAAAATGACACAAAAGTTGCTTCCTACTCAGAAGTAAAAACCCTGCAGTCAGGATTGAATTTTATTTCCTTATCCTTTGATGAATTAAGTGCAGATTTTGGCGGAATGGATTTTGAGGAAATTGGTTCAGAATTAAAATTATCTTGCCTGCTGACAGTAAAAGACGAAGAAAATCATTTTGTTTCAGCAATTGCTAGCGGTTTGAAGGTTTCACCCACAATAACGCCAGAGCCAGATGAGCCAGAGCCGGATAATCCAAATCCAGATGAGCCAGGGCCGGATAATCCAAATCCAGATGAGCCGGGGCCAGACAATCCAAATCCAGATGAGCCGGGGCCAGATAATCCAAACCCAGATAATCCGGAGCCAGATAATCCAGAACCAGATAAGCCAGATAAACCAGAACCAGATCCAGGAACGGACACAGAGATTGCAGTGACAAGTGTGGAGACGGCAAAAAAAGCATTGACATTAAATGTAGGTGAATCCTATCAGGCGATAGTTACTGTGCTTCCGTCTAATGCAACGGATAAAAAGTTAAGCTTTAAGGCCTCCAATGAAAATGTGGTAGTGACGGAGGAAGGAAAGATAACTGCAAAAAAGGCGGGCACTTGTGTAGTTAAGGTTGCTGCTTCCAATGGAATCAGCACAACTATTGCGGTAACAATAAAAGATGTACCTAAAAAACCATCAACAAATATAAATCAAAATACAGTTAATAAGAGTGTTGCCGTTGCTAGTGTAAAAGTATCAAAGAAAAAGCTTGTACTTGGCAAGGGTGAAACATATCAGATAAAAGCTACTGTTGCACCGAAAAATGCAACAAACAAAAAGCTGATCTATAGAACTGCTAATAAAAAGGTATCTGTGAATGCCAAGGGACTTATCAAGGCAAAGAAAACAGGAACCTCTAAGGTTACAATAATAGCTTCCAACGGAAAAAAAGCCGTGATAACAGTGGTGGTGAAAAAGGCGCCAAAGAAGTTAAAATTAAATGCAGTGAAAAAGACGTTAAAGGTAGGAAAAACTTATAAGATAAAAGCTAAGCTGCAAAAAGGAACAGCAAGCTATAAGCTTACCTATTCCTCCAACAAAAAGTCTGTGGCAAAGGTTTCCTCCGCAGGGAAAGTAACAGCAAAGAAAAAGGGAACGGCAATCATAACTGTAAAGACATTTAACAAGAAGAAGGCAAAAATAAAAATTATTGTAAAATAATTTTCTATCTCAATTTTAAAAAGCTCAATAAAAAAAGGTACTCTGTTGTTTATGCAGGGTACCTTTTTCTTTATAAGTATCCTATAAAGTAAAAAAATTCATGAGGATGACACTTCTGACGATTGGAATAAAGTATCTGGAGTTTATAAAGTATACAGAGTTATATAGTGTGCAAGAAAAAAATTGATGCAATAAAGTAAATAAAAATTGCGTTTTTTTTATGAACGTGATAAGGTATTTTTTGTGAGGCATTCTGCATGTTTTTGTGCAGAATGCTCACTTGTGTAAATCAGGTAAAAGCTATTTGTATGAAGATGATTGCACATTTGAAAAAAGTTTAGGAAATGGAGGAAATCATGGATAACTCAATGCAGAAAAAAAGGAAGAAAAAAATATGGACAAAGATTTGGATTTTGCTGCTTACTATACTGGTGTGCAGCTTGACATTCTCAATGGAAACCCAGGCAGCTAAGAAAAAGAAAAAGCCAAAAATCAAGGTTACATCTGTAAAATTGAAAAATATAGACAGTTCTATTATTTTAGAGCCAGGAAAAAGCAAGACGGTGAAGGTAACTGTTGCACCATCTAACGCAGCAAACAAAAAGGTAAAATGGACATCCAGCAAACCAAATGTAGTATCTGTTACATCTAAAGGAAAAATAAAAGGTTTGAAGAAGGGGAAAGCCACTATCACGGCAACAGCAAAGGATGGCTCCAAGAAAAAGGCAAAATTGTCAGTGACAGTGGGAAAATTAGTATCAAGTATTACATTTACAAATACAAGTGCACTTACTAAGCTTCCGGTTGGGAAGAGTTTTAAATTAAAAACAAAGGTATTGCCTGCTGACGCAGTGATTACATCAAAAAAATGGACTAGCTCCAATAATAAAGTGGCAACTGTAAAAAGCGGTGTGATAACTGCGGTAGGAAACGGAACTACGACTATTAAGGCAACAGCAAAGGATGGTTCTGGTAAATATGCCTCCTACAAGGTGAAAGTTATTACACTTGCCAAGTCAGTGGATTTAGCCAATCCATTAAAGAGAACATATTTGCAAAAGGGAGAATCCGTTACACTTCAGGCAACTGTAAAGCCTGCAACCACCTCCAACAAATCCCTTACCTGGACATCGGCAAACACAAAGGTGGCGACAGTGAGCAGCAAGGGAGTTGTCAAGGCAGTAGGGAACGGAACTACATCAATTAAGGTCACTACAAAGGATGGAACGTCAGTCAGCGATAAATTTACGATAAATGTTATCTCTCTTCGCAAGCAGGATACAAAGTTTATTGCTCACAGAGGATATTCTTCCGTGGCGCCGGAAAACTCGGGAGCGGCATTTAGGGAAGCCATTGCAAAAGATTTTTGGGGTGTGGAGTGTGATGTGAGAAAAACAAAGGACGGTAAATTTGTGATTCACCATGATGATTCTATTTTGGAGGACTATGGTGAAAATAAATTGATATCCCAGACAAATTTAGAGGAGCTGCAAAAGCTTACTATTATAAGCGGATATGGGGTAGATGTGTATGGCAATGAAAAAATGCTGACCTTAAAAGATTTTATGGATATAGTGAGTACAGACAAAGAGATTAAAATTTTTATTGAGTTAAAAGACTACTACACACAGGAGGAAATTAGAGAAGTTATTGATATTATCAATGAATATCAAATTAATGACAGAATTGCTATTATTTCCTCCAAGGCAAGCAATATGAAAAAGCTATTAAAGGTATATGATGAGATAGAAAAAGAAATACAGGAAGAAATAGACAAAGAGGAGGAGATAGATAAGGGGGATGGAGCTGTAGGAGAAGGAAATACAGAAGAAGGAGGAACGGAGAACAAACCGGAGGAAGGAAATCCATCTCAGCCTGATGATGAGCCTTTGCCGGAAAAATTTGTTCGTCCTCAGGCACAGTTCGTTACAGGCGCTCCTGACAATCCTGTGTATGAGTATGCAAATGCAGTTGATTGGTGTATTGCAAATAAATTAGATATATGTATCAACTACAATTCCATCACACAAGAAATGGTTGATAAAATGCATGATGCGAATTTGAAAGTAGGTGCATATACAATCAATAACTTCTACACAGCATTTGTCTATGCCAAAGCAGTAGGAGTTGACACTGTCACAACGGATAAGGTATTATTTAACTAACACACTGGACTACAGCAGAGTGTCATGGTATAATAATGAAACGTATTCCTTGCACGCATCCTGTCGGATGATAACAAAATAAAATAAGGAAACGTATTTCTTGTAATCATCCAACAGGATGGTTGCAAAATATAATTAAGAAAATGTATCACAAAATAAGCTGGAGGGAGGGATATAGGTTTGAACCAAAACAATAATCATGGAAGAAAGATGATAGCACCAGCTATTATCACAATAATTATAGTGCTGTATATTATCTTTTGTGTGTTTACTTTCTCAGTGGGGATTATGTCCACAGGAATATTTTTAGTTGCCATGATTATTGGCATTGCATTAGTTGGGGTTGCTATTAGTATGTTTTTAGAGAGAATGAGAGAAATAAGGAGTGGTGAAGAAGATGATCTTAGTAAATACTGATTATATTTCCGGTAAGGAATTGGAGATGCTTGGTCTTGTAAAGGGAAGCACGATTCAAAGTAAAAATGTGGGAAGGGATATTACCCAAAGTTTTAAAACATTAGTTGGGGGTGAGTTAAAGGCTTACAATGAGATGATGAATGATGCCAGAGCATTGGCAACAAAGCGAATGGTAGAGGAAGCTACACAGCTGGGGGCAGATGCCATTGTCAATATACGCTATGCATCAGCAGCAGTTATGCAGGGTGCAGCAGAGGTTATGGCATACGGCACAGCAGTAAAATTCAAATAAAACAAGACTAAGTGAGTTTGTAAATTTTTATTAAATAGACGGAAGTGGATAAATAATTAAGAAAAAGGATATAGGTAATAAAATACATCATAAAGAATATAAGTATTAGGAAATATCTGAAAATTACTTGCATATATTATGAAGAATATGATATGATTCGGTTGTCAAAATTAAAGAAATGATATGATTTTGGAAAGTTCAGTTTTAGGACATTACCATATAAGTGGAACCAGGTTTGTGTTGGTAGAACTGAATTTAACCGCTCTATGCAGGCAGATGGAGCAGGTATAAGAATACATCAAAGGAAAAGGAGAAAAAAGAATGTTTTGTTCAAAATGCGGAAAAGAGATTTCAGATAGTGTGAAATTTTGTAACTTCTGTGGAGCACCAACTGGTAAGGAAGATGGAGAACAGTCTGTACAGCCTGGCGACACGAATGTGGTAGACGTAGCAAAGGGAATGGCAGAGGCTGCGGGAGAGAAGGCAAAGGAAGCTGCCAAAGCAGTTGCGGAGAATGAGACGATAAATGCAGCGGGAGAAAAAGCTAAGGCTATGGCAGGAGCAGCCGGAGAAATGGCAAAAGAAAACTATAACAAGTTAGATGACAAGAAGAAAACTATTGTAAAAATAGTAGGTGCGGTTGTTGCATTGCTGTTAGTAATTATTCTTGTGAAGGCTTGTGTAGCAGGAGGCAGCTATGATCAGCCCTTTAAGGATATGCAGAAGTTAATCAATAAAAAATCAACGAGTGTTGATAAGTATATAGATGCTCTCACTCCTAAATTTATGTCAAAAGCATACAAGGATGCCATTAAAGTTTTAAAGAAGAGCGACTATAAAGACGATATTAAGGATATGTATGAAGAGGCTGAGGAAAAGCTTGAGGATATATTTGACGAGATGAAGGATCAATATGGTAAAAATGTAAAAATTACTTACAAGGTTACGGATAAGGATAAACTTGATAAAGATGAGTTAGAGGATATTCAGGATAATTATCGAGACCTTGGTTCCCTGTTATCAGCTGCAAAGACGGCAATCAAGGAAAATGATGATTTGTCAGATAAGGAAGCAGATAAACTGAAAAAGATTATCGGCAAGTTAAGCGATGATTTAGAAGAAGTAAAGGTGACAAAGGGTTATGAGATTGATGTGAAAATCAAGATTAAAGGCAAAGAGGATGATGATGAATCAGAGCTGGAAGATATAAAGGTGATTAAGGTCAATGGTGAATGGATGATTGATTATATGTCTATTCCAGGCTTTTCCAATATTGCTGGAATGATGGGAGGCTCTATGGGTTCCTTCGATTCCATTGGTGATTTGCTTGACTAATTGAAGTTTATCAGAATACAGGAAAATGAACAGGGAAATATGCAGTGAAAGTATGATTTGCTATGTAAAATACTTTGCATATTTCCCTCTTTTCGTGTATACTGAAAGTAGCATGTCAGCATGTGATTTTAAAAGTAAAATATTACATAAATAGGAGGATTTATTTCATGAGTAACGCAAAGGAAGCTATCTTAAACGGCAAGACAGCACTGGGAATTGAGTTTGGCTCCACTCGAATTAAAGCGGTATTGGTTGGCGAGGACAATGCACCTATTGCATCCGGTGCACATGATTGGGAAAATCGCTTGGAGAATGGAATTTGGACTTATACTTTGGAGGATATTCACGGGGGATTGCAGGATGCCTACAAGAAGATGACAGAGGATGTAAAGACACAGTATGGTGTAACTTTGGAGACTGTAGGCGCTTTAGGCTTTTCTGCGATGATGCATGGTTATATGGCTTTTGACGGGGATGGAAAGCTGCTTGTTCCATTTAGAACATGGAGAAATACTATCACGGAAGAGGCATCGGAAAAATTGACAGAGGAATTTCATTATCACATTCCACAGAGATGGAGTATTGCTCATTTATATCAAGCTATATTAAATGGTGAGGAGCATGTGAAGGATATTACTTTCCAGACTACGCTGGCAGGATATATTCATTGGATGCTCACAGGCCAAAAGGTGTTGGGAGTGGGAGAGGCATCTGGAATGTTCCCTATTGACCCTAAAACAAAGAATTATTATACAGATATGATTGAAAAATTTGATTCTTTAGTGGCTGATAAAGGATTTTCGTGGAAGATTACAGATATAATGCCAAAGGTGTTAGTAGCTGGTGAGGATGCAGGTACATTGACACCAGAGGGAGCTAAGCTGTTAGATCCTACAGGTACATTGAAGGCAGGCATACCTGTTTGTCCTCCAGAGGGAGATGCAGGTACTGGTATGGTGGCAACGAACAGTGTGGCAGTGAGAACCGGTAATGTATCTGCTGGTACTTCTGTGTTTGGTATGGTAGTGCTGGAGGAGGAATTAAAGAAAGTATATGATGCCATTGATTTGGTGACAACGCCTACTGGACACGCTGTGGCAATGGTTCACTGCAATAACTGTACATCAGACTTGAATGCATGGGTGAATTTGTTTAAAGAGTTTGCAGAGAGTTTTGGAGTAGATGTAGATATGACAAAACTATTCTACACATTGTACAATAAAGCTTTAGAGGGAGATAGTGACTGCGGCGGACTTTTGGCATACAATTATTTTTCAGGAGAACATATTACAGGATTTGAGGAAGGCCGTCCTCTGTTTGTGCGCAAGCCGGACAGTAAGTTTAATCTGGCAAACTTTATGAGAGTGCATTTATTTACTTCCCTTGGTGCTCTGAAGACAGGATTTGATATTTTGTTTAAGGAGGAGGGAGTACAGGCAGATAAGATTTTAGGACACGGAGGATTGTTCAAGACAGAAGGTGTAGGACAGGGAATACTGGCAGCTGCCATGAATACACCAGTTACTGTTATGGACACAGCAGGAGAGGGCGGTGCCTGGGGTATTGCCGTACTTGCTTCTTACATGGTGAACAAAGAGAACGGGGAGACACTAGATGATTATCTGAACAATAAAGTATTCGCAGGTCAAACAGGCTCCACAATGGAACCAAATCCAAAGGATGTAGCAGGCTTTGATGAATTTGCAAAACGCTATATAGATGGACTTCCAATTGAGAGAGCAGCCGTAGATTCTTTAAAATAAAATAAGAGAAACAATTAGATATTTGTTGTTTCTCATTAGTATATTATTTTGATGATTCTTTTATTGAAATTAAATAGGTTTTAGGCTTAATGAGCAAATTCGTTTCAGCGCAGAACAGTTAATGGTTGTTCTGCCGGAAAATATGAATTTGCTCATTAGCTTATTCATTCATATATCAGATTATTACATGTATTGATGAAAAATCCATAGAATTATATTGAAAATTATAATACAGAAGGAGCTCTGAAACTACATTTCGTAATCTTCAAATTCTATGTTATATTCGTCAAATACATAGTCAAAAACAGGCGCTAAGCCTACAAATTCACATCCGTAAAGGAATTCATCCTCCCCAAGCACTTCACTTCTGACTATACGCACAACAGTATAGATGGCAGAGGTTTCATTTCCTAATTTGATTATAGTATTGAAGTAATAATTTAGCGGCAGTTTGCTGGTGGAGGTAAATCCTATGCCTGTCTTAGACATATTGATGACATGAATCGGTGCATTGATGTTCTCCATTGGCAGTTCATTTTGTTTAAATAAAGTGGAAACATTTAATTCCATATCTACTTTGATTCGTTTTGCTCTTTTCACTTGCATATGTTATTCTTTCCTTTCATGAATTTTTTCTTGGGAGCAATGAGATAAGCGACACACAGAAGACCAACTAAAGGCTGACTGTTTCGCAAATTCTCTCTTACAATAAAGCTTCTAGATGTTTTCCCCATACAAGTATTTATTTTATTATAATATTTTTAAATTATTTATTCAATATTTACTTTTTATAACATTCATGATATAGTACGAGAGGAAATAAAAAGGACTAGAAATGATTAAAATATAAATTGAAAAATAAAAGTAATGTATATGATTATTGAAAATGAAATAATGATAAAATAAAAGTGAAAATAAAATAATATAAAATAAATGTAAAATAATATAAAATATAAATGAATATCAGATAAAACAACTGGAAGATTGCTTGTATCCTGTAAGGAATGAGACTATCGCATATCAAGCTGACTGCATTTAGGAGGTGTGATATGACAATTGGTTTTATAGGTGCCGGAAAGGTAGGCACTACACTGGGAAAATATTTTAAAGAAAAAGGTCAAAGGCTGTCAGGTTTTTACAGCTTGACAAGTGAGTCTGCCAAGTGGGCAGCAAATTTTACAGATTCTAAAGCATATGAAAATATGCAGGACATTATTCAAGAGAGCGATATGCTGATGTTTACGGTTCCCGACGGAAGGATACATCAAGTGTGGGAGGAGGCGAAGCCTCTTATTTCCCATAAAATATTATGTCACTGCAGTGGTCTTCATAGTTCTGATATCTTTTCTGATAGAGACAGCACTAAAAGTACAGGTTATTCCATACATCCTCTATGTGCCATAAGCGACAGAGAACATAGCTGGAGAGAGATGGGACAAGTATTATTTACCTTGGAGGGAGATAAATCAAATATACAAAAATTACAGGGAATGCTGAGGGATTTAGGTAACCCTGTGCAATGTATTTCTGCTTCAGATAAAGCAAAGTATCATGCGGCAGCATCTTTAGCGTCTAATCATATGACGGCAGTGTTTGCTATGGCGCAGCAGCTATTTATACAGTGTGGATTTAGCGAACAGCATTCCCAGAAGGAATTGTACCGCCTTGCCAGAGGGAATTTAGAAAATATTCAAAAACAGGGATGTGTCAATGCACTTACTGGCCCCATTGAGAGAAATGATATAGACACAGTAAAAAAACACTTAGAGGTATTGCCGAAGGATATACAAAGGGCATATAAAGAAAATGCCAAGAGACTTGTTAGAATTGCAGGTCAGAGGCATCCGAAGAGAGATTACAGTGAAATGAGCCAATTGTTGTACAATAGTTGTGACGAAATATGTGTATAATTTTTTAGTTGATATAGACAGCAGTTTTTATAGATTTTGTGGAAAGGAAAGAGGATGCTATGAAAAATACAGTATTGACACTTCAAAAACAAAAAGAACAGGGTGATAAAATTGTGATGGTGACGGCATATGATTATACCACTGCCAAAATTATGGAGGAGGCGGGAGTAAACACAATTTTAGTGGGAGATTCCCTTGGCAATACTATTTTGGGTTATGAGGATACTTTGTCTGTCACTATGGAGGATATGATACATCATTCTGCAGCGGTGGCAAGAGGGGTAAAGGACACTTTTGTAGTGACAGACATGCCCTTTATGTCATATCAAACATCAGTATATGACGCAGTGGTGAACGCTGGGCGCTTGATGAAGGAGGGACGGGCTAATGCGGTCAAATTAGAAGGTGGAGTGGAATTTGCGCCCCATATTGAAGCTATTGTTAAGGCTTCCATTCCTGTAGTGGCTCATATTGGACTTACCCCTCAGTCTGTCAATGCATTCGGGGGTTTTAAGGTGCAGGGCAAGGACGTGGAGGCCGCAAGAAAGTTGATGGAGGATGCCAGAGCGGTAGAGAAAGCAGGAGCGTGTATGGTGGTAATGGAATGTGTGCCGGCTAAACTGGCAGAGAAGATAAGCAGGGAGCTGACAATTCCTACAATCGGCATTGGCGCAGGAGCAGGATGTGATGGGCAGGTATTGGTATATCAGGATTTGCTTGCCATGTATGGGGATTTTAAGCCTAAATTTGTAAAACAATTTGCCAATGTAGGAGATGTTATGCGCAAGGGAATAAAGGCATATATTCAAGAAACAAAGGAAGGGACATTTCCGGCGCAGGAGCATTGCTTTGGAATAGAGGACAGCGTGCTTGAAAAGCTCTATTGAAAATAAAAGAGTTATCTATAAAAAGAGTTATATAAATGCAAATAGTTTTTCCATCTTTATATATAAATCTTTATATAAATTTTCATGTGATGATGTGAAAGAGTGAAAGGAATGAATAAGATGAAAATAGTGAGTGAGATAACAGAAGTCAGAAATCAAATAAAGGCATGGAGGCAGGAGGGCTGCACTGTTGGATTGGTGCCTACTATGGGATATCTCCATGAGGGGCATTTAAGTTTGATAGACAGAGCAAGGGAAAATCACAAGGTAGTAGTGAGTATTTTTGTCAACCCAATGCAATTTGGCCCTACGGAAGATTTGGCAAGCTATCCAAGAGATTTGCAGAGGGATGCCAAGTTGTGTGAGGAGCATGGGGTGGATTTGATTTTTCATCCCAATCCTGAGGAGATGTATGACAAGAATTTTTGCTCATATGTGGATATGGGGGTACTGACAGAGGAACTGTGTGGTCTTAGTCGTCCTGTACATTTCCGTGGGGTGTGTACTGTAGTGACAAAGTTATTTAACATTGTTACACCAGACAGAGCATATTTTGGTCAAAAGGATGCTCAGCAGCTTGCCATCATAAAGCGTATGGTGAAAGATTTAAATATGCCTCTTGAAATTGTAGGATGTCCTATAGTCAGGGAGGAGGACGGTCTGGCTAAAAGTTCAAGAAATACCTATTTATCCAAGGAGGAGCGAAAGGCTGCCCTTGTACTTAGCCGAGCTGTTTTCTTAGGAGAAAAAATGGTGAGAGACGGAGAGCGGGATTGTTCAAAGGTGCTGGATGCTATGACAAAGGAGATTGCAAAAGAACCATTGGCAAAAATTGATTATGTGAAGATGGTAGATTTGCTCACCATGCAGCAGATTGAGAAAATAGAAACAGGGGTATTAGCCGCTATGGCAGTTTATATTGGAAACACGCGGCTTATTGATAACTTTTTGATATCAGTGTCATAATTTCCAAGTAATGCCCATGCTTGCATGCAGGCATTATTGGAAATTAATGACACGCCAAACATGAGCAAGAAGCAAGTCACGAGGTGAGGAAGCGAATTGCGAATGATTGGTAGATTGCGAGAGTTGCGAAGCAAGGGAGCAATCTGAAGATATCAAAAGGGGGAGCAAGTCACATATATTTGTTATTATTTTGGAGAAAACAGTTGGGAAAGTAAGAAGAAAGTTAGGAAGGAAATAAATATGACGATTTCAATGTTAAAAGCAAAAATACATCGGGCAGTGGTAACACAGGCAGAGCTTGACTATGTGGGAAGTATTACGGTGGATCAACAATTATTGGAGGAGAGTGGAATATTAGAGTATGAGAAGGTGCAGATTGTGGATGTGAACAATGGAGAGCGGTTTGAGACATACACAATTGCAGGGGAGCGGGGGAGCGGTATTATTTGTTTAAATGGCGCTGCTGCCCGCATGGTTCAGAGGAATGATAAAATTATTATTATGGCTTATGCCCAGGTGACGCCGGAGGAGGCAAAGGAAATGAAACCTACAGTTTTATTTGTGGATGATAATAATAGAGTGACAAAGGTAACGAATTACGAAAGACACGGAAAATTAGAGTAATAAGAAACAGTAAGTATAAAATGTCATTGAAAATATTAGAACGATGAATAACCATTAACAAATAAAAGAATTATTACAAATATTAAGAACTGAAATAAGAGGAATAATCAGGAGGAAACTTATGCTTAGAGGAAAGACAATTGTGCTTGGTGTGACGGGAAGTATAGCAGCGTATAAGATTGCAGGTCTTGCCAGTATGCTGATTAAGCAGCATGGGGATGTACATGTAATAATGACAAAAAATGCCACTCAATTTATCAATCCTATTACGTTTGAAACTTTGACAAATAATAAATGTCTAGTTGACACTTTTGACAGGAATTTCCAATTTCATGTCGCACATGTCAATTTGGCGGCGAAGGCGGATATCATGTTAATTGCACCAGCGTCGGCAAATGTAATAGGTAAGGCGGCAAATGGAATTGCAGATGATATGCTTACCACCACTCTTATGGCTTGTAAGTCTCCAGTATATTTTTCTCCTGCCATGAACACTAATATGTTCGAGAGCCCTGTGCTGCAGGATAATTTATGTAAGCTGCAGCAGTATGGCTACCATGTGATTGCACCGGCAGTGGGGATGCTTGCCTGCAGGGATGTGGGAGCAGGAAAAATGCCGGAGCCGGAAGTGTTGTATGAGTATATTCTTCGGGAAATTGCCTGTGAGAAGGATTTAAAGGGAAGGAAGGTGCTGGTGACAGCTGGACCAACAAGGGAAGCTATAGATCCGGTTCGTTTTATTACAAATCATTCCACCGGTAAAATGGGTTATGCCATTGCCAAGGCGGCTATGCTTCGAGGGGCTGAGGTAACACTTGTGAGCGGGCCGGTAAACATAAAGCCGCCGATGTTTGTGGATTTAGTGAATGTGGAGAGCGCACAGGAAATGTATGAGGCAGTGACAGAGCGGATGGCGGAGCAGCATATTATAATAAAATCGGCAGCGGTGGCAGATTATTGTCCTTGTGAAACGGCAACAGAGAAGGTAAAGAAAAAAGAGGGGGATATGTCTATATCTCTCGTAAGAACAAAAGACATACTTCAATATATAGGAAATCACAAACGGGAAAATCAAATTGTCTGTGGTTTTTCTATGGAGACGGAAAATATGTTGGAAAATTCCCGAAAAAAGTTAGAAAAAAAGAATATAGACTTGATTGTTGCCAATAATTTAAAGGTAGAGAGTGCTGGGTTTGGCACGGATACCAATGTAGTAACTATTATTGGTAAAGAAAAACAGGAGGAATTGCCCATTATGTCAAAAGAACAGGTGGCAAATGAATTATTAGACAGAATAATACACAAAAATTTTTGAAAATGTATTTTTTATGGGCAATTCCTTAGAAATTCATTCGGAGATAAAGAATGATGATATATTTGTGTTGTCTTCTCG
>CAJTQG010000033.1:0-3246 GCA_910578605.1 uncultured Lachnospiraceae bacterium | reverse complement strand
GTTATATGATTTTATAAAATGAAAAAAATAAAAGTGAAAGAAAGCATTGGCTTATGATATAGTTCTGCTTTGGAAAGGATAGCAGAATAGAATGGAGGAAAAAATGAGTAACATTCATACCCAGGAAGAGTTTGATGACTGCCTTCACGAGGAATGCGGCGTTTTTGGTATTTATGATTTTGACGGAAATGATGTGGCATCTACTATTTATTATGGGCTGTTTGCGCTGCAGCATAGAGGACAGGAGAGCTGTGGTATTGCCGTTAGTGATACTTTAGGACCAAAAGGGAAGGTGGATTCCCGAAAGGGCATGGGTTTAGTAAATGAAGTGTTTACCCAGGAGGATTTAAGTAAGTTAAAAGGAAATATTGGTGTAGGACATACTCGCTATTCCACCGCAGGAAGCAGTACAAGGGAAAATGCCCAGCCGTTGGTTTTAAATTATGTCAAGGGTACCTTGGCGTTGGCACATAACGGAAACTTGATAAATGCAATTGAACTGCGGGAAGAGTTGGAGATGACCGGCGCTATTTTTCAGACAACGATAGACTCGGAAGTCATCGCTTATCACATTGCAAGGGAACGTTTGAATACAAAGGATGTAGAGGGGGCTGTGCGCAATGCCATGCGAAAAATTAAAGGTGCGTACTCTTTGATTGTCATGAGTCCGAGAAAGCTAATCGGTGCTAGAGACCCTTATGGATTCAAGCCTTTATGTATCGGAAAAAGGGATAATGCCTATATTTTAGCTTCCGAGACATGTGCGCTGGACACCATTGGAGCCACGTATGTTCGGGATGTGTTGCCAGGTGAGATGGTAACCATTACCAACGGTGAGATTTATTCCGATAAAACCATGTGTATTCCAAAGGAAAAAGAAGCCAGATGTATTTTTGAATATATTTATTTTGCAAGACCAGACAGCAGTATTGATGGTATCGGCGTGTATCAGTCCAGAATAATGGCAGGTAAGTTTTTGGCTATGGATTCCCCAGTGGAGGCAGACTTGGTTGTAGGGGTGCCGGAGTCGGGGAACGCAGCGGCATTGGGATATTCTCTGCAATCCGGCATTCCTTATGGAACTGCTTTTGTGAAGAACAGCTATGTGGGAAGAACCTTTATTAAACCAAAGCAAAGCAACAGAGAATCCAGTGTAAAGGTGAAATTGAATGTACTCAAGGGCGCAGTGGAGGGTAAACGTGTGATCATGATTGATGATTCCATTGTGCGGGGAACAACAAGTGACAGAATAGTAAATATGCTGAAGGAAGCTGGAGCAACTCAAGTCCATGTGAGAATTTCCTCTCCGCCATTTCTTCATGAATGCTACTTTGGGACGGATATTCCGTCAAAGGAGCAATTGATTGCCCATAATCGCACGGTGGATGAGATTTGTGAAGTCATAGGTGCAGACAGCTTAGGATATCTAAAGTTAGAGCGTCTTTATGAGATGGTTGAAAATCTTCCAATATGTACGGGATGTTTTACTGGAAAATATCCAATGGAGCCGCCAAAACATGATATCCGCGGAGATTATGCAAAGTAATAAAGTGGAACAAAAGGGAAATCAATGGAGAGATAGTATATGGAAAGATATTATATTAAAAAATATACTTAAAAATAATTATATACAAAGGTAATTAAATGGTAATAAATGTATCACAAAATTAAAAAGCCAGAGAAACGGAAAGGAAGCAATATGTACGATAAATATCAAAGCCCATTATCTGAAAGATATGCCAGCAAGGAAATGCAATATATATTTTCACCGGACAAGAAATTCTGCACATGGAGAAAGCTGTGGATTGCACTTGCTGAAACGGAGAAAGAGCTGGGATTAAATATTACCCAGGAGCAGATTGATGAGTTGAAGGAAAATGCAGAGAATATTAACTATGACGTGGCAAAGGAGAGAGAAAAACTTGTCCGCCATGACGTGATGTCTCATGTATATGCATATGGAGTGCAATGTCCAAAAGCAAAGGGAATTATTCACTTAGGCGCTACCTCGTGTTATGTAGGGGATAATACAGACATTATTATTATGACAGAAGCTTTGAGGCTGGTTCGGAAAAAGTTGATTAATGTAATTAATGAGCTGGCAAAGTTTGCAGATAAATATAAAGCACAGCCAACTCTGGCATTTACTCATTTTCAGCCGGCACAGCCTACTACTGTAGGAAAGAGAGCAGCATTGTGGATGAATGAGTTTGTTTTGGATTTAGAGGATTTGGAACATGTAATTGGAACGATGAAGCTGCTTGGCTCTAAGGGTACCACAGGAACCCAGGCAAGCTTTTTGGAACTGTTTGATGGCGACCAGGAGAGAATTAGACAGTTAGATAAAAAAATTGCACAGAAAATGGGCTTTGAAGCTTGTCATCCTGTGTCTGGTCAGACCTATTCCCGCAAGGTAGACACAAGAGTGCTGAATGTATTGGCGCAGATTGCAGCAAGTGCACATAAATTTTCCAATGATATCCGTCTTCTTCAGCATTTAAAGGAGATTGAAGAACCTTTTGAAAAGAATCAGATTGGCTCCTCTGCCATGGCATATAAGAGAAATCCTATGCGCAGTGAAAGAATTGCCTCATTGGCAGATTATGTGATTGCAGATGCCTTAAATCCTGCAATTGTAGCATCTACACAGTGGTTTGAGAGAACATTGGATGATTCCGCTAACAAGAGAATCAGTGTGCCAGAGGGCTTTCTTGCTGTAGATGGCATATTGGATTTGTGTCTGAATGTAGTGGACGGACTAGTAGTATATGAAAAGGTAATTGAAAAACGGCTTATGTCAGAGCTTCCATTTATGGCAACAGAAAATATTATGATGGATGCCGTAAAGGCAGGCGGAGACCGTCAGGAGCTTCACGAGAAAATTCGTCAATTGTCCATGGAGGCAGGTAAAAATGTAAAAGAAAAAGGATTAGATAATAATCTGTTGGAGTTGATTGCAGCAGATCCAGCCTTTAATATGACCTTAGAGGAATTAAAGAAAACGATGGACCCTACCAAATATGTGGGACGTGCCAAAGAGCAGGTGGAGGAATATTTAGAGGAAGTGATTCGTCCTATTTTAGAGGAGAATCAAGACGTTCTGGGAATGACTGCACAAATCAATGTGTAATTGAGTTTAAAGTATTTTAAAGATAGGTTACTAGCTATAAGATATATCAGATAATCATGTAATAGAATCATCTAATATAAAGATATAGATTAAAGTTATGAAATAAGAAAATTTAT
>CAJTQG010000032.1 GCA_910578605.1 uncultured Lachnospiraceae bacterium | reverse complement strand
TAAATAAAGTGGCCAATATCCAAAATGCAAAAACAACCTTCAACATGACGCAGGACTTGCCGCAGCTATATTTTGAAAATATCCAGAAAAAAATCTGAACAATACAGCATATTAGCGAAGCAACAATACAGCCCCCTGCCAAAATCAAAATAATACAGGTGATTGTCCAATCAATATTATATGTTGTTACATAATCACCATCTACATCATTCGCATATTTTACATATTTTAGAAACATAGTAATTTCTGTTTTTAATGTAATATTATTTTCTGAGTCTTTTATATCATTGATATCTCGTTGTATTTTTATTTCATCTTCAGATATTGTCTCTTCTTTTTTATCTAAATAATCATTA
Source organism: uncultured Lachnospiraceae bacterium (assembly GCA_910578605.1). GTDB lineage: Bacteria > Bacillota > Clostridia > Lachnospirales > Lachnospiraceae > MGBC111451. Next base: position 34,627 of record CAJTQG010000032.1, on the reverse strand, counting down.
TAACTATCCAAGCTATCATATTTACTTGATGTATCGTATTTCTCCTCTTCTTTCTCTTTTTCCCTGAAAATCTTTTTATTTAAACGATTCCCATATTTCTCTGCAATATTTTCTGACGAAATAAATGGTGCAAACATCATACTTAAACCAATGGATAGTAATATAATAAATCCAATGATTGATATAATAAAATCTTTTTTCTTTCCTTTGCAAAAATTCATATTTCCTTTTCCTCCTATGTTTCTATTGTAAGTTTCATTTGTATATTTTAAATATTGCCAGAAAACTTTTCTCTCCTTTCCTCTGTTTCTTGTTTAGAATACACACAGCCGCAATAATCCTGTCTGTATAATTCGTACTCCTTAGAAAGTTCTACTGACCTTTTATACCCTCCCCTCTTTTTAAAATCAGATTCCAAGTAGTCTACCTGATAGAGCTCCCCTAACTCCATTCCTATTTCATTTAGATTTTGGGCATTCTTCAACGGACTGATAGTCAGTGTAGTAGTATAATAGTCCATTTTTAATGTCTTTGCCAGCTTGGCAGTTTCTTCTAAGCGAAGCCGAAAGCATCTATTACAACGTTCACCTCCTTCCATCTCCCCCTCATATCCCTTTGCTATTTCATAAAATTTTTCTGGCTCATATTCTTTTGCGCAAAAAGAAATAGGGTGCTTGGAAGGTAAATTATCAATCAGCCTTTGTTGTTCCTGTATTCTATACTCATATTCTTCCTTTGGAAAAATATTGGGATTGTAATAAAACACTGTAATTTTAAAATATTGGCTTAAATATTCCAGACAATAGCTGCTGCACGGTGCACAGCAGCTATGCAGCAGCAAAGAAGGAACTTTTCCTTTTTTCTCAAGCTGCCCAATAAGTTCATCTAACTTTTTTTGATAATTTACTTTCTGCATCCTAATTCCTCAAATTTCATAGTCATTTTTATGCCTTCACCATTAAAACAACACACTATTCTGCTGTAGATGATGGCCTTTTATGTAATTGTATACCATTGATGTATGACGTTTATGCTTTGTGCTTCCTTATAGCTTCTTTCCATGCCGAAATTACAGTTTTCAGCACTTTGATTCTGGCATAATATTTGTCATTGCCCTCCACCACTATCCACGGAGCATAGCTGGTGGAAGTGCGAATCAGCATTTCATCTACGGCACTCTCATACTCATCCCACTTTTCCCGATTTCTCCAATCCTCATCTGTGATTTTCCACTGCTTCATCGGATTATCCTGTCTCTCTTGAAATCTTCTTGCCTGCTCCTCTTTATCAATATGCATCCAGAACTTCAGCACAACTGCATTGGCATTGGCAAGCTGCTCCTCCATACTGTTCATTTCCTTATATGCCCGCTCATACTCCTCCTTAGAACAAAATCCCTCTATTCTCTCCACCATAACTCTGCCGTACCAGCTCCTGTCAAAAATAGCAGTATGACCAGATTTAGGGAAATTCTTATAAAACCGCCACAGATAATGATGGAGTTTTTCCTCATCATTGGGGGCACAGACCGGATTTACCACATATCCTCTTGGATCTAAGGCCTGGGTAAGCCTTTTGATAGCGCCACCCTTCCCCCCTGCATCCCATCCCTCAAAAGCTAAAACCGTTGGAATTCTCTTTTGATACATTACATTTTGCAGTTGAAACAATTCCTCCTGCAAAATGGCAAGCTGCTCTTTGTACTCTTTTTTTGTCAGCTTTTTATCTTCCAAACTTACTCCAGCCAAAACAGAAGATTGAAAACTCATTGCACTTTTCTGTATCTTATCCTGCAAAGAGGTATCCTTTTGGGAAGATTTCTTTTTACCTGCCTTCTTTGCCTGCTGTTCCAGCTTTTCATCAACCGCCGCCTGCAACTCATTCACTACCTCATTCATCATCTTTACCGCTGCATATTGTCTGTCGGTTCCCTCTATAATATGCCATGGCGCACAGGCGCTGTCTGTCTTTTCTAGTGCATCCTCATTAATATCTAAATAAGCATCATACTCTTTATTTTTCTTTAAATCTGATTTGCTCACTCGCCATTCTGTTTCCTTAGAATCCAGCAGACGATGTAATCGTTCCTTCTGCTCCTTTTTGGAGATATAGGCAAATAATTTAATGATTACCATGCCATCTGCCGTGAGCATCTCCTCAAAGTTTAAAATTTCCTCATAAGCGCTTGCCATCTCCTCCTTAGTGCTTCCCTTTTCAAACCTGTCTGCCAAAACCTTCTGATACCAACTCCTGTCAAAAATAGCAATGCGCCCTTTTGCTGGAAGCTTTGTCCAGAATCTCCACAAAAACGCGTGTCTTTTTTCCTCCTCCGTCTCCCTGGCTGTGGCAAAAACTTGAAATCCTCTTGGATCTAAAGGCGCTATCAACTGGCTAATCAATGTTCCCTTTCCGGCGGCACTTAACCCCTCCATTACAATCACAACAGGAATCTGCAGCTCCTTGCACTGTCTTTGCAGATATCCCAGCTGCTCCTGCAAAGGCTCCATATACTCTTTGTACTTCTTTTTTGTTAAGCTTTTGTTTAGATCAATTTTTTCTAGCATAGGCATCCTCCTTTAACATACGAAATAACGATTCTTTTCCGAACTATACTTTACAATATATTATTATTTTACCACATTTTTTAACAAACAGGAAAATTTTTGAATATTATTATTCTAGAAAATATATCAAATAAACTTTTCTGTACGACAAAAAAGAACATACAGGCAATCCTGCATGTTCTTCACCTTAAAAATATTTTTTAGAACCCCATAAATTACTTTTCTTCAAATCCAGATATTCTTGGTAGGCACGTTCTAATATCTGTTTTTCATTAGCAAATTTCAACAGATGATATGCCTCATAAAACTTATAATATCCGGAATCTTGAAAATATTCTTCCCGTTGCGGCTTGCTGTAATAACTGTCAGCCATCATTAAATACCAGTGAACATGTTTATTGACCACATCCTGGGGAGTGTTAAAGGTATACTGGCTTTTACCAACATATTTAATAATGGATGCACTTACACCCGATTCTTCGCGAACCTCTCTCAGGGCTGTTTCCTTGTATTCTTCGCCCTCTTCTACTGTTCCCTTGGGCAATACCCATCCTTCATACTTATTTTTAAAGTTCTTATAAAGTACAAGAATCTTACCGCGAAAAATAACCACACCGCCACAGCTCGTTGCCTCAATCAATGCAATCCCTCCTGTTCCTCTGGTGTGTTTTCACCTTCTGCCATTTAGTATACCCTATTTACAATTATTAAGCAAGAAACTTTTCAATATTGACTATAACGAGGAAGAACAATAGACAGCAAGCTTTATTCAAAATAAGCATCAAATACTTGCTTTACCGCCGGAACAGCCCATGTGCTTCCCTCCGGCATATTCTCCATCACGAAAGCAACAGCAATCGTTTTGTCATCCTTTGTTGCAAATCCCACAAACCAAGAGTGTGCCTTGCTGCCGTTTCCTGTCTCTGCCGTTCCGGTTTTTCCGTATGCTGTGTAGGAGCCTTGGTTTAATTTTGTTCCCGTTCCGCTCTCCACCACGCCCCGCATATATTTTTTTAACCTATTGGCCTCCTCCTTAGAAAGCAAGCTGCCATAGGATTTTTCTTCTATATTTTCCACTGCATAGCCATTGTGGTCTTCTATTTTGCTTACAAGTCTAGGCACCATCAATTCCCCCTCATTAGCTACAGCAGAGGCAATCATTGCCATATGAAGAGGTGTAACTTGTGTTTTGCCCTGGCCAATGGATGTCTGGGCCACATCAAACTTTGAGGCTCCCTCCTGCAGCACAAAACTGCTTTTATTGTAGGCAAAATCAACGGGAAGACGGCTGTTAAATAAGAGCCCCTCATTATTTTTACGAAAGCTATTTAAATCCAGCTTTAACCCAATATCAATAAATGCGCTGTTGCATGACTTAGAAAACGCACCCATCAAATCTAAATTGCCGTGAACATTTCCGTCAAAGCAGGACACTTGAAAGTTTCCCCCATCATATGCACCATGACAGGTATATTGATAATTTTTATATTTTTTTGGTTTTTCTCTTGTGTACTCTAACAGAGTAAATATTTTAAAAACAGAGCCCGGTGTATACAGACCTTGGGAGGCACGATTCAGCAGAGAAGAATCATTGCTGCCCTCCGCCGTAATATCATCCCATATCTCATCAATTTTATTGGGATTGAAGTCCGGCTTGGACACCATTGCCAATATATTCCCTGTATCCGGCTCCAATACTACAGCCCCACCCATATTGTCACCAATCGCCTCACTGGCTGTCTTTTGCAGTTTCACATCCAAGGTAGTAATGACATTGTCGCCAATATTTTTGTTCCCCTTTAAATCATTGCCAAACTGTTCTAAATTATCTGCGTGGGAGGTGAGCAGCTCAAAATTATAATCTGCCTCCAAACCATATCTTCCGTGACTGTTAATCCCCACTACCTGAGAAAATAGATTATCATAGGGATATATTCTTGTCTCATTACCATTTTTATCACTCTGTGTCTCGGCAAGTACCTCACCGTCCCTTGCCATAATCTGTCCTCTTACAATTTTTTCACTTAGAATTTGATAACGCTTATTTCTTGGATTATTGATTATATCTTTTGCCTTAGTAATCTGAAAGTAGGCAAAATAGGACATCATTCCCAAAAATAAAATTCCAAACATTATTGTTATTTTAATAATCTCCTGATTGGAGGTTTTTTTATTTTTTTTCATACCTATTCACCCCTCTTTCTTTTTGTGCTATTGATATTCTTTACGCTTTTTGTATGATTGGAACTTCTTGTATTTTTTTGATTGTTAGAATTCCTTGCCTCACTTGTATTTTTATTGTTTTTCCCTGCGGTCTTTCTGCTAGGATTGCCTTCCTTCTTCTTCCCTTGTCCATGGGAGGAACTTTGGGTATTTTTTGTTCTTCCTTTTCCCTGATTTTTCTCCTCTCTCTCCGGAATCGTATGCATACTTGGATGATTGATTTTTTCCTGGGAATACATTGGATATTCATACAAACTTTCCTGTACTTTTCCTATATTTCTGCCTACAATGCGGGCATCGGCCTTCAATCGCTTAGACGGCATTTTCTTGAATTTTTCCGATTCATTATCACTGGCAATAGATAAGCCCTGGACTACCGCAAACAAAACCATAGTGCTGAGCATAGAACTCCCTCCGTAGCTGATAAAAGGCAATGTAACCCCTGTGGACGGAATAAATTTAATTGCCCCTCCTATTGTGAGAACTACCTGTACGGCATAAGTTATCCCTAGTCCCACAGCAATCATTTTAAAAAACATGGTTTTCTGATGGATTGCTACCTGCATAAATATAGCAAAACAGCTAAAACACAAAAAGATAATGGCAAGAGCAAAATATCCTCCTAATTCCTCGGAAATAGCCGAAAATATAAAATCCTGACTCACTACTGGAATACTTGTGGGAAGCCCTTGATACAACCCCATACCAAGCCATCCTCCCGTACCGATGGCAAACAGGGATTGGGTAACTTGGTAACCTGCATCGTCAATCACCGACCAAGGATCCCTCCATGCAATGACACGCTCCTGCACATGATAGAACAGCTTGTAGGCAACTACAGAAGCCCCCCCGCCAAATCCTAAGCCGGCGGCGAGATAAAAAGCATGGCAGGTTGCAGAATATACCATAAACACATACACCAAAAAGAAAATCAAACCGCTTCCTAAGTCTTTAGACAACACCAAAACGATTACATGAATTCCCGCAAATACGGCAGACACCGCAATATTTTTAAAGGAGGTTGACCGCTCAAACATAGCCGCCAAAAAAAACACATAGGTGATCTTCACAAATTCCGAGGGCTGTATGGAAAAAAATCCTAAATCAATAGCAAGCTTAGCGCCATAACTGGTTTGCCCCAGCACAAGAACAAATGCCAGCAGTCCCATGCCTGCCACACCATACACCCATGTAAGATTTTTTAAAAATGCAAATTTGTTCATACAATAGGGTATCATCATAGTAATTACTGTGGCAATTACTACAATTTTAAACTGATTGATACTCATACTTAATTTGATTCTGGTGAGCATAATAAAGCTGACGCACAAAAACATGCACATATTATTGATAAGAACCTTATTGATGTTGTCATAAAACACCGAATACAAACCTATGACAAGTATAAAATACACTACCTGCGCACCATAAAATATAATAATAGTATCTGTCGGCTGATTGATATAAATCACAAGATATGCCACTGCATGTATGATAAACATAATAATATTTTGTGCCTTCAGCAGTGCATTTCTCTTTGATTTTGATTGTTTTCTCATGACAAAAAAGCTGAGCAGAATAAATACTGACATCAGCACCAGCATAAAATATTTTGATAATGCCATCCATAAATTTTCCATCTGTTCCTTACCCTTTCTCTTACTCTACACCACGTTTCCAATGTCCCCTTGTATAGTTCTCCATTTGGATTCCATTTATTTCGTTACCTTTTACAGCATCTTGCAGTAATTCTAACAAAGCTTGCGTCTCCTGTTTATTTTCTATAGTAAATTGCACAAGCATACGATAATAGCCCATCTGTTTTAATTCTTCCCATTCCTGAAGTAAAAATAAGGGTTTGCTGTTATAAATAATATTATAGCAAAAATCACAGTTCCGGTGAACAAAAAACTTCTCCTGGTACCTATCTCTCAACATATACTGGGCATCTGTTTTTTTACAGCTCCCACACGTTTTATAGATACAATTGGCGCTTATCATCAAAGGCTGGTATCCATATATACCTATGACAGAGCCCTCTTTATATGCCAAGCGAAGCTGTGTTCTGTTCAACTCCACACAGCTTACCCACTCCTCTATGCCGCCCTCACACAACTCCTCCCTGGCATAACGATTCATAGTATATAAGCTGTAATCTGCCATAATGGAACGAAAACCCCACTCTCTTCCTACAGCCAGCCCGTCTGTATTCCTCACTAGACATCCCTGTATTCCCAGCTTTGTCATTGTTTGTCTACAACTAGAAAGCTTCTCCATTGTTTCCTTTCTCATCACATAGGGAAGAGCTACATACCATTCTATTGTCTTTTTCTTCTTATCCCTGTTGTACTGCAAAACAGCTTGCACGCACTTGTCGTCCAGCAGCATTATGCTTTCCATATATATTCTAGCAGCCATGCCTGTTTCCAGCACTGCCTCCAATTGAGAAAGCTTTGAGACAATGGCATAAATACACGGCTTATGAAGCTTTTCCTGCTGCAAATTTTGTCGATGCAATTTCTCCTGCTGCTGTACATTTTCCTCCCTGTCTCCCCCCATGCTCTGTTCTTTTTGCAGCATCTCCTGCCAAAGCTTGTCTTTTTGCAATTTCTCCTGCCCAGTCCCTATTATTTCTGTTTTTTCTTCCTGCAATAATGGATATTTCGATTTTTCCTGCTCTAAAAAATCAGAATATGACAAATTATGAGTTCTTTTATATGGACGAAGCAATTCTTCCTCCAACAGTTGTAATCCCATTCTGCGGCATTCGTTTAATTCCTTTTTTCCAATATAAAGCCCTTCCTCGCCGTACACCTGCAATTCCTTCAAGAAAAAGGGAGTGTTTCCTGTTTTGCCAATCTGTCTGCTTATCTCCTCCTTTGTTGTGCTGATTTTCTGTCCACGCTGGGCTTTTGCTCCCCTACAGCTCACAACCATATCTTCATATCGAAGCAGCAAAGTAATGGGTTCCCCCTCCTCCATATAAATTTCTCCTGATATACCTATCTTCTTTTGGTTTTCTTTATATTTACATGTAAGCTGATATATTTTCTCATTATTTCTCACACGGTAAATGCCATAATGAAAATCCCAATTTTCCTGTCCGCTAGGAAGGAGAAAGCTGTATGTCTCCCCTTTTTTCACTAAACGATTTACCGTAATCTGCAGGGGTTTTGCTTTTTCCCCTTTTGTCTTCCCTTGCGTCTTATTTTCTAGCTGCAAAATATCCTTGGGATGTAACCTGGTACATGCCGTAAAGCTAACTTGCCGTTTCTTTATTTGAATACCTTTAGATACCTTCACCCCTGCATGATTTGGTTTACACAAAGATATCATTTCTTTGCTGCTCTTCTGCTTATAGTATCCGGTGGTAAAGCCCCCTCTGTTGTATATATCCATAAGCCCCTCTATATCCTGCTTGTCAACCTGGTATCCGTCTCTTCCCTTCTCCAAATAAACATCTACATACTTGCGGTACGCCTCCACTACCGCCGTACTATATTCTGTTTTTTTCATCCTTCCTTCTATTTTCAAGGACTGCACTCCTGCCTCCAGAATATCAGGAAGAATAGACAATGTGTTTATATCCTTTAAGCTGAGCACATAGGGCTGGCCCGGATTTTTCAAATCCCCCTCTCTGCCCTTTTCTTCCACCTGATAACCAAGGCGGCATGGCTGGGCACATCGGCCCCGATTGCCGCTTCTTCCCCCAAGCATACTGCTGAACAGACATTGACCGGAGTAAGAGTAGCAGAGAGCACCATGAACAAAGCTTTCTATTTCAATATCTACTTTTTCATGTATATCTTGAATTTCCTCTAAAGACAATTCTCTTGCTGTGACAATCCGGCTGGCTCCCATCTCCTTTAAAAATGCGGCTCCCTGGGCGCTGCACACACTCATCTGCGTACTTGCATGTATGGGCATCTGCGAAAAACACTGCCGAACAATCCGAAGCACTCCCATATCCTGCACAATCACTCCATCCAGCCCATTTTCATAAAAAGGAAGCAAATAATCATATAATACATCTATTTCCTCATCTCGAAGCAATGTGTTCACTGTCAAATAAATTTTCTTTTTTCGCAGGTGAGCATAGTCCAATGCCAGCAGCAGCTCTTCTCTGTCAAAATTTTTCGCATAAGCCCTAGCTCCAAACCGATCGCCTCCTATATATACTGCATCAGCCCCCGCCTCAATCACTGCCTGTAAGGTTTCCATGGAACCAGCAGGCGCCAGCACCTCAATCTCTCTATTTTTTCTGCTCACATTAACCTCCAAATCATATTTTCACATAGGAAAGAAAAATATGGTTTTATGCTTGCTCCCCAAGGCAGCCATAAAACCATACTCTTTTATCATTTAAAAATCACCCTTTATTATCTCTTACCATGAGACAGCCGTCAACATCTCCACTATCCTCTGTCCTTCAGTTCTGTCTCCAACCGCACGATTTCTTTTTGACATTCATTGATTTCTTTCTCTAAATCTACAATTTCTTTCTCGGATGTTTCTAGTTTAATCTGAGCGGCAATCAGAGAATGTTTTAAGTCATTCATCTGTTTTTCCTTGCCCTCCAGCTCTGCCTCCAACATATCAGCTTGCTTTTTAGCCTTGAAATAATCATCTGCAATATTTAATTCTATCAATGTCCTCTGGACATCTACTGATTGTCGCTTAAAGCCGTCGTCATCCTTAAACTCATCCATCTTTTTATTGATATAAGAAGCTACCTTCTGCAAATACTCTTCGCTTTCATATCCGCTTAATGTATATATCTTGCCATTTATGATAACCTCTGCATTATTCTTTGATGCCATACCTGCATTTCCTCCCTAAGTCATTGGCTTAAGTTTTACTTCCTGCTTATTTATATCATTTTCTTATGTTCTTATGTTTATCTCCACCCTATCCATTACAATAGATTATAATAGAATTTACATACAATGGCAAGAAGTTATTAGAAATCCTTACTATTTTAATATATCACAGAAATCAAAGGTTGCAAAATAATCCTCCGGCGTCTCAGCACGACGAATCATCTGAACATCACCGTTTTCTTTTAGCAATAACTCTGCTGAGCGAAGTCTGCCGTTATAATTGTAGCCCATTGCAAATCCATGAGCTCCTGTGTCGTGAATTACTAGAAAATCACCTATATCAATCTTTGGAAGCATACGGTCAATGGCAAATTTGTCATTATTTTCGCATAGGGAACCTGTAATATCATATTTGCAGTCACAGCTTTTGTCTTCCTTTCCCATCACCGTAATATGATGATAAGCTCCGTACATGGCTGGACGCATTAAATTAGCAGCACAGGCATCTACCCCGATATATTCCTTGTGAGTGTGCTTCTCATGGATTGCCTTTGTCACAAGACAGCCGTAAGGTCCTGTCATAAAACGTCCCAGCTCCGTATAAATTGCCACATCTCCTAATCCTGCCGGCACTAACACCTCCTCGTATACCTTGCGCACCCCTTCCCCGATAGCAAGAATATCGTTGGGCTTCTGGTCCGGACGATAAGGAATACCTACACCACCAGACAGATTGATAAACTGAATATCTGCCCCTGTCTTTTCCTTTAATTCCACTGCTGTCTCAAATAATACCTTTGCCAGCATTGGATAATAATCATTGGTAACCGTATTGCTTGCCAAAAAGGCATGTAACCCAAATTTCTTCGCTCCCTTTTTCATTAAAAGCTTATATCCATCTATCAATTGCTCCTTTGTAAAGCCATATTTGGAATCTCCCGGATTATCCATAATATCATTGCTGATTTTAAAAACTCCCCCAGGATTAAACCGACAGCTAATCACTTCTGGAATCCCTGCTGTCCTCTCCAAAAATTCAATATGTGTAAAATCATCTAAATTGATAATCCCCTCTAATTTACGGGCATAAGTAAATTCCTCCGCCGGCGTATCATTTGAGGAAAACATAATATCACACCCGTCAAAATTCAGCTTATCCGCCAAAATCAATTCACACATAGAAGAACAATCCAGTCCGCATCCCATATCTTTAAAAATGTTCAGCAAAAATGGATTGGGACAAGCTTTCACCGCATAATATTCCTTAAAGCCTGGATTCCAAGAGAAAGCCTGCTTTAATCTCTTAATATTCTCCCTGATTCCCCTCTCGTCATATAAATGATATGGCGTAGGATAATTCTCTTCTATCTCTTTTAGTTTTTCTAACGATACAAATGGTTCTTTTTTCATGCTTTGCCTCCTGTTGTTTATTGTATTGCAACTTAAAACAATATACTTCTTTTTTGACAGAAAGTCAACAAACCATCAATGGATTTCTTCTAAAATCCTGAGAAGAAATTCGTAAGTTCTTTTTACGGATGATAGGCTCATTCTCTCCTGTGTTGTATGAATATCCAATATATCCGGCCCAAAGGATACAATGTCTAGCTCCGGTTTTTTTTGAAGCAGATATCCACATTCCAACCCTGCATGGATTGTTTCCACACTTGCTTCTTTATCAAACATTTCCTTGTAGAGCCTAGTCATTAATTGCTGAAGAGGTGAATTTACCTTGTAGGTCCAGGCAGGATATTCCCCTGACGCATATGTCTGACCTCCCATAGCAAATGCCAGCATTCTCAGCCTTTCAGCCACCCACTGCTTTCTGTTAGGATTGTCACTTCTGACAGAGTGAACTGCTTTGAAATCCTCCTCCATTCTGACAATGCCAAAATTTAAAGAGGTCTCCACCAAACCGGAAATATAGGTACTTTGATTTTGTACTCCGTCAGGAACACAAAACAAATACTGTAAAATAGCCCCTGTATCGTGCAAATTGGCTACCCATGCCGTTCCTTTACCTGGTTTCATCTCAATGTCCATGTGGGGGTCCGTCATGCTGTACTCTGCCTTCACAGCCTCTATAAAGAATTCACACCTCTTTATATATTCCAATGCCATTCCCTCTTCCACCACAACTTCAGCTTTTGCGCTGATTGGTATGGCATTATCCTTATTTCCCCCCTCTAAAGATTCCAGATACAAATCCCCATATTGACTGAATTCATGCAAAATTCTCCCTAACACAATATTGGCATTGGCCCTTTCCTTATGAATCTCAGCGCCGGAATGTCCCCCTGTAAGTCCCCTAACCTGAATTTCTATTTTATCCCCTGCTATTTTATCTCTATTTATCTTTTTCTTTGTGGTGACTGTCATTCCCCCCGCACAGCCTCCAAGAAAACTTCCTTCCTCCTCCGAGTCTAAATTTAATACATAGACAGCTTTACAATCACTTATATCTACTGACTTTGCCCCAAACATGCCAATCTCCTCATCTACCGTAAACAAAGCCTCCAGAGGCGGATGGGAAATATCCTCGGCCTCCAGCACTGCAAGAGCATAAGCGATGGCAATCCCGTCATCGCCGCCTAAGGTAGTTCCCTTAGCAAACACATAATCCCCCTCCACCGCCAAATCTAATCCTTCTGTCTCCATATTTTTACCACAATCTAATGTCTGTTCTGTCACCATATCCAAGTGTCCCTGGAGCATAATACAAGAATCCTTCTCCCTTCCTTTGCTGGCAGTTTTTTTAATGATACAGTTGTTCCACTTATCCTGCTTAGCCTCCAACCCATGATTTTTCGCAAATTCCATGCAGTAATCGCTGATTTGTTTTGTATTTTGGGAGCCATGGGGGATTCTGCACAATTCCTCAAAATAATAAAACACTCTCTCCGGCTGTATACCTTCTAACACTCTATTATCTTTCATGATTTTTCTTTTCCTTTCGAAACATTTTTTCTTAATTTTATTCATAAGCTTGTAATAAATCAATTTCGTCTCAAACCCAAAGTAGGCATTTGAGACTTGGTAGAAACTATGAATAAATCTATCCTTTCCAAACTCCTTATTATCCTGTTTTTTTTCTCTATTTTATGTTTTCCAAAAGCCTCCCTAACAGGAGCAAAAACAGGACTGCAGCTTTGGTTTTTTACCTTACTTCCCTCTTTGCTGCCATGTATGATTCTCGGACAATACATACAGCAATTTCCTATGGTACAAACCTTTGGCTATCAAAAATATGCTGTAGTAATTGGATTTTTGTGCGGATATCCAACCGGCGCAAAGATTGTGACAAATCTATATCAAAATCATAATCTGACAAAAAAGGAAGCCCAAAACCTTGTTGGTTTTTGCAATAATCCAAGCCCTAACTTTCTCATCAGCTATGTTTATCTGCAGCATATAAAAAATGCCCTGCCTCTCCCATTATTTTTATGCCTGCTCTATCTTCCCCCAATCATATTTGGTATAGGCATCCATTTTTATTCTACAAAAAACAAGGAACAAAAAAGCTCTCCCCCTCTGCAAAAACAAAGGAATGCCCACGACGACACCTCTGTCATATCCTTTGATTCCTGCATTGTAAGCGGCTATGAAACCATTTGTAAGGTAGGAGGCTATGTTCTTTTATTTTCTGTGCTTTCTTCCATTCTACTCCACAATCTCCCACTGCCAACTAACATCAAATATCTATTGGTAAGCTTGTTGGAGGTCACCGGCGGTGTACATTACCTTTGCCAGACATCCTTTTCGCCCTCCCTGCGTTTTCTCTTATGCGGTATCCTATCCTCCTTTGGGGGAATCTGCACTGTTGCACAGACTGCCGGCATTTTAAAAGAAGGAGCTTTATCTATAGGTTATTACATTTTACATAAAAGTATACAATGTGGACTTCTTGTGCTGTTATTTTTAGGCATCCATTTCTTCCTGTAACCCTTTTCACCCAAATGCTATACAGCAAAAAGCAGCGCCAATTTGACGATATCAAATTGACGCTTTCTCTCGTTTGTGATTAATCCTGAAGAGGCACAGTATATTCAATCTCATTTTGGTTTAAATTTTTTTCAATGTCCCCTGCAATCTCATCTACCGTCGGGGTGATATGTTCCTGAGGATTCAATTCTCTTCTATTGGCAGTTACCACATTCAAGGTGGCATTTAAGTTCTTCATCACTGCCTCATACCGATTGGTTAAGTCATCTATTGTGCTTGTTATAATCTTCTGCACCTCGCTCAACAGCTCGTCCGTATATTGCATGGCACCCATTCGGATTTCATTGGCATCATTGGTAGCATTGTCTACTATGTCCTGGGCCTGATTATTAGCATTCTGCACTACTTCGTTTGCCTGAACGTACGCCTGCTGCATAATTTCATGGTCATTGACAAGCTGACTTGTCTGGGCAGTGGCATTGGCTAAAATTTTTTCTGCCTTTTCCTTGGCATCATTTAATATGGCATCCTTATTGCTGATAATCTTTTGGTATTTTTTAATTTCATCCGGCGTCTTTAAACGAAGCTCTGCCAGCAATTCATCCAACTCTTCCTTATTGACAATAATCTTTGTACCAGAAAAGCCCTGATGCCTGCAGCTATCAATATATTCTTCAATTTCTGCTATAATCTGTTCAATTTTACTCATTTTTCACTTAAATCCTTTCTATATTTATCATACACCCGTTCTACTACCAATGCAGGAACAAAACCAGATATATCCCCCCCATGCATGGCAACCTCCTTTACCATGCTAGAGCTAACATAGGCATATTCCAAGCTGGTATTGTAAAAAACAGTGTCTATTTCCTTATTCATAATACGATTGGTCTGTGACATTTGAAATTCATACTCAAAATCACTGACTGCCCGCAATCCTCTTACAATAATTCCGGCTTCAAGCTTGGCGGCAAAATCCACCAACAAACCACTGAAGCACACAATTTTAACATTCGGAATATAGGATGTCACTTCCTCTAACATATTAACACGTTCTTGAACAGAAAACAACGGACTTTTTGAATTATTATTTAAAATTCCGATTACCAGCTCATCAAAAGTCTTTGCTGCTCTCTCTATAATATCCAAATGCCCTAAGGTAACAGGATCAAAGCTTCCTGGATATATTGCTCTCATATTCTGCACCAAACCTCAAGCATACATGCCTGTCTTTTCCTTTCCTCTTTTTTCTTTCCGCCTTATAGAAGATTCTCTTACAGAAGATGGTTGACTCGTGTGAGAAAGACATGTTTATTGCTTTTATATCTCTTTTCCTTCTGCAATTCATAGCCCCATAACTTCATATATGAAAAATCTGTTTTCAGGGAGGCTTCCACAATAATTACACTATCTTCTTGTAACAGTTCCCCATCTTGAAGCAGTTCTAACACTTTCTTCTCTAAAAAACAATCGTAGGGGGGATCCATAAATATAATATCAAATTTTTGTTTTTGCTGTTTCATTTTTGATATTCCGCTTAACACATCCATGGACAAAACGCAAGCCCCTGTTTCTAAATTGGTTTTCTTTAAATTGTCTTGAATGCAGCTTACTGCTCTTGGATTTTTTTCCACAAAACTGCAGCTTTCTGCCCCCCTGCTCAATGCCTCAATTCCAATGGCACCGCTGCCGCTGAATAAATCAAGAAAATGACAGCCTGGAATTTGATTCTGCAGCATATTAAACAAGGTTTCCTTAATTCGGTCTGTAGTTGGCCTAGTATCTAGACCTTCCACTGTGCTTAAAGGAATCCTTCTAGCCTTTCCAGCTATAACTCTCATAATATCCCTCCAACTAAATACAAATCATCTTACAGTGCGCTGATAGGCAAGCTGTTATAATAGAAAAGCCTGTCAAAAAATGACAGGCTTTTCTATTATAGTTTCTTGTAGAAAAATGATTTCATAGACGCATAATTTAACTGACGATATTGTATCATCTGCTCTGTACTTCCTACAAACAATATGCCGCCCTTTCGCAAAGCACCATGAAACTTTTTATAAATTTCTTCCTTTGCTTCCTCCGTAAAATATATAAGTACGTTCCTACAAACAATCAAATCCATATTCGATGGATATGTATCCTTTAACAAATTATGTTGTTTAAATTCTACGCATCTCTTAATGTCATCACATATCTTGTAGCTAGAACCAATCTTTTCAAAATACTTTGAAACAAATTCCTTTGGCAGACCTGCCAAGCTTTTTTCATTATAGAGACCAACCTTTGCTTTCTCTAATACCTGCTTATCAATATCTGTGGCAGTAATACGTATCTTGTTGAGAGGAAAAATTCTTGAGAGCATCATTGCCAAGGAATATGGTTCATCTCCTGTAGAACAGGCAGCACTCCATATTTTCAATGAATTGGGAGACTCTTCCCTTAAATAAGGAACAATCTCCTTCTCCAACACCGACCACTGAACCGGATTACGATAAAATTCCGAAACATTGATAGTGAGATAATTGACAAATTCCTCAAACAGTTTTCCTTTTTTTTGTATTTCCCTCACATATTCATCATAGCCTTTATAACCATTCTTGGCAATCAAAGAATCAATCCGGCGTTTCATTTGCCGTTCCTTGTATGCATTCAGATCAATGGAAGTCAGTTCAAATACTCTTTTCTTGAATTGTTCATAATCCATACAATAACCTCCCTATCTGTCTTGGAATTATTCTTCTGTTTCCTGCACAGCAGTCTCTTCCTCAGCTTCATCCTTCACAGTCTCCGGCTCTAACACCTTCATGCTCAGACTGATTTTCTTTTCATCCTGATTGAAATCTACTACCTTAGCCTCAATTTCCTGGCCAGTCTTTAATGCATCGGCTGGTTTTTCCACATGTGCTCTAGAAATCTGGGAAACATGAAGCAGTGCATCAATACCTGGCTCCAATTCCACAAAGGCACCAAAATCTGTCATGCGCGCAACCTTTCCCTTCACAATATTGCCAACGGCATAACGCTCTGATGCAGTCATCCATGGATTGCTATCCTCAAATTTTAAGCTCAATGCAATCTTTGTTCCGCTAATATCTTTGATAAAAGCTTTTACCTCATCTCCTACATTGAACAGAGATTTTGGATTTTCCACCCGTCCCCAGGACATCTCAGAAATATGAAGCAACCCGTCGATTCCGCCTAAATCAATAAATGCACCAAAATCTGTTACATTCTTTACTTTTCCTTCAATAGTAGCGCCAACTTCCAATGTCTCAAGCAATGCTTTCTGCTGCTCCATCTTCTTTGCTACCAACAACTGCTTTCTGTCACCAATCACTCTTCTTCTCTTTAAGTTAAATTCGCTAACTACAAATTCCACTTCTGTATTGGCATATTTTGATAAATCATTCTCATAAGTGTCTGATACAAGACTTGCGGGAATAAATACTTTTGCTTCATCCACAACAACAGTTAAACCACCTGGTCTTACCTCTGTTACCTTTGCCTTTAACACTTCCTTATTCTCAAATGCTTCCTCTAATCTCTTATTCGCTTTATCTGCCGCAAGACGCTTGTAGGTTAACAGCACCTGACCTTCTCCGTCATTTACCTTTAATACCTTTGCTTCCATCTTGTCGCCAACAGCAACCATAGTAGTCAAATCTACATTCTGTGTGTTGGTGTATTCACTTCTGGTGATAATACCATCAGACTTGTAACCTATATTTAAGACGATTTCATCTTCTTTAACGCTGATTACTGTTCCTTCCACGATTTCTCCGGAATGAATGGTTTTCATCCCCTGTTCTTCAAACATTTGTTCAAAACTTTGCTCTGACATGAGTGTGAACCTCCTCGATAATATTATTTGGGGTTGAAGCCCCTGCTGTAATACCTACGCAACTACATGGTTGCAGCTGGCATAAATCCAAGTCACCAAGTGTCTGTATATAGTAAGTATTTTCACATTTTTCATGACAAATATCATATAATTTTTGTGTATTAGAACTATGTTTTCCGCCAATGACAATCATGGCATCTACCTGGCCAGCAATCTCTCTTGCTTCCTTCTGCCTTTCATGTGTAGCATTGCAGATTGTGTCTAAAACATTTATATCATAACCTTTTTTTGAAATAATTTCAACTAAATTCTTAAATTTATTGTAATTAAATGTCGTTTGTGACACAATAGATAGCTTTTTCGTTTTCGGAAGGGAGATTTTTTCTGCCTCCTCCATGCTGTCAAGCACCATCACATGTTCTCCTGCCCATCCCTTAATTCCCTCCACTTCTGGATGAGAAGCATTGCCTATAATAATAATATATCGGCCCTTCTCACTTTCTTCCTTTACAATGCGGTGAATTTTTTTCACAAAGGGACAGGTAGCATCTACTATTGTATTATGGTTTTCTTCTAATTTATGATAGGTTTCCTCGTCTACGCCGTGAGAGCGGATAATAATGGTGCTGTCTGCCGCCTGGCAAACTCCATCCTTACTGTCTAGCACCATCACTCCTTTATTTTCAAAATCCTTTACCACTTGCTCATTGTGAATAATTGGACCTATGGTGTAAATTGGCTTTTGTGATTTTTCAATCTGTTCATACACCATATCCACCGCTCTTTTTACGCCAAAGCAAAATCCTGCTGTCTTTGCTAATATTACTTTCATTTGTATTTTACGCACCTTTTACTAATTTGATTACTGCTGCAACGGATTCCTCCACGCTCATATTAGAAGAATCAATTACAATGGCGTCCTCCGCCTGCCGCAGGGGAGCAATCTTTCGATTGGAATCCCTCTCATCTCTTTCTATAATATCCTTTTCAATATCTTCTATATTACATTCTATGCCTTTTTCTTTTAATTCTGTGTAACGTCTCCTTGCTCTTGTGACAGAGCTTGCTGTCATAAAAATTTTAACATCTGCATCAGGCAAAACACAGGTGCCTATATCTCTTCCATCCATTATCACATCTGCCTTTTTTGCCAAATCCCTCTGAAGCTCTAATAATTTTTCCCGCACACCTTGATAGACAGCAATAGCGGAGGTCATTTTTCCCACTTCCTCTGTGCGAATATATGGATTTACATTTTCTCCATTCAACAGTACAATCTGCTGGCCATCCTTATATTCTATAGATACTTGTACACTCTGACAAACTTTAGTTACTTTCTCCTCTTCCTCCGGCTTCACTCCCTGTCTGATACAAGCAAGGGCCATAGCGCGGTACATGGACCCTGTGTCCACATAGATAAACCCCAACTCCTTTGCTGCCAGTTTTGCTATTGTACTCTTTCCGGCTCCTGCCGGTCCATCAATTGCAATATTTTTCATAATATTATGTTCTTTCCTTTCCTAATTTTATAAATTTAAAAGCATTTGCGAAACTCTTATAAAAATGTTCATATTAAGCAAATTTACAATGAGGACATTCATTCCCTTGCTGTACTGAGTCCCGCCAAATACCCGGTAGACCAAGCTATCTGCAGATTATAACCTCCTGTGAGAGCATCCACATCCATTATCTCCCCTGCAAAATATAGCCCTTTCACCAATTTAGACTCCATAGTAGCAGGATTGATTTCTTTCACTTTTACCCCGCCTTGTGTGATAATAGCCTCCTCAAACCCCCGCACACCCTTTACATGCATCTTTAAATTTTTAATGATATAAATCAATTGCCTTCTCTCTTCTTTTGTAATTTCATGAATTTTCTTTTCCGGTGATATTCCTGAAAGTTCTATTATAATAGGAATTATCTTTCTGGGCAATAATAAATTGAGGGAATTTTTAAAGTCTTTGTTTTTATTTTCCTCAAAATCCCTCAAAATTCTAAGGTCAAGCTGTTTTTCTGACAATGCCGGTTTTAAATCCACGCAAACCTCAACCCTTTCCTTCTTCTCGTATTTGGGAAGATAACTGCTTCCGCTTAAAATTACAGGACCGCTTACCCCATAATGAGTAAAAACCATCTCACCGAAATTCTGATAAAACTCTTTTTTCCCTGCTGAAAAGGAAACTGAAACATTTCTCAAGGATAACCCCTGCAGCCTAGACACCCACTCCTCCTCAATCTCTATAGGAACCAATGCCGGATAAAGTCTTGTTTTAGTATGCCCCAATTTCTCTGTCATACTCATGCCATCTCCAGTAGAGCCTGTTGAGGGATAGGAAACACCTCCTGTAGCCACAATTACCTGTTCTCCCTTCACTTCACTTCCATCCTGCAGCATAATTCCCATTACTGTTTTGTCATTCTCCTGTTGGCTTGTCAATATTTTGCTCACTTCACTTTTTAAATGTATGGCTACCCCTTCCTTTTTGAGAAGTCTTTCTAATCCTCCTATTACGTCCGAGGATTTGTCAGAAACCGGAAACACTCTGTTTCCTCTCTCTATTTTGACAGGAACCCCCGCTTCCTTCATCAACTCTATCATTTGCTCATTGGTAAACGTATAAAAAGCGCTGTACAAAAACTTGTAGTTTGACACTACATTTTGAAATAACACTTCCATATCTGAGGCGTTGGTTATATTACATCTTCCCTTACCTGTAATAAACAATTTCTTCCCCAGCTTTTCGTTCTTTTCATATATATGTACCTCCTGTCCGCTTCTAGCTGCACTGTACGCTGCCATTATTCCAGCAGCTCCGCCGCCTATTACCAATACTTTTTTCATTTTTAGCCTTTTCTCCATTCAATATCTTTATTGTAATCCATTGCTGCGCTTCACAGCCACTATCTATTTCGTTTATATCTATACCAGCTTGCTGGTACGAACAATCCCTATTCACTCTATATGATATCCATCCACCTTCATTTTAACAGCCTCATCTATTTTATCTATCTCATCAGCCTCATACACTTGATAATCCTGCCAGTTCTGCTCTAACTGCTCTAAATGCCTCATCACTTTATCCTTCTCCTTAATCACCATAGATACAACAAGAGCGTTCAGCACACTTAAAGGTGCCACAAGGGAATCTACAATACTTGCCATCTCACTTTTCGCATACAGGTTACAGGAGGAATATAAAATCAGAGGAGAATGAGGACCGTCTGTCAGCGTTATCACTTGAGCATTTCTGCTGTTGGCAAACTCCAATGCTTTTAATGTGCGCATAGAATATCTGGGAAAACTTATGCCAAACACTACGTCTGATTGTTCTAAATACAGCATTTGTTCTATCATTTCACTGGCACTGTTGGAGGACACCTGCACTACATTATCCTCAATCTGTCTGAGGTAAAAGCACAAAAAAGAGGCAAGCGGCTCACAGCTTCTAAGCCCAACTACATAAATTTTTCTCCCATGCAGCAGTATCTCCACCGCCTGCTCAAATGCCTCTTTATCAATGCTGTCCAAGGTTATGCGGATTTTAGCGCTGTCTGACTGCAGAATAGATTCCAGCACTTGGGTTTTTGTCATCTTAGATGAGGCAATCTCAATTTTCGGCACGGTATTTAATTTGTTTTTCACCAGCTGGCTCATCGCCTCCTGAAAAGCAGGATACCCGCTGTATTCTAGCACACTGGCAAAACGAACGACAGTAGATTCACTGACTCCCACTGTTTTTCCCATTTTTGCCGCTGTCATGAATGCTGCTTGCTCATAATTTAATGTAATATAACTTGTCAGCTTTTTTTGTCCCTTTGTCATAATTGGTAATTTTTCATTCATTCTCTGTATTAAATCTTTTTCTTCCTGCATGTTTTCCTCCAAATCAATCCACATCCCCGCAGCAAAACAGAGCACTGCAGACCTATATTCCCTTATTATAATGTAAATTCCTACAAAAGAAAAGAAGAAACAGCAAGGATTTGTCCTCACAGCCTCTTCTTTTGCATTCATTTTCAATCCATTTCTATGTTGAAACTTATTGACAGCTCAACTGCCCGCCTTCATATCAAGCTTGATGTCCCATCACTTTGCTGCTTTTTTGCTTTGCCATTATAAAAACCTAATATTATACGGGATAAGAACCATTTTCTGTGTCAGCCACATTCTGGTCCACTTTATTTTTCTGTGCATTTCGATATTTAAAGAATTCTGTTGCCACCTGTGGAAACAATGCATAGGACAATACGTCCTCATCCTGTTCAATCCACTCGGAGCATTCCTGGCGAATTTTATCTAACTCATTTTCGATTAAATCTGCCGGACGGCAAGTAATAGGCTCCTTATCACCAATTACCTTCTTCTGAATCTCCTCATCGAAAGGCTTGACAGTTTGACCGTACTCACCGCTTAATACCGCTTTTGTCTCCTTGGTCGCCATCTTGTAGCGCTCGCCCATTACAACATTCAGCACAGCCTGTGTACCTACAATCTGTGAAGATGGGGTAACAAGCGGAGGCTCACCTAAATCTTTACGAACCTTTGGAATTTCCTCTAGCACATCATAGTATTTATCTGATGCATTTTGCTCTTTTAACTGGGAGACCATGTTGGATAACATACCGCCTGGCACCTGATATAACAATGTCTTAATATTGACACCCATTACCTTTGGATTCAGCAAGCCTGTAGCCAATGCCTCCTCCTGAATTGGACGGAAATAATCTGCAATCTCTGCCAACAAGTTTTGGTCTAAGCCGGAATCATAAGGCGTTCCCTTAAAGGTCTCCACCATAACCTCCGTTGCAGGCTGGCTCGTTCCCATAGCAAAGGGAGACATTGCTGTGTCAATCACATCCACACCTGCCTCCACTGCTTTGAGATAAGTCATGGAAGCCACACCGGAAGTGTAATGCGTGTGAAGCTGAATCGGAATATGAACCGTTTCCTTCAAGGTGGAAATCAACTCTGTTGCCTGATATGGCACTAACAAACCGGCCATATCTTTAAAGCAGATAGAATCTGCGCCCATATCCTCAATTTTCTTAGCAATATCTTTCCAATACTCCAATGTATAGGCATCTCCCAATGTGTAGGATAAGGCAATCTGAGCATGTCCTTTTTCCTTCTTTGCCGCATTGACCGCACATTCCAAGTTGCGCATATCATTGAGGCAGTCAAAAATTCTGATAATATCAATACCGTTTGCAATGGATTTCTGTACAAAATATTCCACCACATCATCAGCATAGTGACGATATCCTAATATATTCTGGCCTCTGAACAACATCTGCAGCTTTGTATTTTTAAATCCATCCCTTAACTTTCTAAGTCTCTCCCATGGGTCCTCCTTCAAAAAGCGAAGGGAGGCATCAAAAGTAGCTCCACCCCAGCACTCTACAGAATGGTAGCCCACTTTATCCATTTTATCTACAATCGGCAGCATCTGTTCTGTTGTCATTCTTGTGGCAATCAAAGACTGATGCGCATCACGTAACACCGTTTCTGTAATTTTTATTGGTTTCTTTTCTGCCATTGATTTCTCCTCCTATTATTATCTGAATATTGCCATAAATGTACCGGCTGCCACGGCAGTACCAATTACTCCGGCTACATTTGGTCCCATTGCATGCATCAGCAGGAAGTTGGTTGGATCTGCCTCAGAACCTACCTTCTGGGAAACACGAGCCGCCATAGGCACAGCCGACACACCTGCTGAACCAATTAATGGATTGATTTTTCCCTTTGTTGCCCAACACAGCACCTTACCAATCAATACACCTGCCGCCGTACCACAGGCAAATGCCACAATTCCCAATACAACAATCTTGATAGTTGCCATATTGATAAATGCCTCCGCACTTGTGCTGGCACCTACGCTTGTACCAAGCAAAATAACTACGATATACATTAACGCATTAGATGCAGTCTCTGTCAGCTGTTTTACCACACCGCACTCACGGAACAAGTTTCCTAACATAAGCATACCTACCAACGGCGCTGTATCCGGCAAAATCAATACAACGACAATGGTAATAATGATAGGAAACAGAATTCTCTCCAGCTTAGAAACCGGACGAAGCTGCTGCATCTTAATCTTTCGCTCTTTCTCTGTTGTAAATAGCTTCATAATGGGGGGCTGAATAATAGGTACCAGCGACATATAAGTATATGCTGCCACCGCAATAGGTCCCATCAAATCCGTCTGTCCCAGCTTTCCTGCCAGGAAAATAGAAGTAGGACCGTCCGCTCCACCGATAATGGAGATAGCCGCCGCAGATTTATCGGAAAATCCTAAAAATATTGCCAGGAAATAAGCAATATAAATACCAAACTGTGCCGCTGCTCCTAATAAAAAGCTGATGGGATTCGCTATAAGGGGCGAGAAGTCTGTCATAGCCCCTACTCCCATAAAAATCAGGGAAGGGAGAATACTCCATTCATCCAACAAATAGAAATAATGCAGCAAACCACCTACACCATTCTCTGCCTCCTCCACAGATAACATAATATTGGGATACATGTTTACCAAAAGCATACCAAATGCAATAGGTACTAACAGCAATGGCTCATATCCTTTTTTAATTGCCAAAAACAGAAACACACATGCAACAGCAATCATAATATAATTTCCGTAAGTCAAATTAAAAAATGCTGTTTGATGTATTAAATTTCCTAACGTATCTAAAACGTATTGCATTGTGTAACCTCCTATCTTAATCTGTTTCCATGGCTTTGCACTAGTTTAATGTTGCTAACACACTGCCTGCTTCCACCATGGCTCCTTCTGCTGCATTGATGCTTGCAACTGTTCCGTCTTCAGGGGCTACAATCTCATTTTCCATCTTCATCGCTTCAATAATCAGGACAACATCGCCTTTTTTTACGGCATCTCCAACATTTTTCTTAATTGCCAAAACCTTTCCGGGCATAGGTGCATTTACTTTAATGCTTCCCTGGCTTCCAGATGCTGGCGCAGCAGCAGCCTTTGGCGCTGCCTTAGGAGCTGCCTTTTTCACTGGAGCGCTGGATGGTGTACCAACTCCGTTTGTCTCCTCCACTACAACATCATACTCTGTTCCATTTACTGTGATTTTATATGTTTTCATATTTTACATCCTTTCTTCTTTTTTCTCTCACCCTTGGGGACTAACTGTAACCTGTGATAACAGCTAAACCGCCAACATTTGTGCTATTCACAGCTCAAATAATTTTTATTGTACTCCTTTGACAGAGCTTGTCCGCCATGAAGTACACATTATCAAACTCTCTGCCACCTACTGCTTGGCGCTCTCTTGATGGAACGCACCACAAATCCGTCAGCTGAAGTTCCCTGTGCTGCCGCTATAGCAGCCGTAATCACTGCCACCAGTTCTAAATCATCTGTAAGCTCTTCCTGTACTTGGGATTGAACTGTCGGCTGACTAGCTGGAGCATTACTTATATTATTCTCTGGCTGCTTCTCGTTCTTCTTCTGCAACTGACCAATATACTTAAATCTTGAGATAATAAAGGAAATAAAGATTAAAACAAGAATTACCGTACCCATTCCCAACAAAGTATTCATTCCGGCTTTCTTCATCTTTTCTCCTGTGGATGTTTTCTCCTCCGCCAGTTTAAAATCCATCTCATACAAATCTGCCGCATTATATACACTCAAGTAAACCCAACTCATATGAAATTCTACATCCCCATTTTCAAAATGAAGAACCTGTTTTGTCTTGACTAAACTGTCAGAATGCTCAAGAATCTCAAAAGCGCCTGTTCCTTTGTACTCTCCAATTCCATTTTCCTTTGCTGTCTTGAAGGACTGGAAAGCCTCTATAAATGCTTCTTTTCCATTATATTTAAAATATTGAATATTTTGTTCTATATCTTCATCTGACAACTTTGCACATGCCTCGGATAACTGTACTGCATAACCCTTCAGCTGATCCTCTGTCATTCCAAGGTAGGTAGGACCTGCCTGCTGATTTTGCTGTCCAAGAATTTCCATCAGTTCATCTGTGGACATGCTGCTCTCCTGTTCTCCTGCTCCATCACTCTGCTGTACTGTTTGTTCCTCAGCTTCACTGCTTTGTTGAACAGTTTCCTCGCTGGGCTGGGTAGCTAAAACCGGTGTGACAGATAAAACAGATGCTACCATGGCTGACAAAATCATCACTCTAAACTTTTTCATGCTTTTCACCTCTCTTTAAACCGTTCCATGTTTTTTCACGGGACGCTCCTCTCTTTTTGTGAATAACATCTCAAAAGCGCCAATCAAATATTTTCTTGTATCTGCCGGCTCAATGATAGTGTCCACATATCCCCTCTTTGCTGCAGCCTCCACGCTGCCCTGCAGGGATGCATATTCTTTTTCCTTCTCAGCCACCAAAGCTGCGCCATCAGCAGATGCTTTCACTTCCTCTGCATACATAATACGCACCGCCTGGCCGGCATCCATCATACCAATCTTAGCATTTGTCCAAGCATACACAATATCTGCACCCAGACCCTTACTGTTCATAGTCACATATCCGCTTCCGAACGCTTCCCTTGTCACTACATTTACCTTTGGTACAGTTGCATTGGCAAAAGCGTATGTAAGCTTTGCCGCAGCCTTTGCTATATTATTTTCACAGCATTTTGTGCTCTTATAGCCTCGAACATTTGTCAAAGTAAGAACCGGAATATTAAAAGCATCACAAAAATTCACAAATTCTGCTGCCTTCTGACATCCCCGCACACTTAACACCGGCTCAAAGCTCTCCGCTTCCTTTCCTTCCTCGTCATAAAGAACAGTGCGGTTTGCCACAGCTCCCACTGTATTGCCGTTAAGACGGATAAAGCCTGTGACCATATCTTTTGCATACTCTGCTTTTACTTCAAAAAATTCCTGATTATCGGAAATCATAGACAATGCCAGCCCACCGTCACCTACACTGTTTTCCAAGTCATCACAGGTACGATTCAAATCATCCTCGCACACATCATAGGACATATCGTCCTCATTGTTTGCCGGCAATATGCTGATTAAATGACGTATCTGAGCAAGAACCTCCTCCTGTGTTCCCACAAAATCCACATTTCCTGTTTCCTTGCTTTGATAAGCAGCACTTGCAGTATCACATTTGGCAGTAGTATTATTGTCTAAGGCATTAGGTGAGTTTACAAACAGTTTTCCGTTATCTTTCTCCATAAACGTAAAATCTGCCAACTGAGCGGCCACACTAAGTCCGCCGCCGCACTGTCCAAATATTGCATTGATTTGCGGTACTACACCAGAGGCCAGAGACTGTTTCAAATAAACCTCACCAAAAGCATTGAGTGCATCCGCTGCTTCCTGCAGCCTTAATCCTGCACAATCAAGCATTCCTATTACCGGCGCTCCCGTTTTCATTGCCATTTCATACATTCGGACAATCTTTTTTGCATGCATCTCTCCCATGGAGCCTTTTAATACAGATGCATCCTGGCTATATACATAAACCAGGCTGCCATTGATTACACCATAGCCTGTAATCACACCGTCTCCCGGAGTCTCAACCTGCTGCATGTTAAAATCTGTACTTCTTGCAGTAACCCTTGCACCGATTTCAACAAAACTATTATCATCAAGCAAAGCAATAATTCTGTCATTTGCTGATGTTTTTGCTGTGTTGCTCATAATCAGTCCTCCATTTTCTTCCTAATTTCTAAAAATTTACTCCGATTATAATTGTATCGCTAAGCAGCAAAAAGTGCAAGGGGATTTTGTCCTAATTTCTGCCGAAAAATATAGATTTTTCCATTGCCCTACAAAAGATATTTCTGCCATAAATTCCGTAAACACCATACCAAGCTGATTTTTGGAACTTCATGTGTTGTATAGATGGAAAAAGATGCCTGTTTTTCCCCGTTTACCCAGTAGTCTGCGCTTCCCACCTTTTGTCCTCTTGCCACGGGGGCCTGCAGTTTTTCCTCCCACTGATATGTAACCTTCACATTATCCTGTTTCGATAAGAGCATTTCCAACTTTCCCTGTTCCATCTCCAATGACACCTTATCCTCTACTCCCTGTTCTACAGGAATGGCTGGAAAACTATCTTTGTACTGAAAAATATTTTTCCTCTCATAATTATCCACTCCATACTGCATCAATTTTTTTGTATCTGCCCATTTATATTTTTTGTGGGGAGGCCAACCTGATGCCAACACCGCACTTACCAGACATTTATCCTTTCTCTTTATGGCACCTACAAAACAGTAGCCTGCCTTTCCGGTGAAACCTGTCTTAATGCCAACCGCTCCCTCCATCATAGTTAGGAATGCATCTTTATTATTTACCTGAAATTTTCTTTTCCCTTTTACATCCGAAAATGAGTGGGATGGCGTGTTTGTTATCTCCAAAAATGTATCGTTCTGAATAGCATAAGCTCCTATTCTAGCTAAATCTGCTGCTGTTGTATAATGCCCCTCTGCATCCAACCCGTTTGGCGTGACAAAATGAGTATGGTACACCCCTAAATCTGCTGCCTTTTGATTCATCAGTGCAGCGAATCCCTCCACGCTTCCTCCTATATGTTCTGCAATGGCAACTGCACTGTCATTGTGAGATTCTAACATCAAAGAGTACAATAAATCCTTCAGCTTATACTGTTCCCCCTTTTTTATATTTAGCTGTACATCCGGCATAGAGGCAGCATAGGAGGATACCTCCACCACATCCTCCAAATTTCCCTGTTCCAAGGCAATAATGCAGGTCATAATTTTTGTGGTGCTGGCCATGGGCAGCTCCTTTGTCTCATCCTTTCCATACAAAACACGCCCATTCTCTGCATCTATCAACACAGCAGCTTGGGCGTGCAACTCTATTTTCTCTTCTTTTTTCTGGTCTTTTTCCTTTGTTTGTCCATAGCTTACCAATGGTAACTCTAAGAAAAGTAAAGCACAGCAAAGAATCGCCAAAACAACACTTTGCATTGACAGAATCATTCTTTTCCTGTTTTTGTAAAATCCTCTCCTCAACATATATTCTTCTTTCTATTCATTTTTGAAATTATATGTACAAACAAGAAATTATATGCCAATATTACACTAGTGTACTGTCTTCTCTAAATACTTTTTAAAATTTTCTACACATCTAATGTAAGCTGAATTTCCTCCTCTGCCTCCTGCTTAAAATCCTCCAGCTGCTCTTCCCCTATACTAGGAAGCTCATCTAGGGAAGATATAGCAAATCTTCTTAAAAATTCTTCGCTTGTGCCAAAAAGCAGCGGTCTGCCAGGAGCCTCTAAGCGCCCTACCTCCATGACCAAATTATATTCCACTAGTTTATTCACTGCGTGGTCGCATTTCACTCCTCTTATTTTTTCAATTTCTGTTTTTGTGATAGGCTGCTTGTATGCAATAATAGATAAAGTTTCTAGCAGCACATCTGTCAGTACATACTTTTTCGGAGCACTTGTAACCTTTATAAGATAATCATACATTTCCGTTTTTGTGCACATCTGAAATGCATTCTCCAATTCAATTATTTTAATTCCGCTTTCCTCCTGCTCGTATCGGTCCATCATATTATGTATCACTTTTCTGGTAGTATCCAAATCCTGACCAATAGCCATAGCAATTTTCCCAATCTCTACAGATTCCCCCATAGTGAATAATATTGCTTCTATGGCAGCTTCCATTTTTTTCTTATTCATTTTTACTTATAGCAATTCCTTTCTTTACTAAGAATATTTCTTTCTTTTATATTTCTCATATATTATCTCTCATATATTTTTTCGTCTTATTCAATATTCTCTGGAAGCTCTCTTCCACTTTCCTCATTTGCCGTGATAAAAATATCGTCAAAAATCTCCTCCTGAACAATAGAAATTTTACTGATTTTCATCAATTCCAAAACTGCCAAAAAGGTAACGATAATCTGCATTTTACTTGGCTGTCCCAAAAGCAGCTCCCAAAAACTACACTCCTTCTTATCAAACACATAATTCACCACAAACTGCATTTTCTGGGGTAAATTGACCTCTTCCTTCTCAATTTTTCCAAACTTGCTTCGTATTGGATCCAGCTTGTCCTCCTGTTTTTTCATTACCATGTCAAATACTGATTTCAGGCGTACAAGAGTTAAATCTCCAAGCAACTCCTCCAAATCTACAGGTTGTTCATACTGGGCCACCTGAGGCGGCACAGTAGCAGGCTTATATAAAGCCTTCTGACCATCTAACTGCCTATCCTTTAACTCATAGGACATATATTTGTACATTTTATATTCCAATAACTGGGCCACCAATTCTGCTCTCGGATCCTCCTCCTCCCCATTTTCATCCACCTGCTTTGGAAGCAGCATACGAGATTTGATATCCAGCAAGGTGGCAGCCATCACCAAAAATTCACTTACCACATTTAAATCCTGTTTGTCCATAGCGTTGACATACTCTAAATATTGGTCCGTAATCTCCACAATCGGAATATCATAAATATTGATTTTATTTTTATCTATTAAGTGAAGCAACAGGTCTAAAGGACCTTCAAAGGCTTCTAGTCTTACTGGTATTCCCACACTGACACATCCTTTTTATCCGTATCATCCTGCCCTACCTGCCCTTTAGCTTAGGGCAAATAAAACATACATTAGTACATTCTACACAAAACCTTTCTATTTTTCAATTGTTTTTTATGAAACCTTTTTATCTTCACTGCTTGTCCCCTCAATATGAATCACGGTAATCTCAGGTATATTGCCCAACCGAAAGGGAATCGTGTGGGTTCCTAACCCCCTGCTTAGTATAAGTTTAGTATGATTCTTACTGAATATTCCCCAGTCAAACTTGGGGAATAGTGTAAACTGAGTTGATATCACTCCCCCAAGACCAGGCAGTATGACAATACCTCCATGGTTGTGACCTGATAGAACCAGATCTGCCCCCCAATCCCCATACCCGTCAAGGTATGCAGGATTGTGGGCAATCAAAATATGAAATCCATTCTTTTCTTTCTCTCCTAAGTAATCTTCCATTTTCTCCTTTGTCAGTACCACCTTCTCAAATCTTTTGTAGTATTCTGCCTCAAGCTCAAGCCCATGAATCCACAAATCCTGCTTCCACTGTACTGATTCATTGCACATAATATGCAGCTTATATTTCTTCAATATATCACAATATTTCTCATAACTGTCCCCATATTCCTCCCCGTAGAGTTTCATCCTGTATTCATGGTTGCCAATTCCATAAAAGATGGGATAAGTTTTTGACAAGGGCCCTAACAGACTGATGGCATTATCCCATAAAGGATTTTTACACCCTATCAGCATATCGCCTCCCAGCAAAATACCGTCTGGGCGAATCATATCCAGTTTCTCAATTAATTTTTGATTTTCTTTTCCAAAAGAAGCATTGTGTAAATCTGACAGAAAAACAAAGGTATATTTTTTTCCTTTTTGTATTTTATCTGTTTTGATTTCGTATTCCTCCACTTTAAAATGATGCCGTTCCCAAAAGGAACGAATCAAGCAGATAATACCTGCCAATAAAACAATTCCCATCAGTAATTTCATTCTTTTTCTTTCCCTCTTCCTTACTCTGTTTGTCATATTGTTTATTTGATAACTCTTTCTTATTCACAGATACCTAACTTTCACATATACCAGAATAAGAAAAACATTTCCATAAGAGTATATCACAGACAATCACTATACGCAAAGCATACGCCATAACTGCCATAGACAATGAGAAAAATCAACTTTTCCCACATCCTCCTTTGCTACAATAGCTACTGTTCCCAATTCCTTGTCATTTAACTTATATACTACCTGACCTACTCCATCTCCCTTATGTATTGGCGCCTCTAAGGAATCTTTATATTGTACTTCCTTCTCTATTTTCCCAAAATCCTCACCCTTCATACTGAGATAAGAAAATTCCTTTGACAGCTCACCTTCCACTTTGTCCTTTTGCCCTCCTTTTACACCTATGGGCTGCAGTTCTACGCCTTCCTTATCCTGATATAAGCTGCAATTGGCATATCCATACTTTAATAAAGCTTGTGCCTCCCCAAATCTAGCCTTGTAGTCTGGAGCTGCCATAATAACTGCAATTAAGGAGATGCCATCCTGCACTGCCGTGGCGCTTAAACAATATTTTGCCAAAGAAGTAGAACCTGTTTTTAAACCTGTCACCTGAAAAGAATTGCTCATTTTCAAAAGCTTATTTGTGTTGGATAGTCCAAACTCCTTTGTTCCCTTATCCGTCACATGAGTTATAGTGTCCATCCATATTCCAGAGTATTCTAAAATTTTAGGATATTTTGTAATCAATTCTCTTGACATCAACGCCACATCTTTTGCAGTTGTCAAATGAGTGGTGGAATCTGTAAGACCACAGCAATCCTCAAACACTGTATTTTCCATTCCCAGTTCCTTTGCCCGCCGATTCATCTGAGCCACAAACTCTGTTTCGCTTCCGGCAAGATGCTCTGCCATTGCCACTGAGGCATCGTTTCCGCTGGCAATGACAATACATTTTATCATAGTCTCCACTGTCTGCTGCTCTCCCTCCTCCAAAAAAACTTGGGAGCCGCCCATAGACTTGGCGTAGGCACTGGTTGTAACCATGTCATCCATCTTAATTTTTCCTTGCTCTATAGCATCAAAAATTAAAATCAACGTCATAATTTTAGTAATGCTGGCAGGACTTAATCTCTCATCAGGATTCTTCTCGTACAATATGGTACCTGTATCCGCTTCCATTAACACTACAGACTTTGACTGTAAACCAAGATCTGCCTGCTGCTCCATATTCTTCTGTTTTGTTACCTCCTTTTTATCTGTTTGATTTTTACTGGTTTTCTTTTGTTCTGCCTGCTGTTTTGCTGATTGTTCCTCTGCCTGCTGTTTATCTGCCTCCTGTTTGTCTGCCTCCTGTTTTAATTGTGTCCCCCAAACTTTAGGCGGAACAGCAGAACAAAGAAGCGTGGCACATAAAAATAATATACCTGCTGTTTTACTTATTTTTTTCATAAAAAAACTCCCTATACAATACTATATTATTATTGTAATAGGGAGCTTTCATGATTATGACTTTAATTTAATAGATTATTTTTACTTTTTTGAGGAATTTTTTTCCTGCTTCTTTGTCTCTTTTTTTGATTCTGGATTTTCACTACTCTCCTGCACAACTCCTTCGGTAGTCTCACCAAAATAAATATAGCCATCGGTAGTGCTCACCACATTTTTCTCCCCCCACATCTGTTTCACTTCAAACACATCATCGGGCTTCACATCCTTATATGTGATTTTCAAATGAGTTTCATCTATATATTCTGTATTCATCTTCTCTCCATTGACAAAAACATGGCTGCAGGGTGTAAATTCTGTTCCCGTTATATAGATTACCTCCTCTTCACCTTCCACAGTGCTTGATTCTACGTTAGATATTGTGATGGGAAATGTACCCATCTGCAAATCTGTAGGCATATATGGATTGCTTCCCTCATATACAGAAAGATTTCCTCCAAATATATCAAACATTAAATTTTGCAAACCATTGATATATTCCTCTGATTGACTCTGGGTTTGATGATACTGGTTAATCACTCCTGTTGTAATACCTAAATACTTACAAATCTTTGAGCTTAATTGGAACGCCTCTATATCTTCATCTTCCATTTTTATATTCATATTATTCCAAATAATATATTCTGTTTGAAATTCTGAACCGTTCATTAAATCTTTACCACTAAATCCCAGACTTGGAAGGTGGTCTCCGTACATTACTAAAATAATATCTTCCTCTGACTCCGATAGCTTTGCAACTAACTCACGAATAAAGTTATCCATCTCACGGATTTCATTGATATAATATTCAATTGCATTTTTTCTGCCCTCATTTTTTACACCGTCTATTACTGTCACAGCAGGGTTCTCGTAAGCAGGCTCTGTTGGATAGCTTCCATGTCCCTGCACAGAAATTGCATACAGATAATCCGGCCCCTGAGTGGAATCTAGTACCTTCTGTATTTCCTCAATCAGCACTTTATCCTTCACCCACCCGATAGGCGTCTTTTCGTAGTCCCTCATATATTCCAGAGATGTGTAGGTATCATAGCCTAAATTTGCAAACACCTGATTGCGAGAGTAGAAGGTTCCTGTATTATTGTGCATGGCATGGGTGGAATATCCGTTTTCCTTTAAATTATAAGCCATACTTTCGCAAGTAGTTGTTTTCAGCACAGTCTTATATGGAAATTCACCCGGTCCAAAATCATCCAGATTCATACCTGTCATAATCTCAAATTCCGTGTTGGCAGTACCATAGCCTACATTGTGTACATTTAAAAAACCAGAAGGGTATTTCGCCTTTAATTCATTAAAGTAAGGAATTGGATCCTGGGACATTGTTAATCCTTTTACCTTGTTAATGTCAAAAAAGGATTCTAATTGCAGGAAAATAATATTAGGTTTTAATATATTATCCTTATTGTCTGTATTTGTTGTCTTGTCTTCCGGTATGCTTTCTTTTATGTTATCTTTAATATCTTCTATCTTTTCTTTTGAATAATTCTTTGGCTTGCTCACACCGGTTCTGAATATACTGACTCCAAAGCAATAGGGAAAACCATAATCCGCATGAGCTATTGTCAGATTTGCAAATTTCGTGGATAACAGGTTTGTCTCCAGCCCAATACTAATACTGATTGCCGCTGCAAATATAGTAGTGGCAATCACTCCTAAATTATACAGCCTGGGAATCTGATACTTTACCCTTGGAGCTTTCAGCCACACAAGCACCAGAGCAATTACAAAGAGAACAATTGCTACAATCAATATAATTCTCTGAAAGGTGGTGGTGTACCTGCCAACCACACCCAGCAATTCATCTCCCATACCTAAATCGGCAGCCGTAAAAGGTGTTGTTCGCTTAAGCAGCAGCACGAAATCCACAACACTGATAGCTACCCAAAAAAATCCGATAATCATAATGCCGAATATTCTGCGCCGAAACATCAATGTAATCGACAGAGACGCCACAATAATCATTGTATTAATAAAAAATACACTTGGATGTTGAAATAAATAAATAAAGCCACCCCAAAAGTTCTTTCTAGCAAACCCCTCCATTATTAAGTTCAGCAGGACCGCAGATATTACATAAAGCAAAAAAGTATGTTTGCTCTCCTCTCTGGTCCAAATATCTTTTACTTTCTTCAGCATTTCTTCGTCTCCTATTGTTTTTGATTGCTAAAAAGTTGTTATATTAGCAATATC
>CAJTQG010000031.1:24679-35642 GCA_910578605.1 uncultured Lachnospiraceae bacterium | reverse complement strand
TAGTGTTCTGCTAAAATTATAATAAAAACCCCACTATATCTTTCATGATACATTAAATTTTCTATTAAATTTACATTAAACGTTTCAAGATATATTTTATGATTTATTTATTCCATTCTATCATTTATATCAAAAATGCAAGCGTTTTTTATTTAATTTTTTGCCTCAGCTTACATTTTTATTGTATACAAGAAAAGAAGATACTGCCGGACTTATCATTGTCCAGCATTTCTATCAATCCACTTTCAACTTTCAGCCACAGCGATATACGAAAAACCAGCCCCTGTCACACAATATACATTGTCATATATGTCTGCCTTCAATTCCTGCAGCTTACCTGTATCAGCAGCATAAGCATATATCTTCGCATTTGTTTTTTTGGGCGAAACAGGAATATACAATTTATAATCCGAAGTCAGACTGCCTGCATTTGCCAGGTTTATTTTGTAAATCACAGGATTTTTCAATTTCTGGCTGATTTTTTTATATTCATTCTGTTCTGGGGCAAGTTGTTCCACCTGGAGCCATGCCTCTTTATTACTAATTGGATAGGAAACCGTGGCAAATATACCTGTGCCTTCATCTACCACTGTAAGCGGCCCTTTCACTGACGGTATCCTCTCCTTTCCCTGGCGTATGGCATCCTTATACGCAACGCTAAAATTAGTGCCAATTTTTAAGATATCGCATGCATATCCTGTCACATCTGCCTTTTTGCCATGTGTCTGCAGCCATACACTCACTGCCCTTCTGGAAATAAGTTCCTTTAATATCGGAATACCCTGTTTTGAACTTTCCGGTTGGTCTATTCCACCCACATAATATACATTTTCCCTCAGATTGTCCGTCTTTGCCGCCTCTGTAACCTGGGGATAATAGGCCTCTATTGTCTTTACAAATCGTGCCGGCTCCACCTTTTCTCCGTCGGATGTAGTTCCCCCAAGAGATACAAGTTTCGCACAATCTTCCATATATGTATAATACTTCTTTAACAGTTTTGCATTCTGCCAGATTACATGGAACAAAGGAGCATGCTCGTAAATATCTTCCATAGACATGGTGTTATACTCACCATATTCATTTTGGAAATTATTCGGATACATTTTATCCCTGTCCCAGTTTATCACCTGCTCTGCCGAATTATACCCTGACCAGCTTGCTGTTCCCCATGCCAAATCATAGTCCCACGGAACTAGCAAAGATTTTCCCTGCATATCCACATACAAGCCATAATTCTGTTTCCATGTAAACATGTTATCCAACTGAACGAGAAAACTGTGTGTGGCAAAATATCTTGCCGCCTCATCCGTATCCATCACCGACTCCAGCAATTCCAGATATCTATCACTGTTTACGTCGATTTTCTTTCCATCAAAATCTTTCCCTTCACTGAGAAGCTGAATTTTGCGGTTCCATGTAAGCACCTTGGGGAGCATCTCTGCCACATCCTGTAATGTGTCATCCTGTGATTCCCAAATACCAGAATAATTCTTCAATATTCCATCCGCACAATAATTCCCATCCCCATCCTGCACTAGCAGTCCTGCCTGTCTCAGTGCTTCCATCGTAAATTCATGCCCTGCATTTCCTTCTAAGCACTGTTCCAGCTCAGTTTCAAAATGATATGTCATATTCGTATAAGATGGTTTTGTCAGATAATCACTTACATTTTTTGAAGAAACATTTTGATAACGCTCTATAATAGCAGTATCCATGGCCTCCACCATAAAATACACACCATAATATTGGTCATTGATATACAATTTTGCCAGACTGTACTGTGGCGTAGGCAATCCCATTTCATCCATGAGCCGCATAGCATTGTATTCTTTCATAATAGTTTTATCAAACAAACAGTTATTAAAACTAATCTTTCGGCATCCATAAAAATTCTGCTTTGCACCATACTGTTCTTTCTTAATATATTTACCAAAATTCAAGGTAAAGGAAAACCTGTCGCTGTCGGTTTCATTCGTTGCAGACAAGGTGTAATTTCCTTTTGTTTTTATCCCCACATACCCAACTGGCCCAGCATCTCCAATCGTAACACTATTTGCCATAACAGATGGTTTTTCTCCTGCATTCTGGAGCAGATAATTGAGATTATTCTCATCCATCTCTACTTTTACTGTCTGAATGGATTCTTTCGGAAAATACTTTTCGTATGCTTTATCTTTCCCGTCCCTTACTAGTCCTTCTGGTATCACATAATCCGTCGGAGGAGTATTATTCACATCTGACAACAAAACCCACTTTGTCCGCTCAGCACCATGAATGGCTTTTGGAAGAGAATCAGAGCGCATCTCAAAACTTCCCACCTGAGCCATCAGATATAGCGA
Organism: uncultured Lachnospiraceae bacterium; assembly: GCA_910578605.1. Lineage (GTDB taxonomy): Bacteria > Bacillota > Clostridia > Lachnospirales > Lachnospiraceae > MGBC111451. The sequence continues at coordinate 33,303 of CAJTQG010000031.1, read as the reverse complement.
AGCATCTCCTGTCAATACAGAATTTTTTATAGAAAAAGTTTCATATATGGCCTCTGTTGTTGAATTTTTTATAATAATCTCATAGTCCGTCTTATCCTTATCAACCTCTTTATAATCCTTCCTTGTCACCGTAATAGTATAGCTCTGCCCTTTTTCAAATTGTGAAATCTGAGGACTGCCGCCGGTCTTTTCTATTGTTGTCTCCAATCGTTCTGGATAAGTCCAGGCCGTATGGTCCGTTCCTGCTGTAATATAATCTCCACCCTGATTCAATTCAACTGCCAATTCCACATAGGTGATCGCTTTGACGAAAAAAGTAACCACTGTGTTTTTTTCTGACATGGAGTATTTGAGCGATTTTGGTGTTTGAACCCACCACTGACTTTCATCCCCTTCTAGCACCTGATACGTTAAATCTGTTGTATCTTCTTCATTTTCCACCACCGTCTCATGTTGAACCGTCTCATGCTGAAATTGTGCCATGACGAAAAAAAACAACGCTACCGCCAACACAATACAGCATGCTATCCCAATCGTTTTTTTCAATACAACGTCCTCCTATTGTATAATTTGTTAAAAATTATATAATGTATTATTCTTGCCGTCAACTAGCCAAACACTTTAGGTTTCTGCCGCCCTCACCCCTGAATCATATTCTTACGGAATGCACAATTTGGCACGTTCCTGCCCTGCGAATAGAACTATTACTTTGAGTGTTAAATATTGAATTTTTTACAAAAAATATTAGGGCCTTCAAAACTGTGGATATTGAAACACAGATAAATTTAAATTTATCTTGTATAAACAAACGATAGGCAGAATTTCGCAGTTTTTTGAGCATAGTGATTGCTTTGAATGATTGCTTTGGGAGGATTTGTCTGAATGGGGAATTAAAAATTCCCTTTTTACATTTCACCCTACACATTGTATAATTAGTGTTACCTTAAATTTTTATAGATTGATAAAAAAATTTAGTGGAGTTCGTATGTTTACAGGTTTGCGGAAATTGCAAAGCAATAAAGCAATCCATATGCATTAGTTGAAGGCAAAATACGTTCTCGGAATGGAGGATTAATATGATATATCAAAATGTATGTAAGGGCATTTTCATCAAACGCCCCAATCGCTTTATTGCCCATGTGCTGATTCACGACAAAGAAGAAATATGCCATGTAAAAAATACCGGTCGCTGCAAGGAGCTCCTTGTTCCCGGCTGCACCGTATATTTGGAAGATTGCCGTTTGCATACAAACCGCAAGACAGGTTATGATGTAATCGCTGTAGAAAAAAAATTACCTGATGGCAAATCTCTCCTTATCAATATGGATTCCCAGGCTCCAAACAAAGTTGTATACGAATGGATACAAAAGGGAAACCTATTTCCTTCCAATGCAAATCTTAAAACTGAAGTCACCTATCACAATTCCCGCTTTGACTTATTTGCTTCCTATAATAATACAAAAGCATTTATAGAAATAAAAGGAGTCACACTAGAAGAAAATGGCATTGTCCGCTTTCCCGACGCCCCTACCCAGAGAGGAGTGAAACATATTTATGAGTTAATTGACAGCATAAAGGAGGGCTACCATGCTTATCTGTTCTTTGTCATACAAATGCAAAGAGCTGTCTCATTGGAACCAAACATAGCTACCCACCCCGAATTTGCAGAGGCACTCTGTGCATCTGCAAAAGCCGGTGTAAAATTGTTGGCATACACATGTAATGTATCAACAAACAGTATGACAATAGACGCCCCTGTCCCCATTAAGCTGCCTGCAAAAAAATAGTTCTTCCCTTACTAAATACCCCTACAAAATAACTTACAACCATCTTACTCTAATTCCAGTTCCGGCAGTATATTGTAACCTGTACTGCCATACTGATAGAGGTACATAGGATTTTTTTTCATTCGCCGCTCAATCACATCCCCCATACTGTCCTCTATATTCTTCACATAGGCTTCCATTTTCCCCACTGTTTTCGGAACCTGATACAAGGCAGTCTCACCGCTGATTCCCTGTATTTCAGACATTTCCAGGATAACCTTATCCACATCCTCTTTTAATATATCCTTTGGAAATAATATGGCCTGCAAATGAGTAAAATCTACAAAATATCCTGTCATCTTCTCATATTCTCTAATACATTCTTTTAAGCTGTCTCCCTTAGCCGTATATTCACTCTGGGTGTGAATCTCATTTTGTGTATAATCATTTAAGTCAGCAAAATCAAACAGAACCTGATATTCATTCACCCCAGCGCTGATATACATTGCTCTCACAAAAGAACGCTCCTCCAACTGTACCTTCTGCGTTTTCTTATCAGCAACGGGAAGCACCCATTCTTTTCCTGCAAACACCACTCCGCTCACCCAAATTGCCGCTGTTAAAATACAGATAAACCACTGTTTTTGTTTTTTTTGCAGACCATGGGTAAATATTTCTCCGCTTATCTGCAAAAAGGAGGAAAACTGCAGCAGCATACTACCAAGAAGGGACAGCACCCATATTGACTCCAACCCCCATATATTCCACCCTGAAACCTTCAGCATTTTAATATATTCCAAAGTGTGAATTCTATTATCGCTGTTATACCACACGCTCCCCAGCATACCGCTTCTCAATGTAGCATAAAATAATACAATCCCAATAGCTGCTATAGACAGCATATTGAACAAAAGTTTTTTCTGCCGTATTTCATTTCCTATATTCTTTTGAGAAAACAACAATATATCAAATGGCGTGGCAAGCATGACCAACACTACTATAGTAAACAAATTAGTCTCCTTGGACCAGTCAAGCCTTTGTCCCCATTTTTCCGGAAGCCCAATCAAAAGCAAAACTGCCATAACTACAAAAACAAGCAGCCATATTATATAAATACATTCTGCTGTCCTTGCCCTTGCCTCTGTGCCTTGGCATGCAGCAAAGCCTCCAACAGTAGCAAAAAGAAGCATCACCATCCACCAATTTACCTCGGGCAGCAGAACATCCATAATCATATATGTGGAAAATAATAAGAGCACCACCGCCAAAAATAAATATTTTATAGCACAAAGGCTCCCAAGTCCCTTCCTATACCATAAAGCTTCTTTGATTCTGCAGATCTGTTTTCCTCTACAATTACTCCACCACAGACATAGTAATCCATACACAATACCAACTGCCATCACACTGGCATATAATAGCATGGCGCTTTTACCAGCAATCCGGCTGCACCAGTAGGGCAGCACTATGCAAACATTGCCCACACCCTGGACAAATATCATCCTCTCTAACTGTCGCGATGAAATGCGATCGTTTGCTGCAAACATCTTCACTCTCCTCTTTTCTACACATTCTTTTTATTTCTTTTCATTTCTTTTTATTTCTTTTCATTTCTTTTCATTTCTTTTCATTTCTTTTATTTTCATTTCTTTCCTTTTCGCTCATCCTTATTCTAATCATACATATAACCCAAATATTAACTTTGCTGCTTTTTTTGATAAATGCTTTGTTCTTCCTTTAAGCTATAATCCTGTTTGTCTCTAAATTGGTTAATCTCATCACTTACAACCGGCAGCAAATATGGAAATCCAAAGCTTTTCTTTGCAGATAAATACACCACCAAAACTGACAATATAAGAAATATTCCATACAACCCAAGCCATGCAGCGCCAAATAGCATAATATATTTCATTAGCCTCAGTGAAAATACAAGCTGTTCATTTGGTATGGCAAAAGAGGATAGGGCTGTCAGAGCCACAACAATTACAACAATAGGGCTGGCAAGAGCTGCGTTGACGGCAGCCTGGCCAATAATCAAGCCTCCCACAATACCCATGGCACTTCCCACAGGTCCTGGTATCCGTATACCTGCCTCCCGAATCAATTCAAATGCCAGCTCCATAAACAACATTTCCACAAGGGGCGAATATGGAATCTTCTGTCTGGCTGCCGCCATAGAAAATATAAAATCGGGGGGAAACAATTCTGTGTGAAAGCTTACAAGACTTAAATAAAGCGCTGGCAGGCACATAGACAAAAAACCGGCAATATAACGAAGACATCTTATAAAACTCACAAATTTAGTGGGGGTATAATAATCGTCTGGAGCCTGAAAAAAATGGCGCAGATTGCTTGGAAAAATAAGAGCAACCGGTGAATTGTCAGAAATCAAAACCACCCTGCCCTCCATGATTGCCATAGCCGCTGTATCCGGTCTCTCTGTTGTCTGGTAGGCCGGAAAGAGGGACCGTCCCTTCTCCCCTGTCATTTTTTCTATCATACCGCTGTCAAAAATACCAGACAAAGGCAATTTATCCAACCTCTCGTCAATTTCCTTAAGCACACTTTTCCTTGCCTTGTTTTCCATATATACACATGCCACTGTAGTGTTGCTCTCCCTGCCTAGCACTTTTTCTTTTACCTTTAGCTGACTATTTCGGATTCTCTTTCGTATAAGAGCTGTATTACATTTTACCGAATCACTAAAACCTTCTTTAGAGCCCCGCATCACCTTCTCTACATCTGATTGGGTCACTCCCATAAAAGGATATCCCTTGCTCTTAATCTTTATTGCCCTGTCATAGCCATCTAAAAACAATACCCCGTCTCCTACCATAATACCCATTATGGCTTCCTCCAAGGTTTCTAACTCATTTACATCCGTAATTCCCAGAGCATTTTCCCGAAGAAATTCATACTGTTGTTCAGGCTCCAGATCCATCAGCTTAGTCAACAATTTTCCAATTACCGATTCCTCTATCGTTAAATTATTGACCGCTACCTCCACATAATAAATACAAGCCTTAAGAGCAACCTTTTTTCCAAGTCTCATATTCCGATGTTTAATGTCATCGCAGCCCTCCAGCAGACTTTCCATATTTTCCAAGTTTTTATCAATATCCCTTACTACCTTTTGCATAGTTTATCCTCCCGTCTTACTTTCAGTTTCCTCCATTTATATTTACATTGAATGCTTCTGCCTTATTATTCTTCCTTATTATTCTTCCTTCTGTTTTTGCCTTATGTTTTTCCTTCTCTCCAGTGGGACTATTTTTTCTTTCATTGAAATTGTCTTTCCTATCAAACAAAAAATAGAGAAGGTTTTCTCCTTCTCTATTCTTTCCCATATTTGCTATATTATGCCAAATTTATATTTTTGTTGATTTTTATTTTAGCTTTTTTAATTTTTTAGATTATTTTTTCTCCTTCTCCAAATTTTCTATAATACTTTTCTCCTGATTTTGAATATGCAGTGCTATACTTTCTTTTGCTTTTTTTCTGTCTCCCTGCTCTATAGCTTCCACAATCTTTCTGTGCTCCTTCACCAGCTCATGACGCTTGTCCTCATCCTTAATATACTCCATACGATAGCGATACATCTGCTCTCTCAAGTTATTTAATATTTGTACTAACCGACGATTGCCGGTAGCATGATAAATAGCATCATGAAATTTCACATCTCTCTCGGCTATTGCCACCGGATCGTTACTCTTTACTGCCTTCTCAAAAGCTACCATCTCCACATGCATCTGTGCCAACTGCTGTTTTGTAATCTTATCACATGCCAACTCCACAGCAAGCCCTTCCAGCACTGCCCTTACTTCCAACACTTCTGTCATATCATTTTTTGTAATTTTGGCAACCTGTGCGCCTCTCCTTGGCGCCATTACCACAAGTCCCTCCAATTCCAGCTTGCGGATAGCTTCCCTGATTGGCGTTCTGCTTACTCCCAACTTCTGTGCCAATTTAATCTCCATCAAGCGCTCCCCCGGCTCTATATCCCCAGTCAATATAGCATTGCGAAGCGTATGAAACACCACTTCCCTCAATGGCATAGATTCCTCCGAAACATACAAAGTAAGTTCTTTCATATTAACCTCCACTTGAAACCATATCCGAGTAAAGTCTGTTTTTCACTCTTCTAGTTATTTCACATTTTTGTTTTTGCTACCCTCTTTTTCAAACCAAATATATTTTTACAGAAAACACCCAATGCAATAAACCATTCGGCTGATTACAAAAGATGGCGTTCTTCTCATCCCACATTAAAGAACTCTGTAATATATACCTGCCTTGCTATATTCATCTGTCTCAGCTTGTCCCTTGCCTGCAGCGCCTGCTCTGAATCCTCAAACAGCCCAAACACCGTAGGCCCACTTCCACTCATCAATGTATTTATAGCCCCTAATTCCATTATTTTATCTTTAATATTTTGTATTACAGGATGCATGGAAATAGTAACTTTCTCCAGTACATTGCCCATAACCCCTGCCATATACCTGATATCCTGCCTGTGTATTCCATCTATTATACTGTCAATATCAGGATGTATGCATTGTTCATCCAGTCTCAATTTTTCATATACTTCTCGTGTGGAAACGTTTACCGCTGGTTTTGCCAGCAACACATAACACTGAGGAGCATTGGGAAGACGTGTTAATTCTTCTCCTATTCCTTCTGCCAATGCTGTCCCTCTCATTAGACAATAGGGAACGTCAGCACCAATCTTCACCCCCCTTTGCATCAGTTCCTCCAATGTAAGATTCAAATGAAACAATCGGTTCATCCCAAACAGTACCGCCGCTGCGTCTGTACTGCCCCCTGCCATCCCCGCCGAAACGGGAATAAACTTATTCAGCTTCATCTGTATCCCTTCTTTTATCTGAAATTCTTCCATTAAAAGCTTTGCCGCTTTCACCATCAAATTATTTTGATTTACAGGAAGGTAAGCCAGATTTGTCTCCAATGATATGCTTTGATTTTGTGTCTTTTCCATATATATTTTATCAAAAATTTTAACTGTCTGCATAATCATGCGTACCTCATGGTACCCATCTTCTCTTTTTCTAATTACATCCAAGCCCAAATTGATTTTTCCATATGCTTTTAATCGTATAAATTTCACGTCCTGCCCCTTCTCTCTTTGTAAGTCCATAATCTTTGTCTATTATAATATTGCATTAAAAAAAATGCAATCCATAATTTTGATATTTCCTTCTGACTAAATCTTTGCTATAATAGATTCAGCAAGATTATTTACCAAAAACACATCCAATTATGATGGAATTTTGGTAACTCTGCCTTACTGTATGACAGTTATAATATCTTGATATCACAGCCTTTGGGAGCTGCTTTACAGCCTATCCCATTTTTGTTGGAATATTTACTTTGTAACTTATTGTTATACCTGTCCATCTTTAAATGGTACAGGAACAGAATGGAGAAGGAAAGAATGAGTGAATTTTACCAGGCAATGCAGGAGATGCTTCGTGACCCTAAAATACTTCAGATGAAAAATTATGCACAACACAGTTCATCAAACACCTTTTGTCATAGTGTTTCTGTGGCAAAGACAGCTTACAGACTATCTAAATTCTTTCATTTAAAAGTGAATGAAAAAAGTCTTGCTAAAGGAGCAATGCTTCACGATTTTTACTTGTACAATGCCCGCGGAGGACATATTGGTGCTTGGGAACATGGCACAAACCATGCAGAGACCGCACTAAAAAATTCCATGAAACATTATGAACTGACAAAATTAGAAAAAGATATTATATACTGTCACATGTGGCCCCTCAATATTACTAGGATACCTCGCAGCAAAGAATGTCTCCTTATCAGTATGGCAGACAAATATTGTGCGGCAAAAGAACTTATGAGCCGCAAAAAGAAAAACCATGCTGCATAGCAGGTACCCCTGTATGAAAACGGGAGCTATATAATCTAAAATCACCATATATAGTTTGACTTTTATTTCCAGTCCTATATATGGTGATTTTTTGTTTATTGATTAAAATCCACACTGCCAAATTACGGATACTAAAAACGTTGTAAGCTTTTTCATATAAAGAGCATTTTTTTACAAATAAATGTGATTTTAACATAAATTTTACCAATTAAAAATCCGATACATGTTATATAGAAACTATATCAAAATTTATATTCTATGCCACGGAGGGCAAAAATTCAAAATTTAGAATGGAGGCTAAGCTATGAGCGTAAATTCCGTATCAAATTACAAAACAACAACTGACAATTATGTAACAAGCACTGCTTCTCAGGCTGCTAAAGAGAAGAAAACTGAGGAACCAAAAAAGCAGGAAGCTGCTGTATATGAGTCTTCCTCTAAAAAAGATAAGGTAACTACTAAATCTAATCCAAAGTTAGTTGCTAAATTAAAATCTCAGGCAGAAGAGCGCAATCAACAGCTTCGCTCCCTTGTGGAATCCATGATGTTAAAGCAGGGACAGGCGGTTAATAAAGCTGATGATATGTGGAAGTTCTTAGCAAGTGGTAATTTCACAGTTGACCCTGAAACTGCAAAGCAGGCACAGGCAGATATTGCCGATGATGGTTACTGGGGTGTAGACCAGACCTCTGATCGTATTCTTTCTTTTGCAGAAGCTTTAAGCGGCGGCGACAAAGAAAAAATGAAGGATATGTTAGAAGCCTTCAAAAAAGGATTTGACCAGGCAACAAAAGCATGGGGCAAAGAATTACCAGACATCTCACATCGTACTTATGATGCTGTAATGGAAAAATTTGACAAATACATTAACGGTGATGACATCGCTGAATAATGTGAGTTGTAAACAAAAAAGGAAATCCCAGCAACTTTGGGATTTCCTTTTTCCTTTC
>CAJTQG010000031.1:0-24669 GCA_910578605.1 uncultured Lachnospiraceae bacterium | reverse complement strand
GGCCTCTCTCACAAGGGAACCGAATTGACTTTTTTTACTACAAGCAGCTTATCTCCCTTTTTGATACTATCTGTGCTCAATTGATTAATATTTCTAATCTCATCCATAGTAGTATAGTAGGATTTTGCAATGTTCCATAAAGTATCATCCTCTTTTACTAAATATCCTACAATGCCTGGTAAGTTTTCTAATGTTTCCATATCCAGCGCATCTTCCTCTACCTGTGCAATCATTTCCTCTCTCAATGGCTGCACTACAAAACATTCCAGCTGCACTACCGCTTTTATTTCAATTTCATTTTGTCCAGTCATCATAGCACCCAAGCTTTCCATGGAAGCTCTTAGAGAAATGGTATTTTGCTCACTCATACTGCTTCCCTCTATTAACTGGGAAAATGGCAAATCTGTTTTTACACTGGCCAACGGACTGGCATCCTGGGAAGAAATATAAAGTACACAAACAGATACTACTCCTTCCACCATTACTCCATCTTCCTGCACCTGCACTTGGTCTATCTTTACATTGCCCTGACAATGACAAACCTGCAGTATATGTTCCTCCTCCAGTGTGTTGCAGTTGCCGCTCACTCTAGCTTTCGTTGTATTTTTCATAAACAGACGTTCCATATCTCCCTGCTTCATAATCGGTTTTAACTCTTTAGAACAGGAATAAATATCACTTACTACATCTAAGGTCTCTTCTTTATATACATGAATGTCTAGTTCTAGTGTACAGTCTAAAGATAAAATTCTCTCCTCCCCGTCAAAATCTGCCTTTCGGTCAATTTGAGCCTTCTGCAGACTCACCTGTATATGGGGAATCTGGTCTGCCTCCACCTCGGAAATTTCTAAATTTCCTCTAAACGGTACCGTATTTTCAAACCACTGAACTTGACTGCCCTCCTCTACGCCCTCATAGAGGACAAACACTGACATTTCACCACTTATACTAATATTACCCTCTAACAGTCTAGTTTCTATCCTCCTAGGCTCTACACTAGAAAATAATATTTCTTGTACATTAGGATGATTTGCCGGCAAATCCAGCTCCTCCTTAATGCGGAAAATATCTTTTTTGTTAAGTGCAATTTCTAACACATCCATAGATTTTTTAATATATTCCACTGGTTCCGTATCGGATACCTCCACCACCACTTCCTCGTCCGCCAAAAAGTAAGCCGCCACATTTAAAGTAATCATTGCTTTTACTGCTATTTTTCGAGAGTTAATGGCGCTGATGCTTAAATCTTCCATTTCCCAGTCAACATGTATAGTTTCATCCCCTGTCACACCGTCTAAATTTATATTTTCCTCCAAGGGGATTTGTCCCTCCATACTTTCGAATGGTTTCTCGGGATTTTGGGTGCCATAGAGAAGTCCAAAAATTAATTTTCCTTTTATGGATACCTTTTCTTCCTTTCCCTGCACCTGGTCTAGTTCTAAAACACCCTTTTCTCTCACGGCCTTTTGAATGTCTCCCTTTGCGTCGGGTACATTAAAATCCTCCTCCAATGTAATCTGAATCCTGCTTTTTCCTTTGCAGCGATTCATATGTATATGCTTCTTGATGAGCTCCATAGATACTCCCTCTCCTTTCCTCACTCTACCCATTTACTACGAAACATGAAGTTCTGGGAATTTGCCTGTACAGCTATAAACTATGCACAGAAATTGCATTTCCTATCACATGGATATTCCTATGATATTCCACAAAAAATACATTTATTCCTAAATTTATTGAAAAACTGTTTTTTTATCTATGGATTCCATTTTCACCACTACATATGGATAGGTTACATTTTGTGTAACCTCCTCTGTCTTGGAGGGCCCTAGCAATCCTGTTTTCATTTGGATTGTATTGTTGGTTTCATATAATTCATTTACCGTTACGCTGTAGCCTCCTGTAGGCTGGGAACCATATCCCACTGCCAAATAAAGATAACCGCTGTCCTCATAGGTTAGACGAAATACATCATCCTTCTGTTCGTTTATCTTTGTCTTTAATTCTTCTGGTACTTCCTCCTCCTCCACTACGGTAAAATCTACATCCTTGACTTTTTTTGTGTCCTCTCTCATCATGGAACAGCCTGATAACACTCCCATCAGCAGACCTAATAAAAATAATTGACTGAATATTCTTTTCAAAATATCACCTGTTTGTTCATTATTATCCAATCTATGCTGACACTTGCCTACTTATGTGTATTTATTGAGACAAATACTCATGCAAGTATGTTATTTGCTATAAACTGCTCCCTGTTTTTGTTACACGTTACATATCATCATCGGAAAAATTATCCGACATATATTCACGGCTAGAAACTCTCTTCTTTTCACGTTGCTGTTCGACTTTATCTGACAACAATTCCTTTATTTCTGCAGAGCGCTTTATTCTAGCTATAAAAAACTCAGGGGTAGATTTATCTGCAGAATCCACATGAATGCTTCCTAAGCCAAAAATTCTCTCCCCAAATGTACGTTGTAATGTCATATCTAATATACGATATAATCTGATTTCTTCTTCTTTAATATTAAACAAACCACTCTTAATCAATAATTTTTCTTCCGTCAATGTATATGTGGTGAAGGATAAAGGTAAACCAAATATTGTTCTTTTCCTCTCCTTCCAAATAATTTTCTGTTCTGCCATCTGTTCCTCCATTTTCTATATCATTATAATAGTAAAACCAAAGGGGCAAGTCTGTCCCTTTTATAAGAAATCCTATAAGGTTATGCTTTGGCATACTCTTATAGGATTTCACTTATCACTGCTGTCATTTCCTGTTAAATCCAGCAATTAACAATCATATTCTTCTAATCTCTTGTCTGGTGTAATGAAATTACAACATCTTATCAATCATATCCAATACTTCTTTTCCCAATGCTGCTGATTTTTCATCTGCATCTGCAAGAGAAGTTCCCTTAATTCCATAGTAGAATTTCACTTTAGGCTCAGTTCCTGATGGTCTCACACACAGCCATGCATCATCGCTTAAATCATAATACAAAACATTGGAGCTTGGAAGTCCTGTAGGGGTAACCTCCCCTGAAGCCAAATTTTTAATCGTATCCTTCTTGTAATCTCTTGCGGAAAGTACATTGTAAGAGCCTATCTTGTCAGGTGTATTTTCCCTTAAAGTCTCCATAATCTGAGCAATCTTTGCCAGCCCTTCCTTGCCCTTCATTGTGATGGACTTTACATCATCTTTGTAATATCCGTATTTCTCATACATATCAATCATGGCATCCCACAATGTTTTACCCTGCTTTTTGTAGTAAGCAGCTGCCTCACACAAAGCCATAGTTGCCACAATGGCATCTTTGTCCCTTGCATGGGTTCCAATCAAACAACCATAGCTCTCCTCAAACCCAAAGAGATATGTTCCTTTCCCTGTGTTTTCAAAACCTAAAATTTGCTGTCCAATAAATTTAAAGCCTGTCAACACCTCAATCAACTGAATATTGTAATGCTTTGCGATAGCATCTGCCATATTCGTTGTTACAATTGTCTTAATGAGAGCGCCATCCTCCGGCAAACCTTGTTTTGCCTGTGTCTGGCTTATTTCATACTCACCAATTAGACAACCGGACATATTTCCTGTTAAGGTATGATATTCTCCTGTTTTTCCATCCTTTACATATACACCTAAACGGTCTGCGTCTGGATCTGTAGCCAACACTAAGTCTGCGTTCTTCTCCTCAGCCAAATCCAATGCCAACTCGAAAGCTTCCGCTGCTTCCGGATTCGGGTAGCTCACCGTAGGAAACTCTCCGTCCGGCAATTCCTGCTGGGGAACAACATACACATTTTCAAAACCTAATTCCTTTAATACACGGCGTGCAGGAATATTACCTGTTCCGTGAAGCGGAGTATATACAATTGTTAAATCCTTTTGCACTTCCTTGATAATGTCTGGATTCTTTACCTGTTTTTTCAATTCTGCCATGTAAGCATCATCAATAGCTTCTCCGATTACTTCATACAGCCCAGCTTTTTGCGCTTCAGACTTGTCCATTGTTTTCACCGTAGCATAGTCCGTTACAGCCTTTACCTGAGACATAATCCCACTGTCATGAGGCGGTGTAATCTGCGCTCCATCCTCCCAATATACTTTATAGCCATTGTATTCTGGAGGATTATGGCTTGCTGTAATATTAATGCCTGCAATACATTTTAATTGTCTTACGGCAAAGGACAATTCCGGTGTGGGACGAAGAGTTTCAAACACGTAGGCCTTGATGCCGTTTGCTGCAAGACAAAGAGCAGCCTCATCTGCAAATTCCGGCGACATTCTTCTAGAATCATAGGCAATTGCCACTCCCTTTGCCTGTTGGCCGCACTGTATAATATAATTTGCCAGCCCTTGTGTTGCCTTTCTCACAGTGTAGATATTCATGCGGTTTGTACCAGCTCCAATAATACCCCTCAGTCCCGCTGTACCAAACTCCAAATCCATATAGAATCTCTCTTCTATCTCCTTCTCATCATCAGCGATAGCTTTTAATTCTGCCTTTGTCGCCTCATCAAAATAAGGATTTTCCAACCATTCATTGTATAACTCTTTGTAACCCATATTGTACCTCCTAATCATTTATTTTCTTTTTATTTTTGAAAGTGTAAAACACCACTTTACTTTCCTAACCTTTATCCTTTACATTCAAAAAATGAAAAAATATTTTACCCGCTTACATTTGCCAAATCAGGAAATGAAAATGCAATATCTTCCCCGTCATCAGGTATATCTACAGAGTATGCAATATTGGACATACCGCCTTTACTTAATGTAATTGTATGCTTACCTGAAACTTTTCCAAAGCTTACAGGGGAGACTCCCTTGTATGTGCCGTCAAAGTACACACTGACACTGCCTGGCTTCTCTATTTTAATAACATGATTTTTATCCACTACCTTTTCATCACTGTCTGATTTCTTTTTGGTTTCCTTCTCCTTACTTGTGCTCTCAGACTCCTTTGTCTCTGACTTCTTTGTTTCAGACTCCGTCTCATCCTCCCCTTTTTTGGACTCACTCTCATTCTCTACTTCTTCTAAAACAATCTTTTTATCCATGTAAACCGAATTTACAAATATAGTATCCTCCACCGTCTTATACCCCTCTGCCGACACTTGTATTTTATGACTGCCGTATGGAAGAGTGACATAATCGGCAAAATTTACCTTAGCATTGTCCACAAAAAGCTGTGCCTCATCTGGCTCAATAATAAATTTCACTGCACCCTTTCTGGTGGCAATCTCCTGAAAATCACTGACATTAACAGTAGTTTCCTCATTTCTCTTAATATGGAAATCACTGCTGCCACCTTTTCCGTTTTTCGTTACTGTAATCCTGCAATCCCCCTCCGGCGCCACAATCAACATATCCTTAGAGACCGGCAGCATTATCTTACTCCCCACCTCTATCAAACCGTCTACAAAAAAATCTGCCTTCTTTAAACGAACATAACCATGCCCTCTTGTCACTACAATGGAGTGAATCTTCTTTCCCTCTCCCCTGACAGTCAATACATCCACATCATTAATTTCAAGAAGAGTAATCTGCCTTCCATCTGACAGGGAAACTAAATCAGAATCGTACCGATAATTATCCGAACCAATACTCATTCTGCGTTCTTCTTTGTTCATCAGAAGATTATCAACCTCACTTTTCTCCCATGAAGACTTGCTGAGCTGAAGCTCATACAGCTTTAACAACTGAGGACTGTACTCAATCTGAGCTATTTCCCCTAATTCCACCTGCTCCATAGTCATCTGTTTATCATGGCGGCTTATAATCTGGGTTCCCCCTGAATAACTTAACACAAAACGATTCTGACTGTTAATCTCCTGCAGTGTAATTTCCTTTTTCTCAATATCTGTCTGCAAAACAATGACTTTTGTCTTATGATTTGCATTTTGTGGGGTACTTGTTTCCTGCTGACTCTTTTGGGCTGTGCTTCTATTGCTTTTTTTTCTGTTCTGTGAACAGCCAGAAAACGCCAACAAACACACTAATACTATCATCCATGTAAAATAACCTGTTTTTTTCATATGGTTCTTTCTATCTTCCTTTTTCGTTTTCCATAATCTACAATCTGCATAATCTATTTTTATACTTTGTCTGTGCTATATCATACAGTCAATATATCAACTGATAAAGACAATTATATAATATTTGAAGTTAAAAAGGAATAGAAATTTAAGAAAATGTCTAAAAAATGTCCTGTAAAAATTTCTCTTTCTCTGTGTACTGCTTTCTTACCATATTCAATTTTTCCACATTTTTTACGGGCATCCAGGCTTTGTTGTTATTATTATAGTGATTTGCAATTTTCCAAAATTTTTCAGGGTATGACAGAAGAAGCTTCAGCACCTCCATCTCCTTTGAGCTAATGGTTTTCACTTTATCATAGCTCTCTAAAATACGATTTCCCACTGTCATTTCCCAGTTATGCTTCTCCATAATTTTTCTCATAAATTGATATAAATCATAAATCTGTACATCTATGCGGCAGTGCTCCCAGTTTGTTACGGCTGCCACCTTCCTCTCCAGCAAAATATTGTGATGCTGATAACTGCCATGGACAATGCTCCGATTTATTTCTGCCTCCTCTAACAATTGCTGGTAAACACAATTCTGTGCCATCTCATAAGCCTGCTCTGCTTTCTCGTAAAATTCCGGAAAATTTTGTAAAAGGCATAACTCAAATTCATTTTTATGATTTTTCTGACGAATAAAATTTCTAACCCGTTTCAATTCCTTATTGCGCTTTTCATAATCCTGTGCTATATTTTTGCCCATCTCAATTTTTTCTTCTTTTGTCTGAAAATGTGACAATATTTTGTGACAATTGGCAATCAGCTGTGCTCCTAGCGCAATGTCTTTACTATTTTTTACGTCACACTCTTTACCTTCATACCAATCCTTTACTATGTAGTGAACCCCATCGTAATCTGCCGTCCACAAATGTCCCTGTTCATTTCTTATAATTTGGTCTACTTGTTCCATCCCCCCCATGCGCAAAGCAGACATAATCTCCTCCAAAATCTCCAGTCTATGTTCGCTTCCCCTAAACTCTTTTACCAGCTTCAACCCCTGGTTGGTAACACAGAGCAAGCCCCCACGCACTCTTGTCACCTTTTCCGCATTAAACGCATATTGGGTTAATATCCCCACGCCTCTATCGTTCACAACAATCCCTCCAAATATAAAAATAGTCATTTTGTTTCATACTATGTTTGTACAGACAACAAAATGACTACTTTATATCCGATTTATTATTCTATTTTACCATTTCCTTGCGCAGCTCCTCCACTTTCTCCATAAGCAGGTCTTTTTGATTGTGTTCTGGATTGTCCAACACCCACTCCATCAAGGCGTTTAATATATTGCCAACACATGTGCCGGCAGGAATTCCCACAGCCAGCAAATCTCTTCCGCTCACTGTCAAATCACTTAATTTGAGACAATGCTTTTGCTCTATAATTGTTTTATACATCCTGCCAATCTCAGCTAACGCCTCCTGTCTCTCCTGTCTGTTAATATCACTCTGGGCCAGCATATCCCCTAGCTTTACCTGCAGAAAGTAAGGATAAATATCCTCCCCTATTTTTACAATACTCCTTCTCACAATTTTCATTCTTGGCTCCACCTGGTAATCATGCCAATACACAAGACGAGTGACCCAATCTATCGTTCTGTTGTCCCACTTTAAACCTCTTAAAATCTCCTCTGCCATCTCACTTCCCTTTTTCTGATGACCATAAAAATGGTCTATCCCCTGCTGGTCCGTGATCCTGCACACTGGCTTTGCAACATCATGAAGCAACATACACCAGCGAAGGTAATGGTCTGGGGGTACCGACTCCATAGCTTTAATTGTATGTTCTCCCACACTGTAACAGTGATAGGGGTGATTTTGCTGTGTCTCCATCATGGCATCCCATTGGGGCAAAATCACTTTCGAGACACCTGTCTCATATAAAATTCTCATATGACCGGGATTATCCGAACAGAGCAGTTTATCCAACTCTACCTGAATCCTTTCCTTGCTGATAAAGGACAAATTTTCTGCCAGCTCCCTCAGTCCCTCTCTTGTCTTATCTTCTATATGGAAGCCCAACTGGGCCGCAAACCTCACTGCCCGCAAAATCCGCAGAGCGTCCTCGGAAAACCTCTCCTGAGCCTTTCCCACACAACGAATCACCTTTCTGTTCAAGTCCCCAATCCCGTCAAAAATATCTACCACTCCTGTCTTGGGGTTATATGCCATAGCATTGATGGTGAAATCCCGCCGCTGCAAGTCTTCTGCTAGTTTAGAAGTAAACTCCACCGTTTTCGGATGCCTGCCGTCCTTGTATTCTCCGTCAATGCGATAGGTAGTTACCTCATAGCCGGTATGATGCATCATAACCGTCACCGTGCCATGCTGTATTCCGGTATCTATTGTTCTGTGAAATATTGCTTTTACCTGCTCTGGCAGTGCCGATGTTGTAATATCCCAATCCTTCGGCTGTCTGTCAAGAAGACTGTCCCTGACGCAGCCGCCCACTGCGTAGGCTTCATGTCCCTCCTGTTCTAACAGCCTTAAAATAAATGCCACATCCTTAGGAACCTGGATATGGATTTTATTTTCCTTTGTCATCAATATGCCTTGCCCCAATAGACCATCTTCTTTGCCGGTCTGCTGCAGCAAACGCACTGCTTAGATAACTGCTCCTGTGCAAACGGCATACAGCGGGCGGTTGCCGTCGTCTCTTCTTTTATTTTTATCTCACACGCCTCATCTTCACACCACATTGCCTTGATAAATCCCGGCTTATTTGCCACTGCCTCCTTAAACTCTTCATAGGTGTCGGCAACTGATGTATGTGCATCTCTATGCTCCCTGGCTCTCTCTAACATTTCTCTCTGCATATTTTCTAGTACCTGTCCAACCTTTTCGTTAATTTCATCCAAAGATACCTGAATTTTTTCTCTTGTGTCCCTACGGACAATCACTGCGCAGCCTGCCTCTATATCTTTGGGACCGATTTCCACACGAACCGGAATTCCTCTCATCTCACACTCAGAAAATTTCCAGCCCGGAGACTTATCAGAATCATCTACCTTTACACGGTAATTAGACAACACATCCTTGAGCCATGCCGCTTTCTCTAAGACTCCTTCTTTCTTCTGCATAACCGGAATAATCATAACCTGAGTAGGGGCCAGCTTCGGCGGCAGCACCAAACCACTGTCATCTCCATGCACCATAATCACAGCGCCAATCAAACGTGTGGTCATTCCCCATGATGTCTGATGTACATACTGCAGCTTATTTTCTTTATCTGTATATTGAATCCCAAATGCCTTTGCAAAACCATCCCCAAAATTATGACTGGTTCCTGACTGTAATGCCTTTCCGTCGTGCATTAAAGCTTCTATCGTATAGGTAGCCTCCGCCCCTGCAAATTTTTCCTTCTCTGTCTTTTTGCCTCGAATGACCGGCATTGCTAGGTAATCCTCGCAAAAATCCGCATAAACATTTAACATCTGCTGTGTTCTCTCCTCAGCCTCCTGGGCGGTTGCATGGGCAGTGTGTCCCTCCTGCCATAAAAATTCCCTGGAGCGCAGAAACGGTCTGGTTTCCTTTTCCCAGCGCACAACGGAACACCACTGATTTAATACTTGAGGCAGATCTCGGTAGGATTCCACCGCATTTTTATAGTAATCGCAGAACAAAGTCTCAGAAGTAGGTCGAACACATAGCTTCTCCTGCAAATCATTCAATCCTCCCTTTGTCACCCACGCCACCTCCGGTGCAAAGCCCTCCACATGGTCTTTTTCTAATTGGAGCAAGCTTTCCGGAATAAACATAGGCATATAAACATTTCTTACCCCCGTCTCCTTAAAACGCTTGTCTAACTCACTTTGAATATTTTCCCACAGAGCGTAGCCATCCGGCTTAAAAATCATACAGCCCTTTACACTAGAATAATCCATCAACTCCGCTTTCTTCACCACATCTGTATACCACTGTGCAAAATCCTCCTCCATGGAAGTAATTGCCTCCACTAATTTTTTTGCCATATTTTCTTTTCCTCCTATACTATTTTTATTGAATAGACAAATTTTCCTATAAAGTAAAAAAGCCTTCTATCCCTGTTATCCTGACAGGGACCGAAGACTGTATTCTCGGCGGTACCACCCTATTTAACTATATGCCATACACAAATATATGCTTTGACATATAATTCACTCGCACATCTGCCCTTTTGTAATTGTAGGAATCAAATGAGTGTGCTTTCCTAAGGCAAATGTTTTTCCTTTAACGCAGGACTTACGTTATGTTTTCACATAATGCTCAGCAGTAGGTTCTATCATCCCTTGATGGAAATTCACACCAGCCATTTCCTCTCTGATATCTTATGACAATATACTAGTCTGCTTCAACGCAATTTTATGCATAAATTAAGCTTTCCTTATTTTATGCCATGAAAAAGCTTTTGTCAACTCTATTTTCCATTCCCCCTATGCGGTTCTCTCAAACTGACTGTTATATAAATCACAATAAAAGCCGCCCTGGTTCATCAGCTCATCATGGCTGCCCTGCTCGATTATATCGCCATCCTTCATTACTAGGATCATGTCCGCATCCCGAATTGTGGAGAGACGATGGGCAATCACAAAGCTTGTTCTTCCTTTCATCAGATTATCCATAGCTTTTTGGATTCTCTCCTCTGTTCTTGTATCTACTGAGCTTGTTGCCTCGTCAAGTATTAGCAGCTTATTGTCCGCCAAAATAGCTCTGGCAATGGTGAGCAGCTGCTTTTGTCCCTGGGACACATTGCTTGCCTCCTCATTTAATTCCATCTCATATCCCCCTGGCAATGTCTGGATAAAATGATGGGCATGAGCTGACTTAGCCGCAGCAATGACCTCCTGGTCTGTGGCATCCAAACGTCCATATCGGATATTCTCCATAATGGTTCCTTTAAAAAGCCATGTATCCTGCAGCACCATCCCAAAGGCTCCCCGCAGATCACTTCTGTCAAAATCCTGAATATTATGTCCGTCAATTAAAATTTTGCCGCTGTTCACATCATAAAAACGCATGAGCAGTTTAATCATTGTGGACTTTCCTGCACCGGTAGGTCCTACAATGGCTACCTTCTGTCCCTGCTTTACATCTGCGCTGAAATTGTGAATAATCATTTTATCTTTAGCGTAGCCAAAGGACACATTTTCAAAGGTGACATTGCCTATTAAATCTTCCTCGCTCACTCCGATATGGTGAAGCGCCTTTGCCGTCTCCTCTTCCTCCTCCAAAAACTCAAACACTCGCTCAGCCGCTGCCGCCATAGATTGAAGCATAGTGGATACCTGAGCAATCTGTGTGATTGGCTGGGTAAACTGACGCACATACTGAATAAAAGACTGAATATCCCCCACCTGTATTCTTCCATTTATTGTGAGAAATCCCCCAACTATCGCTACTGCTACATAGCCAAGATTTCCTACAAATTGCATGATTGGCTGCATCATACCAGAAAAGAACTGGGATTTCCATGCCGAGCCGTACAAAACCTCATTGGCCTCCTCAAACTCCTTCTTGACTGCTTCTTGCCGATTAAATGCTTTTACAATATTCTGTCCTCCAAAAATTTCCTCCACCTGACCGTTTACATGCCCTAAATATTCCTGCTGCTGGCGGAAAAATTTCTGGGAGCGCTTCATAATCACACCGATAAAACACATGGAGATAGGCAAAATCAACAGGGCAATTACGGTCATCAACGGACTAATCGTAAGCATCATAATCAAAACTCCAAACAAAGTAGTCACGGATGTAATCAATTGGGTAATGCTCTGGTTCAATGTCATACCTAGAGTATCCACATCATTTGTAATGCGGGACAGAACCTCACCATTGCTTCTTTTGTCAAAGTAACTGATTGGAAGCCGGTTAATTTTTTCTGACATTTCCCCCCGCAAATTATATGCCACCTTCTGAGAAATTCCCGACATAATAAAGCCCTGCACAAAGGAAAAGACTGCGCTGCCAACATAGAGTGCCAGCAATAAAATCACAATGGTAAAAATTCCGTCAAAGTCAATGCCGCTGCCCCCTCGGATTTTATCCATCAAGCCTTCAAATATTTTAGTGGTAATCTTACCCATTACCTTTGGGCCTAATATATTAAAGCATGTGCTGGCAACAGCAAATATCATAACAAAGAAAATGGCAAATTTAAACCGTCCCATGTACTTCATCAGCTTGTTCATGGTCTTTTTAAATTCCTTCGGCTTTTCTCCTGCTCCCGGGGGGTCTCCCATAGGCCCATGCCCTCTTCTAGGCGGATTTACTTTTGGAGTACCCTTATCCTCACTGATTTTATTTTCTTCACTCATAAGCCTCCTCCTTTCTAAAAGCACCTTGCTGTCCGACTTTATTTTGGTTTCCTATAGACTTCTCTAACTCCTCCTGGGATAGCTGGGAGATGGCAATCTGCCTGTAAACCTCACATTCCTGCAGCAACTGCTTATGGGTACCCTTTCCTACCATTTTTCCTTCATCCAGCACAATAATCTGCTCCGCATGCATAATGGTACTGATTCTCTGGGCTACTATCAGCACAACGCTCTCTCTTGTCTGCTTGGCTAATGCCTGGCGCAGCCTTGCATCTGTTTTAAAATCCAGAGCAGAAAAACTGTCGTCAAATATATATATCTTTGGCTTTTTGGCAATAGCCCTGGCAATGGATAATCTTTGCTTCTGCCCTCCTGATACATTGGTTCCTCCCTGGGAAATAGCGCTTTGATATTTCATTTCCTTCCCTGTAATAAATTCCTCCGCCTGGGCAATCTCTGCCGCCTTTTCCATATCCTCCTGGGACAAATCCTGAACGCCAAACTTAATATTACTCTCAATTGTACCGGAGAACAACACTCCTTTTTGGGGAACATAACCAATACAACCGCGCAGCTCCTTCTGGGATAAGCTGCGTATATCAATACCATCTATTGTAATTTCCCCGCCTGTCACATCATAAAATCTGGGAATCAAATTTACCAAAGTTGATTTTCCGCTTCCTGTACTTCCGATAAACGCTGTTGTCTCACCTGGCTTTGCCGTAAAATCAATATCGTTTAGCACATCATCTTGAGCCTGGGGATAACGGAAGGATACATGGGAAAACTTCACCTCTCCCCTAGAGTCATCTGCCAGTACTGCTGGATTTTCTTTATCTAGTATGGTGGTCTTGGTTGCTAACACCTCATCTATACGCTTTGCCGCCACCCCTGCTCTTGGAAGCATAATGGACATCATCGTAAGCATTAAAAATGACATGACAATCTGCATGGTATATGTCAAAAATGCCATCATCTCTCCGACCTTCATCTCTCCCAAGTCAATTCCTTTGGCTCCAAACCAGAGAATGGCAACGGTAATACAATTCATAATCAGCATCATACACGGCATCATAAAGGACATTACACGGTTGGTAAACAACTGTGTTTTCTTTAAATCTATGTTGGCCCCGTCAAAGCGTTTCTCCTCAAAAGATTCCCTGGAAAATGCACGTATTACCTGAAGCCCTGTTAAAATTTCACGGGAAATCAAATTCACTCGGTCTACCAGCTTCTGCATCATCTGAAACTTTGGCATTGCCACTGCGAAAAGCACCGCCACCAAACAAAATATAGCAGCTACAGCCACCGCAATAATCCATGTCATGGACACATTAGTGCCAAGAACCTTAACAATACCCCCAATTCCCAGTATAGGAGCATAAAATACCATTCTCATCATCATAGTAAGTACCATCTGCACTTGCTGGATATCATTGGTGTTTCTTGTAATCAAGGATGCCGTAGAAAAATGATCCAGCTCACTGTTTGAAAAACCAATCACCTTTGCAAACACTTTATTTCGCAGGTTCATAGCAATCTGTGCTCCTGTCCTAGCGGCAATCAGACCAACAAGCACCATACAAGCCATCACTACAAGAGCAACACCCATCATCTTGAATGCTGTATTTATCAAATAATTTTTTTGATAATCCTCCATATTGATTCCCACTTGTGTATATTCCTGCTCTAAGTATGCACTAATCAAACCGGAAGCCATTGTATCCTCCATGGAACCATAACCTCCAACCAACTCCTCTAAAATTTCCTTTTTTCTCTCCACTGTAGTATCCGGCATATATATTTCCTGCATCATCTGCATTTTCTGTAATGCCTCTTCGTCTGGCAACTCATTTTGTGATGATATGTTTTTTTGTGGCGAAGCTGCATCACCGCCATATGCCATAAGCATTTCCATATACATAAGAGGATAGCGAAGCATTTCCTCTAACTTCTCCATGTCCCCCTTTTCTGCCTTACATTTCCATATCTTATCTCCCTCTGCCTCCTGGCCTGTATTTTCATAACAATCGTATAAAAATTGTTTTTCATCTTCATCTAAAAATAAGGCTATATGCTCTAATTGTGAATTACGCACCTTGATGGGCGCCATCTCAGCAATTCCTTTATTGGCAATTCCCACATCTACAATATCCGATGTATAGGAGGGCAGCGCCAAATCACATACTGCCTGAATTACAAGTAAAATAACTAAAAGCAGCATCTGAATTTTGGAATTCTTCAAATATGCAAATATATTGCGCATAGTTACTTTCTCCTTTCCTCCTCATATTTGTTTAGGCGTTTTAGAAACCTTTTCAACAAAAATCATAATTGTACAATGACCTATTCTATTTGTTGTCATGGCAAAAGCAGCATGGCTATGCCAATGCTGCTTTCCTAACTGGGTGTACCTTAAGTACACTAGTGATTATAATTTATGCTTTATTTCTATTATGCCTTGCCAACAGAGCCAAACAATTCCATCTTCTCTTTTACTGTAGCCTTGATTGCCTCAAAACCAGGAGCTAATAATTTGCGGGGGTCAAAGCCTTTTCCTTGCTGGTCCTTGCCCTCTTCAATATATTTTCTGGTAGCCTCCGCAAAAGATAACTGACACTCTGTGTTAACATTAATTTTTGCCACACCTAAAGAAATTGCTTTTTGAATCATATCTTCAGGAATGCCTGTACCACCATGCAGCACTAAAGGCATATCTCCTGTCAATGCCTGTACCGCATCAAGTGTCTCAAAACTTAAGCCTTCCCAATTTTCTGGATATTTTCCATGAATGTTTCCGATACCTGCTGCCAGCATTGTCACACCTAAGTCAGCAATCTGCTTGCATTCCTGAGGATCTGCACATTCTCCCTTACCTACAACACCGTCTTCCTCACCGCCGATAGAACCAACCTCTGCCTCCAAAGACATTCCCTTATCCTGACAAATTTTCACTAATTCTTTAGTCTTTGCCACATTTTCCTCAATTGGATAATGGGAACCATCAAACATAATGGAAGAAAAACCTGCCTCAATACATTTTTGGCATCCCTCATAGCTGCCATGGTCTAAATGAAGCGCAACCGGTACTGTGATATTCAGTTCCTCCAACATACCGTTAACCATACCCACTACTGTCTTGTAACCTGTCATGTATTTTCCGGCTCCCTCGGACACGCCAAGGATAACAGGGCTGTTTAATTCCTGGGCTGTGAGCAGAATCGCTTTTGTCCACTCCAAGTTATTGATATTAAACTGACCTACTGCATACTTACCTGCCTTTGCTTTTTGCAGCATTTCCTTTGCTGATACTAACATATAAATGATTCCTCCTTTTTTTCTCTTTTAATCACTAAGATTATTTAAAAAATAAGCATTCTGACATATTATACCCCAATTTTTTCAAAATGAAAATACCGACTTGCCAAAATTTTCAAAAATGGTTTTTCCCAAAACCTTGCATGGGTATAGGAAGCAAACACCATTCCATATAAAAACTCATAAATCTGTCTGTATTCCTCCTGCCCCACACCTTCCCTGCTGTAATGGCATTTCTCCATCAGCTTTAAATTCTCATATACATATTCTTTATCCAGATAGGTATAAATCTGCATTACAATATCCGCTAAAGCGCTGGTGGAGCAGAGTTTCATTTTCCTCAAGCCTTGAAATCTCAATACTCTGTGCCATGCCCTCTCCCACTCTAAAAACGCCTTCTGGCAGGAATCTCTTGGCATGGTTCTTACGATATAGCGCTCCTTATCCTCCTCTGTTCTTCTTGACCTTTTTTCCTTTTTTTTCTTTTTATAAAATGATTTATGTTTTTTCTTGTAGGTCAACAAACTGCTGACCAATAAAAACATCACAATGACAAAGAACAATATTACAAACAATATTTTATTGTTCTTTGTTGTTTTTTTGGGCTGTTCCTCCCAAACCGTAGTCAACTCCGATTCTACTGCCGATGAAGAGTTTTGTTCTTTTTTCTTTGTTTCTTTTGTACTTTTTTCTTCTTCCTGTCTTTTTGTAGATGTCATTGCTTCTGAAGACGGCGCAATAGTTTCTGGCTCCTCCTTCCTCCCCAGAGTATTCACCTCCCCCTCGTAACCAGGGGTGACCTCCGCAGGAATCCAGCCTGCTCCCTCCTCATAAATTTCCACCCAGGCATGGGCATTTCTGTCCGTCAATGTAAAACGAACTCCATAAGTTGCTTCCCCCGCCCTCACATATTTATCATTGATATAATCATTATTCTCTCCATCTACAATATCGTTTTTCCCTAAAATATATCCCTCCACATATCTGGCTGGTATTCCAAGACGCCGAAATACAAGAGTGCCTGCCGAGGCAAAGGCTGTGCAATATCCCTTTTTCTTATTGTACAAGAAATCCTCCACAAAATCCTCCCCCTCCTCTAACTTTCCCGGAGTCAAACTATATTTGGCATGATCTTGGAGAAATTTCTGAACATATCTTACATAAGGACTCAGACCATGACTTCGATAGTAACTCTCTACCATTTTGCCATCTCGAATCAGCAGCTCCCCATTTTCATCCTGCACATTCTCTGTGCTCATCTCTTTGTCCAGCCGTTTCACCCCTGAGATATCTAAATATTCATTAAAAACCTTCTCCCGATATCTCTTCTCCTTGACAATGGCATCAGCAAATTCATCAGAAGATGTGGCATAATGATAATTCTCCATGGCAAATATTCCTGCCTGATTATATTTGCAAAAACTATATACCGCATCCACATTCTCCTTAGACTCCCTGTCCTGATACAGATAATTTTCATTATCACGTATTCTTTTAAGACTTTTACTCAAAGTGGAAAAATACGGACGGTAGCTATAGCTGTCCTGTGCATCCAGCACATGAATGGAAATAGCCCGGGTGGTGATTTCCTCCATCCCCGATAAAATTTGATAGCTTCTCTTCTCCACCGCAAATTCTTCTTCATCCTCCTGTCCAATCCACTCTGTCCCTGTATATTCTCCCCCAACAAACCCTTTTAAATACATTCCCTCAGCCCTTGCCGCTAATGGAATAATAATCTCTAACTGGGGAATGTTCTCATATTGAATCCCCTTCACCCTGCCAAGCTTTCCTCCTGCCATCCCTCCCGATGCCATGTCTGAAGGAAACACTTCCTTTTTCAAAATATTCCATGCCTCCTCCAATGTGTGATTTTCCACAAAATCTATCACTTCATTTTGCTTCCTCACAAATGCAGCGCTGTCATGATATTTCACAGGAGGGAAAACGACAGCATAGATTCCCATTAAAAGTAAACAGAAAACAACTAACCATATACCATTTTGCCAAGCAGCCTTTGTCCGCATAGCCCTTATAGAATTAAAATATGCTTTGCCGTTTCTTCTGGCTGGTCTTTTATTTCCCATCCCCAAAAGACAAAAAAGATAAAGAATGAAAAACACAATTCGCCAATGAAACATTAAATCAAATCGTATTCCCCCCAACACAATCCAAAAAACTGCCATAAAAAACAATGGAATTCGATATACCTTTCTCCATGAGAGCACTACCATCACAAGAGAATATACTCCCAGTGCAGCACAAATCAAATAATTTTGGTTTATCCCTGAACCATTTATATGATGAAAAATAGAAAAATTGTCTTGAAAAGTGTAAATCCACCAGCGAAGCGCCCTCCCTATGTCCTCCCACATTAAAATCACATACAGGGCATAGAGCATGATAAATCCCATGGCAGCTCTTTGTCTGTTAGCACCCCCTGAAAATAAAAAATAACTGTTTAACAGCACAAAAAATACTGCTAACAGCAAGGTCACCGGCAGTGAAAAGTTCACTTTTGTGTAAAGAGTTACATGGGCATTGGTGCTCATACAAATCAAAGGGAGCATAGTGCCTAGACAGGTAAACAAAAACTTAAATATCCTAATGGTTTTCTCATTTTCTATTTTCTTGTTTTGTTGTAATTCTATTTCCATTTATTTTTCCTATCTCCCTTGCCGCCTGTGTCTACCTGTATTCTGTGAATGGTATATCTACCGTTTTCATAGAGGTGGAGCAGTTCTTCGTCCACCTCCCATAACTCATAATCATCCACCAAAAAGGCTGTCAGCTCTGTACCTCCTGACAGCTTACCTAATTGTTCACCGCTCTTTTGATTCCACCCTGTGCCTACATAGTATACGCAGGTCTTTGCATTTCTCTGTCCCCCCTGTTCCAAGTATGCACTTACCGACTGAGGATGTTCTTCCAAGCTGCCTGTTATTATTTCCTGCATGCAATCCCAAAGCTGCTCCTGAGATTTTATGCTCCTACTCTGCAAATTCTCCCCGTCAAACCAATATACTGTGTGCTGTTCACCGGACTGAATAATTCGAACGCTTATGGCAATCAATACTTGCAGAAGCTCATCCATATAATATCCCTTTTCCTTCTTATGAGGGACATACAAATCTACTACAATATGTGTGCGCACATCCATGGAATCCCCAAATTCTTTCATCATAATCTCATCCATCTTAGCAGAAAGCTTCCAATGGACTCTCTGCATTTTATCCCCCTGCTGATACCCACGAATATCTACTATTTCCTCAGTATTTTCCCCTTTTCTGGCAAATGCGTTATCCTCATTTTCACTCTCCCACAATGCAAAATGAAATTTCCGCCTCATATCTATTGGCTCATAGGGAGGCCTAATCAACACATTGACCTTTGCCCTGCCTGGCTTTTTCCATTTCCACATGCACACCATATCATACACATCCACACTAGTAATCTCAAAGCTGACGATTCCGCAGTGAGTGCCTGCCGGAAAACACTGCAGAGACAACTGACTGTTTGGCAGCATACTAAAATCTATTTTTCCTCTTATTGTTTCATTGGTAAAATTATTTTTCCATCTTACATGAAGCCTTCCCACACCCAGAGGAAAAAAACATTTATTGGTAATCTGCACCCCAAATCCATTTCTCTCCCCCTGAATCATCTGTGTGGGAAGCTCTTCTATCTGAACTTGTACAAGAAAACACATAAGTCCGCCGTACAAAAATTGTATAACCGGAAAGGCAAAAATCAACTGCAGTATCAGCTTTGTGGCATAACCACCTACACCAATCCGCAGAAGAAGTGCTGACAACACAAGCAGAATATATATTATAAAATTCTTAATCATCTTATGTCAACGCTCCATTTCCTTTATCTTCTCTTTCCAATGGTTACCTTCTGCATAATATGATGAATCACATCCATTTCCTTTTTTCGGTTTGCCCTTGCCTTAGAGGACAGCAAAATTCTGTGAGCACAGGCATCGGCAAAAACCTCCTGCACCTCCTGGGGAGATACATAATCCTTACCTTTCAGGTAGGATGCTGCCCTTGCCGCTCTTGTTATGCTTACACTTCCTCTCGGGCTGATGCCAAGGGAGATATTTTCACTCGCTCTTGTGGCGTGAACTAATTTTACAATATACTCATACACTTCATCATGAATAAAGACCTGCTGTACCTCCTGTTTCATCTGCTCCACCTGGACAATAGATACTACTGGCTGCACTTTCTCTAACGGCGCCCCCTCTTCCTTTCCCTTTAACATAATAATTTCCTCCAACACAGTAGGGTAGCCCATGGAAACGCAAAACATAAATCGATCTAACTGGGATTCCGGAAGCATTTGTGTACCGATAGAGCCAACGGGATTCTGAGTGGCAATCACCGTAAACGGTCTTGGCAGTTCTCTAGTCACACCATCCACCGTCACCTTTCCCTCCTCCATTGCCTCCAACAATGCAGACTGCGTCTTTGAGGAGGTTCGATTAATCTCATCTGCCAGAAAAAGGTTGCACATAACGCTTCCCTCTCTGTACTCAAATATATTTTTCACTTTATTGTACATAGAAAATCCAGTAATATCGGAAGGCATCACGTCAGGAGTAAACTGAACTCTCTTCTGCTTTAAGTTCATTGCCTTTGAAAATGCAGTTGCAAGTGTTGTCTTGCCTACCCCTGGAATATCATCCACCAGAACATGTCCTCCTGCCAATATGGCAATCATTACCTTTTCCACTACTCTGTCTTTCCCTATAATTGCTTTTTTTACCTCCTGCATAATCTGTTTTGTCAGATTTGCATTTTGATATGTGTTTTCCATTACTTTCTCCTCCAACAAAATTTAATGACAAAATGCCCGACTAGCTCAATGCTACGTTTTAGCTCCGCTGTTGATTTGACATTAACTTTTTGATTCCCCTTTTCAATCCGTCCACTGTCAACGGATACATATCCACAATCTCCTTAATCAAGCGCTCGGACTCCATCCAATACAGCTTTGTCAAATCCCCGTGATAGGAAGGATTCAGCCAGATAGAATGGGGATATTTACTGCGAAACAGCTGCATCCACTCATGGCCCGACAGACCATTGTTTGGTCCGCTATAATTACCGTTCTTGTCCAAAAATTCCTCCGGCGCCATACCTGCGTCTCCAATAATAATCACCTTATATTCTTTGTCATAATTGCGGAACGCCCACTGGGTGTCAATCCAATCACCGCTTAGGCATTCCGGTGTTTTGTATAATTTGGCATAAATACAATTATGAAAATAGAAAGTTTTCACATCCTTGAAATGATTTGCCTTGTTGACCGCCTGAAACAACTGATTGCAAAGCTCGCTGTATGGATACATGGAGCCCCCGCTGTCAAATAAAAGCATAAGCTTCACTGTATTTTTTCTTGGCTGCTCAAACTCTAATTTTAAATAACCGCCCTGATTGCATGTGGAATCAATGGTACCATCAATATCTAACTCTGTCTTTGGCAAATCTAATTTTCTTGAATATTGCCGCAGCTCTCGAAACGCCACTTGAAACTGACGCATGGACAGCTTTGTATCCCGCCGAAAATCTTTATACCGCCTCTCACCCATGACGGCAAAAGCTGTTTTCATACCAGCCTCATTTCCAAGCTGGATTCCTCCGGCCACACGACCATTTTTTCCAAACTCAGAGCCGCCGCCTGTACCAATCCAATAATTTCCCCCGTTGTGCTCACTGTTCTGCTCATTGAGGCGCTCGCGGAACATGCGGTGTACCTCCACCGCCTCCCTCTTTGTCCTAGTATCCTTGTACAATTCCGGATTCGTTAGTTTTCCAGACTTAGCATCATTGTGCAGCCATTTGTCTATTTGCTCCATATCCAGCTTTTCTTCTTTTATATTTTTAAAATACTCTAAAAAGGCGGCATCCAGCTTATCATATTCCCCCTCATTTTTTACTAATACTGTGCGGCACAAATAATAAAAATCTGTAAAGCTAGAATGTGCCAGCCCCTTATCTAAAGCCTCCATAAGGGTTAGCCACTCAGTGGCGGAAATATTCAGACCGCTGCTTTTGAGCGTATAGAAAAAAGATGTAAACATAAGCTTCCTCCATGTGCTAAATGTGCTGTATTTCATGTAAATTTACTATATTTATATTTATACATTCATCTGCTTTACGATTTCTAAGTCCTCATCTTTTTTCACCAACACCCCAAGATAAGGCAATTTCTTTTGAATGGTATCCGGCTCTATTCCTCCAATCATTAAAGCCCTAAGCCAGTCTATCAATTCCGAGGTACTTGGTTTTTTTCTAATATCTCTTATGTCGCGTATCCAGTAAAATGTTTTTATCGCCTGCTCTAATAAATGCTCTTGGAGATTTTCAAAATGAGCATTTACAATCTGCCTCATCAAATCTTTTCCTGGAAAAGTAATATAGTGGAAAATGCAGCGGCGCAAAAATGCATCCGGCAATTCCTTCTCCGCATTGGATGTAATAATCACAATTGGGCGTATTTTTGCTTTCACTGTCTCCTTAGTCTCGTTAATATAGAATTCCATCTTGTCCAATTCCCAAAGCAGGTCATTGGGAAATTCCAAATCTGCTTTGTCAATTTCATCTATCAATAAAATTACCTGTTCTTCCTTTTTAAAAGCTTCCCCCAACTTTCCCAGCTTAATGTAGTGGGCAATATCGTCCACACCCTTTTCACCAAACTGACTGTCATACAAACGCTGAATTGTGTCATATATATACAGACCGTCCTGCGCTTTCGTTGTAGATTTAATATTCCAAATCAACAGCTCTTTATTCAGGGATTTGGCAACCGCTTCCGCCAACATAGTTTTTCCTGTTCCTGGCTCCCCTTTAATCAGTAATGGTTTCTGCAACTCCATAGCAACCTCCACAGCAGCCATCAAATCATCTGAAGCCACATAAGTATCTGTACCAGTAAATTTTGTTTCTATTGGCATAATGTTAATATCCTTTCCATTTTCTTATCATACTTTTTACAATATCGTTTTTCAATATCGTTAATGCTTGTTACTCCGGTTAAAGCCGCCAAATAAAATATATTGGCAGGTACTTTATACTCAGCATTCTTATAGTAACATATGGAAAACGAACCTGTCCACTATTTTTCATGCAAAGCAGCTTGTGAAACAATATATTTATCATTGATTACTTCGTAACTGATTTTGATTTAGGGCTAAAGACCTATTAGAAAATTGTGTATCTAAAACACCTTGCAAATCATCAATAAAATCCTGCATTTTGTTAATCTCATTTCCTTCAAAAATATAATCTAAAATTTTTATACTTTTCATTATTATGAAATAAACGACTAGAAATCCGATAATTGATATGATTAATCCACTAATTAAACTAAAAACGTCTTGTTTATAATTTAATACTATTTTTAACCCAACTAATAGAACTGGTATTATCAATATTTGTATCCATTTATCAATGCGCTCTTGTTTTTTACATATTTCACTTTTTTTATCTTGAACATACAAAACCATTCTTCTTTTATATTCTTCAATTTCACTTTTTTCTGTTATAGAACAGGAAATTAACCATTTCCAAACTCTATTGTATTTTTGTATATTTTGCGTTAAATACTCCTTACTTCTATTGATTTTATAATTTTCCATACAAATACGCATAATTCCACAATGAATAATTTCAAGACACGCACATAAATAAGAATAACATAATTTAAATGTTAAAGCATAGTATAATGTCATTATCCCAAAAATAAAGATCAGCCCTAAACTAATAAAAATATTTTTTGGTATTGAAAAATAGTCCATAATATTATCTTTCTTTCACTGTATAAAGGAAAGATATCAAATACTGTTATTGCAATGATTTTATTGTATCAAAAAAATCTAAATACGACAATGAATGCTTATGATTTGTACCATCAATATTTTCTTTCACATCCCCCCTTCCTGCTTTCATCTTATCACTACTCACAAATTAGATTTTTGCGGTTAATCCATTGTGTAGAAGCATCCATGGCAATGCGGCAGGCTTCTGTCTGGTCTAATGCATTTAACATAACAAAATCATGAATCGTGCCCTGAATTTGTATAGATGTCACATCTACACCTGCACACCTGAGTTTTTCTCCAAATGCCACTCCCTCACTAAACAATACATCTGCCTGACCATTTATAATCATAGTAGCTGGCATTTGGGCAAGGCAAGACTCACTTGCCCTCAAAGGTGATGCTGTAATTTCATTTCGTGCCTCCATGTCTGGCGCATATTGCTGCCAAAACCACTGCATTCCTTCCCTATAAAGATAATAATCAGTGGCAAATTCACAGTAAGATGGAGTCCGAAAACATGCATTTGTAACAGGATAATATAAAAGCTGTTTTTGTATTGCAATGCCACCGCGCATTATTGACATAAGTGACATAGCTATTGTCATATTTCCCCCTACGCTGTCTCCTGCCACTGTCAATGTGTTTCTATTTATGTGAGGATAATTTTTGTCCAATATATCCCAAAGCGATGATAGCATAGAAAAACATTGTTCAATTGCAATAGGATATTCCGCCTCCGGTGCCCTGGAATATTCGGGAAAAACCACAAGGGAATCTGTCCTTGCTGCCAGCTCTCTTACAAGCTTTTCATGAGTATGAAAGCTTCCAAAGACCCAACCCCCTCCATGAATATAGAAAATCACATTACGAATGCACCCCCTTTTGGCAGGTGCAATAAAATAAACGGGAATTGTTCCCCATTCTCCCGTGTCAATTTGACAAACATTAATATTGGCAGGATACTTATATACGGGACTGCTTTGGGCATCCTCCAACCTCTTTCTCCCCTCCTCTGGAGGGATTTGAAATATAAGCGGTGAAACAGAATTTTGCCTGCATACCTCTCTGGCAGCATCTTCAAGTGGAATTCTTTTTTTCATAATCATATTATACTCATATAGTCCAATAT
>CAJTQG010000030.1:20830-36014 GCA_910578605.1 uncultured Lachnospiraceae bacterium | reverse complement strand
CGCCTACAAAAAATTATTTACAAATAAAAGATTGGGCAAGAAAATGAAATTTATTTACAAATAAAACACGGAAATGTAAAGTGGTGATAATAAATGTCATGACTGGATTTTATGTGACAGTTCAGGACTTTGCACTCTGCTGCAAAGTCCGTAAGAACGCACCAGTGCTCCTTTTTTCCACAAAAAAAGACACACTTTATTATATCTCCCCATGTGGTATAAATAACCAGTTTTTTATTTTTTATCAACGCCAGCTTGAACAATGGGAGCCTTTCTGAGTGCCGGATGTGTTCTGCAAAGCAGCTTTACCCTTCACGCCCATAGGCATTCTGTGGTGCATTTTTATTGTTATAGTACGAGTTTTTCTATACTATGAAAAATATTTTATTATGCATTTCCGCAATTACGTATTGACATATCAAAAGTAAGAGTATATAATTATATTATGTTATTACGTAACTTCAAAACAGAACAAAAGGTAAGAAGCGCTGAAAAAATATAATAAAGGAGGTTATGTGCATTGCCCTTTCTTTTCAGCATATTTATTGGGGCAATATTACAAGCCAGCTCGTAATATGCACATGTATCATTATGGAAAAACACTATAACCATGAAGAATTTGAAACATTAAAGCAGGAGGTTGCAGAAATAAAAACACTTCTCCAATCCATTTTATCGAGTAATATACCAGACGGCAAAAATACCAACAATAAAAAAACATTAAAAAATGTGAAGCTTATAGAAAATATGCATCCTGACAAGCACCTTAGCGAGAAAATGGAAGAATTATGCCACCTAACCGAAAATGAAGGATGTACCGGAATGGTCACCTATCTAGGAGTATTTACCTCCGGCAAAAGACAATCCAACTGGATCAAAAACCATATCAATACGGATGACCTACTCACCCTTATCGAAAACCACACTGCCCAAAAAATACTGAAATGTATTGGAAATCAAGACAGACTGAATATTTTGCTTGCCATTTTAAAGAAGCCCATGTCAGTGACAGAGCTTGTCGCCGAATGTCATCTCAACTCAACTGGTCAGGCGTATCATCACATGAAACCATTGCTTGCTGCCGACTTGATTACAGAGGATGAACAGAATAACAATAAAGGAATTTATATTATTCAACCTCACAGAGTCCAAGGAATTATCATGCTTCTTACCGGAATCTGTGATATGGTAGACGAAACATTTACAAAAGGGTATCTTGAATAAAGGATAAACAAAAAATATTATCATTGTGATATTTTAAAAGCTTACTTTTTCGGCGGTTTTCATAAAATAACAGCATTCATGATAACCGCCGCCAAAGTATAGCCTTACAGCAATCTCCCTCATACGCTTATCTAATCTGTGATAACACAATTTCTTTTCCCAGGGAAGCCCCAAAATATAATCTCTCTGTCCTCTATCTAACAGAGCAGACAGCTTTTCTATATCCTGTAAGTCTCTCTCACATAACCCAAAATGACAGGATATATAGGCTGACTCTTCTCCATTTTCCATACATTTCTTTAACAAGTAATCTGCCAGATTTTCCCTATTCTCTTCTTGAAGGCAATATTCCCTAAAACAGATTTTTTCCTGCTGTTCCTGCTGTACTGCAATACGCCTAAAGCTGGCTTTTCCGTACTTGTTATATTCTTTTATATACGTAAACGCCTCATTGTCAATGTTTATTCCTGGTTCTTCTAAAAGTATGACGCCTGTATGAAGTAAATGCTCCCAGACTGTTCTTTGCACCCTCTCATAGGAGGTAGGAAAAGATAGGTTTTCCATGATCTGATTTACCGTGAAGCCTATATTTGTCAAATGGCGAATAGCTCCGCCACAGGCTGCCTCGTAAGTAAAATTTGATAATGCCCTTTTAAAATATTCCTGTTCCGACAAAGATATCATACCTCAATTCTATTATTTTCTATTAAACTGCCCTTTATCTTATTGTTTATCATACTGCAAAAACTTTTTCAATAATATTAAATACATATCATCCTACAAAACAGTATCCAAACTGCTCTATCTATGATATGATGCTAGTGTGCTGACACATTGATTTTTTACAGTATTATTGAAAGGAATTATACTACTTATGATTTTAGATGTAAAGAATTTAACCCACGGTTTTGGAGATAGAGAAATCTTTGACAATGTTTCCTTTCGCTTGTTAAAAGGAGAACATATTGGACTTATCGGAGCTAACGGGGAAGGAAAATCTACCTTTTTGAATATTGTCACCGGAAAACTTCAGCCAGATGAAGGA
The DNA here is from genome assembly GCA_910578605.1 of uncultured Lachnospiraceae bacterium. Taxonomy (GTDB): domain Bacteria; phylum Bacillota; class Clostridia; order Lachnospirales; family Lachnospiraceae; genus MGBC111451. The sequence goes on along the minus strand of CAJTQG010000030.1, from coordinate 33,745 downwards.
AAAGTAGAATGGGCGAAAAACGTCCGCACTGGATATCTAGACCAACATACTGCGCTAGAACCAGGCATGACCATAGGAGATGTGCTGCGGCAAGGCTTCTCCTACTTATATGAAATGGAAACAAAAATGAATTTACTATTTGAAAAAATGGGGGCTGCCGATTCTCATGAAATGGAAAAAATGCTAGAGGAAACCGGAACTTACCAAGAACTGTTAGAACAAAACGATTTCTATGCCATTGACACCAAAATAGAGGAGGTGGCAAGGGCTCTTGGCATTATGGAGCTAGGGCTTGACACGGATGTTGCCAGCCTAAGCGGAGGACAGCGAACAAAAATCCTTCTGGCGAAATTGCTTCTGGAAAAACCGGATATTCTATTGTTGGATGAGCCAACAAACTACTTGGACGAAAATCATATTGAATGGCTGAAACGCTATCTGTTGGACTACGAAAATGCTTTTATATTAATTTCCCATGATATACCATTTTTAAACAGTGTGGTAAATATCATATATCATATGGAGGACCGACGATTAGACCGATATGTGGGTGATTACAATAAATTTCAGGAGGTTCATGAGATGAAGCTGGCACAGCAGGAGGCGGCATATAAACGTCAACAGCAGGAAATTGCCCAGCTAAAGGACTTTGTAGCCAGAAATAAAGCCAGGGTTGCCACTAGAAATATGGCAATGTCCCGTCAGAAAAAATTAGATAAAATGGAAATTTTAGAGCAGGTAAAGGAACGGCCAAAGCCAGAATTTTTCTTTAAAAATGCAAGAGCTGCCGGAAAGGTTCTGTTTGAAACAACGGATTTGGTGATTGGCTATGAGCAGGACAAGCCTCTAAGCAAGCCTATGAATCTAAGAATGGAGCGAGGGGAAAAAATTGCTATTGTGGGAACTAACGGAATCGGAAAATCCACTTTTCTAAAAAGTGTCCTTGGACTGATAAACCCCCTATCAGGAAAAGCCGAATTAGGTGATTATCTGAGCATCGGCTATTTTGAACAGGAGATGAAGCCCAGCGAAAATAGCTGCATTGAGGAAATTTGGGAAACCTTTCCCTCCTACACCCAGTATGAGGTGCGCTCTGCTCTCGCTAAATGCGGGCTTACTACAAAACATATCGAAAGCAAGGTAAAAGTTCTAAGCGGCGGGGAGCAGGCAAAGGTTAGACTTTGCAAAATCTTAAACATAGAAACTAATATTTTATTGTTGGACGAGCCCACAAATCATTTAGATGTTGATGCAAAAGAGGAATTAAAAAGAGCTTTACAGGAATATAAGGGAGCCATACTGCTTGTCTGCCACGAGCCAGACTTCTATCAGGATGTAGTAAAACAGGTATGGAATTTAGAGGAGTACACTACATTAAAGTAATGGATTTCCTTTTTCTGATAAAATGCCATTACAATACTCCATTTTCAGCGCCTGCCCATTTTTTAACTGACAATCAAAATACCCCCTTCCGCCAAACCGGTGGAGCACTGCCATAATGGTACCCCCATGGACCACAAACACTGCCTTTGGAATTTTCCCTGTTGGATTTGCCTTCCACTTTGTTCGCATATCCTCCACACACCACAAAAAAGCCGCAGAGGTTCTCTCAATAAATTCCTCTCGGCTTTCACCTCCCGGAAACGGCAGAGTGCCATTACTGTCAATCCAACGCTGATAATTTTTGTTTCCGTTCAATTCTTTATAATTTTTATTTTCAAATTCACCAAAATTACATTCCCGCAAACCGGACACTTGACATACCTTGTCTGTAAACCCTGTTTTCTCATGATTCCGTTCTGCTTCCTCATTATGGATTGATAGAGGATACAGTAACTCTCTTGTCTGTCTGCACCTTAACATAGGACTTTCATATATTTGAAAAATATCTTGAAAAGCCGGATAACAGCCCTTTGCCTGCAATACCAAAAGTTCTTCTCTGCCAATATCACACAGCTCCTCATCTGTAACTCCTATATATCTTCCAAGAGTATTTCCCATTGTCTTTCCGTGACGAATAAAAGTAATATCAATCTTCATTTTAATCTCATCCCCAAACCGCAGTGTATCCTTTCCACACTTTTTGACCTCTGTGCTAACACACAGCATATCCTTCCTACCATCTCCCTGTATTTTCTCTCAAATGCATCTATGGGAACAATACCATTTCCCACCTCATCACATATAATTGTGCAATTAGGATATTGCAGGCAAATATGATTTACCTTTTTTTCCATCTCCTTCATCCCCCAATCCGGATGCAGAATCAATTCCTTCCTGATATACTTATGAAAATGATTGATAATCACCGGCCTCTCTCCCATCTCCTCCCCTTCATGCTTTTCCACTATATCTTCCACTATGTTTTCTCCATCTACAATGACGAACTTTTCTGGTTGACCGTCCCCATATTCCTCTTTCTCCTCCCTGAATTTTTGCAGTACATAATCCAATTTTCCCTGGGCATAACCGCCAATATATAATTTCATTTTTGTAACTATGCCATCACTTATCCATGTGATATGCATTTATCCTTTCCTTAATTTTCATTCCTTTAAGTATTCCAAGCTCTCCTCAGGCAAGACATCCATCCTCTATATGAATAATTCTTTCTGCCATCTGGGCTAAGTGAATATCATGGGTAATCATCAGAATTGTCTGATGAAATCTATTGCTGGAAATTCTCAACAGCTCCATCACATCCAATTTTGCCTGGCTGTCAAGGTTTCCTGTAGGTTCATCCGCCAAAATGATTGCCGGCTTAGAAATCAGAGCTCTGGCAATTGCCACCCTCTGCTGCTGTCCCCCTGAAAGCATATTGGGCATATAATTTACCTTCTCAGAGATTCCCAGCATATCTACTATTTGTTCCAAAAACTCCTGGTCTGCTTTCTTTCCATCCAGTTCAATGGGAAATGTAATATTATCTCTCACATTCATATATGGAATCAAATTATAATTTTGAAAAATAAATCCAATGTTCCTTCTGCGAAATATAGTCATTTGTTCTTTATTCATATCACTTAGCCTATGCCCCTGTATTTCCACAAAGCCCTCTGTAGCAGTATTGATTCCCCCTATAATCTGCAGCAGTGTAGTCTTTCCGCTGCCGGACGAGCCCACCACTGCCACAAATTCTCCCTCCTGCACCTGTAAGGATACACCCTTTAACGCAATTGTCTCATTTTCCCCCTGTCCGTATACCTTTTTAACATCTCGAACCTTTAATATCACTGTTTTTCCCTCTAAATCATAAAGTATTTATCTATCAAACATATCATCTGTACAGAGCATTTTACCTTACTTTAAGTTATTGCTCTGTAAATATGCCCCAATCTCTACAGAATCAAAATAGAAATTTACTATTTTTCCATCCACAACATGAAACAAAACCGGAACACCTGCTATAATTAATTCATCTGGGGAAGTCATGCTAACATAATCAATTTCCGGCGTCTGAATGTTTGCCACTACATCTCCCGGCTGTGCTCCTTCAAATTGGGCTATATTATCCTCCGTCACGATTTCAAAGGAAAATATCATTTCCTTCCCATACATATTCTTTAGCCCCTGATATTTCTCCATACTTTCCCCTGGCAGGTATTCAATGCTGCCCTCCTGGCTGACTCTTCCAATCGTTTTATTGTATTTTTTTATTGCCACGTCCCAATCATAAGATTGGCACCAATTGTCTCTAATTCTGTAATCTACAAAATAAACGCTTCTGTCCTCTGCAAACTTTAGCATATCACTCTTCACCTGATTACAAAATGGACAGTTTTCCATATAATAATAAACATAGTAGTCGTCTTCTGTTTGATTAAAAAAATCTTTTGTTGCAATCTTCTGAACATTGTCATAATCCAACGACGTTGCTGCCGCCGCTGACAAGTTCACACTAAATAACATAACCATGCTCATTGCAATTCCCATCATTTTTTTCATAGTTTTTCTCATAGTTTTTCTCATATTGATAATCCTCCTTCTTATTATCCCCACAGGGTCTTTGTTAAAATTGATTTCGTTTTTTCACATACATTCTCAAATATTTTCGGATTATTCCGGATTCCCAGTATATAATTGATACAAGTATGGCAAAATAAATTCACATTACACTCCTGGCATTTCGTTAAATTCCATGGGCGAAGCTGCTCTAACTTTTTTTCAAAGCTTTCACTATGAATTATACTTTGAATTGGCTCCCGAAGAATATTGCCCATTTTTAAATCTTCTATTGTACTTAAAGGGGCACATGGATAGACATCCCCATTGGATGATATATTTAACTCTCTTTTGCCTGGCTTGCACAACACACATTTTAATTCCTTTTTATTGATATCCTCGTATATATTGCTCTCAGGCATCAACTCCTCATCATACTTTCCCCCTCTTCCTGTTGGAGCAAACCTTCTGTAAATCGGCTTAACACCCAGTTCCTCACAGAGAGAGCCAAATTCCTCCTGATGACTTTGGGTGTATGAGGTAACCAGCATAGAGGCTGTTATTTGATGGATTCCCATTTCTTTGAGATATAAAATTTTACTGATAATTTCATGGAAAACTCCATTTCCTCTTATTTTATGACAGCTCTCCTCATCATAGCCATCTATACTGACAGATATATGATCGATATTCTCTTTTATAAGCTCAATGTTGTTTTCATTAATAAGCAGAGCATTGGTGGATAAACCAATAGCTCCTCTGTATACTCTTCTCAAATATCTTAACACTCTTTGAAAATCATGATATATGATAGGCTCACCGCCGGTTAGCTCAATACTGTCTGGATGCAATGGCAAAATGCTGTCAATAATGTACATCCAATCTTCAAATTCCAGCTCCCCTGTGCTGGACTCTCCTGCTGATACACAGCAATGCCTGCATCTTAAATTACAATGATTTGTTAAGGATAAATATATAACATTATAATGTTCCTCTATTGCTTTTGACAAATCACCCTCCTGTATAATATAACCAATATTGACTAACTGTGAAAAGAGATATTTCAGATTTTTTTTGACATTTTCATCTGTTACCGCTTCCCAGTCAATATGTCCCTGCCCCTCCTGCAGCAGCATTTGAAAATATTCATAGTATAACTTATTCGTTTTCAGAAAATTTCCCTGTTTTATATTACAGAGCAAAACCTGATTTTTGTCATACAATTCTCTTCCATTTGGATTTTTTATATATTTCATATTTTGTTTCTGCCTTGCATCCTTTCTTCTTTCTTACACCTATTCTTATTCCTCATAGGACAATCTGTCTGACAGCTCACCTTTATTGTATATCTTCATTGACAAAACTGCGCTAGACACAACTATAATCAGCATTGCACACCAAATCAACAATCCCGGGGTTAAAGACATTCGAAATGTATAGTACCATGTGGCGGAAAGTATTGTTTTAATCACTGTGATTCCCAGCAAATAGCAAACAGCAATGCCTAAAATTCCAGTAGATAATGCATATAAAATGCCCTCAAAGACAATCATATCTTTTAACTGCCTGCTGGTCATGCCAACGCTCTCCATAACAGCAAATTCTTTTTTCCTGCTAATCACAGATGTACTTATCAGGTTCAAAAAATTGATAATTCCAACCACTCCTAAAATGCCTGCCATAATTCCTCCTACTACCCGAAGCTTTACTTGCTCTCTAGCGATTGTTCTCCTTAGCTGATTAGAAGAGTAATAATGCATCGTTGGATTTTCCTCTGTGTACTTTTCAAGCTTTTCTTCCACCGCCTCCCATTCCTTCGGATTCTTAGCATCGAAGGTACAGTTCAACACTGTGGGAGTATCATACAATTGTTTAAACTCCTCAAGGGGAAAATACAGCTTTGCTCCATCCTGCCCTACTCTTGCCGCTCCATTACCACCGTCATTTGCCTCCACTTCTGCCTGATTCACAGGCATATGGGCAAGCACCGTATATGTTTTATATATTTTTCCATCCTTATAAGCTGTAATCTTTTGTCCTATCTCACATTGATATCCAGGCTCCTCCAATACCTCCCCTGGATGCTCAGGATTGATAACTGCCCCCTCAATCACATATTCCCCTGTAGATAATTTACTTCCAACCTCTTCCTCCGATATTCCATCTAAAATATCATCAAAATGAAATCTTTTTGCAGTGGTCTCGTCTGCGCCATATACATTGCAGCAAAGTCTTCCATCCTCCCAGACTAAAGCGCCGTATTCCTTTCCCTTTATTTCAATAATTCCGCATTCCTCCGGAATTCCTTTATCGTTGGGATAGCTCTCTATTCTTTTTATGGGAATGCCATAATCAAAGCTTACATTGCTGTCATCCTTTGTATTTTTGTATAGATAACCAAGGTTCTTAATTTCCTTCAGACTATTCAAAAATTTGCAAAAATCCTCCGACATCCCATCTCTCCTATAAACATAGCCTAAGTTTAATTGAAAGGCATTGGTATTGGCAGCTATATAATCTGTTTTCATGTGCACTTGAATATATTTTTTTGTATCCATACTGTCAGAAATCACAAAAACAGAGTTAAATAATATAATACAGATGGCCAATGACATCACAATTAAAACGGATCTTTTCTTATTGCGAATAAAATTAGCAAAAGCAATATGTATGACTTTGTTGCTGCTTCCCTTTCTTTTTATCCTTTTATTTCCCTCACTGTATTTCACCGCATCCGATGCATTAAATTTACATGCCGTCCTTGCCGGTTTATAGATGCTAATCCATATAGTTAAAAAAGTCATAATCCCGCTAAAAAGAAAGACACTGGGATTGGCAGTATTTACAACAGGAGCATTGGTGTACTCCTCCTTTGGCATACCGCTGAGCACAACAGGCAAAAGCCTAGTTCCAATGCCAAATCCCAGCAGCAATCCTACAGGTATGCCGATTGCCGCCAGAAAAAACGCCTGTTTCATTACTATTCTTTTAATTTGGGACGGCGTTGCTCCAATGGTGGACAACAAGCCATAGCTTCTTATATTCTTTACTGTGGCAATATCAAAAATATTATAAATCAGCAAATAGCTGCACAAAACAAACAAAACCATAATAAGCAAAACCGGAATCCCTATTTCCTTCCACTCCATATATGTATTTTTATAGAAAATAATAGGCATAAAATTTTCTGCCTTGTCATCATCCGGCTCACCGCCTATAGCTCTCACTGCCTCCCTCAGCTTTTCCTCCCTATTTTGTCTGTCAGTAAATATTATGGCGGCTGAGTAACTTTGCCCTTCGGAATCATCTCTCACAATTCCACTAAGCTCTTTTTTATTTTCATTAATAAATTCTTCGGATACAAGCATAAGGCTGCCTTGTTCATTTGCAGCCTTCCACCAACCGGACAGACACATTTCGTAGGAATATTCCTGTCCATCTGTCTCTGATTCCACAATAATTTTTACTTGTTCTCCCAGCTTTGGTTTGACTCCTAACTCTTTCAGTGCTCTGTCTGAGGCAGCAAACTCATTGACCTGCTTTGGTGCTCTTCCATAGGTAGGCTTAGAAAAAAACATATCCTGTGATTTTTCATCCAGATAGCATAATTCAATATTGTGATTTTTAGTATTTTTCAAATATGAAACACTACAGAGCAACCCTACATCCTTTAAATACGGCTGACTTGTCAACAGTTTACACTGTTTTTTTGTTATCCCTTTTATCTGTGCATCTGCTTTGCTTCCCGCCTGCAGCTGCATCATTAATCTATGTGATTTTACAGTTCCCCCAATTAAAGTCATCAAGGATGTAAATAACATTGCAGAAATGACAATAGCTGTAATCGTAATCAAATTCTTCCATTTTTGTGCCATTAGAATTTTTCTGACTACCTTATTGACAATCTTTGTATTTCTATTTCTAAACATTCTGTCTGTTCTCCCAAGCGTTTTCCTAAGAATAATTTTCTTTTCTATTTTAACATATGCTCCCAAAACTACAACAGCCAAACCAATTCCATGGAACCTATTTTGTTATGCCATGTATGACTGCTGCAAAACGCTTTTTATTTATCCAAGCAGGCAGAACCACCCCGTCTGCCTGCCTGAAAAACTAACTTTATGTTTCACAGCAAAAATTATAAATACTTACTTATGTGAGCATCGCATTTATTGAATCCGATTAACTCACAGTCATACCAGCATTGGTCCGGATTGCAATATTGCACTTTTACATCAAACTCTTCTGTTTTTACTTTTCTTTCTAGTTCGTCCTTCTGCATATTCGTTCTCCTTTCCGCTGTTTTGTTGTTATTAATGTTCTGTGCTCTTGTGAGAATCACATGTATCTTTGCCAATTAAGCAATCATGCAAACAATGCTTCGGATCACAATACTGCACTTTTACATCAAACACCTCTGACTTTACTTTTCTAGTTAATTCCTTTTTCTTCATAAAATATTTTCCTCCATTCCTGAATACTTCTTTTTACCTTTCGGTACTCTTGTGAGAATCACATGTATCTTTGCCGATTAAGCAATCATGCAAACAATGCTTTGGATCACAATACTGCACTTTTACATCGAATACCTCTGACTTTACTTTTCTAGTTAATTCTTTTTTCTGCATGATAATTCCTCCTTTCTTCTCTGAAATTTAGGTAATTGTGAAAACTTTAATTGAAAAATTTTATTCAAACCAATTTTCCACACAATTGAAGCCTCCTGATAAGAACCTTGTACATGTTATATTGTTGCTAAATACCATTAAAACAACATAACATTTATTTCACAAAATTATGATTCAGATGATTTACAGCAATTATGTGTGTAGCAAAAATAAGTTTATTGTTCCCCAATTACCTAATAATTTATAAAAAATAAATACTGTTAACATAGAACAGCTTTATCTTTTATCAAGAATAAACACTTCATCCACATACTTCTCTATATTTTCCTCGTGGGAAATAAGAAATATCATGTGATTGCTTTTAAGCTGATTTAAAATATCATAAAAAACCTTTTTAGAATCCACATCTAAATTTGAGGTGGGCTCGTCAAATATATAAATGGACTTATCACTTAACAACACTCGTATAATTCCTAACTTCTGGATTTGTCCCCCTGATAAACTGTTTTCATCTGACAGGATATCCGTAAACTCTCTGCCTGCCTCCTTCAAATCCTTCTCTAACCCAAATAGAGATAATAATTTTTCAAGCTTTTTTGTTTTTCTGCCCAACAACAAATTATCTATAATGCTGTCATAAAACACAGGTGTTGCCTGAAATACAACGGCAATCTCATCTAGTAATTCCTCCCTGCTCAAATCTCTCTGGTCTATATCGTTAAAATAGATCTTTCCCGAATAATTTTCATATAATCTGGTGAGCAGCTTACATAATGTACTTTTTCCTGCACCGTTTTTTCCCTTCAACAAGTAAATTCTGTCACTGCAAAATTGTGCATTGATACTATTTCTAAATACATTGTTATTCCCATATGAAAAATTAAGATTTTCCAGCACAATCTTGTTTATATGGTTCATTTTACCTTCATTCCTTTTCTATTTATTCCTAATAACCTTTTATTTGTATCCTTTTCATTCTACATTGCTTTTGTTTTTCATATTATTTATTGGTATATTTTTTTGATTTCTTTTTTTGTCCTCTATTTCTATTTTTGTTTTATAAAATATCAGCTATTCTATCAACGGAAACCTTGGATTTCTGAAGTTGACCGATGACAATCATTATAGTTGACAATGGCGCAAACACTCTCTGTGTATACAACAGAACAACCGTAAATTCACCAAGCATAATCCTGCCGCTAATAACCATATATCCGCTGATTCCCAAAATAACACAGTAAGCCAGAATACTAATTACTTGAGGAATTACTCTGTTTAATTCCAAATCTATGTTTAATTTCAGTGACTCCCCCAACAACTTTCTTTGATTTTTATGAAATCTATTTAGGTAATATCCACTTAAGTTCATTAAAATATATTCCTCCATAAAGCGGGACAGCTCCTTTGTATATGTATTCTCACAATCCATATATGTCATCACCTGCCTTGACTGCTGTTGAATCATTTTATTAAATAAATTCTGAATCACAATCAAGATGGGATACAAAATGATTACCGCTATCAGTATGACATAATTTATTTTGCATAAAATCACAATAGTAATGAGCATCGTTGCTATCTCTAAAATAAAATCTGCCATCATTCTGGAAGTAAGAATTTGAATATTATTGATATCCATTCCCATACATGTAAGAAATTTCTCTGACTTACTGGACAATTCCTCTCCCTTTGCTCGAAAAACAGCTTGAATCATAATATGTTTCATATAAAATATAAACTTATTTGTCAGCTTACAAAATAATACAGAGAGCAAAAAGGAAACAGTGATGGACACTAACTGACAGCCTGCCAGCAAGCACATTTGAACCAGCGCACGATTCCAATCCTTTGCCGGCAGACACACATCGATGATTTTGCTTAATATTCCAGGATAATAATAGGTTACAATCCCATCACAGCAAAGCAGCAACAATGCTAAACTATAATAAACTTTATATTCTTTTAACTTTCCATATATCTTTTTTGTTCTATTCATAACAGCTCCTCCTGCACATAATGAACAAAATTGTATAATGTGCAGATTTGGTCTACGTTTAACTCCTCATAGGATATCCGTTTACCTCCATAGTAGTTCCTTACCTGTTCAAGCAAATCATACACATTAAAATAGGTAACGCCTGTAAAGGGCGACATAACGGGAACCTGGGACAACTGAATAACATCTAGTCCTTTATGCTGCATGGCGTTAATAATGCAGCACAAATCTCTTGCTATTTTAAATTGCATTTTCCCTGAAGGGATTCTATTTAGTGTATTTTCCCTTGGCCCACAAAGCTGATTCCCGTATTTGTTTCCTAATGCCCTAAGCACCTCCGCTCTCTTACTGTCAGGCTTGTGATACAGTAATGCTGCAATTTTTCCAACTACATCAGCGTTGGCCTTTGAGCTTCCCTTAAACAAATTGTAAGTTCCTCTTCCATTTACTGCAAAAACCGGAGTTCCATCTGCATATACTTGAATGGGACTATTTTTCTTTACTTGAAGTAAATATTTGCTGTAAATGGCCCTCACTCCAATTACATTGTCAAATTTAGCGGGAACGGAGAGCATATTATTATTATCCTCAGAGACACATATTATTTTATTTTGTGCATCTAAACATTGACATATTTCATACAAGCTCTTTTCCTTCTGATACTCCTTTGTTATAACAGATAAACTGGCACAAATCATTTTCACCGGAAGCTTTGTACAAAGCTTCAGCGCTTCCATTAACAGTTCACTGTTAGAAAATCCATTATTGTTGACTATTTTTATGGGAATAAATTCAACCTGTGAAAAATTTTTTAAAATAACATCTGCGCAATTGGTTCCATGTCCAAATACATCCTCATAATGATCTTCTATTATTCTATTGTTGAAATTTACTTGTGAAATGGTAAATCCGGCTGTAATACACGTTTTTATTTTTTCTATTCTGTCGTCTACACCCGAATCAATAATTGCTATTGACACTTTTTTGCTCATCAAATTCACCCATTAAAAACTCATATTTCTTGTAAATACTATACAGCACTTCATGTTCATTACAAGTAAATGCCGATGGAATCAGGGGGTCACCTGTATAATACTTATTGATAACCTTGCAGACAGTAGCCCCGCAATGATTTTGAAAGCTGCATTTACCACAAACTCTCACTTTTGTATTGTTTAGTTGAAAGAAGCGATTTAACGCTTCCTTATCTATTCCATCTTGTACATTTCCAATAACAAATTCTTCTTTACCCACTGCGAACATACATGGATATAGTTTACCTTTTGCAGAAATATGAAATCCATTCACTCCCCCATCGCATGAGGTTCTGTACCGAAAGTATTCCTGAACCATATTAAATAATTCACAGTAAGCTTCCCTTCTGTCTTTTTGAAGTAAATAATTCATAATCTGACAATAATTTTCATAATATTGCTCCATATCCTCATTAGTCCACTTATCTCCCCTGTCAAAAGCAAAAGAAACTACCAATGGTTTTAGGCTGTGTAAAAACACATAATTTTCATACAAGCCTCCCACATTACTTCTATTAACTGTCATTCGAATTCTTACAGGTATGTTATTCTCCTGCAGGTGGCGCAAGGTTTTTATGGTATTATCAAAGACAGAGCCAGCTTGATTCTTGTAAACTCGGTTTTTATCATTGATTCTTTTCTCACCGTCTAAGCTTAAAGACAACTCCACCTTGTTATCCTTTAAAAATTGAAACATCTCCTCACTGTAAACCGTTCCGTTTGTTGTGAGGGAAAAAAATATGCTCTGTGAATAATGCTCTTTCATCCAATTTATAATTTTACAGATAACATCAAAGTTTAGGAGTGGTTCCCCACCGTGAAAGGACACATGAATTTTTTCCTTTCTCTTTGCCGCCTGAGATAATTTATTTTGAAAAAGCTCACATGCAGCTAAAGCTGTTTCCCATTGCATTGTCTCTGCATGCTTGTTAACATAACAATATTTACATGCCAAATTGCAATTTTCTGTAACCCAAAAGGTTATATTCATAATTATCATCCTCCTTTTCATATACTATAAAGTGGAATTATTGCTAAAATCTAACATTTTTCTACAATTTCAATGATTCTGTCAGAAAAATTGTTGTTTTTTTGTCGATATTGAATATCATTTTTTAATATGCTATAATAATATTTGTGCGTATGAGAGAAAGCGAATTCTTTCATGGTAAAATATTACCCTATACAGTTGTGTATTGAAGCATAATCTACAACTGAGGGGAGGTTAGGTGTGAGACTATGTCAAATGTAATCGTAAAAGAGAATGAGACATTGGATAACGCTTTACGTCGTTTCAAAAGAAATTGTGCGAAAG
>CAJTQG010000030.1:0-20820 GCA_910578605.1 uncultured Lachnospiraceae bacterium | reverse complement strand
TAATTGTAGAGGATGACCAAATATTAAATCAAATGCTTCATTTTCATTTGAGCAAACATGACTACCATGTAGATTCTGTTTATACATATGAAGATGCTTACAATAAAATCAAGAACGATTCCTATGAACTAATCATTCTAGACATCAATTTAAATACAATAAATGGATTTAATCTTTGTCCTATCATTAAATCAGAAACAAACAGTGCTTTCGTTATTTTGACTGCCAAGGATTTAGAAGCTGATATTTTACATGGATATGACCTAGGAGCAGATGATTACATAACCAAACCTTTTTCCATGGATATTTTCTTAAAGAAAATAAAAGCTATTATGTTTCGTATAAAAAGTCAGGAAAAAGCTTTGATTTTTTCTGATAATTTTTTAATGCTGAATTTTTCCTCCTTTACCGCCTCTATCGAAGGTACACCTATCTCCTTAACTCCACTGGAATTCAAAATTCTTCATTTACTTTTTGATAACAGCAACCAGATTATCATGAGACAAGCTATATTGGAACGTTTATGGGACAGCGATGGTAATTATGTAGATGAAAGCGCTCTAAGTGTGGCTATCAGCAGAATACGGAAAAAAATAGAATTAAATTCTCATAAATATATTAAAACCATCTATGGCACAGGATACATGTGGATAGGAGAAAACAATGAAAAGTAAGACTTATTTAATCAATCTCTGCAATAAGGTTTGTTCTACTTTGCTTTTATTATTATATATTTCTGCAATACTTTCCTTTATCGTCCCTATAGATTATACAGATTCGCATTTTTTGAATTCTTTTTTTATTGTGAGCATTTTTTTGCTTACTGGCTTGCTCTTGGCCGGCATCTATTATTTATTATCTCAATTTAGCCATAACATCGAAAAAATTATTGATGATATTATAAATGGAAAAACCATTCCTCCCCGAATGGAAGAGGAGACCTTATTCTCTCAAATCTATCACCAATTATATCAATTGCAGTATATTTTAAATTCTACCAACAACAAGGCAATAGAGGAGCGTCAGAATTTACAGCTTTTGATTTCTGATATTTCGCATCAAGTTAAAACACCTATCACAAATTTAAGCCTTCTGCTTTCCTCTTTTAAGCAATATGACTTGACAACAGAGGAAAAGACTATGTTTGTGGATATGATGTCCGTTCAATTAAATAAAATAACCAGTCTGCTGGAGTCAATGATTAAGACCTCCCGGCTGGAGAATGGCATTATTACCCTTCGTCCTTCCTTACACCCTCTGACACCTTCTCTTCTAAAGGCTGTTAAAGAAATTCTTCCCAGTCTTAACAAGAAAAATATCCGTTTAGTTTATTCCTTCCAACAGGAATATATGTGCTGTCATGATCCCAAATGGTGTACAGAAGCTTTTTTCAATATTCTAGACAATGCCGTAAAATATACTCCTGAAAACGGAGAAATCACCATACAAGTGGCCCATCTCCATACTTACACACAAATCATATTTTCTGACACCGGAATTGGCATTCCCTCTCAGGAATACACTAAAATATTTCAGCGCTTTTATCGTTCTCCAAATGTTCATAACGAAGCTGGCGTTGGACTTGGGCTCTACTTAGCCCGCAATATTATTTCTCAACAGAATGGATATATCACCGTTGCCTCCCAACCTGATGAAGGAACCAGCTTTACGGTACTTCTGCCAAACAAGTAATAATTGTAACAATATTTTATCAGCCTGTCTATATCTTTACACCGAAGGGGAACAGTTGGTCTAACATCCGCAATGTCTTAAAGTTTCCCTTTGCAGACATACTACCCTCCATAAAAGCCCGCTGAAAGGTCATTCTTCCCTTTATTATCTCCGACAATGTATCACTAGAAAGCTTAGCAAGAACATCTACATTTTCCTTATCCTCAAAACGACATTCCAGCTTATCTCCATTCACCTCAATATAAAGGGATTTATTTTTATCGGGAATCATAAACAAGTAGGTAGCCTTAAAATCATTTTGCGGCGTAAATTGTCTCTCAAAATCGGAAATAAATTCAATTTCCACCTTCTCCCCCTGCTCATGGAGCATTCCTTTAAACAGGGAAGTCAATTCTTCAATATCTTCCTTCTGCTGTTTTACATAAATATCATCGGATACATACTTGGACAACTGTTCACTTTCCTGGGGGGTTAAATCCATACCTGATTTTATCATATTTTGCTTAATTGCATAGCTAGAGGAGGGCAGTCCTTTAGATTTCCTTGCGATTGTTCGGTAGATATTCTCCGCTCTTTTTTCAATAATTTCACTGTACAGCCGATTACATTCAAAATCCACCACATCCTCCACATAGGTGCGAAGTCCCTCACAGGGAAGACCTCCTAACAATTCCCATGCCTGTTTTAATTGCAGGTAAGCATCCTGTTCTCCATAAGTGGAGGACACTACAACAGGCGCCATGTAGATGGAGGAAATTTTTTCCTTATCTCCATACAGCCAGCAGGCATCCAAAAACTCCGACATCATTCCTCCAATTCCCATCCATTCCACATGGCTGGCAAGAATCACCCCATCGGCCTCCTTTAAAGATTGAGGCAATGTGGCCAGTGTAGACTTACACTCATATAAATTGTATCGATTCACCTGAACATTCAATTCAGTCAAAACTTTTTCCATTTTATTTAACACGTACAGCGTCGGATCCTCTATCAATCCACGGCCTCCGTAATAAACATTAATAATCATAATTTTTCATTCCTTCCTCATAGTATTTTCTGCATATGTGATGCATTTTATTACATCATCTGCCATAACACTGTGATGTATTGTAACTTAATTTTTACGAGTTCGCAACCTATTTATCACACTCAACAACATACCCATTATAAATCCGCCGCCATGAGCCATTACATCCACAGAATCATCCCGCATTCCTGTATAAAGCACTAATATGGACATAATAATCACCTGTCCCACAGATAATCCTTCTATTTTACCTTTGCTCATGCAAACCATACCTACCAGTATTCCAATCACGCCAAATATAGCTCCTGATGCACCTGCCGCCACATGATTGCCGCCAACTATATAAAAATAATAGAGCACAGAAGCCACCGAACCAGCAATGCCGCATAGCAAATAAAATAGGATAAACTTTACTTTTGAAATATATTTTTCCACTACGCTTCCGAAAAAATACAGTGTAATCATATTCCCCATTAGATGTGAAAAGCCAAAATGCAAAAACATACTGGTAAACAGACGATAAAATTGATGCTGCTCCAATATATAGCTGCCCTCCTCCGCCCCCCACTCCAGCATATATTCTGCATCATAGGTGGAACCATGAATCTCCATCAAAATAAACACAATGCTATTGATTAATATCAATACTATAGTAGCAATGGGAATCTGATGAAAAAAACTTTTATTCTGTTCCTGCTGTACCTGTAAAAAATCATTAATTGCTTTTTCTATTCCAAAAAAAGTATCTGGTTGATTTTCAAATATCATCAACTGATTGGTATATAAATTTACCAACCACATCTGGTATCCTTCTGAAATAAGCTTTTTGTGCTCCTCTGGATTTTCTGAAAACATTACAAACAAAAAATCCACTTGTCGGTATCCTTCAAATAAAAATTTTCTTTCTACCTGAAATACAATATCCTTCATTTGCTCATGAGTGATGTACCATCTCACATCTGGTCTCATAACACAACATATAGCAATTCGTTCCTCTCCCTCATGTCCATACATTTTCATCCCTTTGAGATTGCTTTGAATGGGCAAAAACTGTTCCTGCTCCATCCTTTGGTCTAACAATGCTATATTCAGCTTCATGCCTACCTCGTTTCTAATTGTTATTATCTCATTATTTTATTGTATAGGCCAACCCTTCCTAATATAATAAAAATATCTGCTAACTATTATACACAAGTTCATGGAATTTGTGAAACAAAACTTTAACTACTTGTATTTTTCCCTGACATCCATTATGATATAAAGATAGCATATTGTAAAATACTAGTGTACAACAAAATAATACACGGAATTTTGCGAAATAGAAATGATGCAGCACACGGAATTTCTTTTGTAATAATTTTTGTAATAATGGAGGATTATCATGAAAAAAGATGATTGTATTTTTTGCAAAATTGCAAATGGTGAAATACCTTCTCACACTTTATATGAGGACGATATGTTTCGCGTAATATTGGATTTAGGCCCAGCCACAAAAGGCCACGCTTTAATTATACCTAAAAACCATTATGATAACCTGTGGGAATTAGGTGATGCCGAAGCAGCTGGGGTAATCCCTCTTGCTAAAAAAATAGCTGCTGCTATGTTAGAGGAGCTGCACTGTGATGGTTTAAATTTAATTCAAAACAATAACCAGATTGCAGGACAAACCATTTTTCATTTTCATACACATATTGTTCCACGCTATAAAAATGATGGCAATAAATTCAGCTTTGTAACTCATGAGGCAGACGAGAACTTGTTAAAGGAAATTGCTGAAAAAATCAACAGCAGATTGCAAGTAAGGTAACAACAGATAGATTGGAATAAACTTTTACAATATTTTCAATTAACAAAGTCAATAAACATGCAAAATGATTAAATATGCTTACAAATAAAATATTAGATAAAACAAAAGGTGTCAACTCCTGAACAGAAGTTTCATTTGAAATCTTTGTTCTCAAGTAATTGACACCTTTGTATATTTTAAATCTGTTTCATCTTCCGTTTTTCAATTTTTACTCAAATACATAATTTTTTGTCTATTTGTTGTAGGTTTCTCTCTTCTTTTCTTCTTTATAAATATTTTAATAATAGTTTTATTTTCTTGCTTATTTTCACAATTTTGAACGCATTTCCGTTTTTATTTAAGACAAGCTTATTCCAAATTCAATCTATTCGTCATAAAATAATTACAAATAAAGAAGTACAAAACACAAAAGGCAAGCAATAGAATGGCGCTTAAAGAAAGATAGGCAGTCAGAAAATCCCCTATGGATGTTAATCCATCTATAAAGCCTGCATTTGTAGCTACAATATGCTCAAACTTATTATTTAATTTCTCTGCATTGCTTGCCATAAATACTGCTGTTATTTGACTTGTAACAGTCTGGGTTGCCATGTTGATCGCAAAGAAGGAGAGAAATGCTCCAAGCACCCTGTGTTTCTGCCATATCTGCCCCACAGCCATAGAGGCGTAAATAAGCATAAGCTGGGACATAACAGATATCATAATACATAAAAATCCAACGATAGTCAATGTCATCATTCCATCATAACCATTGTACACCTTACCAATAAAATCAAACATCTTACCCCAAGGTACTTCTCTGCCGACCAATATGAAAATAGACAAAATCACCATAACAATACTACAAACGGTCCATACTGCTGCTACAATCCATTTACTAATAATTAAGCTGCTTTTTTTCACTGGCAGAGTATGCATTAAGTATCCCTCATCCCCCAAGAGGTTTTTGTAAAATCGTATGACAATCAACACAAGGGAAATAGTGGATAAAAAGAATGCACACAATACAAAGGCAATCATAAACAGAACTTCCACTATCATCATCAATCCATTCGTGCCATCCCCCAACTCATTGAAACCTAGATTCACAACAGATAGAAACAAAATTGCTACATACAAAAGCAAAAATGTCTTATATGTCTCCTTAAATTCATGCTTAATCAATTTTCCTAACATCTAAATACCTCCCTAAACAATCCATCCACGGATTTGCCTTCTTCATCTCGAATCTGATCTACCGACTTATGCAATACCATATTCCCATATTGAATAAAAACTGCTTCGTCCAATACCTGCTCAATGTCCTGAATTAAATGTGTGGAAATAATAATGGAAGCCTGGGGATCATAATTCGTAATAATGGTATTTAAAATGTAATCTCTCGCTGCTGGATCTACCCCTCCAATAGGCTCATCCAACAAATATAATTTGGCATCTCTGCTCATAACCAATATTAACTGTACTTTCTCTCTTGTTCCTTTTGACATCACCTTTAATTTTGTGCTTGGATCAATATTTAATTTTTTCAACATCCCCAATGCCCGCTCTGGTCTAAAATCCACATAAAAATCTTGAAAAAATTTAATAAGATCTTGTACTCTCTGGTTCACATTCAAATATGTTCTCTCCGGCAAGTAAGATACAACACTCTTTGTTTTTTCACCAATTGGATTTCCATCAATGTAAATTTCTCCTGATGATGGTGTTAATAAACCATTTGCCAACTTGATTAATGTAGATTTTCCACTTCCATTCGGACCTAGTAAACCTATAATTTTGCCTGATTCAATCTGAAGGTTAACTTCATTTAATGCGCGTACGGAGCTATTCCCCCCATACGATTTACTTAAATTTTTACATTCAAATAGTATACTCATCTTTTCCTCCATAACTTTCATACATATTTACACTCTAACAGAATCATTTCAGAAGCTTATTAATTGATTCCTCATCATACCCGATTTGTTTCATCTTACTCCTAAATTCCTCCAAGTAATCCTTTGCCAGCTTTTCTTTTACCTGAATGATCAATTGTTTATCCTCTGTGACAAATCTGCCGGAGGTTCTCTGAGAAAAAACAAAACCTTTTTGTTCTAATTCCACTAAAGCCTTCTGCATCGTATTGGGATTTACAGATGCTTGTGCTGCTAATTCCCTTACAGATGGAAGCTTACTCCCTAAAGGATATGTCCCATTCATAATACGAATTTGAATCATTTCAAGCAATTGTGTGTAAATTGGTCTGTCCTCTTTAAAATCCCAACTCACTCCATCTCTCCTTTCCGCAATGCTGAATTCCCCCTAGTTATAGCTACTCTGCTAAAGGAATGGTCTATGTTAATCCGTCACGCTGTGCCTAACCCATTCACTATGCTGTAATCTCTATTGCTCCCTTTTTAATGTATTATTGTATTAGTTTTATAGTACACTAATACAATAATACATTCTATTTTATTTGTCAATACATTTTTATATTTTTTCTTGTACTGTTGAATTTTCAATGTTATGATAAATATAAATTTTATTGTTATACTTACTGTAATAGATATTGCAATCACTATTCATTTTTTATATTACCATTGTTTATTTTTATTGGCGAAATCCCTGAACTTCCCAATGCCAAAACATATTATCATTACCTTTCTATAAATAAGGATAAAAATGATGGCACCAAAAAAACTTTAGATACCCAAAACCTAAAAAACATATTAAAATGAAAGGAGCACTAAATAGATGGAATATCATGTTGGTGATATTGTAAAATTGAAAAAAAAACATCCCTGTGGTAATTTTGAATGGGAGATACTGCGAGTTGGGGCGGACTTTCGCCTTAAATGCCAAGGTTGCGGCCATCAGGTTATGCTGCCTAGAACACTTGTAGAAAAAAATACAAAAGATCTGAAAAAAAAGCCATCCGAAAGCAATTAACTTTCGGATAGCTTTTTATAATGCTGTAAGTCTATCGATATCTGCACTCTTAGATAACAATCTCACTGCGAAACGACATCCAAAGAATACAACATCTATATTATTAGAAAAATCTAAAAAACTTTCTAATTCTAATAATACAAATTAAGCAACAACTACGTTTGTAGCCTGTGCTCCTTTTTCACCCTGAGTGATTTCAAATGTAACTTCCTGTCCTTCTTCTAATGTCTTAAAACCATCAGAAACAATTCCGGAAAAATGTACAAATACATCTTCACCGCTCTCGGAATTTGTAATAAATCCGTATCCTTTTTGAGAATTAAACCATTTTACTGTACCTTTATTCATGAAAAGTACCTCCTTAAAAAAATTAGTGCATATTTAGAGGTAAAAAAATCACATATTTTTATAAAGCATTAAAACACTAATGACTTACAAAAATATGTGAATCAATATTGCCTTTAAATACTTTAGGTATCATAACATAGAACATTTAATTAAGCAAGCATTTTTTTTAGATTTACATAATTTTTTTTGAAAACCTAAATTTCACTTCTATTGTGTCAATGAAATAGATTGTCCAACCAAAACCTACCACTATAATTTTTTATAAGCTTCTCTCATCTTATATGTATACTTTACAGTTTCTCTATCCTTTATATCAATCACATCATCAATAAAATCATTTAACTCCTCCACTTGTTCTTTAAATGGTCTTTTTCCAGGCGGGTAGGAACAAAAGTAATACTCATTTTCTTCTTTAAATATAAATGCAGGCTTTAATAACAGTGAATCAATATCTAACAAATATTCTTCCATTTTACTGAATACTTTGTAAAGGGACTGATAAAATTCATTTAATTCCCGCTTTTTCATTGAAGTATTCTTTGCCCAATCCTGCCATGAAATTTTATTTTGAATTTCATATTGCCACCACCATACCTGATTAATTTGAATCTTCTCAACAGGCAGTAATTGTTTTACCTTATTTTGTGTTAAAATATTTACCTGATAACTGGACAGATTATATATATTTTCGTTTTGCTTGATAACTAACCTCTTTCCTGTCCAACTATTTTTCACACAATATTCCAATGCTTTATGTAACATATGTCTCAATTCCCCTTTCTTAATTTACAATATGCAGCAATTCCTTTCCCCTTCTTACACTTTGGCAATAATTGTATTTTCTTTTATTCACCTTACAATACTCTGTTTGATGAATATAATCCTGCACCCACTCCTTTACTCCTTTTATCAGTAACGGCAATTTCAAGGTTCCCTCATATTCTACTATATTATTTGCATTGAAGTGAGCCCCTCTCTTCACTTTCACTGTTATGTTTGTCAAATTACAGAGAACTGTTCTCTCATTTGATTTTTTCTTGGCTTGCTCTTGTCTTTTTTTGTCTGCTGTTTTTTTATTTTTATCTATTCATATACATCCCACCTTTGCTTGTTTTCTATCTTTTTATTTTCTATTTCATTTTCGTTTCTTTTATCTTCACTTAAGTCAACTTTATTTTTCCCTTCATAAGCGTAGTCTGCCTCATCCTCATACAATGATATCTTGGATAACTGCGCCTGTACTACAAGTAAATCATGAAAAAAGAAAAATGTATATATCATAGCAATTAAGAACAATACCACACATGGCATTAAAATAGCTGCCTCCACCGTATAACTTCCTTTACACTGCTTTTTCTTTATGTATTTCACAAAACCATTTCCCGGAATGTATCCCTTTACGAAAAAGATTAAAACATTTTGCATATCAACAACACAGCCTCCCCTAAAAATAAAAATGGCACAAAAGGAATACGTTCCTTGAAACTTATTTTTTTGAATACAACTAAAAAAATTCCTGCCAACATAATAAAAAATAAGCCTAACATGAAAACTTGCATTCCCTGTTTCAATCCCACCCCAATTCCTAATACAAGCATTACAAACCCGTCCCCCCTGCCAATCGCCTCCTTTGTTATGTAGCTGAGCAACCATACAATACCTCCAATAATTGCTCCTGCTGCCAAATTCTCAAATCTTGTATGAAAATAAAATAAATGAAGAACTACACAAAACACTCCAAACAAGAGGCACCAATTTACACGCACCATCTTAAACCTAATGTCAAAATAGCCGCACAAAGCCAAAAAAATCAAACAAAACCATTCCATTAGACCACTTTCTGCACCAAAAATTTTCATCACTCCCTCCTTGTTATTCTTTATTCTTTTTATTCTTTTGCTACTGAATAAAAATTTTTGTTTTCATAAATAATTAATGCGATGCAGCACATTTACTACATTCCCTCATTCCTTCCAGCTTGTTCTTATTCTTTACAAATACATCTCTGTTTACAGCACTGCATTGACTGGTCTTATGATAACAATCACCATAGTCCGATATCCAAACATAGCCCTTCTTTTCATAAGCTGCCATACGGCAGTATTTGCATACTGCATATCTTTTCCCATTCACTATGTCCTCTTCATGATTATCTGCTATTTTATATAGTTTTACAGATGGTGCAATATATGTACAAAACTGATTCGTATGATATACCTCTCCATACCTTGTCACATATACCAGATCAGCCCCTTCCTCCACCCCATCACTTAATTCCTTTCCAACCCAACCTCTAAAACAAACCAGTTGTTTTATTTTAAATTTACCAATATTTCCTGCAAGAAAAGGAATTTGAATCTGGTAACTAAATTCTATTCTCCCCTCCCCATCATCCAAATTATAATCTGCCTTTTCAACTTTGCACTGAAACAACATCTCTGCTGAATTTAAGCCCTTCTCCTTTATATTACAATCCGATAATATTTGATTTTTTATCCACTCTTTTTCTATTCCTTTCTGAAATAAATTCCATAGACTACTCTCCTCCTTTGAAAGCACATGGTTGTTTTCCTTTATGTTCTCCTCATTTCCCTGAAGTAGATATGCATTTTGACATATTGAGGCAGCCACTTGATAAATGGAATTTTGTATATGTATATATAGCATCATAAACACAATCACATATAAAAGCATTGTAAAAATAAATGTACAAAAAGGGACGATAAGGGCTGCCTCAACTGTCAATCCACCTGTTGCTGAGGTGGATAAAAATGTTCTGCCATTTCTTTTATAAAACGGCCCTTGTATTAGGAGAGTTGAACAGCCTTCTATTTTAGTTTTTTTTAAATGACAGAACACATTTATCCACCCCACTTTCTTTTTCATATTAGGTGTTTGCCAAATTTACTCATATCTTCTGCTATTTTCCTCCTGAATAGAATACTTCTCTTTCTTTCCACCAAAACCTGTAAAATTTAAAAACAAAGGCTGGGCATAGAAGGATACGGTTGCTTTGGCATAAACAATTCCATGCTTCATAAGAAAAGATGATTCCATTTTGTTAATATTCATTTGAATTAAATCCATACAACGATAGTACTGAATTCCCTTTTGTTGAATTGCTAAAAGAAATCGTATATAACTTTTATAATTCAAACCTCTATCCCCTGCATTACAAGATTTGGTTTTACCACTGATTCCTTTTATACCAGATAAACCTAAAGTCCATTGTCCCTCTGTTTTTAACATAGGCACCTTTTTCCCCTCCAATAAATCTCTTACATCTATCACACTCTCTCCATATGCCCACACCTGTATTAAAATATATTTTGTCAGTGTGGAAAGCCCTGGTATGCCGGTCCAGCCACACAAGCTAACTGCAAGGGCACCAGCTTCTCCCATCTTCTTTGGAGATTTTAAAATGTGTAAGGCGTTAAAGCCTGCTCGTATAGGAAGCAGTGCCCTTACCACCCACTCTAAATTCTCTTGATCACTAGCCTTGCCTCCTAGCAAATACTCTAACTCATAGGATAATACAGTATTTTTTTGCTGTTCTGTATAATTCCCAAAGTGTTCTATACAATATTGCCCAAATACAATTTTCTGTATATCAATTTTGCGGTTTCCTTTCTTATATTTTTCTGTATAAGAAGGAAGATTCTTCATGGAAGCTTCTTTGGATGATATTTGCTTTGTATCAGTCACCACCAATGATAAGCCGCATTTTTTTATGTTTTTTAACAGTCTTTGAAACCCTTTTAACTCATCATTAGACTGTTTTTTTTCCATGGTTGGAATTGTCTGCTCAAAATCTGATAATTCTTCACACATGAACTTTACCGACTGATAGTAATTATCATATTGTAGATAAATCTCCTTCTGTGCATCATTTTCTAAAAATTGTCTGCAGCTCTCTAAATTTTTCATGTATTCCTGTGCTTGTTTTTCTAAATTATCAATCTCCTTTCTGCTATCGTTTTTATTTCCTCCTACTGCGTTATTATCTCTGTCTGCTTGTATATCTGCTTGTGTCAAGACATATTCTTCCCACAACCCCTGCACCCTGTATGTTTTCCCCTCCTCCTTTAACCTGTTCTCTAACTGGGATACGGATTTCTTCAGTTCATGTTCTTTTTTATTGTAATTTTGAATTGCTTTGTTTAAATTCTCACATGCCTTGTTGTGTTCTGCCCATGATTTTTTAAGCTTTTTGTATGCCCTTGTAATTTGTTTTTCTACCCTTAGTGATACAGCTAGATTATTTTTTTCTTTTTTTAATATCAACAATAAATCCTCTGCTGTTTCCCTAGGATTTGACTTTAAGGAAGAGATTTTATTTACACAGTTATATACCTTTGATAATTCCTCCTGTACTGAAACAATATTTTCACCTTCCTGCTCAATTTCTTCAAAAAGCTCCTGGGTATCTTTGCCTTTTTGCAGCTTAGTGCACTGTTCTAGGAGCTTCTCTGCTGCCTTTCCTCCTAAGCTGTATTTCATAACCTCCTGGGCCTGTTTTGCCATCTCCTCACCATTCTCGTTTGTAATATTGGTATACTCTGTTACTTTCACTCCTGTACTTCCCATTTTAAAGAAGTCATTTATTCTATCCCCTTGATCTGGCAAATTATTTACAATATAAGTATTTATTTCTTTTTCTAAATTTTTACATTGTCCCCAGTAAATAAAAATTCCATATCTGTCGAAAACAGGTCTGACAAATCCGGCAAAAGCAGAATCTAAAGAAACCTGTCCCATTTCCTTAGCTCGATATTCCATCACTTCCACCCTTCCCCCTTCCAACAAGACCATAAATAATTCCAATAGACAGAACATAACCAGACTTAAAAATACAGTAATACTTCCCTTCTTCATTACTGTTCTTTTACACCCCCTTTTCATCATACTTTTATCTTTCATGTTATTTTCATATTGCTCTCCAAGTAGCTTTTGACATTCTTTAAACGGTCTTTATCTTTGACTTTAGTGTGGTGAAAATAGTATTGACAATATTTGTCATTTGTGTTTTAAAAATTAGAACTAAGCTGACTAACACAACAATAATTAAAATAATTTCCACTACCCCCATACCTTTATTATCTGTATGCAGTCTTCTTGCCACATCACAAATTTTTCTTTTTACGCAAAACCACCATATCATATCTATCACCCTTTCCTTTCCTCAAAATTTTCTAAATTAAGATTCTTTTTGCTTTTCTTTAAAATTTCATGGACAGAAAGGAGGGTATTATAATAACAATAATACAAATGCCAAGCATTCCAACCATAGGAAATATTAATTTGATACCTGCCTCCTCCCCTCTTTTTCGAATAACGTCCATACGTATCTCCTTAGCGTCCACTCTCTCTGCCTCCAACAAACCTACTAGTCCTTTTGTTCCTTTATGTATATTTTGCTCCAACAGATTCCCCAACTTTAAGTAACAATTCAGTCTGCATCTTCTTCCAAACTCCCCCATACTCTTAGCAACTGCTCTGCCATCCTTTATATGCTGCCAAGTAATTTTCATTTCCTCATATGCATATCTCTTTTTGATTATTTTCCAGGACAACATATTCTTTTCATATTCCACGATTATCTTTTCCCATGCCCCTGTAATCGTCATTCCTGCCTGATACAAAAGAGACAGTTTAGAGATAATCTCACCATAATCTAACAGCATTTGATTTTCCCTTTGTTCCACCTGCTTATATATTTCCTTATCCTTAATCAAAAACAATAATAAACAAATGAGAACTCCTGCGCCTCCAATATACAAGGAAATCTTTTCTATTACCGGATAAAAGGTAATATCTCTTCCCTCCCATCTTTTTGGCAGCTTTACCTGCTGTTGGGTTTTAGAATTTTGTTTTTCCAATTCCTTCTGAAGCGAAGCATATGAATTGTTTTCTTTAGGGGGAAGCACCCTAACTGTAATTAAATATTCTTCCTCATATCCGTCAAAAGACAGGATTGCTTTTAGATTTACTTCTTCTCCCTTCTCATAAATATTTTCTAAGTTTACCTCTCCGCTGATATCTATCAGCTCTTCCTGTTCTGATTCCCATAAAATTGTCACATCTTCCACTTGAGTCTCTAAGTTTAAATTGGAAGTGACATTCATCAAATCCTGATTTTTTCCAATTATAATCTCCTCTAGTTTTTCAAATACCTCCTGAATTTTTTCCTGCTTTTCCTCCTTGGTGTACTCTCTTTCTCCTATAGCCACATCAATCTTCTCCTGCCTTCCCTCCCCCTGAACAATCAATTGATACTGACTCTCTCCCATACCCGGCTGCGGCCTTTCTAGACTAGTGACAGCTTTCCCCTCCTGCACATGTTCTGTAAAGCTTACTGTCAAACCAAGCAGCAAAACCATACCTAAAACAGCAATTATCTTGCTTGTCTTCTCCAAAAAATATTGATACTTTACATCCTCAATATCTTCTAATACATATACTTCCCTCAAAGCCTGTTCTAATTTTCTGTTGCAGTACATTTTGGTTTTTGTAAGGCAAATATCCATAAACACTCTGCCAGCAGGATATAGATAATTCAAAACCCCTTTATCCAACGGAAAAACCTGATTGGGAGATTTTATAAGATAGCTCAAAACTACAGTCACAATCCATATACCTAAACTTACCCCATAGACAATCATGCTCTCCCCTCCCACTCCTCTCCATCTCTTGTTTTACTCCTGCCCTATTGCTCTTCTTAAAATCTGCTCTCCCATAACAAAAAATACAATATACATTAAGAGGCAAAATCCCATAATGATTTGGCCAACGCCTTGATACATCACATACATCAGATCTGGTGATACCAAACGCATATATACAATTAAACATAATGGTATAATATTCATCACCTTTTTCTCTGCTTTCTTTTCCCCAACTAAAATTTTCAATTCACGCTTCCAATCAATTCTATCCCGAATACTCTCCGCTGCAATATATATGACCCTCTGTATATCCCCTCCTGTTCTCTTTGCCGATACAAACACTTGTGCAAATAGTTTTATCTCCTCTACCTGCGTTCTCTCACCTAGCTCAGCAAAACATTGTTCTACTGTCTGTTGCACAGATATTTTGCGCTCCATGCTCAAAAGCTCAGGATATAATAAACTATTCTTCCCATACAATAGCCTTATCTCCTCCGCTGCCTGGGATATGGACCGCTCTACCGAGTATCCCACAAACAAAGCGCCACTCATAGATTGAAGTACATCTTTAAACTCTATAGCCAGCTTCTCCCTTCTTTCCCCCTCTCTATTTTTCTTTACTGCCCCAACATATACACCAACAAAGGGAATAACAAACAGATAAAAGGACAAATTTTTTAAAAACAGCCAAACATAAAAACATCCGATACCAGTACCTATCAAAACATCCCGAAACACTCCTGGATACATATTATCCTTTATCCTTATGATCCTTCTAGAACACTCAGACACAACGAATCCTCTGATGTTTATATTTTTGTCAGCCCAAAGCCTTATACTCCTGATTTTAATTGTATACTGCCCTTTCTTCTTCTGAATTTCCCTCTTTCTTTTTCTCCCCATAATTCTCTCCCCTTCCGTATCACACTGCCTGAAATATTTTCATGAAATATCTATTCCTGCCCTCATGAGCTTTTCTGTGTGCTGAAGCTTATTTCCTGTTCTCTTCAAGCTGCCTTTTATTTTCCCTCCTTTGATTTCCTCCTTATTTATCTGCTGCTTCCCCAAATGTTGTTCTGTCATGTTCCCTTGCTTTGTTTTCTCCCCTGCCTCCTCCTCATATTCATACAAAGGATTCAAAACAATTTCATTATCCCTCATTCCGCTCACCTCAGAAATCTCCAGAACCTTTCTTGAACCATCCCTCAGTCTTCCTAAATGAATGATAATATCTAAGCCTCCTGCTATTTGCCCCCTGACAGCCTCCAGATTAATTGTCATGCCCATCAGCACCATAGTTTCTATTCTGCGAATCATATCAGCCGGACTATTTCCATGACCAGTAGACAGACTTCCGTCATGCCCTGTATTCATTGCCTGCAGCATATCCACTGCTTCTGCTCCTCTCACTTCCCCAATTACTATTCTGTCAGGGACGCATCCGCAAGGATGTGCGAATCAAGTCTCTTATTGTAATACCATTTTCACCCTCCCCGTTTTCCTGCCTGGCTTCCAATCTGACTAAATTGGCCACTCCTTGTATCTGCAGCTCCGCAGAATCTTCAATTGTAATAATTCTCTCCTTCTTTGGTATAAAATGAGATAATGCATTTAAAAATGTAGTCTTTCCACTTCCTGTACCTCCAGATATAAACATATTGTATCCGGCAATTACCAGCCTCTTTAAAAACTCTGCACATTCACTGCTTATGGAACCAAATTGCACTAGCTTGTCCATCGTTATGCTTTCCTTTGGAAATCTTCGTATGGTAATTACAGGCCCATCTAATGCAATGGGCTTTAATACAATATTGACACGAGAACCATCCTCCAACCTGGCATCTACTATAGGAGAGGCTTCATTTACTCTCCTGTTGGATTTTGCTGCAATTGTCTGTATCACATCCTGCAAACGGCTCTGAGAAATAAATTGCCCATCATATCTACTAATCACTCCAAATTGCTCTACAAAAATATTCCCCTGACCGTTTACCATAATTTCCGTAATATTTTCCTGCTCTAACAATTCCTGCAATATATCCAATCCCCGTATAGAATCAAAAATACGTTTTCTGTATAAATTCTTTTGCTGTAATGTCAGAAATCTGCTATCTTCCTCATTCAACAACACTTCGTCTATTATGCAAAACACTTCTTTGTCTTGAATTTCTCTGGAGGTATCCAATCTTTTCAAAACCTTTTCCCTTATTTTTTCTGTATATTCTATCAATTCAGCCTCCTCCCCTAATCAACCTAATAAAAATTAGAAAGAATAAAAAATGAAATTTTCCTTTATTGTGCCATCTGACTGATTACCTCCTGATAAAAATTACTCTCACATAGCTGCTCTAAAAAATTCTCTTCCCTCCAGCTATTTTTCTCTGACACCTGTATATAATGCAGTTTGTCCAATATATCAATCTCACCCACTTTTGCTACATATTCTTTAAATTCCTCTGTCCTTACTCTGTCCTCCCCACAATCCTCATAGACTAAATATATCTCATCACACAACTCCAGCCAATCAAGCAGTTCAAAGCTCACACCGATATCTAAAATAATCGTATGATAATGACTAATTAATGTAATCTCATGAAGAATGCTTCTCCATTCCTGCATGTGCAAGGAATGTAAATCCTGTCCTACTGTAAATGGCGCCAGCATATCCATGTTTCCTCTTCTTTGAACCAAACAGGCAAGCTTTTCTTCCAAATGCTCCTTTTGATTCTCATAGTAATATATAAAATCTGACAAATTACCAAGCCCCTCTAAATTCAACAACGATCTAATACCTGTATATTCCTCAAAATTCAAGTATAATACCGGCTCCTGTTCTCCTTTCTCCTGTGCTATAGACATGGCAGCCATCATCCTTTGACATGGCTGTGACAAAGAAAATACACCTATCTTTTTGACCAAATCCATCCTGCCGGACGCCGTCATCTGTGCCGCCTCCATCTGTGCATAATATGTCATTACCTCCCGCACTAAAAGCTGTGCAGATTGGTACTTATACACTGTTGGCTGCTCGGTATTAACCTTATCCTCCTCCGACAGCACAATAATCTTGTCAATGTTTAATTCACGTACTTTTTGTGCATCTATCTTATCGGATACTAACAGTAGTTCTATGGATTTATGTTTCAAATATTGCGCCACATTCTCTACAGATGTAAATCCTGCGATCTCACATTCTCTATAGTTGCGCTTATTCATGAAGGCAACCAAATTCATGGCATACTCCTCATCCACATCTAAAATTCCTAATATTTTCTTTTTCAAATATATCCTCCCTCTTCGGTTGGACATTTCATTTTGGGGATTCACACTTAAGAACATTAAGTGTGCTTCAAGACTTGTTTTGCATTATAAACGACAATTTTTGTTTTTTCAAGCCCTTTTTTTAACTTTTTGAATATAATTTGAAAATTTTGCATATTTTAGAATAAACCGTCCATAATCTAGTATAGTGATTTAGAAAAAAAGACAAGTATTTCCAAGTTGCTTAATTCATTGTATTACGCTTGCGGCACAGCTAAAGCTACATATTCATCGGCTGATTGACCGCAAAAATCAAAATAGGGAAAGGGGTGATTTTCCATGATTACATTTTCTCCAAAATTAGGAAAATCAAAAGCAAAACAGATTCAGGACGAAATAGTGCAAGATGAATTGCTTCGCGAGCTGCTTACCACACAACAGGAATTATACTCTGCATATGCTGACTTTGAAAATGTCATAGACCCAGATTTAATTGACAGTTGTATTTATCAATTAAAAGCAGCACAACTAAAATACAAATTTCTACTAAATCGCGTAAAATCAGAAGAAAAATATTTAATGGATTCCTGACAATTATTCCACATATAGCCTTGCACAATAATTGAAAAAAAAGTATAATACGAATATTACACAACATTTACAAGAATGAGGAGGACGTACTATGATTCAATTAAGCAATGGCGGTGCCTATCTGTTAAACGGCACAGATATTGTAGAGGATAACTCTGATTCCGAAAACTTATTAAAAAGTAAGCTTGGCTCTAAAATGACAACAAAAGAGGAAGCAAAAAAGCAGACAATGGCCTACGAAATTTTAAAGGCTCACAATACTTCCCAAAATATGGATAAGCTTCAAATCAAATTTGACAAATTAACTTCTCACGACATTACCTTTGTAGGTATTATACAAACAGCCAGGGCATCTGGCCTGACAAAGTTTCCTGTTCCTTATGTGCTGACAAACTGTCACAATAGTTTGTGTGCCGTGGGCGGAACAATCAATGAAGACGACCATATGTTTGGACTTACCTGTGCAAAAAAATATGGAGGCGTCTATGTTCCGCCTCATCAAGCTGTCATTCACCAGTTTGCCAGAGAGGTGCTTGCCGGAGGCGGAAAAATGATACTTGGTTCCGACAGCCATACCCGCTATGGTGCACTGGGAACTATGGCTATGGGAGAAGGAGGCCCTGAATTGGTAAAACAGCTGTTAAATCAAACTTATGATATTAATATGCCAGGTGTGGTTGCTGTTTATTTGACAGGTACTCCTGCAAAAGGTGTGGGACCTCAGGACGTGGCTCTGGCAATAATCGGCGCTGTGTTTGCCAACGGCTATGTAAATAACAAAGTAATGGAATTTGTAGGACCTGGTGTATCCAATTTAAGCGCTGATTTTAGAATTGGTGTTGATGTTATGACTACGGAGACTACCTGTCTGTCCTCCATTTGGAGAACCGATGAGAAAATCCAAGAATTTTATGACATACATGGAAGAAGTCAAGATTATAAAGAACTGAATCCTGGAGACGTTGCCTACTATGATGGTATGGTATATGTGGACTTAAACAAAATTAAGCCAATGATTGCAATGCCTTTCCACCCAAGCAATACATACACCATTGAAGATTTAAATGCAAACCTGATGGATATTCTGGAGGATGTAGAAAAAAAAGCACTTGTAAGCTTAGACGGTCAGGTTGATTTTACCTTAAAAGACAAGGTGAGAGATGGTAAACTGTATGTAGAACAGGGAATTATTGCAGGATGTGCCGGAGGCGGCTTTGAAAATATATGTGATGCGGCTGATATTTTAAAGGGAAAGAGCATCGGCTCCGATGAATTTACACTGAGCATCTACCCTGCTAGTACTCCTATCTATATGGAACTTGCGAAAAACGGCAAGCTGGCAGATTTAATTGGCACAGGCGCCATTGTAAAAACGGCATTCTGCGGTCCTTGCTTTGGAGCGGGAGACACACCTGCCAACAATGCATTTAGTATCCGTCATTCCACAAGAAACTTTCCAAACAGAGAAGGCTCTAAGCTACAAAATGGTCAGATCTCCTCTGTAGCCCTGATGGATGCCCGTTCTATCGCTGCCACTGCTGCCAACAAAGGTTATTTGACAGCCGCCACCGATTTGGATGTGGAATATAGCGGACCAAAATACCACTTTGATAAGTCTATCTATGAAAATAGAGTATTTGATTCCAAGGGCGTTGCAGAACCTAATACAGAAATTAAATTTGGTCCCAATATTAAAGACTGGCCTGCTATGATTGCTTTAACAGATAATTTAGTTTTAAAGGTAGTTTCAGAGATTCATGACCCTGTCACTACAACGGATGAATTAATTCCTTCAGGGGAAACTTCCTCCTACCGCTCCAATCCATTAGGGCTGGCAGAATTTACTCTTTCCAGAAAAGACCCTGCCTATGTGGGACGTGCTAAGGAAGTACAAAAAGCGGAAAAAACTCGGGAGGAAGGAAATTGCCCTGCTAGTGTTCTCCCTGAAATCAAGCCTGTTATGGACGCTATAAAAGAAGTATTTCCAAATGTTTCCCGGGATAATATTGGTATTGGAAGCACTATCTATGCAGTAAAGCCGGGGGATGGTTCTGCCCGCGAACAGGCTGCATCCTGCCAGAAGGTACTTGGGGGTTGGGCCAACATTGCCCAGAGCTATGCGACAAAGCGCTATCGTTCCAATCTGATTAACTGGGGAATGCTTCCGTTCTTGTATGAGAATGAGGATTTACCTTTTGCAAACGGTGATTATATATTTATACCAAAGATTGCAGATGCCGTGCGCAGCAAAGCTTCCATCATTAAGGCATATGTAGTAAAAGAGCAGAAGCTTTTGGAATTTGAGCTGAAGCTGGGAGAACTGACCGATGATGAGAGAGACATTATCTTAAAAGGCTGCCTGATTAACTATAACCGGGTGGATTAGAGTAAAATTTATTATTAGCTTTTCTGTAGAAAAGCTAGTTTTGAAAATTATACAAGCTTCATATAATTGTTACAAAAAAGACCTGCCAAAGAATATAATTCATACGTTCTAGAGC
>CAJTQG010000029.1 GCA_910578605.1 uncultured Lachnospiraceae bacterium | reverse complement strand
GAGTTTCGCAATTACCTAAAATAAATATTAGATATAAAAGGAGTAACCAATCAAAATGAAAAATATAAGTTTAAAACATCGTTTGATTATACCCATTGCGCTTTTGGGTATTGTGGCGCTTTTATCCAATATCCTTTCTATATTCAATATACATAATGTAAATTCAAGCGCTGCTAACATTGCCGACAATTTCATGGACAGCAAAAGCCGTCTTGCAGAAATTAACCAAGCTTCCATGAATATTCATAAGCTGGCTTTAAGCCATATTGTTGCCACAGATTACAATACTATGATTACTTTAGTCAAGCAGCTTAAGGACGAGGAGGCTCTTTTAGACAACACACTTTCCCAATATGAATCTTATGTAATTTCCAAGGATCAGGAGCAATACCAATCACTTGTATCAAACTATGACTCCTTTAAGCATGAACTGGTCCACCTAATCTGCGCCAGTGCCAGTCACAAAACCCAGGATGCCTATGCTCTTGCCAACGGTGATGTAGCCTCCTTTGCCAATGCTATGAAAACGGATATGGATGCCCTGAACGACTCCATCAACAGACAGACCGCCCAGGCGAGAAAACAGCTCTTGCGGGTATATATTTTGTCTCTTATTGCAGGGATCACTACCGGACTCATATGTGTTTTCCTTGTATTTGCCGACATAAAACTTATCACCGATTATGTAGTGCTTCCTATAAAAAGTATCCTAAATACGATACAGAATAGCTCTGGGCGCATTAATAATATGACCAGTGAAGTTTTAAAACGAACCCAGGCCTCCAAAGGAAGCGCCGCAGGCCTTTCCACCCTTGCTGAGCAGCTATCGGCAACCATCCAGCAGGTGGCAGGCAATGTATCTGTAATCAACGACGCTGCGGAGAGTGTAAGCCTAGATGTTAACAATATAGCAAATGAATGCACCAATATTACCTCCTACACTGCCCAAATGAACGACCGGGCCAATGCCATGCAGCAGTCAGCCCAGAGCAGTGCTAAAACTACAAGAGCAAAGGCAGAAGAAATTCTCTGCACTCTCAACGATGCTATTGAAAAAAGCAAAAGTGTAAATCAAATTAACACCTTGACTGGGGATATACTTGCCATCTCCCAACAGACACAGTTAATCTCCCTGAACGCCTCCTTGGAGGCAACGAAAGCCGGTGCTTCAGGAAAAGGCTTTGCCGTTGTAGCCAGGGAAGTTCGGGAGCTGGCCGATTCTAGTCAGGAGACAGCCAACCGCATCCAGGAGATTAACCAGGTAGTAACAAGCGCTGTATATAATTTATCTGAAAATGCACAGCATTTAATAGATTATATGAACCAGTCTGTCCTTATTCAATTTCAAGAATTTGTACAATCCGGCACCCAGTATAAGGAAGATGCAGATTACATCCGTCAAATGATTGACGAATTTCAGAAACGTACCCAGCGCCTAAACCACTCCATGTCCGGAATCGCGGAATCCATCAGCACAATTACAAAAGTTATTGATGAAGGTGCCGACGGAATTGCCGGCGTTGCGGACAATACAAGAAATCTAGCCTATGATATGGAAGATATCACAAAGCGCATGGGAGTAAACAAAGAAGTGGTGGAACAACTAGAAAAAGAAACGGTTGTGTTTGATAATTTATAAAGTCCCCCTGTAATAATGGCAACCTTATTCTCCAACTTTCTGTTGGATTTGGGCCTTTGAGAAATGGGTCTTGGATTCATTACATACTCAAAGCCCGGCTGCCTATCCTGGTGCTGAGGCGGAAAGGAAAAAGAAATATCCTGGCACTCCTGAACACTTCCATAAGACTTGTTCTGTTTCATGGTACACATACCTCCATTGGAATATATTTTAATATATACCAATGAAAGGCTTTTGTTACCACTTTCAATTACAGCACCTCTATCCCCTTTTCTAAGCGATATACATTTCCTAAATACTGTACCATCAGCTTATAGCTTCCCTTCTCCAACACCTTTAACGGTATCATGCAATAAAAGGAACGCTCTTTGTGCATTTCATTTGTCTGGTAAGTGTCCGTGTAATCTTTTACATAGGTAAGCTCCTCCCCCACAAAATAAAATCTCTCCACATTGTGATCCTGGGCTTTGAAATACAGTATATCCTCCGTAATGTACATATCCTCCACACCGTCATGGAGAATAGGTGCTTCTATACTCTGCATAGTCTCCTCCGTGAGACTTAATGGATTTAAAAATCCTGTCATATAATCAGGGGTATATGGTATCTTCTCCTCAAAATCCCTGCAGTCCGGTTTAAATTCATAACCACTGAAAAAATCTTTGCTGATATAACAAGAATTGATAACCTTCTTTGTCTCACAGTCAATCTCTACCACCCGTCCTCTCACATTCTCCATTTTTCTGCCTAAGCTGCCAAGCATTCCAAACATATGGTTACTCTTAACATCATACCTGGCATTAGAGCGAACATATGATTTTGTAACTGGAATGTCCTCCACCATCTTTACTGTGTGTTCTTTTTCATTGATATCATACACATGAATATGGGAAAACCTTTTATCCTCAAGAGGCCATGGCCTCCTCTTAGCATGATGATTGTCAAATACTAAAACTCTGTGTATCTCCCCTGGCTGCCCCTGGACAGGCTCTAACTCATAGGCAGCATGGGCTTGATAGTTCCACTCCACCTCCCCTATAGGCTCTAAAACATGGTTTAAAAGCTTAGTTCCCTCCCAAAATTCCGGAATGGAAAGTACCCAAACAATTTCTAGTGTGTCATAGTTAAACTTTATCACTGAATGCACATTTCTCAGACAAAGCATCAATGTATTGTCATTGGGAAAATATTCGATAGAATTCACATGAGCCCAGTCCACCTGGTCCCGATAATGGTCCCCGAACAATTCTACCATATTGATAGTGCGCAGAACCTTACCGCTCTCTCTGTCTAACTCTATCACCACATCCTCTGTGTGACCGTCCAAGGAATTGCTGACCGTTATAATATTTCCGTTAGGCAGCTCTGTTGCAAAGTGATGCATTCCCTTTTCCACGAGAAAAGTCTTATAAATCCTGCCCATATAATCAATCTCGTGCACCTGGGGCGTATGAGCATGGGCGTAGGTTGGTACGCCAATGCTCCCCTCCGGCCACAGCAAATGACCGTTTTTTAAAGGGAAAACACCATATGTGGAGGTGTTCATATCTAAGTAATAGCGAATATCACAGTGATTGTCAAAAGCAAAAGGAACATCTATTCCTCCTGTAATAAATATAAAGGGATAGGCAGAAGGATTGGAAAACTGCTTGTCTATAATCATATTCTTTACATTTTCCGGCACTGCCTTTGTCCCTACCAGCATCCTTCTCTCCTCATACAAATCCCCCTTCTCGTCAAACAGACGAACAACTACTTTGTTCATCCCCGGATAAAGACCAATAATGGGCACCCTATGCCTTTTGGCCGCCATTGTTTCCCCATAAAATCCTTTTGCCTTTCCCCTGCTCTCTACTTCATATTCCACTCTGTATGTTTCAGCGGTGCGAAAAAGCAACAGTGCAGTTAAGGGAGCAAAGCCATAGGGATTGTTAATACAAATCATCTTTGGATAATCACAATCTTCCTTGCTTAATAACTGCTCTACTGCGTAATCCCTACAGTAGGAGTTCAGACATATAGAGTTCTTCTTCCTGATATCTGTATGATATTTCATTTCTTTCTTACTTGCAAACCTATCTCGATACTGTTTTCCTAAGTCCCCCAACTCACTAGATTCCATCATTGTAATATTTTGATTATATCTAGCATATAAAGCTTGTTTTTTTGTCCTCTGCAGAAAATATTTACCGCTGCAGACTAAAGAGTGAAAGCTTTTCATTGTCAGTACCATCCTTTTCGTTTCTAGTAGATAATCACTGTCCCTATTTTATACAGCAATTTTTGCTATTTTTAATAGACAAAATAATAGTTGTCTTTATTTTGTCATCCTTTCCCTTAATAAATGCAAGTTTCAGCAAAATTATCTCACTCAAAAACATTTTTACTAATATTATCCAGTTTTTCATACTAAAGATTTTTTTATTCCCACCTTCAAGTGCTCACGAAAAATGGCACGTAAACTTCCATTGGAAGCTTACGTGCCACTTTTCTATCTGTATAACTGAATATATTATCTTTTATTTATACTCAATCCAATATTTGGTACTGTATACTTTCCCTAGATACTGTACTACAATTTTATATTTACCCTTTTTCATTCCATATAAAGGCAAAATACAAAAATACGATCTATCTCTGTGAATATCATTTGTCTGGTAAGTGTCGGTGTAATCCTTCACATAAGTAATCTCCTCACCTTGAAAATAAAATTTCTCCACTGCATGGTCCACAGCTTTAAAATATAAAATATCTTCCCTGATTACTATACTCTGGATTGCCTTTTGTGGCAAGACTGCCTCACTGCACACCAGTTTTTCATCTGTCACCTTAAGAGGCGTTAGCTGGCCAACCATATATTCCTTTGCATAGGTAACCTGCCTTGTAAAATCATTTAAATCCAGCTTGAATTCATAACCACTGAAAAAATCCTTTGCAATATAGCAAGAATTTATAATTTCCAAAGTGTCGCAGTCTACCTCCACCACTCTTCCCCTTGCCTCGGTCTGCTGCCTAGACAAGCTTCCAAGCATTCCAAACATATGATTACTTTTCGCATCATATCTGGCATTAGAGCGGACATAGGATTTTTCCATTGGAATATCCATAAGCATCCCAACTGTGTGCTCCTTCTCATTTACCTCATACACATGCACATGAGAATGGGATTTATCTTTGATTTCCACTGGTCTTCTGTTATTGTGATGATTGTCAAATACAAGTACTTTATGAATTTCCTCCGGCTGGTCAGGTGTTCTGTCTAACTCATAGGCAGCGTGGGCCTGGTAATTCCACTCCACCTCTCCTATTGGTGTAAGCAGCTTATCCTCCACTTTAGTTCCCTCCCAGAATTCTGGTATAGACAATATCCATTTCACTTCCAATGTATCATAGTCAAACTTAATGACAGAATGAATATTCCGCAGACATAGGAGCAGTGTGTTATCTTTCGGGTCATGACGCACAGAGTTTACATGTGCCCAATCCACCTGGTCCCGATATTTATCTCCAAACAAATCAACCATATTGATAGTTTTTTCAATGGCCCCCGTTGTTCTGTCAAATTCAATTACCACATCCTCCGTATGGCCCTCCATGGAATTGCTAACAGTCACAATATTGCCGTTTGGCAGCTCCGCTGCAAAATGGTGCATTCCTTTCTCAACCAGAAAGGTTTTGTACACCCTTCCCATATAGTCCATCTCATGTACCTGGACAGTATGTGCATTGGCAAAGGTAGGTACGCCTATCTTTGCCTCCGGCCACAAAAAATGACCATTTTTTAATGGAAACACACCGTACATAGATGTCTCGGTATCTAAATAATAACGGATATCACAATGGTAATCAAAGGCAAAAGGAACCTCCACGCCACCGGTAATAAAGATTTGTTCGTAGGCGCAGGGACGATGAAACTGCTTCTTTGTAATCATATTTTTTAAGCTGCCAGGGATGGTTTTTGTCCCCAGTGCCATCTCCCTCTCATGAAAAACATTGCCCTCCTCATCAATCAATCGCAGCCGGAGCTTATTCATGCCTGGGTACAAGCCGATTATGGGAACCTTGTGCTCTCTGGCATAGTCTACCTCTCCCTTGTGGTCGCAAGTTTCCCCTCTTCCTTTTATGAAGTATTCCACCTTAACTTTTTTTTCACAGCGAAACAACAGCAACCCAGTAAGAGGCGCATAGCGGTAAGGGTTTGTGATACATATCATCTTTGGATACTGACAATCCCCATTTTTTAGCAGCTGCTCTATTCCGTAATCCCTGCAATAGGAATTAAGACAGGTAGACGATTTAATTTTTATATTTGTATCTGTGTAAGGCATGTCGGTTCTTGCAAATCTGTATTTATACTGCTTGCAAATCTCCCACAACTCCTTAGACTCCATCATCTGTATATTTTTGTTATACATCCCATAAACTGCACGTTTTTTTGTTCTTTGCAGAAAATATTTGGCTTTAAAGCCAATAGAATGAATCTTGTTCATTGACACAATACCACCTTTTTACTGATTTATAAATATGATTTCATTCTATTTCCCGCCCCATTTTTAAATATATTTTTTTCATACATCACCGAGAAAGTAACTGATACATTCCTTT
The DNA here is from genome assembly GCA_910578605.1 of uncultured Lachnospiraceae bacterium. GTDB lineage: Bacteria > Bacillota > Clostridia > Lachnospirales > Lachnospiraceae > MGBC111451. The sequence goes on along the minus strand of CAJTQG010000029.1, from coordinate 30,065 downwards.
ATTTTACTTAATATAAATTTCCCTAATATTACTCTGATAAATATTTTTCTAATTTCTCCATAAGCATATCCACACAAGTATCTAAATCATACTTTGCCGTGTTAATTTCTATATCCGGATTCACAGGCGCCTCATATGGGCTGGAAATTCCTGTAAAGTTTGGAATTTCCCCTGCTCGCACTTTTTTGTACAGCCCCTTTACATCACGTCTCTCACATTCCTCAATAGGAGTGCTTATATAGATTTCTACAAAGCTGTCCCCAATTATCTCCTTGGCATTGAGCCTGTCTCTTGTAAACGGAGAGATAAAAGAAGTGAGAACAATCAGTCCTGCGTCATTCATCAACTTAGAAACCTCCGCAATTCTGCGGATATTCTCAATTCTGTCCGCCTCCTTAAAGCCAAGGTTTTTATTAAGTCCAAGACGGATATTATCACCGTCCAAAGTCATAGTGTGCTTGCCTAATGTCACAAGACGTTTTTCCACTTCATTTGCCAAAGTAGACTTACCAGAACCGGACAAACCTGTAAACCACAATGTCAGCGGCTTCTGGTTCTTCTGCTGTGAGCGCACGTCCCTTGTTATATCCATCTCATAGCGGGTTACATTATCTCCTCTTCTCAGGGAATGCTTTACCACACCGCAGGCGGAGGTCATATTGGTAATTCTGTCAATCAGAATAAAACCTCCCAGCGCCTTGTTGCTTGTAAACTCATCAAATACAAGCTTATCTGCCACCGAGATATCACAGACCGCTATTTCATTTTTATACAGCTGTTCTGTCGGCAGCCTGTCACCCTCATTGACGTCCACCTTATATTTAATTTTCATCACTACAGCAGGAATCATTTTTGTACCAAGCTTTAAAAAATAATTTTTTCCTGCCACTAAAGTAGTATCATCCATCCAAAGCAGAGAAGCCGTAAACATATTACCCACTTTAAGTCCTGCATCCGCCTGAAGAATACATCCTCTTGACACATCCATCTCTCTGTCAAGACAAATGGTAACTGCCTGTCCCTTCACTGCTCTGTCCGATTCTTTATCCGTGACATAAATACTCTTTACTTTTGCCTTCTCTTTGCTTGGCAGAACGCTGATTTCATCTCCCACTGCCACCTGCCCTGATTCAATTTGTCCTGCAAATCCGCGGAAGGTATGGTCTGGTCGGCTGACACGCTGAACCGGCATGGCAAAGCCTGTCCCCTCCTGGCACGATACATCGATTGTCTCTAAATATTCCAATAGAGGTTTCTCTGTGTACCAAGCCATCTTCGTAGATTTCGTAGTTACATTGTCTCCCTCTGTGGCAGAAACAGGAATCACATGGATTGTATCAAAATCAAACTCTGACACTAGGTGATGAATATCTTTACTGATTTTTTCAAAGCGGTACTTATCATAATGAATTAAGTCCATCTTATTCACTGCAAATACCATATGCTTAATTCCCATTAAAGCACAAATTCTTGTATGCCTTTTTGTCTGCACAAGGACTCCCTGGGAGGCATCCACCAGGATAATAGCCAAATCTGCAAAGGAAGCTCCCACAGCCATATTTCTTGTATACTCCTCATGGCCTGGGGTGTCCGCCACGATAAAGCTTCTGTTCTCTGTTGTAAAATAGCGGTATGCCACATCAATGGTAATACCTTGCTCACGCTCTGCCATAAGGCCATCTAACAGCAAGGAATAGTCAATCTGACCGCTTCTGCTTCCCACCCTGCTGTCTAACTCCAACGCTTTTTCCTGGTCTGCAAACAGCAGCTTAGCATCATAGAGCATATGTCCGATTAAGGTGGACTTTCCGTCATCAACACTTCCGCATGTAATAAATTTTAATAAGCTCTGCATTAGAAATATCCCTCCCTCTTACGTCTTTCCATGCTGCCAGCCGCCTCATGGTCAATCACTCTGCTTGTGCGCTCAGAAGATACCGCACTTAATGTTTCTTCAATAATCTCATCTAATGTATCTGCCTGAGATTTCACCCCGCCTGAGAGAGGATAACAGCCCAGCGTGCGAAAACGCACCTTCTCCATCTTTACCTCTTCCCCATCACGAAGCTTCATTCTATCGTCATCCACCATAATAATATTGTCGTCCCGATAGACAACCGGTCTCTCCTTTGCATAATACAGAGGAACAATCTCTATATTTTCCCGCTTAATATACTGCCAGATATCCTTCTCTGTCCAGTTGGACAGCGGAAATACTCTTATACTCTCGCCCTGGAATATTTTTGTATTGTAAAGCTTCCACATTTCTGGTCTCTGATTTTTCGGATCCCAAGCCTGAGCAGCATTTCGAAAGGAAAAAATTCTCTCCTTTGCCCTAGACTTTTCCTCATCTCGACGGCCGCCTCCAAATGCAGCTGTAAAACCATATTTATTGAGAGCCTGCTTTAAGGATTGGGTTTTCATAATGTCTGTGTAGGCGGAGCCATGGTCAAAGGGATTAATTCCCTGCTTGACTCCCTCCTCATTGATATGCACAAGCATCTGCAAATCATATTTCTTCGCCACATAATCACGAAACTCTATCATCTCCTTAAATTTCCATGTGGTATCCACATGGAGCAGCGGAAATGGCAGCTTTTCTGGATAAAATGCTTTCAGTGCCAAATGCAGCATTACTGATGAATCTTTTCCAATGGAATACAGCATTACAGGTTTTTCACACTCTGCTGCCACCTCCCGCATAATATAGATGGCTTCTGCCTCCAATTCATCCAAATAGGATAATTCGCTCATCTTTGTCTCCCTTCTATTTTTTCTGCTGGTAGTTTCTACCTGCTTATTTATCATGTTTTTTACTTACTTTATATGATTTGATATTAGAGCCAATAGGGCAATGCTGCTTTTGCTTACATGAAAGCAGCACTTGAATTTCATCTCAATATCATTATTTGTTAAAATCACAGAATATATAGCATAAAACACCAATAACATATAATAAATGCAATTTATTTCTGTTTTATCCCATTATTTTCCAAAAAAATTTAAATTTTTTAGCTTTTTTTCGTCTTTACTCATCCCATATCATAACCGTCTTTCCAATGAGCTTATGAATGTCCGTCTCAAAAGCGTTGACAATATCTTTGATATCTCTCACACAAATTTCTGAGCCCACAATGTTTTCTAGATAATCCACTACCTCAGGCTTTTCTTTGTACAGTTCAATCAAACCAACAAAATCCTCCCGTCCTGAACGGCTGCTTCCAAATATGGTCAGTCCCTTTTCCAACACCATACGAGTGTTGATAGGTGCCAAATCCTCCGATACTCCCAAAATGGATATGGTTCCCTCTGGACAAATATAGTCTATAATCTGATTAATTGCTTTGTGGGCAGCTCCGCCTCCCACACACTCAAAGGCATGGTCTAATTTTAAATTGTCAGGAATCTGATTGACAAGGTACGTCTCATCCACAAAAGTAAAATCGTGAAGCTTTGCCTCATTGATACCAAACACAATTACCTTCACTTCTGGATGAAGACTTTTTAACAGCAGGGAGGTAATATATCCTAAGTTTCCGTCCCCCCATATGCCGATCACTTTCCTACGGGCATGGGAAAAGCGGAAAAATCTGTCGATGGCATGGTAGCTGACGCTGACAATTTCTGTAAAGGCGGCAACGGTTTTATTGATTCCCTTCGGCAAAACAACTAGTCTGTCAGGAACAGTCTCTATATATTCCTGCAAAAATCCATCTTTACTGCTGCCTCTAAATAAGCTTGTCCGCAAATAGTTTTCCGCTACTATGGCGTCCTCCTCCGTTGGAATATTGGGAATCATCACCACCTCTGCCCCAATATCATAGGTGCCGGTAGGATCATACACGACTTTTCCTATTCCTTCATGAATCAACGCCATAGGCAGCTTTTTGCTCAGTACCTCCTCCGAACGAGTACCTTGATAGTATCTCTGGTCCGCATTACAAATAGAAAGGTGCGTCGGTCTTACAATCACATGCTCCCTGTCCAGGGTGATATCCTGAAAGCAGGTTTCTAACTGTCTTGGTCTCTTTAATTGATATACGGTATTAAGCATGATATCCGCCTCCTAAAAGTGCCTCTGCCACACGCAGGTCATATGGATAAGTTATTTTAATATTAAACACCTCTCCGTCCACTAAATATACGTTCTCTCCGCGAATGGTAAAAATTTTCGTTGCATCTGTGAGAATCTCCTTCTCCTCCTTAGAGAGAGACTGATATAAATCCCGCAGCTTCTTTGCCCGAAAAGACTGGGGTGTTTGTCCCTGATACATTTTGGAGCGCTCCGGTATCTCGGTTACCATCTTATTATCCTGGCTGACTACTATGGTGTCAGTTGCGCCAATTACCGTATCACAACCGCCGTACTTCTTGGCAAATTCTATGTTTTCCTCCAAAATTCTGTGGGTAACAAAAGGACGCACGGAATCATGGGTGACAATAATGGTCTGGTCAGTCAAACCATCATTTTTTTCAATGTAGCTGATAGAATTCATAATTGTCTCATTTCTAGTGGACCCCCCCTCAATCACTACAATATTATCCCTGACAGGAATATAACGTCTAATCAAATCCTCTGTATGCTTGATCCACTGCTTTGGCGAGAGCACCAACACCTTATCAAACCCTGGACATACAGCAAATTTTTCAATGGTGTGAATAATAATCGGCTTTCCGCCAACATTCATAAACTGCTTTGGCTTCTCCACATTTCCCATGCGGGTTCCTTTGCCCCCTGCTAATATTACGCCGTATACATCTTTACGTTCCATGTTAATCCTCCATTTCATCACTTATATTGTCTCATTGATATTTGATTTCATTTACAAATTACAATTTACTAATTTGCTGCCATTCCTGCAAGCTGCTCCAAAAGACGTTTTGTGGCCTGGCCATCACACATAGTCAAATAGGTATCCTTAAATTTCTTTTGCTTTGTGTCATCATAATTTTCTATATTTTGAATGTAATTTATAATTTCTGCTGTATCCTCACAAATCGGTCCCGGCGCTAGCTCCTCATAATCAAAGTACGTATCTCTTCCTTCAAAATACACCTTATAATCGGGCGCATACAGGAAAATCGGCTTGTCTGTCACCGCAAAGGTATAAATCTGAGGGACATAATCTCCAATCATTATATCCGCCGCTGCCATACATTCATAGACTGTCAGCTCTGATGTGATATCGTAGATAAAATTGTCATAATACTTATAGAGTTTGTCCCTCTCCACCATCTGACTAAAAGGAGAACAATAAATCATAACATACTCCTCCTTCAAATACTCGTTCATCAGACCATAATCCAAAAATGCTTCTCTGTTTGGCCGTTTATTTAAAATTCGGTACTCCGGCAGATAAAAAATCACCTTTCTGCCCTTCCATGCCGGAAAGAATTTGTCTAACTTTTTCTTTGCATTTTTTATAAAGCTCTCATCAAACAGCACATCTGTGGAAATAGCTCCTAAAGCCTGATATGCGCTCTCCTCCTGAATGCGAAAAGCCTCCTTGTATATATTTTTCAGATTTTCGGAAGCCATTGGAATGAGTTGATAATTCCCATGAAGAGGAGCCACATCTAAATAGTCCTTTTTCAGACCGCCCCGCACCTCTTTGCTGCTGTAGCCAAACTTTTCAATGGGCAAAATTTCATTCCATGCCTGTACTACTGTGGTTTCCTTGCGTATGTGAAGCACATTCATCATATCGCTTGCCTCAGTCAGCACTACAAATTCGCAGGATGCCAATTCCTTTAATATATCATTTTTATTTTTTTTCAGTTTTAAAACAGAAAGTGTAAACTGCTTTTCCTTTTTCAGATGTTTCTTTAGCTCACTGATAACATCGCTGCTGGATTTTTGGTACAAAACACCAATTTTTCCTTTTACTACTGGTATGGAGGAGATAAACTTCTCATAGGCGGCATTGCCTGATGTCTTCCACCACTTTAACCTGTCAATTCTCTCCTCCTGCTGGCAAAACATTTTGTCACCGGAGGGTATTCTGTGATACTGCTCTACTGTCGGCTGCTCCTTTTTATATGTTTTTAATGCATCCTGAAAAACCATATCCATAATACGCTCTGTGGCATGTCCGTCGCAGGCGCTCATAAATTTATTTTTAAAGTCAATAATCTGCTGCTTATCAAAATGCTCCTCCAGATGCTTAATATATTCAATAATCTCCAAGTTAGTTGTAAATACCGGACCTGGAGTGAGCTGGTCATAGTCATAGTAAAAGCCTCTCCAGTCAAAATACTCCGATAAATCGTAGGAGAAGAAAATTAACGGTTTCTCAAAAATGGAATATTCAAATACAAGGGAGGAATAATCTGAAATACATACATCACTGACACATAACAGCTCCTCAATGGTCATGGCATCCGTAAAATCCTCCGCAAAATCTTTGTCCGCCTCCTCAATCACCGGAGGCTTCTTCACATGAGGATGATGTTTAAACAACAGTACATATTCCCCCTCAAAGGCTTCCTTGAACATATTTACCCGAAGCATCTCCGGTGTCTGTGCCCTGGCAACTCTTCCTCTAAAAGTAGGAGCGTAGAGAATCACCTTCTTGCCTATGCTAGAGGGCATCAATGTGTGAAGCTTGTCGTAGGAGGCCTGAATAAAGCTTTTGTCATAGAAAATATCCGTGCGGCTGCTTCCCGTGCCCACAATAATTTCCTTTCTGTCTTCTAGTCCCATAGCCTCCGCATAGGCCCAAGCAACCTCAGGGCTGCTCACAGTGACATAGCTATAATTTTTATTATAGGGAAACCGTGTCATCTCTTTTCTGGATTCCCCAAACAGCAGCTCTGCCGTACTCAACCCAAATTTTTTGAAGGCACCGCAGCCATGCCAAAGCTGTGTCATAATCGTCTGTGGTCTGAGCTTAACACAGCTAGTCACATTGGATGCCTCATTCATAAACACATATTTTGCGGTGGCCATATCCCGCATTAAATCTCTGCACCGCTGTCTGTGCTCTGCAGGTGTAACAGAATTAATCATAAGAAAATGACAGTGTATCTTAAAATCATACTTGCTTACCAGCTGGTCATACAGCACTTTAAAGCTGTTGGTCAGCTTTGACTGTCTAAGCTCTATAAAAATAATTTTGTTTTCCTCCACCGGAAGCTTTGCATATTTCTTGTATTCTGATGGATAAGAAAAACGCAATGTCCAATATTTTTCAATTTTCCGCTTAATGCGTCCTATTAACCTTCTTACATTTTTTGTAAAGTTATATCGAAAAAACCATACTATCTTAAGCACTCCTATTTTTTCTAACAACTTTTTTAACTTTTCTTTCATGTGATAAGCTGCTCCTTTTTCTTTGTTCTATCATAGAGCTTCTATCTATCCCTTCTATCTCTATGATACTTTCATATTGATATTGGGGAAAAGGTATTTTGACCTTTTGACCCTGGCATCATAATAATTGCTCAATAATTCTCTCTGTGGCATGACCGTCACAGCAACTCATAAACCTTTCGCAAAATTCTTTTCTTTTTTCCCTGTACTCTCCAGACGGATGTAAAATTTCATCCACCACCTGCCAGCCCTCAGCACAGTAAGCTCCCGGAATAAACTCCTTATATGGAAAATAAAATCCTCTATCTCTCTCATATTCCTCACTGTCATAGGCATAAAATATCATCGGCTTGTCTAGCAGAGCATATTCAAATATTAAAGAGGAGTAGTCCGTAATACACAAATCACTCACAAGCATAAGTTCCTCAATTGTATATCCTTGAGACACATCCTTGTAAAAATCTTGATACTCTTCTTGCACATAAACCGAATCCCGCATTGCAGGATGTCCTTTAAACAAAATGATATAATTCTCACCCAAGGCATTATATAACTCCGTTGGAGTCAAAAGCTTGGGCAGAACAGCATAGTGTGCGTTGCCCCTGAAGGTGGGAGCATATAAAATATATTTTTTATCTTCTCCCGTCCCCAGCTTCTGCAAACATTGCCTTCTAAGCTTCTCACACTGTTCTTCTGAGAAAAACAAATCGGTTCTGCTCACTCCTAAAGGACAAACCAATCCCCTGTCCAATCCCATAGCTTCTTCATAGATAGAAACTACCGACGGACTGCTCACCGTCACAATGTCACATTTCGGATAAAACCGCTTTTCCAATTTGGGATTTATATGAAAACCAAATTTTTTAAAGGCACCGCATCCATGCCATGTCTGTACCAGCTTTGTCTCCTTCCGCAAAGTAATGCTGCCAATAACATTATTCACATCATTGATAAAAGCATACTTGCTTACTGCTAATTTTTTCAGCATTTCCAGACATCTCTTCATGTAAGAAAAACCCGATATCCTATGGTTTCCCATACAGTACAGTTCACAAATCACACCTTTTTTTTCTAGGGCTTCACACAAATATTGGAAATTATTTGACATTTCAAAATATCTTAATTCTATAAATAACCCACTGTTCTCCTGCACGCTCTTTTTGCACTGCCATTTGTAATACAAAGGAAACAGCACCGAAAACAATAGCTTGTTTACTAATTTTTTCATTTTTTATTTGGTTCTAACGCAGACGCTTCTCCATGTAATCTGCCAATCGAACTGTTACCTTTCCATCACAATTTTTCATATATTTCAAAAAAAATTCCTTTCTCTGCAATACATAGGCGTCCGGTTCCTCCACTGCCTCCTTCAAGTGCTTTGGGGATGTTACAATGCTTCCAGGCAGTTCTGAGTAATTCAGATAAAATCCCCGTTTTCCCTCATACTCCTTTAAGTCCGGCGCATAAAATATAATGGGACGATTCCATATACAATAATCAAAAATCACTGATGAATAATCACTTACCAGTACATCTGCAAAGGGAAGAATTTCCTCTGTTGTCAAACCTTTTGCTTTCTTTTCCCCCTCCATATGGGGATGTCTTTTCACAATCACATACCACTGTTCCCCCAGCTGCCTTAATGCCTCCACAGCTTCTGCCTCCATGTTCAGTTCTGGTCTGGCAGCATTCCCTCGAAAAGTAGGTGCGTATAATACCACCTTTTTCCCGGCTGCCTGGGGATATTCCTTAATAAATTTTTCTTTTGCCTGCAAAATTAAGCGGGGCTCATAATATTTATCTGTTCTGCTGATACCAATAGGCAAAATACAGCTTGGGGGCAAAGACATAGCGCTGGCAAAAGCCTTACAGCATGCCGGTGAGCTGACTGTCACAATATCATAATTGTGATAAACCTTTCCTTTATAGTAAGGCGGTATATCCTCCTTGGAATCATAGCCAAATTTTTTAAAGGCCCCACACCCATGCCAAAGCTGAATCACCGTTGTCTCTCTTCTCTTTTTACCCGCCGTGACGGGAAGAAAATTATCACATATCACTACGAAGGAGGCGGTTGCATATTGCTTCATAAAAGTAAGCATGGACTTGAACACCTTTCCGTAGGAATTTTTCTGGTAGTCTAAATAAATATCTACAATGGGATAACCTCGCCTTTCCCACTCTGCCCGCAGCAATTCCATACTTGGCGGACAATGGTTGTGATGAGCATCGGCAAAAATAGTCTTCCCCTTCTCCACCTTTTTTCTGCTGTATATAAAGTATAGAAATGGCAGCAGCACATTTTGGGATATCATCTTCACACACTGTTTTATAAAGAATTTAATACAATCACCCGCATTTCTCATTCTTCTACATTCTTCTATCAACTCAATTTACTCATTTATTTTTTCCTCATAGACCGCACATACATCTTCTATATCACCGGCGGCTATCAATTCTCCTCTTTCCAGCAAAATCGCTTTATTACATATTCTTCTGACCTGGGGAAGAGAGTGGGATACAAACAACACCGTGACTCCACTGTTAATTAGGCTCATCATCTTGGCTTCACTTTTTTTTCTGAACTTAGCGTCACCGACTGACAACACCTCATCTAAAATCAATATATCCGCCTTTACCACCGTGGCGATGGAAAAGCCCAGCTTTGCCTTCATACCGGAGGAATAATTTTTTAAGGGAACATCAATAAATTCCCCTAACTCGGAAAACTCTACTATCTCGTCATACTTCTCCTTAATAAACTCTTTGGAAAAGCCCAAGACGGCCCCATACATAAAAATATTTTCTTTTCCTGTATATTGAGGGTCAAAGCCGGCTCCTAATTCCAGAAGAGGAGCAATTCTCCCCTTTCTAGTAACCTTACCGCTTGTAGGCTTAAACACTCCGGAGATTACTTTTAACAGCGTACTTTTTCCGGCGCCGTTCAGACCTAGAATGGCCACTCTGTCCCCCTGCTGCACCGTGAAGGATACATCCTTCAGCGCCCAAAATTCTTTGTAGGTAATCTTTCTTTGTATCTTTTTGATTACAAATTCTTTTAAATTATCTATCTTTTCTTTGCTTAAGTTGAAGCACATGCTTACCTCTTCAACCTTCAAAACCTCTTTGCTCATTCTGTTCTCCATTAAATATATAAGATAAACTTGTCCTGAAATTTATGAAACATATATGTGCCAACCACAACTGTCATCAATGCAAAACAGGTGGAATACAGACACATTTTTGTATCCATCGGTGCACCGTAAAGAATGGCATTGCGGAAATTCTGAATAATGCCAAACATAGGATTAAACTTAATAATCCATGCATGGGAAGACTTCAAAAGCACATCCGCCTTGTAAAATATTGCACTGGCATACATAATCAGCGTAGTGGCAACATTCCATATATATTCCATATCCCTGAAAAATACATTTAAGGTAGCCAAAATCAGTCCCACACCATAACATAAAATTAAAGTTGTCACAAGGGGAATCAACCCTTCTATCAAATGCCATGTAGGCGGCACGCGGAAAATGAGCATAGCGCCAATCAATACTACTAAAGATAAAAGAGATATGATATAATTTGACAAAATGTTTGCTAAGGGATACAAATATTTAGGAACGTATACCTTTTTAATCATTCCTGAATTATTGCGAATTGCCTTCATAGCCGCTGTTGTAGATTGGGAGAAGAAACTAAACAGGATTCGACCTGACAAAATATATACCGGAAAAAGAGCATCACCCTTGTTTAACAATGTGCCAAATACAATGGTCAGCACAATCGTATTTAAAATTGGCTCTAACAATGTCCAAAATAAACCAAGATAAGATTTCCGATATCTCAACCGAATTCCCCGTTTTACCAATTCTGCAAGCAGAAACCGGTACCTGAAAAAATTCTTCAAACTGTTTACCATATCCAATATTCCTCCAAGCTTCCAAAATGCTTTGGCATTCTTACAAATTTTCCCATTAAGTTTACACTAAATAGACTTAGAAATCAACCATTTTCGGCTAAACACCCATCTAAGCCCTTTTGTTTTGCTTTTTTCGACTTTCTGTCATGTTATTCTCAATCACTGTTTTATCACTATATTTGAAGTATACACAATATGGCCCATCTTTTATTCCAGCCCAAATCTATCTATACTCTATTTATATTTTTAACAAAAAAAGAAGAAAACATCCCTGTTTGACAGGATTGTTTCTTCTTTTTTTACTTTGCAGCTCTTACACTCCAATAAATAAGTAAAAGCTTACTTTTATACTACCCAAGTCCACAGAAGCTTTTCAATTCATCCATTCTGTCCATTGCCATCTGATATCCCATATCGTAGCCCTTTCTCAGCAACGTTATATCATCCTCTAAATTTTTAATTTGAAACGCCGGCTGAAATACTATTGCCTTTCCCTCTCTGCCTAGCTGCCTGCAATATTCTACAGTATCATTGTAGAGCTGGTGGCGGACAAGCAGGGGCTCCGACAAACTTGGAAATTCCTTCTGCATCCTTTTTGCGGCAAGTTTATTTTTTATACCGCATTTTTTTCTGTAATCATCGGTTCTAGTCAAGATAATTACATGCTTTTGATAACCGTCCTCCTCCGCCTTGTGTATTGTAATGGGAGCACAGAGCCCTCCATCATAATAAGGCACGTTGCGAATATGAATGGCCGGAAATAAAAAAGGAATGGCACAGGTTGCCTGAAGCATTTTACAGGACTTATCCATTCTAAGTCCATTCATATACTCTGTCTTTCCTGTAAGTGCATTGGTAACTCCAATTAAAAATTTCCCCTTATAGCCTCTAAATGTCTCCCAGTCTGTTGGCTCCAGCACATTGGGAAGATCATCATAGGCAAATCGAATGCCAAATAAACTTTTATCTGTTTTAAAATTTCGTATTCCCACATACCTTTTATCATTTCGATATTTTTCTGTAATGCGGATATTTCTTCCCTTCTGCTGGGATACATAGGAGCAGGCATAGGTAATGCCCGCCGACACTCCGCTTATATGGGGAAACATAATTTCGGCATCTAAAAAGGCATCCAGTATTCCCATAGTAAATACTGTTCTAAACGTTCCCCCCTCCAACACTAAGCTTACATTCTTTACATTAATTTCTAACATTTTGCTCCTCTATTTCTATCTGTCATCACTTCATTTTATGTTTTCTATATCACTTTTTATCATAATTACTGCACACGCTCTCTGTGCTCACAATCTATATGTTTTTTACAATCTCTGCCTGATGGCTTCATATAGAATAACTGTTGCGGCACAGCCCACATTAAAGGAGGAGGCAGAAGAATTTTCACTCATGGGAATGGTTGCTAAAATATCACTATACTCCTTTAAACCTCTGCTCAAACCATCTGTCTCATTTCCCAATAACAAAAGAGTTGGATGAGTAAAATCTACTTGTGTAATATACCTTTCCCTGTGTGCTGTCGTTCCAACTAACTGCAGTTTATTATATTTTTGTTTTAAATTTTGAATAAAAGCAAACAATGTATCATTGTCGCAAGCCCTTACCACAGGCAGCTTAAAGAAGGAACCCATAGATGCCACAATCACATCCTTATCATACAAATCTACTCCATGTCCTGTGAGAATCAATGCATCTACCCCAAAGGAATCACAGGAACGGATAATGGTTCCTAAATTTCCTCTGTTAGATGGTCTGTCAAACAAAACAATAAGGGGATTGTCTGAAAAAGTAAGATTTTCTAAGGAGTCATCTCTCATTTTAATAATTGCCAGCAGCTCGGAAGTATCCTCCTTACTGCTCAGCTCTGCCATCAGGCCCCCATGCAGCTCATAATTCACTTCTGTCTCCACTGTTGTTATCATTTGCTTTGCCCAGGAGGATAAGCTTCTCTCTCCACTGTACAAAAAGGAGACAATATGCCAATTATTTTGTATCGCTTCATTTATATTGCGGACACCTTCCACAAAAAACTCATGATAGCGCCACCGTTTATTTCTGTTTGACTTGAGCACTTCAAACTTTTGAAATGCTGCATTTTTAGAATATATTTTTATTGTATTGCATTGACTACTTTGCATCCTTTGCCTATTCCCTCCCTTTGTAATATATGTCAATTTGTACTAGGAACTAATCGTTCCTTTCCCCCCATATACGGGCGAAGAGCTGTTGGTATATTGACAGAGCCGTCCTCATTTAAATTGTTCTCCAGAAAAGCTATCAGCATTCTAGGAGGCGCCACCACTGTATTATTCAATGTATGAGCATAGTATTTGCTTCCGTCCTGACCTCTGACACGGATTTTCAAACGTCTTGCCTGAGCGTCTCCTAAGTTAGAACAGCTTCCCACTTCAAAATATTTTTTCTGTCTTGGAGACCATGCCTCCACATCACAAGATTTCACCTTTAAATCAGCCAAATCACCAGAACAGCACTCTAAGGTTCTCACTGGAACATCTAAGCTGCGAAATAAATCTACCGTATTTTGCCACAATTTATCATACCATACTTTAGATTCCTCCGGTTTACACACAACAATCATCTCCTGCTTTTCAAACTGATGAATGCGGTATACACCTCTCTCCTCTATGCCATGAGCGCCCTTTTCCTTTCTAAAACATGGGGAATAACTTGTTAAGGTGTATGGAAGTTTCTCCTCGCTGTGAATGGTATCAATAAATTTGCCGATCATGGAATGCTCCGAGGTACCAATTAAATACAAATCCTCCCCCTCTATTTTATACATCATGGCATCCATCTCCTCAAAGCTCATCACTCCTGTCACCACATTAGAGCGAATCATAAAAGGCGGAATACAATAGGTAAAACCTCTGTCAATCATAAAATCTCTAGCATAGGTAGTCATAGCAGAATGCAGTCTGGCAATATCTCCCATCAAATAATAAAATCCGTTTCCTGCCACCTTTGCTGCACTTTCTAAGTCAATACCATTAAATTTTTCCATAATATCGGTGTGATAGGGAATCTCATAGTCTGGCACTGTCGGCTCACCAAATTTTTCTATCTCTACATTGCAGGAATCATCTGGCCCTATCGGTACAGAAGGGTCAATCATATTAGGAATAGCCATCATAATATTTGTCACCTTCTCACTTAGTTCCCTCTCCAAAGCCTCCAATTCTGCAAGCCTCTGGGCACCGGCATTTACTTGTGCCTTTATTTCCTCCGCTTCCTCCTTCTTTCCCTGTCCCATAAGCACCCCTATCTGTTTGGAGAGCTTCTTGCGGCTGGCGCGAAGTTCGTCCGCCTCCTGCTGTGTTCTGCGGGCCTTGGCATCCAATTCAATCACTTCATCTACCATAGACAGCTTATGCTCCTGAAATTTGTTTTTCATATTTTGTTTTACTGCCTCTGGATTTTCTCTTAAAAATTTCAAATCAATCATATTCTTTTCCTCCATAATTCCTATTGTAAAATGTCTATTTTGTTTGAACTTAACTTTGTGCAAGTAAACTTGCTCTTCTATTTAGCCGCTTGATGGGACTTTGCATCATAAATAAAAAATCCTTTCAATCCCAGTTTTATTAAACTATAGGACGAAAGGATATCTATCATGTTCCGCGTTGCCACCTATATTGCCAGCTAAGGCTGACCTCTCATTGGTAGGATAAAGGGTACGAACCTGCAAATTTCTTTGCTGACTCTGAAAGTGGAAAGGCATTTTCACTGTATCAGCTCACACCAAATACTGACTCTCTGTGACAGTTCCAAAACCGCAGCTCTCGTCGACGTCATCTTTCTCTTTGTATTTTGGGCTGTTATTTACGGCGTTTGTTATTTATCTTTTTTACTTTTACTGTTTTTCAGCCCTATTGTTTCTTTTATCTTGTGTTATCATACTATTTTTTATACAAAATAGCAAGCAGAAAAATCATTATTTATTTGCACCAATCATGTTCAACAGCGCTTTAATATCATAAACAGGATACACCAAAGGTATATGTTTTTTATTTCCCTTTTTCAATATAAATTCTGTGTACTCCTGTTTTTTCTGCCATTCCTTTGCAATCGCCTTCTTCTCCTGAAATGCTTTATATTCCTCAGCAATTTTCTTTTTTTGTTCTATTCTCCTATCCCAATAACCATCTTTGTTCTTTCCATTTAATGGGTTCCCCTCGTTTTTATTTTGATTGCCCGAATACCAACTCTCATAACGACATTCCTCCTTTGTTGCACCATAATATATCACGGAAGTTGCACCGCCATGAAAAGAAACCCAGGAATCTGTCTGTAAAAACAAGGTTCGCAAATCATTTAACACCCACTTCTCGTATTCCGGATCTTCTCTCATTGCCTCAAAGCCTTCTTCCGAAATATAGATGTGTATAGATTCCATCTCCTTTGTTGCCGACATAGGAAAGGAAAATATCATGTCATGAATATATTGTTTATATTCTTCCATTGACATATCCTGGGTGTTTGATGAACTTGAGGATTGTTCCGTTTTCTGTATCTCATTTTCCTTTTTTTCATTTTCTGCCTTTTTCCTGGCTATACTCTCCATAAAGTCCGCCGGCGAGTTAAGCTTCCCTTGCGCTTGTAAAGCTTTCTTAAGATGATGACATCCTCTTGATATGTAATTAACGTTAATCATTTGATTCATAGCAGCTCCTTTCCCAAGCTATAGGCTCTAGTGCGCTGTCCATTCCCTATTCCTAGAGCCTCAGCCTGCCACCCTGCCCTCTATTCTCTCAACTCATTTTTTCTATTATTCATGTAAATATATATACCAATCAATATAACTATATAAAATAATATTATTCTTTATTAAAATAATATCATTCTTTGATTTTATATCTATATGTATTTATCGTAATTATGAAACCATTTCTTAAATAAGAATTCAAAAAAACAGAAAAGCTCAATTCTCTATCACAAGAATTGAGCTTTTCTGATAACATTCCACTGTCTATTTCACAGTGCCGGCGACCGGAATCGAACCGGTACGGGAGTATAAGTCCCGCAGGATTTTAAGTCCTGTGCGTCTGCCAGTTCCGCCACGCCGGCATATGGGGCCTACAGGGCTCGAACCTGTGACCCTCTGCTTGTAAGGCAGATGCTCTCCCAGCTGAGCTAAGACCCCTTTTCACTTCATTGCTTCTATATTTAATTATATTTAAATACAAAGTACATAACCTTTATTCATCTCCAGAAGCTGAAGCTTTATAAATGGACCTTCGGGGACTCGAACCCTGGACCGACCGGTTATGAGCCGGTTGCTCTAACCAACTGAGCTAAAGGTCCGAAATAACACCGAAATTCATTTTACCATATCTTTTATCAAAAAGCAAGCATTAAATACTTATCAAAACTTTCCCCTGCTTCCTCCATGGCTTCTGCCGGAGGAGCTTCTATGAGTGCTGCTGCCGGAAGAACCAGAACTGCCTGAGGAAGTCTGTTTCACCGTTTTTGTCACATTTCTGTACAGAAACAAATCCTTCTGTGACGTAATATGCATACTTCCTCTTTTCACATAATCTCTAGCGCCTTTTTGAAATTTCACTGTTTTTAATTTGCCTATCATTCCTATAACACAAAGCAGTGCCACCACGCCGCTGAACACACAACAGTACCAAAAAGCCTTTAGGAAGTTTCTTGTATCATGTCCCTTTCCCGTTTTGTCATACAACTCCAGGCTTTCCTCGCACAGACTTGCAAAGGTGCTGCCTGCATTGTAATAATCATTATTTTTCAGCTCCGGCTGCACTCTATCCATAATATAGCTTTGTTCTTTATCTGTAAAAACTTTAATTCCCTTACCATAAGTGGAAATTGCCCACTCTCTGTCTCCTCTGCTGATTAAAAGTAAAATCCCGCTGTCATCCGTTCCCATACCATAGCCGTTGTAATCATAAAAGTCATCCGCGTAGGCTGTGACGTCTTTTCCCTGCAGGCTTTCAACGAAAACAATTGCCACATCACAATTCCACTCCTCACTTATGGAATCCAGCTTGCTCTTCAGCTTGCTTTCCTTCTCATCTCCAATCACTCCCGCTAAATCTACCAATCTATCCTCCTGGCGCTCTTGAGGAATACTAACGGCGTATATATTTTGCTCTCTATCTACAACACCAAGCATCACAAGCATACAAAGGCAGAAAATAATCATTCCTTTTATCTTTTTCATCTCTATACCAATGCATATCACAAGCTTACTTGTGATACTGCCCCATTACATAGGTTGAAAGAAGGGCAGTATACATAATATCCTTTCTTTATCATATATTTCTCTCAACCTTCCATACATGCCAACAAAACCAGCACAAACTATGTACAAAATATGGCTTATATATTGCTCTATATTAAGGAACTGATCATAAGCCACAGTCCATAAGCTGCTGCGCACACTCCGCCCCAAATGCCAAACAGCCATCTGCAAAATGCTCCTTTATCCAAAGGAAGGTTTCCCACAAATTTCCCAGTCTGTCCATTCATGGCAAAAGTATACTTTTGATTACGCCATGTTGTATTTAGTATCCATACCGGATACAACGCATATTTAACTGAGCCCTCCCTCAATTGAATATTGCTGCTTGTAGGTACTACACTAGAATACCCATTCACTGTGCTTCGAAACTCTGCCTGGGTGCTTTCCTTTACCCTCTCATTGGCACGGCTTTTGCTCTGCTGTGCATCTACATCATACTTGTCTGCAAGATACCCTGCAAGATATGCCGTCTGAAATTCAACTGCATCTTTCCAGTCAAAAGGTTCAATAGACTCCATCAAGTCATCCGCCATCAAGGAAGAGCCATCCACCGGAATTCTCTCAAAGGCAATATCCCCTTCTCTCACAATCTGATAGGTAGAAGTTTCTGTATAGTGGTATTTAGAATCACTCCAAGAACGCACCTTTGTACCTTTATAATGAATATTGGCGTTTGCCTTAGTATTAAACAACCAGAAAGGCACATAAATACCTTTTATCTCATCTATATGATTTTCGTCCTTAAATACTTTAGGAAGCAGCGTCTTTCCCCTCAAATGTTTTTTCATGGCTTCCTTTGCCCCACTCTTATTTAACTGAAAGGGAATTACATAATCCGGCCTTAACTCTCCGCTAAATTGTCCTTTAATTACTACAGGATTATCACAAAATGGGCATTTGGTAGCGGCTGTGTTTTCGTCTCCAACGATTTCCCCGCCGCAGGATTGACATACATACACTTTCATCCCCTCTGTCTCCCCCTCCTGCCATTCTCCTCCTGTAAAATCCTCCCACTCCATCTGCTCTTCCGGCCTGTTTTGCAGCTCCTCATCATAATTTCTTAATGTCTCAACCTCAAATGTAGTATCACAATAAGGACATTTCATCTGCTGCAGAGAACTGTCAAATGATATGGCGCCGCCGCAACAGGGACATTTATATTCAATTAACTCTGCCATTGCTTCCTCACCTCATTCTATTTCACTATATCTGACTCATTAAAAGGGTCCCCGCATTCCGGGCAAAACTTAGGTGGTTTTTTTGGATCCTCTGGTTCCCAGCCGCATTTGTCACAGCGATATAATGGCTCCCCAGCTGGCTTTGGCTGTCCACATTCACTACAAAACTTTCCTTTATTGGATGCACCGCAGGAGCATACCCAAAATGTCTTCTGCTCAGGTCTCGGTGCTGCACAGTTCGTACAGAACTTTCCAGTATTCACATTCCCACATGCACATACCCACTCTTCTTTTGTTTGAGAAGGGGACTGTCCTGGCGCCGAAGTAATGGGAGTAGACTGCTGCCCTGGTTGTGACTGACTGACTGGTTGTGACTGCTGGAATGCCTGCTGATTTGTCATCTGGGTCTGACCCATCTGAAATAAATTCTGTGCATTTGCTCCACCTGCCTGCTGTGCCATTCCCATACCCATAAAGCCCATCATGGCTCCATTTTTATTGCCAGCTGCTGTGCGCATAGCTTCAGCCTGCGCCTCCACTAACGTAGCCGCCGCCATATTGGGATTCTGCATCACTGCAGTTTTCTGCAGCTGCTTAATCATATCCTCATCTTCCTTTGGAATGGTGACAGAATTTAAGCTTACTGACTGGATTTCAATTCCTCTTCTCTGAGTCCAATCTGCAGACAGTTCCTCCTTTAAAGCATCGCAAATCTCTTGATTTTTGCCCATTAACTGATTCGGACGCACTTCCATCTCTGAGATTCTGGCAAATGCTGGTGCCAAATGATTGAGCAATTCGCTCTTTAACTGTGAAGCTATCTCTTGGCGACTATATTCCTGCTGAACATTGCCGCAAACATTTGTATAAAACAATAGGGGATTTACAATTTTATAAGAATACAAACCATTGCATCGAACAGAAACATCCACATCCAATCCAATCTTAGAATCTACCACTCGAAAGGCAATGGGATTAGGAGTGCCAAACATATTATCCATAATCTCTTTCGTATTAAAATAGTATACTCTCTGGTCCTTTCCAGTGTCTCCTCCATATGTAAAACGTCTTCCAATTGCTTGGAAGGTATTGATAATACTCTCTCCTAAATTCCCCGAAAAGATACTCGGCTCTGAAGACTTGTCATAAGTAAACTCTCCCGGCTCTGCACAGACCTCTACAATTTTCCCTTGATCCACGATTATCATACATTGTCCGTCTGCCACAACAATACCACTTCCATTTGTGATAATATTATCGCTGCCCTTCGTGTTCGAGGATCTGCTTCCAACCTTTTTCTGCCCCTTCACCACCAATATTTCCTTATCTATCGCATCACAATAAAAAAATTCCTTCCATTGATCTGCCAAACTTGTATCTACAGCTGTACGAATTGCTTTTATTAAACCCATTTTCCTTCTCCTTTCCATTGAGTTTAGAACTCAACATACACCATTATATGCACATACAAAAATTATAATTGCTCCTATTTTTTCTGTCAACAAATTCTGACAGAATATATGCATTATGCTGCATTTCATTTTATTTTTTTGGCAACTATTACAAAACGTCCATCCTCCACATGGTAGGCACAAGTAGAAAGAGTGAGGAATGTATCCCCAAACTTTGCATTCACCTCTGTATCATATAGGGAAAGCTTTTTAATATTATTGTAAAATTCATCAAATTCCTTCTTCGTGTTCGCCTGATAAAACTGATAATATTTAAAAACATCATCATTTGAATTGTATACTTGTGAAGGAAAAACTGCAATAATGTCATAGATTCTCTCTTCATAGAGCGTATCAAAAGAAATCTTAGAATGTTCCCGATAAAAACTCTCATCCTGATATAAATCTAAATCTCCAAACATTTCCCCATCTTTCATATTATGACCGTATATAATAAAGTTTGTCCCAGGGGTATTCACATCTGCTTTTTCTCGTACATAAAGACATCCATATTTGCTCTTCTTCCTATAAAAATCATGGTTCAAATAATATTCATCATCCTGGCACTGCATAACAGGATAATCAATCGCCATTCCTTTTATAGAAAGCCATCCTGCTAGATGATTATTTTCTTTATAGAGGGAGGCATACTTGCTTAATATAACAGGTTTTGACTCCTTTTCTTGATTTTGCTCCTGCTGCTTATTCTCTGTATTTTCTGTTTTTGACACAGTTGTTTCTTGATTTCTTGTGTCTTTTTCTAATGTCTCCTTCTGCATCTGGTATTTTATTTCCCTTAATTTCTTTTGCTGTCTCTCATGCTGATACGACAAATAATAAGTTCTCCCAATTAAAATAAGACAAAGGAAAAATACTCCCAATAAAAATACTCGTATCCATTTTATGTTTTTCCTATTTTTCATAAAATTCCTTTCCGTTTCCTTCCATTGCATAACATTCTTCTTGTGAAAAGCTATTACAGAATTTATAAAAATCTTTTATCTACCTCATAATCAACCATACAATAACATATTGATATCCTTTCGTCAACCAACAGTCACAGAGTGAATTTTACCAATTCTGATTACTAGGCAATTTAACAGTTCAGAACATTGATAATTAAGAGCATAGATAATTAAGAACATTGACAGGAATATTTATAGGCAATAAATTTATTATAAAAATTCTAAATTTTTACTTTGCATTTTCTTTCATTTATGATATATTATATAGAGATTTAAAGACTTTAGGTATATAATAGATTGTTTAGATTACGGAGTATGGCGTAGTTTGGTAGCGCGCACGGCTGGGGGCCGTGAGGTCGCAGGTTCAAATCCTGTTACTCCGATTTTTTATGCTCCAACCCATTTCTTTGGGTTCTCGCTTCTAATAGCAAACAGCTATTTCTTTGTTCTTCATCTGTGTTTATCCACTACCAAACCAGGTTTAATCTCACCTTGTATGAATAGCTTCATAGAAAGCAGCACTGCCAGTTCTTTACATGATTGACAAGAGAGCTAGAACTAGTGCTTAAAGTGGCGAAAATCCATTGATACACAAAAGAACAGGGCAAAAGTAATAAAACTATTTTCATTTCTTATAAGCTAAAAAGGAAGCTGTAAGCAAATTACTTTGTTTACAGCTTCCTTTTCTGACTTTCTTAGCTCCCCGAGTAGGACTTGAACCTACGACAACGCGGTTAACAGCCGCGCGCTCTACCAACGGGTGCGCTCGCACACCGAAAAGAGTGGGAGAAATATTCTCTCTTAATGTCGTTCTCACGACTTGTTTATGTTATCATGATTTCGTAACTTTTGCAAGCAGTTTTTTGATTTTTGGGAAATTTTGTGTATTGTGCTTTCCATATCAACTTGCATTTTGTATATATGCAACAAGGATACACTCATAATGCCTCTGCTCAATGAAAAGCACACTTTTATATCATCATCAAGCTGTAACCTGACTGCTATTTTTCGATTTCCACTCTGAACAAAACTGCTGGTAGGTAACATTCATGTGCATGATAATGTTATAATCTTTCCCCAGCTCAATCCGGTCGAACAACTGGCAGGCAATCATTTTTTTCTGCTCTAAGTCCGCCGTGTCAAATTCCTCTGCCCAGCTCTTAAAGCGGCGGTAGGCTGGCAGGATGGCTTCTACCATCTCTTTCTTCTGGTTCATATCGCTGTCCAGCTTTTCCAGACGTTCTTCACTGTCTGCAATTCTTATCTTTACCACATTGATTGCCTCTTTCAAATCTTCCGGTGAATATAGGCTTTCTCCCAACAGTGTTTTTCCAATCTCACGCTGCAAGACTTCCAACTGCTTTTTATCTTTGTCCAGTTCAAACACGGTTTTCCGTCTGCTGGCGGTATGTGCCGCCTGCTGTTTTTTCAGGATTTCCTTGTACTTTTCTTCTTCCGGCGCACCGTCCATGCCCTCAAATACCTGACGCATTATCTGGCTGACTGTTTCATCAACCTTTGCGGCAATGTAGTTTGTCTGCCCATCGCACTCACAAAGTTTGTTCGCCTTGTGGTAACAGCGGTACTTCAATACATCTTTCAGATATTCGCTCCCGTCCTTACGGAAATAATGGTCTTTATGGTGGGTGGTTGTTATCCTCCCGCCGCAATGCTGGCAGAAGATATTGCCGGACAACATCGCCTCACCCTTTGTCCGTATGGCAAGCTGGCGTTTTTCTTCATCGACCTGCGCCCTCTGTTTCAGAATCTCGTCAATCCTTACTGCTTCTTCGTCACTGATAATCCTTAATCGCTGCAATGCTTCCGAAGTTTCGCCCTCACTGGTACAGCCCCTCGGAAGTGACGCTGACAGTATCCGCAGAATCGACTTGCTGGTAAATTTCTTCCCGTTGGCTGTCTTATATCCCTGGTCGTTCAGGAAATGCGCCATGACATAACTGCCTGTGCCGTTGTTGATTGTCTTTTCAACAATTTTCCGGTACACTACATACTGCTCAAGGTCGATTTCATATTTCTTCAGCTCCTGCCCTTTCCGGTTTTTCATCCCGCTCGGCACGATCCGGTATCCATAGGGCAATGCCCCGCCCGTATATAGTCCGTCTAATTTCAACTGCTGGATTCTGGTCTTGATTCGGATGGAAGTCTTTTCGCTCTCGCCGGACGCCTGCCAGAACCGGATATAATTTGTCAGCTTATCAACGTGCGTTTCAAATCTCTGCTCGCCTTCTTTGACGCTCCACACCTCAACGCCCGCCGTCTTGACAAACCATTCTACAATGAAGGGTGTTTCGTCATCAATTCGTCCGATACGGTCAAACATGAACACCAGCAGCACATCAAATTCCTTGTTCAGTGCCGCTTCCTGCAAATCAATGATTGCGTCACGGTTCTTGGCGGACACCTTAAAGCCGGAAACGCCTTTTTCCTCATATTCTTTTACGATTTCCCAATCCTGCCGATATTTTACAAATTCCTTGCAGGCTCCCCGCTGCATGGGGATGTCGTTGTCATGGTTCTCACTGATGTTTACCTGCTTCTTTGTGGAAACTCTGTATAAAGTGTAAACTCTTTTCATTGGCTATATCCTCCCGTAATAAAAATTTCATACGGGATGCACTATATGGAATTTTCAAGGTTCGCTGGCGGCTATCCGCCTGTGCCATTATTATAGGAAGGAACTCTTTCAACCGCAAATGTGCGATTTTGAAATTTATAGTGTCACCCGCAAGGCTTGTCACCTGCAAGGAAGCTCTAAGCCAATCATATCCATCAGGTCATTCTGCACCCGCTCATCATATGCTTTTGATAAAATAGACTGTATCTTATCCATTACCCCGTCCACTGGCTTTGCCGAAAAAGACAAAGTAATCTGGCAGCCGTTTATCTCCTTTTCTATCCTCTGCTGTTCTGCTGACCTCATAATATGCCTCCTTTCCCTCCCTATGTAGCGCAGGGGCAGACAATTCCTGCCCGCCCTGCCGCTTTTTCAAGGTCGCTGTCCGGCTTCACTGCCAACACACAGCTCAAGGCTTACAGCAAGGCAGCGGTCTACCTGTTCCATATCTGCCCGGTTCAGCCGCCCGATATATTCCTGCAAACGCTTTTTATCAATCGTCCGTAACTGCTCCAGAAGCACAAGGGATTCTTCTTTCAGCCCTGCGTATGATTTCACCTTATGGTGTGTGGGCAAATCAGGCTTTTCGCTGATCTTTCCTGACATTGCCGCCACAATCACGGTAGGGCTGTGGTAATTCCCGGTATTGTTCTGGATAATGAGAACAGGGCGGTATCCGCCCTGCTCTGAACCTACCACGGGGTTTAAGTCTGCATAATACATCTCTCCCCGGTATATTCTGCCTAACATATTTTTTATCCTCCACAAATCTATAAGTAATGCCTATTTGTCCCCGACACCCCGGCATATTGCGTTATGAAACACAAGGGAAGTCACCAAACGACTGGCTGCTGGCCAGTTCCACGGGATTCGCACCCCTCCGGGGATCGCCCGGAGCCGCCCTCATTTGTTGCGACGCTTCTAACGCTCGACTTGTGACTGGACGGGAGTATCATTGTCCCTGCTGCCTGTTATCGCCCTATCAGTAGCAAACTGGTAGTTATAGCCCGGTATTTCCCGCTCCTTAGATGGGGATAGGACAGCCGCAAACCATTTTCTTTCTGTCTGTGCGATTCCGCTGCTTTTATCCCCATCCAGCTCATGGCGTACCTGCTAACGTGGCTTACGCTCATCACGATAACAACAGGAATGTGCTTGGTGAATGGGTATGAAATTTTCATGGTACAAACCCATTCACCGCAAAACGGAAAACAGGCAAGGGATTTTTTATCTCCCTCACCTGTTTCCTCACTTAAACGCAAAAAGTAGCTACCTGATTTTAAATTTTTTTCAATTCTTTTTTCAGGCGTTCAACAGCAGCTTCGATGGAACGCTTGACTGGCATTTTCGTACAGCCTTCCTTTTTTGCTATCTGCTCATAGGTCATGCCCTCAAAATAATATAACTGCATCCTGCGGCGCTGCATTTCCGGCAATGTTTTCATTGCTGTATGTAATGCCTCAATCTGAATCTTTTTCAGCACGACTTCTTCTATGCTCTCCGGCTTTTCTACTGCCCTCACATTCAAAGTCGCTTCCCATACCTCGGACTGCTCAATATGCCTGTCCACTACGTTGAGATACACCAGATCATCTAATTCAAATGAATCAAACGTGTCATACAATGCCCTGCTGATTTCCAGTTTATGTAAAGCTCCTTGTCCGTCTTTAAATGAAATGTAATAATGCTTGTCCTTTTCGTATATATTATAAGGATTATACTTATCCTTTCTTCTTTTTGGGCGGTTACCCTCCATATTCCTTTCCTCCAATCTGAATTTTTTGTTAAAAATCCAGATTGGCAGGTGGTGAACGGCAACCGATAATGAATAACGCCCAGCGGCGTAATCCAGCAAAAAACGACAAAAGAAAAACCGCAAAGGCTGTCACACCTTTACGGTCTATAAAGAATTTATTTTCATTGCGTCGATATTTGGCTTCTATTTTTAAATCAGGAAGCCCCCATGTACTGACGGAGATGTTTTTTAACAGATAATCCGCCCATCCCCGATAAAGCAAATGAAAATAAAAGCTACTACTTACAAACAAAAAATGCCTCCAAACTCAAAACGGGTTTGAAGGGAAATCTATGGTTCTGCTATTTAGGCGTGCCAAATCACACCCACCAAAGACGCCGTTTTTTTTATTTGGTGGGCTTAAAGAGATTCTATTTTTTCATTTCCGACTGTAACTGCCTTCTATATAAATGGAATATTTCATCTTCCAGCTTTGCAAAATCACTTAAAAGGGTTACAATGGCTACATTCACCTCCGTTATGATCGTCATATCACTTTAATCATGAATGGTGCATAAAAAACAAAAGAAGATTGCCCCTGACAACTGTTTCCTCTCACCAAAATAGAACAAGGAAACCAGCCTGCCTCTGCCAGCTCCCTTTTATCCTTTGTGCTTTATTAGTAATCCAACTTATTCAGAAAATCCCAAAACTGCTTATAATCCAGATATTCTTCATATCAAGCCTCTCATTCAAAAAATAAATCCTGCTCCCCGATCCCCTAATCTGCCGGAACCCTGGGAAGCCTGCCCTGCCCTGTCAGGCTGTGGCTTATTGGGTATATGCGTCCGTGGGGTTCATTTACAGACACTAGACAAAACTATTGTAATTCAAAATAGCCTTGCAGATAATCTGCTGTATCTTCACTTATTTCAAATACCATATCCAATCCGGCAACTTCAAATTTCACATAAGAAGCATCATATACAGAGATTTTGCATACATCATATAACTCCCCATCCGTTTCGGTCTGTCCGAATTTCACTGTTTCCTCCTGTGACAGACCAAAACTGCCAATTTCTTGTGCGCCGCTTGGAAGTTTGCCTAATTCCCATTTGTCCATATCCAGCGCCATCATAAAATCCCCTATGTCCTCTTTACTGGAAAGCGTCTGTATCACGCTTGATGTATCAGCAGATACAACAATAATTTCCTGTGCTTTTGATATTTCATTGTAGTATTCCGATACATCTGAACCTTCCTCTTTACCGCAGCCACAGAACAGGGCAGAAACCATAACTAAAACCATAAATATTTTCTTCATAATATCCTCACTTTCTTTTTTCACGATATTCTTCGTTCATAATAAGCATCCTGTACGCCCGGACTATTCCGGAAACATACACACATAGGAAAGCGCCTACGCCGGCTAATATCATTCCGCAGGCAAACACGATATTATCCAAAACATACATTTCTGCAGGAATAAGCATCGGGCAGAGCAAAAATCCTATGGCGATCAGTGCGATCCCGGCAAGATTGAGCATATGGGCCGACTTCTTTTTATCTGCATAGGCAGAGGTCAGTTCCGATTTTACAGCCTTATCAAAGGACAGGTTTTCTATCCACATCTTGCGGTAGGGATTATCTGCCAGCTTTACTGAAAACAGAAGAATAATCCCTAAGATCACAAGCACCATAAACAATACCATGCTCATTTCCGCATCCCAGAAAGAAAGGGATAGGCCACCAACAAAAAGGCTGACCGCAACACCGATTTTGACCATTTTTCTTTTCTGATAGGAAAGGAAACCTTCTGCCATTTCACGGCTCACATACAGCCCCTTTTCATCGGGAGCCAACTCCGGCTTTTGCGAATCTTCCTCATTCAGAAGATAATCCAGCGTAACATCAAAAATCTTGCTCATGCGTACTATTTTTTCTGTCTCCGGATATCCGCTGTCGCGCTCCCATTTACTGATGGCCTGCCGGGAAACTCCTAACTGATAAGATAACTCTTCCTGGGACAGTCCTGATTCTTTTCTCAACTTTTGAATTTTTTCTCCAAATGTCATATCCAGCTCCTCCTTTCCCCACCAAGATACAATTTTTTCAGGTAGCGCACCACCAAAATATGGTTGCAACTACGCAACATCAGGTTGCAACCATGTATTTTCCGCTCTTTTATCACCCAAAACAGCCATCCGCATCACATCATCACTCCATCTATCCAAATTTACGGCACAACTATTAAATACTTTGCCTTTGATCTCCTCGTCTTCCAAGCAGAATCCTTTATCTGCCAAAAACAGTGAAGTTCCTGTCACGCTCAGAACCGCCCATACAACCTCGCTTTTCCGCAGGGCGAGGAACTTATTCCCCATATAGACATTCTGCGCCGCATCCTCCCTGGCGTATCCGGCTATCTGCTCCCGGAGGGCATCGGACAACTCCGATCTGTCGGAAAATAGGGAATGCCCACCTTTTGGGGCTATGGCTTGTCAGGGATATATTTTTTTATCCAGAATTAGTCCGCCGCCTCCCTCCAGAACAAACCTTCCGAAAAAGCTATCCTCTCCATAATGGACTGCGCTTTATCTGACGGGTTATACACTGACAGATTTAAGCAGTCCCAATCAAAAACCAGCAACGCTTCTTCCTCCACAAACAGGACATTCAGTGTACCTGAATGCTTCCCCATAATTTCACAGACTGCTTCTTCTATCATTTTCGGTGAAGGCAGGTCAACCCATCCATTCCACAGAATAGATACATGGTAATAACACATCAGTTTCAAAATGACGGCAACAAACCTGTCTTTCAACCCGATATGTTTATCACTGTTCAGCAGATAATACTCCACATCAAAAAACTACCCGCCATTGTCCGCTTTCACCTGTTCCGGAAGATAATCCATGATAAAACATGGCTTCTCCAGCAATGCATTGATTCTCTCCATTTTATTTTCCATCTTGTATTCCCTGTGATTCACTTGCATTATTAATATTGATATTACTTTTTTTCTTTCGGTTTATCACTTTGTTTACCCACAAATCAACAAAGATTTCCTCAATATCTGCAATCATCTCTATAATAAAATCAAACATCTTACACTCCTCCACATCTTTGTTATATGGTTCCCCGATACACTGGACAGCCGGGGATGCCTGCCCTACTTTGTCAGGCTGTGACTTATTGGGGATATTGCTTTGTAACCTGCAAAATATATTGATATGCAAATTCAATCCCATCACAAGTCAGATTTTCACACATATGTGGTGGATCATTCTCTGAAAAACCCATAGGGCGTAGTTCTAAACATCTTAATGAGCCAAATGCTTTTTCAAAAGCTGACGCAAAATTATAACAGGCAGATATTATTTCGTTTTCTGTCTTTCCTAATTTATGAAGATATATTCCTATAAACATGAGTGTACCTTCAACTATTCCACACTGCGCTCTGTATCCTCCGGCACCATGTAATCCAACAGCAGACCAGATTGTTTGCGGTTCAATAGCAGTTTCAAATAATTCACCCAAACAGATGATTGCTGTCCTCGCACAGTTTATATCATCATTCCAGTACAGTTCATGTACCCAGTTCTTTATACGTTCTTTCATAGATATATCCTTTCTCTGCCCCCCCCGATTCTCCGATCTGCCGGAAAACCGGGGATGCCTGCCCTGTCAGGCTGCGGCTTATTGGAAATAACTACTCCAAATCTTGTTACTCTCTCAATCTTCTGGCACTGTTCTATCAGGGTGCTCAATTCCTAAAATATCATAATACTCATTTGTAAATGAAATTTGCTCATAAGGGAAATTGCTCTGCAAATCTTTGATATACTCAAACGGGGTATCTATCGACACTACATCCATCCCTTTGCGAATTGCATCCAAAACATTTTTTACTTCGGGCCGAACTTTATATTCCTGTTCTTCTGGACTATTAACAAAATCATCAAATGTTTTCTTGTCCCACCAAATAATTTGTTGTAAGGTATTTGTACCACCAGTGGCGAGTATCAACCCTAAGAAATCACAAAAATTGCGGGCAATCGGATAGACAAAGTAATCGCAGCAAGTTTCTGGATTAACGCAGAAAACCATATCTCCAAAACCTTTAATAAAGCAGTAGTGTATGCCATTATCCCAGCCAATAATTTCAGCTCCAATAGGTGTGCAAAAACATGATATTCCCCCTCCAAGTTCTAAACCAATCCAGCTACCGTCTATCTTCAAATTTTTATATTTTTCATAAAGCGTGTTCATTTAGATACCTCCGAAACAACTTTTGATTTGCTGGAACGCCGGGGATGCCTGCCCTGTCCGTCCGCTGTAGCTTATTGGGGATATTCGTCTGCATCAGTTCCCTTTCTCCATAATCGAAAGCCACTCTTTATATTCCGGTATCGGATTTAATGACACGGCTTTGTTCATATAATACAGGGCAAGGCACTCGGAACCAGGTGGCGTCAAAGGAGCAAAGACATAGTACGCCATCAGAAAACTCAAATGCGCTGTCCGGACGGTATCCCCTTTTTCCTCATAATAGTGTAATGA
>CAJTQG010000028.1 GCA_910578605.1 uncultured Lachnospiraceae bacterium | reverse complement strand
CATTTAAATCAATGTGGGATATTAGCTCAGGTGGTAGAGCACTTGACTTTTAATCAAGTTGTCCGGGGTTCGAATCCCCGATGTCTCATTAAAAAAATAGTCTATTGATTATATTTCTATCCGGAACAAAATATCTGTTCCCTCATTCCACAAAGCAAGCTGTCCATGATATTGATTGATAACTAAATTCTTTAAATGATATAAACCTAAGCCTGTATGTTGTGAATTTGATAGTTCAGGTTTATTGGAATATCCTTTTGTGAAAAATAATTTTCTATCTTCATTTGTTAAAAGAAATCCTGGATTTTGAGTGATGAAAATAATTTTATTATTTAAAGAATCTATAGTAATATCAATAACAGAGTTTTTGGGAACTGCTTCTAAAGCATTATCTATTAAGATTCCAAACAATTCAATTAGATTATATTCTGCCACATTGCTTTTTAAGGTATAGTTTAATATATGAAATGCAATGGTTTTCTTTTGTTGTTTTGCAATACATTCTTTATGATACAAAAATCCTGCAACTAGGGATAGATTAATTTTTAGCAAGGAATCGGTCCGGATTGTATTTTTGGATATATTTAAATATTTTTTCATTGCTTTAGTAAGAGAATCATAATTTTCATGAGTGTACATCAATGCAAAAATAGCTTGTATTTCATTTGAGTGATTGTGCTGCCTAGAACGAATATCTAATATAAGATTATTTAACATAGGAATATATTGTTCATAGGCCTTTAGTTGCTCTCTTTGTTTGTGCATTCGTTTTAATTGATAAATTAAAATAATATTTACATAGAGAAGAATGGTAAATGAAATTATAATAAAAAGAATAATATCGAAAAAGTGTTTTTTGTCTAATTTAAAATACAGTGCAAATATAACACTAAATGCGAATAAATTAGTTAGACATATTGTTCCCCAGTGACCACTTTCATATAAGATAGAGTATAATTTGTGTAGGTTGAAAAAATGATATATCAGCATGGAAACTATGAAAGAATATATGGCACCAATTATCAATAAAATATCAGCGTTGTTTATGTGAAAGAGCAATTGATTAAATAATGCAAATGGAAGTTGGACGGACAATATGATTATGTAACCGCTTATATAGCAGAAAATTGAGTTTTTCAAAGGAATTTTAAAATAAAGGACAATTGTTAAAATTCCCATTAAAATATTGATGCAGGAATCAATATACTCAGATTGAATAAAAAGAGTGGAAGATAAATATATAATTTTAACTACCATAATTGGAAGAATGGTATACATTCTTTTGATAGGGAGAAGTTTTTCTGAAATAAATCCGGCGCTTAATATCAAAAATGAAATAGTTTCTAATAGGGTAGTGACTAAGTTAATCATATATTTTCTCCGCTTAGTAAGTTATTATTTTATCGTAAATAATATCACAATATTTTCTGCCTACAGAAACAGTGTAAGACTTTTTATGTGCTGATGTCAAGGTAATATAAAAATTTGAACGATCAATATTTGTAATATATTTTGGATTTACAAGGTAACTCTTGTGACATCTGATAAGCATTCCCCCAGCATCTTCCTCCAGTTTGTCTAAGCTGTGACGTATACAAGTAAAGGTATCATCATTAGTTTGGTATATATCTAAATGGTGACGGTTAGATACTACAAATAAAATATCTCTTGCATACAGGTAATTGTCTATGCCATTTAAGTCGTGTAGGGCTAAGCGGGGACTGTTATCCTGAAAAGAATTAATTTTGTTAATCATCTCAACAACCTGTTCATCTTCATATGGTTTGACTAGATAATAAATACAATTCAATTGATTTACCGCATCAAATATATGATTAGAGAAGCTAGTTTCAAATATAACAGGAGTGTTTTGATAATAACTCATATTGCGGAGTGCCAATCCAAGGGAAATTCCATTTTCTTCTGGGTTTTCCTTGTTTAACTCGTAGTCTAGAATAAATAAATCAAAATAAATTTGCTTGGCTAAGTTTAGTGCCGTTTTATAATTTGTACATGTGGAAATGTTCCAGTCAGAATTTGCCTTCTGTATGATTTTTGAGAGATATTCAAGGATTACAGCAGAATCCTCTACAATTAAAATGTTTAGCATATATATATATTCCTTCCCTTATATTATTTATTGATACTTTATTCACTCATTATAGATTTTTATTTCCCTATAGTCAATATGAAAACATTGTCATTGGGGCTCGTATATTGTCGTTGGGGCATGAGGGATTGAAATTGCTTTGGGATTTATCTATAATACGAGAAAATGAAATAAAGACAGAATATAAATGAAAGTAACTTATTGACGGGTTGGAGGAATTATAATATGAGGAAAGGATAAATGCAAAGCCCACACCTTCAATTCATTTTGACAATGGAGCACTTGAATGAAAGAGCTGGATAAAATAGTTTCTATTGTCTGGGCAGTGTTACAAGCAGGCTTGTAATGTGCATGGGTATTGATATGAATAAAAAAATCGCAGAGAAAATTGCGGGATATTTAACGGAGGAGAACGAAGAAACTACGTACATAAAAATAGTGTATTATCTGGAAACTTTGTTTGGGGAATTGGAGAAAAGTATGATTATTCTTTTCTTATTTTCATGTATTGGTTATTTTACATACATTGCTGTGATAATGTGCATGTTATATATGCTTCGTCCATTTTTAGGGGGAACGCACTGTAAAACTTATTTTTCCTGTCTGATGTATTCTGTTGGGATATGTGCAATGCCCTTGCTGTTGCATCATGTGACAAAAATTTTCTTGGAAGCTGGAAGAAATAATGTACAAGGCTGGATACCAGAAATCATTATATCCATTGGCATGTTATTATTTATTATTTTAATCGCACCGGTTAAGTCAAAATACAGACCAGTTTATCAAGGTAAAATATTAATACAGATGAAAATAAAAGGAGTTGTTTCACTAATATTGTGCAATGTTGTTTTTATGTTGGCTAAACAGCTCCAGCCCTTTATTTCATGGATGTTATTTATTTTACTTTTGGACAGCATGATAGCTTTTTTTGGACAGCAAAAAAATTTTACCATGGAAGTGTAAATAGAAAACATATTACTTACCATTTTTCAAAAATATATGATAAAGTATAATAATAAATAAAAAGGCATAAACAAGGAGTGGAAAATGGAAAATAAATGGAATCAAGAATACAGCCACAACGAAACAGAAGCACACAATATAAACGATGAATTTTATAAAAAGCAGGAGACAAAAAGGAAAAATAGGGAATTAAAAAAGGAAAACAATAAACTTGCTCATTTATTGTTATTATACAACTTGATTATGATTGGAGTTATGATTGGTTTGTTTGCTGTTTTGGGATTTGGACTGGCACTTTCAGGAAAAGGAGATATTGATAAGACATTTGACTATTTGGAGAACAGCGGGTGGTCCTACCTGCTCTCTTGTGTTTTAGGCGTTTTAATAGTAAGAACAAACTATAAAAAATTTTATGGAATCAAAAGTATTAGACATGAGAATAAGAAGATAACCCCTAAAATATTTTTAGCTGCTCTCTCCTTTAGTGTTGCAACGCAGTTGATTTTTATTTTTGTGGGAAATATTATAGAAAACTTGTTAAATGTAGTTCAGCTGTCCGCTGTGGGTTCCACAAAGCAGGCAACAATGGTGAGCACAACCATAACAATGTTTTTATATGTTTCTATTATTGGTCCTATTGTGGAGGAACTTTTTTTTCGAGGACTTGTATTGAGAGTATTTGAGGCTAGAGGGAAAATATTTGCCGTGATAGCATCCTCATTGTTGTTTGCTGTGTTTCATGGAAATTTAGTGCAGGGGATATTTGCATTTTCCATTGGACTAGTGTTCGCCTACGTGACGTTGGAGTATTCAATTAAATGGTCCATAGTTCTTCATATATTTAATAATCTTATATTAAGTGATGTAATTGGTATTCTGGAAAAATATATAGATTCCTCCATTGTGAATATTGTTTATTTATTATTTTTAATAGTCTGCACTGTAGCGGCAATTATCATTGCAATATGTAGAAGGAGGGAGATCTATTATAATCTGAGGGAAGAACAGGAAGATACAAAAATCAGACATCCCTACAGGAATTTGTTTAGTTCAAGCTGGGTGATAATATACATTATAATATTAATAGTTGTGGCAATAGGTTCCCTGCAAACGTTGTAATAATAATGCTCACACCTTAAATATATCAATTAAAAACCTGTGTTAGTCTTTTTTTATGTTAGTTTCGACTTAGACAGTTCTTTTGATTTTTTTCTGATAGGATGTTATCAAGGCAAATGTAATCGAAACAAGAAATAAAATACATTGCCAAATATAAGAGAGGAGGAACTAAGGATGAAAAAAGAAATTAAGAAGGTTCTTGCAACAGCATCCATGAATCTGGTGGAAAAAAGAGGAAGCCATGTATTATTTGGAGAAACACAGGTTCCAGCAGTTATGTTGAAAGAATTAAAGAGTAATCAAAAGTAAGATTGCTCTCAACAGGAAAGGACACTTGCTTATTTTGGCAGGTGTCTTTTTTATTTGCGAGGGAGAATAAAAAACTTGTTGTTGGGGCATGTATATCGCCGTTGGGGCATGAGCTATTGAGTTTTAAGAATCTGGTTGCTATAATGTGGATAAATAAAACTAATAAGTGTCGCTATATTACAAGGCATGCAATATATGTTGGGTATATTAAACAAATAAAAATTTAGGAGGGGAGAATTCT
This sequence comes from uncultured Lachnospiraceae bacterium, assembly GCA_910578605.1. Classification (GTDB taxonomy): domain Bacteria; phylum Bacillota; class Clostridia; order Lachnospirales; family Lachnospiraceae; genus MGBC111451. The sequence continues at coordinate 33,179 of CAJTQG010000028.1, read as the reverse complement.
ATATGAAGAAAAGAGGAATCATTGTGTTAAAAAAGCTAATTATAGTTATGACAGTGATGATGTTAACTAGCAGTGTTACTATTTTGGCAAAAGAGCAGGCCATTGTCTGGGATAAAGAAGCTATTGATGAGGCAGCATGTCAATATTTGGGGGAGGAGAGCCCGCAAATATTGTATCAACAAAATTTATACAATATAGATGAGGATGTATGTGCAGTATTTATAAAATGTAAGAAGGGTTATATGATTTTAGGAAGATGTCAGGATGTCTATCCGGTTGTTGAATATGGTATTACAAATGGTGTCTGCTTTTTGGAGAAGGCAGAGCTTAAGGTATTGGAGGAATATAATAAGCCAGAGGAAATCAAACTCTATTATTTTGGAGGTATGGAATATTACTGTGGAGTGAAAGATAAGGGGAAAATAGATTATTACAGTTTGGGCAATGATAAAAATAGGATTATCTTTAGAGAGGAATTGGAGGATGCAGCCAAGAATGCAGAACAGATAGATTACTTCACTAAGGAGGAGTGGGAGAATGTATCAACAGGAGCGGCAAGTGGAAAATCAAAGATTGAGAATCCTAAACTATATGAAAGCTCTTATTATAGTAGAAATCAAAAGTTTGTAAGCGGATATAATAAGCCGGCATATTTTCTGATGACAAACTTTACAACTGTTTTTGGACAAAATAAAAGCTCTAAGATTAGGAATCATTGTGCACCCACTGCGGCAACTAATTTGCTGAAATATTGGTATGAGCGGAATACTGCAAAATACGCCCCATTAAAAAATAAGAAATGGGAAAATACCTTTAAAAAATTATATAATTATATGGGTACAAATAATAGTATAGGCACATTGAATAAAAATATAGCCAGCGGTTATATATCCTTTTTAAGGGAGGTTGGGGTCAGCTTTAAAACAGTGAGCAGAAGTACATATGTATCATGGAAACAGATGAAACAGGAAATAGATAATAACTATCCCTTCCATTTAGCTATTATAAGTAAGGAAAGCGGCGGATATTATGGTGACCACAGTGTGCTGGCATTGGGATATGTATTTTATACATACAATTCAGGAAGTCAGTATACATACAGCAGATATATGGCAATCAGGGATGGCTGGGATAAAGAGTTTAGATATGTACATGTTAGTAATAGGGTAAAATGCTTTGAGATGATTCAATTACATTTAAATTAAAGGGGGAATTGATTATGAAAAAGAAATTATTTTTTATCGGAATGTGTATCGTTGTTACATGTATGGCAGCAGGGTGCGCAAAAAAAGCAGATGAGAACAGAGAAAATAAAAACAGCACTCAGACAGTTCAGACAGCTCAGACAAAGAGCACGCTGGTGACAGAAAAACAGACAGGTGAAGAGGACACACAGGAGGCAGTTATCAATAAAGGGATATTGGAAAAACTTACATTGGAAAAGAAAACCTTTCCTGGCGTGAAGGATGAGAGGACTATACCAAAAGGGACAACTTCTTGTCCCCTGCATATTGAAGATTATAAGTGGGAGGAAGATTATCTGTATATAGCAGATTGTTCAGGAAGGTTATATGCCTTTCAATGGAAGGAGGAAAAGCTGGAGGTGTTGCTTTGGGATAAGGAATATTCTTATAACATTAGAAGGGATATGAATGGGAAAATTTATGTCACAGACACTCAGAACAATGATGTACAGGTGATTTATAGTCTGCAGGGCGGCAAGTTGGAGGAAATAGCCAGAATAGACAATTATTATATGGTTATTTCCATGGATAAGGAATACCTTTATGTACAGGAAAATGAAGGGGAAGGGATAAAACAAATAAGAATAAATACTTCCAACAAGGCAGAAGAGGAGGAAAACCCTGTTGTCAAAAATCTGTCGGCTTTTTTTGAAAAATATAATACTGAGGATTATAGTATTCAAAGGTGGGAGTATGAGAAAGGCAACTGGTATGTCCAGCTGATGAACTGGAACAATGATATGGAGGAATTATACAGGATAGATAAAAGCGGAAAATCAGAAATGATAGTTCATTCCTCTCATTTAGCATGGGCAGGTGTGAGACAGGGAAAGATGTATGTATCCATATCTGAAAATAAGGATAACAAAAATTCTGAAAATGCTCATATCTCAGATAAGGTTCTTGATGAAAAATTATATAGTATAGATAAATCTGGAAATAGAGAACTGTATTTTAATCTTAATCAGGTAAAAGAGTTAGAGCAAAATGGCTTTCAGGTTGATATGGGAGAGTTTAACAAGGAGGGGTTTTCTCTATTGGAGTATGGCCCAGGTTCCCAAATCATACTTTATAGTGAAAAAGAAAATAAAATGATATTATTTAGTGGATGGGAAAAAAAGTAGTGAGTATAGTATAATTTCACTAAAAACATGAAAAAAAGAATGCAAAACTATACAAAGTGTGGTATACTCAAAATCAAACTGAAAAATAAAAAAGTTGTCATATAAGGAGGAAACACATGAAGAGTTTAAAGACAAAAGTGATTATTCCTTTATTGCTTCTGGCATTGATTGGGATGGGTGTATCCATTGTAGGTTTAGGATCATTGAAGCAATTGGGAGATGCCGGAAACGAGATTGCGGCAGAAAGAGTACCGGTTATTATTACACTGGATGCTTTATGTACAAACGTGCAGGAGATGCAGCAGTTATTGCTGACACACAGTGTAATGAATACGAAGGAGGACAAGGCGGCTGTGGAGGAGAGAATTTCAACCTCAGCGTCATCTGTAAAAGCTTACATAGATAAGTATAAAGAGCTTGGTGCAGATGAAAAGAGCTACAAGGAGATGTCTTCTATTTTTGAGGAGTATATGGCAATTTACAGTGAAACACTGCAATTGAGTGCTGCTAACAATTCAGGAGAGGTTACAGCACAGGTGAATGGGGTATTATCTGAACTGTTTAATTCATTGAACGACAAAGTGGAGAAAATGGTGCAGGAGGCGCAGACCGGTACAGGTATAGCAAAAGCAAAGCAGCAGAATATTTATAACAATGCTATTGCCATTGCGGTTGGCATGTTAATTATTATGGCAATTGTATTCTTCTGCAGTGTTATTATTGCAATGCTGACTATTATTAATCCGACTATCGGATACGAGAAGAAATTAAGAACAATCATTCAGAAAATCAATGATAAGGACGGAGATTTAACACAGAGAATCGAAGTACATACCGAGGACGAGATAGGACGTTTGGTAAAAGGTGTAAATCTGTTTATCGTCACATTGCAGAGAATTATGGGAGAGATTGTCAATTCTTCCGATCACTTAGGAGAGAGCTTTAAGATAGTAAATGCCAGAATCAATGAGGCAAATCAAGATTCTAGTGATATTTCAGCTGCTATGGTTGAGGTTGCTGCTACTATGGATGATGTATCTAACACTATTAACGGAATCAATCAAAACACAGTTGCAGTTGGTGATGCAGTAGGTGGTGTGACACAGGAAACACGCCAAATTTATGAGCATGCGGTGGAGATGAAGCAGCGTGCGGAGGAATTGGAGAAGACTGCTGTCACAAATAAAAACGGAACGAACAAGATGATGGAGAATATATTAAATCGTCTCAATCAAGCCATCGAGAACAGCAGAAGTGTGGATAGAGTAGATGAATTGACAAATGAGATATTAAATATATCCAGCCAGACAAATCTTCTTGCTCTTAATGCTTCCATTGAGGCTGCTAGGGCAGGAGAGGTAGGTAAAGGCTTTGCCGTGGTAGCAGACGAGATTAGAGGCTTAGCGGATGTAAGTAAGGAGACTGCCAACAAGATTCAAAATGTCAATAGCATTGTAATTAGTGCGGTAAATGAATTAAGTGATAATGCTAATGAAATTATTCAATATATTTCCAGCACGATTCTTCCTGATTATGATAATTATGCAGTTTCCGGTAAGAGATACCGTGAGGATGCGGAGGGCATCAACCTTGCTATGGACAATTGTCTTCAGAGAATGGATGATTTAAATGGACATATTGAAAATTTAGTAGAACAGATGGAAGGTATTTCCAAGGCAGTGAATGAGTGTAGTGATGGTATTACTGCTTCTGCAGACAGCACATCCAATTTGGTGAACGAGATGAATACCGTACAAGAAAATGTGGAATCCAGTGTAAAAGTAGTTGAGGACTTGAAACTGCAGTCTGACTCATTTACAAATCTGTAAGGAGGTAACTTGAATGAAAAAAAGATTATTATCTATAGTACTTGCAGGAATATTGGTATGCATGAGCAGTGCAGCGGTATTTGCAGACAAGGAAGAGAAAAAGGAAGAAAAGAAGGAAGTGGAGATGGTAGACGTAGCTGCTATTGATTTATCTCTTCACTCGGAGACAACAGGGGATTTTACTTCCATTTATAATTTTGAGAATCCATTTAAAGGAAAGGATACTTCCAAGGGTGCTGTAATTGAATTTTATGCCCAGCCAACATGGGAGGTTCATGCACTAGGAGCAATCTTCTGTATTATGGGAGAAAAGGAGTATGACGGAAGACTATATTTCTCACCAGGCTCCTATCTTGGATTTAACAGTGATAAATTTGGCGGCTATTATGATGCTAACCTGTACAATTATAATTTAGTTACAGATTACATTAAAAATGGAGCACTGATTCGTATAGAATTGCTGCCTGACGGATTTAAAGTATTTGCCAATGATGAGCTGTGCTATGACCAGACAATATTGGAGGATACCACAAAAGCAGCTGGTGATTACAAGGTGGATTCTGATTTTAAGCCGGTATTAGAGTGGTTAGCAGGGGCCCAGAATCTTCACTTTGGAGCAAATTCCTGGTGGAATGCGGTTGGCGGAAATGAGGCCAATATCAACCTGTCAAAGGTAAGCTTCCGTTTGATGGATGGAACAGTATTATTTGACCAATTGCAGGCAGATAAAAAGTTACTAGAAACTCTTGGAGCAGTGCCAATTACGGAATTGGATGACTCTGCAGGTGGAATTGAGATTAAGGACGTGAAGGTGGATGTGTTTGATATCAATTCTGTAGAGTATAAAGGTATGAATGTAATTCCTATCATGGTAATTGCAGTTATTATTGTGGCTGTTGGGGCAGCAGGCATTACAGTTGTTGTTACAAGGAAGCGAACCTACGATGAAGTGTAAGAATTCAGATAACGATTGAGAGCCATGTAGATTTATATAAAACATACTTTGAATTGTAAAGGAACGAAAGAAAAAACGGAAGGAAAGAATAAAAGGAGATATAATAAATGCTGTCAACTAAGTGTTGACAGCATCTTCTTTTGCAATAATTAAAGAATAATAACCGGCATTGTCCGGTATTTCATCTAGAGAACGATATTGGATTTCATTGGTCATGGTGCAATTTTCAACCATGACAGCCTGGAGAGCTTGGCTTTTAAGAGCCTCCTTTACATAGGGAAGCTTTCGGCCGGATTTCATTAATACTTTTGTTCCCTTTTGGGTAAGTAGATTTTCTACTGGATAAGAGGAGGGAATCACAATCAATGGCTGGTCTTTTTCTACTAATCCTGTATTCAGGGCAGCAGCGGCGGCACAAAAAGATGGTATACCGTTAATGATGCATGTGGAATATCCCAATGCATGGATAGACTTATGGATATATATGTATGTAGAGTAGATTGTGGGGTCACCTAAGGTTAGAAAGACAACATTATGGTGTTGTTTTAATTCCTTTGCAATCATATCTGTGCCTTTTTTGTGACTTTCCTCCAAGATTGCTGTGTCTTTTGTCATTGGCATAGGAATTTCCAAAATAGTTTTTTGTTCTAGTTCTGGAATTAGCTGCCTGGCAATGTGATAAGCCATGCAGGTATCTTTTGCCGAGGGAATGGCAATGGTTTGAGCATGTTCAATGGTTTTGTATGCTTTAATTGTTATTAGTTCAGGGTCACCAGGACCCACTCCTACACCATATAAGGTTGCTGACATAATAATCCTCATTTCTGTGTTAGTTTGTAAGTTAAAATCTGGAATAAAGCTGCATAACCAGATATAGCAATCATAAGTCGGTATAAGCAGTTTGGGTGTTTTCTTGAATGCTTATACCATGCTGCTGTCAAATATCAGGACAAATGTGCAGGCAAGTCTGCATTGTCTTGTATTTTGAAGGAACTTTCATGGTAGATTATAAAAAAAACATAAAGTTGTGTCAAGATTAGGTTGAAAACATTTGATAAAATAGATATAGTAGTAATAAGGAAAATTAAGTTGTATACCCTGGCAGATAAGGAAAGGTAAAAGTACATGGAGGAGCATGTGGCAGTAAAGTAATTAGCATAATAGTCCCAATGATAAATAATACGAATTGTGCTGATAGCGACTGCTGAATATAATGTTTGGCTGCATTGTATAAAAGGGTGAGCAGAATGGAAAGAGAATATGTAGTGAAAAATAGTAGGAAGCTGCGTTGTGGTTATACTACAGGGGTTTGTGCGCAGGGGGCGGCCAAAGCAGGGGCAATGATATTGTTAGGCAATAAAACGATTAAAACGGTGGAGGTTTTTGTGCCCAGGGGAGATAAAATGATATTACAGGTGGAGGATGTGTGGAGAGAGGGAAATGGTGTTGTAACTTGTGGTATTCGCAAGGATGGAGGGGATGATATTGATGCCACCCACAGGCTGATGATATATGCCAGAGTGGAAATAAAACCCGATACAAAGTTAATTTTAATAGACGGCGGTGAAGGTGTGGGAAGAGTTACCAGGCCAGGCTTAGACCAACCGGTTGGAAGTGCTGCTATTAATTCTACTCCAAGAAAATGCATTGAGCAGGAATTGATGGAGGTGCGTGAGAATTTTCAATATTCAGGCGGGTTTGAAGTGACTATTTTGGTGCCGGGAGGAGAGGAGGCGGCAAAGAAAACTTTCAATAGTCAGCTGGGAATAGAAGGCGGAATATCTATTTTAGGGACAAGCGGCATTGTGGAGCCTATGAGTGACGAGGCGATTATAGATACGATTCGAGCAGAGATACGTATGCTTCAGGCAGAAGGAGAGCAAGAGCTGGTTATTACCCCGGGAAATTTTGGACAGGCATTTATAGAAAAGTGTACAAGTGTTCCGTCGGAACAAGTGGTAAAGTGCAGCAATTTTATTGGAAAGACTATTGATATAGCAAACGAGCTGGGCTTTCATAAGATTATGTTAATCGGGCATATTGGAAAATTTGTTAAGCTGGGGGCAGGAATTATGAATACCCACTCTTCCTTTGGGGATGGCAGAATGGAAATATTGACTGCTTGTTGTATACAGGCAGGGGGAAATCTTAAGCTTTGCAGACAAGTGTTATCCAGCAATACGTGTGATGAGGCGATAGAACATTTGGAGAAAGCAGATATGAAGCAAAAGGTGTTAAGTGAGCTGGAACAGAGAATATATCATTATGTAAGTAAGAGAGCAGGAGAGAAAATGGAGATACAATTGATTGTGTTTTCCAATATATACGGAAGGCTGTTTTAGGTGAAGAGAGAGGAGAGATGGAAGCGTTTGGAGAATAAAAGTATTTATTTTGTTGGAGCAGGGAGCGGCGCAGAGGATTTGATTACTTTGCGGGGACATCGTCTTATTTGCCAAGCGGATATGATTGTGTATGCTGGTTCTCTTGTAAACCCTGCACTGCTGAGGGATGCAAAGGAGAGTTGTGAGATATACAATAGTGCATATATGAACTTGGAGGAAATGATAGATATTATGATAAGGGGATACGAGGAAAATAAATTAGTGGTGCGATTACAAACAGGGGACACCAGCCTGTATGGAGCTGTCAGGGAGCAGATGGACAGTTTGAAGGCAAGAGGGATTCCCTATGAAGTTTGTCCGGGAGTAAGCAGCTTTTGTGGGGCAGCGGCAGCGCTTAAGGCGGAATATACTTTGCCGGATGTCTCTCAGACAGTGATTATTACCAGAATGGAGGGGAGGACAGGAGTTCCTCAGAGGGAAAAGCTTTCTCTTTTGGCAGAGCATCATGCAACTATGGTTATTTTTCTTAGTGCAGCTTTGGCAGAGCAGGTACAACAGGAGTTATTAGAGGGATATGAGGAGGATACAAGCTGTGCAGTAGTGTACAAGGCAACTTGGCCGGAGGAGAAAATAGTGCGGGGAGAATTAAAGAATTTAGCTCAAATGATAAAGGACAATAAAATTACAAAGACGGCATTGATAATGGTAGGAGATTTCTTGGGAGACGAATATCAATTATCAAAGCTGTATGATAAGGAATTTGAAACAGCCTTCAGAAAGGGGGAAGAAAGCCTTTGAGAACATCAATATTTGCTTTTAGTAAACAGGGAATAGAAATGGGTTTAAGGGTAAGGCAGCATTTAAGTAATATGGGACATGAAGTGACAAACTTTGGTATTGAAAAATATGTGGAGAGAAATCATGTAAATCCCTTTCGTAAAATCAGTGATATTATAGAACAGCAAATGAGAATATGTGAGGTTATTATATTTATTAGCGCCAGCGGCATAGCAGTGCGGGCGATTGCCCCCCATATTAAGAATAAGGTAAGCGACCCTGCTGTGTTGGTGATGGATGAGAAAGGACACTTTGTGATTCCTATATTATCAGGCCATGTGGGGGGAGCTAATCAATTAGCAGAGATATTGGCAAAGAGCTTGTCTAAGGAAGGAACCAGCTGTGTTCCTGTAATCACCACCGCAACCGACAGCCATAGAAGGTTTTCTGTGGACAATTGGGCAAAGCGCCAGGGATTGGGAATTATTGAAATGGATGTGGCAAAGGAAATATCGGTAATGGCCCTGCAGCAGGAAATGATTCCCATCTATGTGGACAATGACTGCGACAAATACATATTAAGGGTGCCGGATGGCTGTTGCAGAGTAATAGGAACCTTTTATAAGGGAAGAATAGAAAATTATCAAACAGGAATTTATATATGTCAGTCTGATAAGATTAAAAAGAAATCACAGCCATTTGCACAGACACTTCATTTAGTTCCAAGAAAATATGTATTTGGCATTGGATGCCGAAAAGATATTGGTTATGAAACAGTGGAGAAATGTTTTTTGGATGCCCTTGGGGAAATGAATATATACCCTCAGGAAGTTGGCTGGCTGACTACCATTGATTTGAAGAGATATGAGCCGGCGTTGCTGGAGTTGTCAGCCAGATATCATTTGGAGATGTTCAGTTATACATCAAAGCAACTTCAGCAGGCAGAGGGGGATTTTGACAGCTCAGAGTTTGTGAAAAAAATCACAGGTGTGGATAACGTGTGTGAGAGAAGCGCTGCCATAGGAAGCGGCAACGGAAGGAAGGTATGTAAAAAGAGGGAACAAAATGGAGTGACAGTTTCCGTGTACGAGCGATGAAGGAAACGGAGCTCGTAGGACAAATGAGTCAAGCAAATGCCCTTTTATAAGCATTTGGTCAAATATGCAAAAGGGTTATTGACTTTGTAAATTTGGCAAGGAGTGAGACCATTATGAGATTATATATTGTTGGATTTGGCCCGGGAGGGACAGAGTATATGACAATGGAGGCAAGGCATGCTATTGAGGACAGCGATGTAGTAGTGGGATACACCGTATATGTAGATTTACTGCGTGAGTATTTTCAGGAAAAGAAATTCTATACAACGCCAATGAAAAAGGAGAAGGAGCGGTGTCAATGGGCTATTGACACCGCTGTTTCAGGTAAAAGGGTTGCGCTGGTTTGCAGCGGAGACAGCGGTGTTTATGGAATGGCAGGATTAGTTCTTGAGCTTTTAGAAGAAGAGGGGCAGAAGTTAGAGATTTATGTAGTGGCGGGAGTGACGGCGGCGTGCAGCGGCGGAGCCGTTTTAGGTGCGCCTCTTAATCATGATTTTGCTGTGATTAGCTTAAGTGATTTGCTTACGCCTTGGGAGTTGATTGAAAAGAGACTAGAATGCGCAGCTATGGGGGATTTTTGCATTTGTCTCTACAATCCTTCAAGCCGCAAGAGACAGGATTATCTGCAAAGAGCCTGTAAGATTGTGGAGCGATATAAAAGTGAAAATACCGTATGTGGATATGTAAAAAATATAGGCAGAGAACAGCAGGAAAAGAAAATACTCACATTGTCACAATTAAAGAGTGAGCAGGTGGATATGTTTACGACAGTGTTTATTGGAAATTCTCAGACAATACAAAAGGGAGAGTGGATGGTAACACCTAGAGGGTATCAGCTTTGAAAGCCAGGAAGCAGAAATAGCAAAAATATTATTTGACCTTTAATACTCTAATCCTAAATGAATAAAATAAACAGGGAAGTTGGGGAAGAAGAGAGGCGATAGGAAATGACATGGAGGGATAAAGAAAAATTTGCAGTGTTTGCAGGGACGACAGAGGGCAGAGAGATATGCCACCTGCTTTTGAACAAAGGCAAGAGAGTGGATGTGTTTGTTGCCACAGAGTACGGAGTGTTTGTGGGAGCTATGGAAAAAAATATATCTGTACATGTGGGAAGGCTGGAGGCGGAGGATATGGAATGGGAGTTAGAAAGATTGGACTGTGACATGGTGATTGACGCAACCCATCCATATGCCTGTGTTGTCAGTGAAAATATACAAAAGTGCTGTAAAAATTTAAAGTTGGAATATGTAAGGATTTTGCGCAGGGAAAGTTGGGATAAGGGGGAGAATGCAGATAACACCTATATTGCAGGGGATACAGAGCAATATAATAGGGAGAGAATTGGCGGGGAACATGTTTTGACCATGGAGAATATGCAAAAAGCGGCCAAGTATTTAGCGGCACAGCAGGGAAATATATTTTTGACAACAGGAAGTAAGGATTTAGATTGCTTTACAGAAATTCCCAATTATCAGGAAAGGTTGTATGTGAGAGTTTTACCGGCTGTCACGTCTATCCAGAAATGTTCTAGGTGTGGAATACAGGGAAAACATATAATAGGTATGCAGGGCCCATTTAGTGTGAATATGAATATGGCAAGTTTTTTGGAGTGCAGGGCGAAATTTGTAGTAACTAAGGAATCGGGAAGCCAGGGAGGTTTTTGGGAAAAACTTAAGGCGGCAGAGAAGGCAGGATGTACGTTAATTGTGGTAAAACGGCCAAAGCAGGAATTGGGAATGACTTTGAGAGAATTTTGTGAAGGAAAATGAGGTGCAGATAAATTCGTGTCCGAGAAAAAAATTGATATTATAGGAATTGGTATGGGCGCCTGTGATTTACTTACCCAACAGGCAAGATTGAAAATAGAGCAGGCCCAGGTGATCATTGGTGCCAAGCGAATGATAGAATTGGGGAAACGTATAAAAGGGGATAAGGGTGAGTTTATAGTGGAGATTTCCCCAGACAATATTTTGGAGAAAATCAGGGAGTGTGAAGAGGGAAACATAGTCGTTTTGATGTCAGGGGATACAGGATTTTACAGCGGTGCAAAAGTTTTAAGTGAGAAGCTAGAGAAGTGGAGCGTGAATGTGATACCGGGTATATCCTCCCTTTCTTATTTTTGTGCAAAGCTTGGTATGGCTTATGAGGATGTGAAGGTGTTGAGCTTACATGGCAGGAGGGGAAATATGATTTCTTATGTGCGGCGCAATGAAAATACCTTTATCTTAACGGAGGGAAATGTAGGAGAGATTTGCGGCAGGTTGTTGGAATATGAATTTGAGGATGTTCAGATTGCGGTAGGTGAGAATCTTTCTTATGCTTCAGAGCGAATCTTACGTGGAAAACCACTAGATTTTGTGGATAAGTCATTCTCCTCCACTACAGTTATGTTGATAAATAATCCGGCATGGAATGACAGGATAGAGACAGGAATCAGCGATGACAGATTTATTCGGGGAAATGTGCCTATGACAAAAAGTGCTGTCAGAAGTATTGTCCTGTCTAAACTTTCTTTGGGGGAGGAGGAAATAGCCTATGACATTGGTGCAGGAACTGGCTCGGTAAGTGTAGAGATGGCTCTATGTGCATGGAGAGGGCATGTATATGCTGTGGAGTGCAGCCATGAGGGAGTAAAGTTAATAAAGGAGAATCAAAGAAAGTTTCAATGTGATAATATTCACATGGTGGAGGGCATGGCGCCGGAGGTTTTAGAGAAGTTGCCGGCGCCGGATGCGGTTTTCATAGGGGGAAGCAGAGGGAATATGGATTCTATTTTTCAGGTTGTTTTTCAAAAGCTTATCAATACATCAAAAGCCTGTCGTGTGGTTTGGACTGCCGTGACTTTGGAGACGCTGACGGAGAGCTTAGGAATGTTGAAAAAATGGAAGTTAAAGCAGGTGGAAATGCTGCAGGTTAGCACTGCAAATGTTAAGGCGGTGGGAAATTATCATATGCTGCAGGGAGAAAATCCCGTGTATATGATAAGTGGAGTGATGGATTTCCACTAAAGTGTTTTACACTTGCAAAAAAGTATTTTAACATATATAGTTTTTGCCAATTGTAACGGCAGGGATGAAAGGTTGAAAGAAATATATAAATAAGTAAGAAAGGATATTATGTATACTGCTCTTTTCTTCAACCTAGTTATAAAAGAAAATAGAAGGATGGTGTAACATACTTTCTGTTAATGGGCAGTATCACAAGCAGGCTTGTGAGTTACATGGGTATAATGATGGATAAAACAATGAGGATTTCAAGAGTGATGATTGCCGGAGTGTCAAGTGGAAGCGGCAAGACAACCATAACCTGCAGTTTGCTGCAGAGTTTGTTAAATCGGGGAAGGAGGCCGGTTTCTCATAAATGCGGGCCGGATTTTATTGATACCATGTTTCATCGCAAGGTGCTGGGTACGCCAGCAGGGAATTTAGACAGTTTTTTTTGTGGGGAGGAACAAATCAGATATTTGCTGGCAAGGCAAAGTGAGCAGGGAGATATCAGTATAATAGAAGGGGTGATGGGATATTTTGACGGTATTGGAATGACAAGCCAGGCAAGCAGTTTTGATATAGCAAGAGTGACAAAAACACCGGTGCTGTTAGTAGTGAATGCAAAGGGAATGAGCGGTTCCCTTCCGGCGGTTGTTCATGGATTTTTGGATTATGAGAGAAAGCTTGGCAAGCAGCATCCAGGAATCTGTGGCGTCATCTTAAATCAGCTTCCTGCTGTTCTTTATCCATCCGTAAAGGAGGAAGTGGAGAAGCTGGGAGTAAAGTGTTTTGGGTATATTCCTGCTCAAAGGGAACTGAAATTGGAAAGCAGGCATCTGGGGCTATGGACAGAGCAAAGGGACATCAAAGAAAAAATAAATCGCATGGCAGATGTTATGGAGGAGACAGTGGATATACAGGGAATCCTTCAGTTGGCTGACAGCGCCTGTCCACTGGAGATAGATTTAGAAAATGGCTTTGATGGAGGAGATTTATTAACTGGGAAGGACAGGAAATCCAGGGGGAAAGAAAAAACGGTAAAGCTGGCTGTGGCAAGGGATGAGGCGTTTTCCTTTATTTATCCGGAAAATATTATGCTATTGGAGGAGTTGGGATGTGAGATACAATATTTTAGCCCCATACATGACAAACATTTGCCCTCCCATTGTCAAGGAATTATTTTAAACGGTGGATATCCGGAACTGTATGGGGAGCAGCTAAGCGCAAATCAGTCTATGATGAAGGAGATAAGAGATGCACTGAACAATGGAATGCCTGGACTGGCAGAGTGCGGCGGCTTTCTATATTTACATGAGGAATTGGAAAATATGGAAAAGCAAGTATTTCCTATGGTTGGTATAATAAAGGGCAGAGCATTTTATACAGGAGGTCTCTCCCGATTTGGATATATTTATTTAAAGGGTGCTCAGGATGAAATATTAAAGGCACATGAATTTCATTACTGGGACAGCGAAAATAATGGAACCCAATTTCAAGCAGTGAAGGCCAGCGGTACAAAGCGGTGGGAGACAGGACATATCATAAAAAATTTATATGCGGGTTTTCCTCATTTATATTATTATGGAAATATTGATTTTGTAAAAAGCTTTGTGGAGAAAGCAGCAGAGCTGAGAGAAAGGAATTGACACAGATATGGGAGATAGAAATGACTTTGTGTGGAAAGAGAGAATAAAAGAGATTGCTCCCCTAAACGGTGAAGCCATGAAAGCAAGCAAACAGCATTGGGACAACATTGGAAAGCCTATAGAAGGCCTTGGCTTGCTGGAGGATATGATTATACAGGCAGCAGGAATTATCGGACATGAGAATGTGAAATTTGACAGGAAATGTATTTTAAGCTTGTGTTCAGACAACGGAATTGTGGAGGAGGGGGTAACCCAGACGGACCAGCAGGTTACCGCCGTTGTGGCGCAAAACTTTGCAAAGGGAATTGCCAGTGTAAATATGCTGTCTGATTACAGCCAAACAAAGGTATTTGCCGTTGACATAGGGGTGGCATCGGATATGACACAGGAGGGAATGATTCACAGAAAGGTGGCGTACGGAACAAAAAACTTTCTGAAGGAGCCGGCAATGACTAGGGAGCAAACAGAGCGGGCGATACAAATAGGGATTGACCTGGTGAGAGATAAAAAGGAGGAAGGTTATGAATTAATCGGGACGGGGGAGATGGGAATTGGAAATACAACAACAACAAGTGCGGTGGCAGCTGTTCTTCTTGGAAGAGAGGTGGAGCAGGTGACAGGAAAGGGCGCAGGTTTATCAAAAGAAGGGATTGCCCATAAAATTCAAGTGATAAAGGAGGGGATTCGGTTAAGAAAACCTAATAGAGCTGACGTGATAGATGTGCTTGGCAAGGTGGGGGGCTTGGATATAGCAGGGTTGACAGGTATTTTTCTTGGGGGAGGGCTGTATGGCATTCCCATTGTGATTGACGGCGCCATTAGCGCCGTGGCGGCCTTGGCGGCAAAAAGGCTTCAGGAGAACAGCAAATATTACATGCTGGCTTCCCATATGGGAAAGGAGCCGGTATGCAGTCTGCTGATGGAGGAGCTGGAATGTGAGCCGATTATTTACGGCAGACTTGCCCTTGGAGAGGGGACAGGGGCAGCTATGCTTTTTGCTTTGCTGGATATGGCATTGGCAGTGTATAAACAGAATAAGACTTTTGAAGACATACAGGTGGATGCATATGAAAAATATACATAAACAGGCAAAGCTCATTTTGATTACAGGGGGGAGCGGCAGCGGAAAGTCTGCCTACGGGGAAGAGATGGCATGTGAGCTAGGGGAAAATGGAGAAAAATATTATATTGCCACGATGCAGCCTTTTGATGAGGAGTGCCGTAAAAGGATAGAGCGGCACAGGCTGTTAAGAGCAGATAAAGGGTTTGAGACAATCGAGCAGTACAGGAATATAGAGGAGGCTGTAAAAGTAATAAAATCGAGGAATAATAATACAGCCGTCGAGAGCACTACGGTACTGCTGGAGTGTATGTCTAATTTGCTGGCAAATGAAATGTATACCTCAAAAGGGGAAAAAACCTACTGGTCAGAGGTATGTGATCATATTATAGATGGAATAGGGAAGCTTCAGGCAGTGTGCGGGCATTTGATTATTATAAGCAATGAGGTGTTTTCTGACGGCTGCGATTATGATGGGGAAACATTAAGCTATATCTTTATGCTTGGAGAAATCAACAAAAGAATTGCACTGCAGGCAGAGCAAGTGTATGAGGTGGTATGCGGTATTCCCGTTGGAAAAAAATAGTTACCAAATATGTTACAATGAGAGTAGAAAAGAGAGATTTGTATGTGGAAGATATTGTTGATGATAATTGGTATTTTGGTGATAGTGTGTTTTTTGTTATATATCTTTGTAAAAAATGGATGGCATAGAACTGCCGCCATTTCTTTTTCTATGTATTCCAAAATACCAATGCCCCACTTTGAGTGGAGGGAGGAGGATATGAAGTACACCTTATGCTTTTTTCCATGGATAGGCGGTGTGATTGGTGTGTGTGTGTGGTTAGTGGGCTGGGCAGGCGGGTGCTTGGGGTTTCACACAGGTTTTTTGGCTGCTATACTTTCTGTGCTGCCCCTTATTGTCAGCGGTGGTATTCATATGGATGGATATCTGGACACTATTGATGCGTTAAGCTCATGGCAGACAAAGGAGAGAAGACTGGAAATTTTAAAGGACCCTCATACAGGAGCCTTTGCGATTATAGGGGCTGGCGCTTATTTTTTGCTGAACTATGGCTGTTTTTATCAACTTATAGAGAATGAATGTTTTAACGGCTCTGTTGGAAGGGGCATTCAGATAGGGGCTTTATTTTTCTTGTCCCGCACACTGAGCGGCCTGTCACTTCTGTTTTTTCAGACGGCAAAGAAGGAGGGAACCTTGTATACCTTTGCACATGGCGCACAAAAAAAAGGGACAACAATAGTTCTTGTTATATATTTGGTGGCCGTGATAGCTGCTGTATGCTTGTGTCAGCCATTCTATGGCTGTGGCATGACTGTTGCGGCAGCAGCTTGCTTTTGTTATTACAGGTGGATGTCCTATCATTATTTTGGTGGTATTACAGGGGATTTGGCCGGATATTTTTTGCAGCTTTGTGAGTTGTCAGTCATGATTGTGCTTAGTGTGCTTGGAAGTGTGTAGGAATATAGAAGGAAGGACAAAATGCAAATACAAGTTATGAAGGAAATCATTGGTATATTGGCAGAACAGCATAATGCGGAGGATGATCAACTAAAGAAATGGATTGCCCTAGAAGGTGAGACGTTGAAAAATGGGAAGGAAGAGCAAGAAAGTCTGGAAGAGGAACTATTTCAGGCGGCAGATAAGGTTAGAAGAGCAGTGTACGGGGATGAAGTGTACATTAGGGGATTGATTGAATTTACAAATTACTGCAGAAATGATTGTTATTATTGTGGAATCCGATGTGGAAATTTACAGGCAGCCCGGTATCGCCTTGAGAAAAAGGAAATTCTTGACTGCTGTAGGGATGGATATAGGTTAGGGTTTCGTACCTTTGTGCTTCAGGGGGGAGAGGATGGATTTTATACAGATAACATAATTTGCGATATTGTGTCAAGTATTCGGGAACAACACTCAGATTGTGCCATTACTTTGTCCATGGGAGAGAAGGAGAAAAATAGTTATAAAGAATATTTTAAGGCAGGCGCCAATCGCTATCTTCTTCGCCATGAGACTGCAAGTGAAGACCATTATAGAAAATTGCATCCAGACAGTATGAGTCTTTTGAACAGGAAACGCTGTCTTTTTGATTTAAAGGAAATCGGGTATCAAGTTGGCGCCGGATTTATGGTGGGCTCCCCCTATCAAACAACCAACAACCTGATAGCAGATTTGCGTTTTTTACAAGAGCTGAAGCCGGATATGATTGGAATAGGTCCGTATATTACCCATGAACAGACGCCTTTTGCCTGCATGGAGAATGGAAGTCTTTCATTGACCCTTCGGTTGCTTTCAATCTTAAGGTTAATGTTTCCCTATGCTCTTTTGCCTGCTACAACTGCTCTTGGCACAATACATCCAGACGGAAGGGAATTAGGGCTGAGAGCGGGGGCAAATGTAGTAATGCCCAATTTAACACCAAGGGATGTGAGGGAACAATACACATTATATAAGAATAAAATTTGTACGGGCTTGGAGGATGCACAGGGGATAGAACTTCTAAAGAAAAAAATAAAGCAGACAGGGTATAGGATTGTGATTGACAGAGGAGACGTAAAGAAATTCTATTAACTTAGTCGGTTTTGTTGTCTGGTGCATTGCTCAGTTTTTGTTTTGCCCATGGGGCTGGTATTAGCAATGATAAATACTTTGAAATATACTCTACCCCGGGTTATCTCTATTGCTAATACCATTACATATCTATATTTATCCCTATCTGTTGAACCTATATTGCATTTGTATATACATTTATATTACATTGGATAGAACACCCACATATTTTTAATTTGGTAGGCCAGAGTTTCATAGTCCCACAGTTGTTCACTTCTCTGACGATTGTTGGGATCATTTACTTGTATTTTACCGTCTTTCACACCTGCTAAAACAATAAAATGTCCTGCTGAGGTAAAGTCGCCGGCGCCCATACTGCATATAATAGGGTGACCGGATTCCAGCGAGGATAGGATACCTGCTTTGCTCAGCTTTAATTCTTCGCTTGTAATATCATATTCCTGACATCCTTCTGTCATTAAGCTCCACTTTGTTCCTATGCCGTCTGCATAGTATCCGTTTCTCTGGGCAAACTTAGAGATTGCATCAGGGGTGGCGGAGGTATCGCCTGTTAATCCAATAACTACCATGGACAGGCAGGTTGGAGCACAGCCGGAAAGTCCTATAGAGTCATCTCCGTATCTCAAATAGCCCCAGCGGTTATCCCACTGTATTAACAGAGGAAAATCTTGGGCTTTTTCTTTTTTTGTCAGCTTGCAGGATTGAGCATGTTTTCTGTCTGCGGAAAGATAGCCCTTTACATAATCAATCATATTAGGGTTGTTGCAGAGGGCGGCAAGTAGATTTTCAGGGTAGACATCTATATTATCATAAATCACTTTAAATTCCTTGTATTCCTCCGACAGTGTGCGGAGCTTTCTCTTTATTTCCCTGAGATTTCTTGCCTGGGGTGTTTCCACAGGATATTTGGAAATGTAAGTAATGTTGTTATCAATGTTTCCATTTATATTATCTGAGCCTGGTATTTTATTTCCTGAATTTTGCTGACCTGTATTTACGTCGGGTTCGTACTGTGACACACCATTTTCAGAATCGGATGCATCTGTAAAAGTTTCCCTGCCATCCTGCAGATAGGGAAGGAGGACTTTTTGATAAATTATTCTGCCCCCAAAAAAGCAAGCACAAAGCAAAAACAATGTGATAAAAAGGGAGCGAAGTTTTTTGCGTCTTCTTAGCTGTTTTCGGGAGAGGAATCTTGTAGTATTGTCTGTACTGTCAAAACGATGGTTTCGGCCAGCTCTGCTGCTTTGGCTATTTCTTGATGCTCTTTTTATATTGGTCGTTTTGCTGGTGGGGGGTATTCTATTGTAGTTGGTAATCGTATTCATTTTGTGCTGCCTCCTGTGGAACAATTGTTAAAAAATAAAGTGTAAAATATCAAAACTTCAAATGGTTAAATTTTTTGTGAAAAGATTTGTTGAAGTTTAAGAGAATATAAAGTTAATATCCTCTGGTGAAATACATAATAGTATATTGTCGCATAAAAAATGCTTCAAATTTGCATCAAATTTGCATCATTTGAAAGAATAAAGAAATTTCATCCTAGTTCTGAAAGCAACATATCAAATGTACCATATAAATTTCCAGTATCGGATATGTTTGTGTAGGAATTAAAATTATAATAAGATTCCACAGTTTTTGTGTCAAGCTGCAAATAATTGCACAATCCCTTTTTCATATTTTTGGGAAAAATATCTTCGTCAATGCCTTGTTCAATATAGTCCACATCAATATTTCTGGTATCTATGATTCCGCTCATGGTGTATTGATAAATTTGATTGGAGTCTAAATCATACAAAAGGTCGATGGAAATATATTTCGTATTAAATTTAAAGTAACAAATACTTACATATTCATCCATATTATTAATATTTGTATAAGTGATGCAGTTTATTTTATAAAGCTGTAATTCATCCGGATTGTAAATAGGAGGCATAATCTCATAGTCGATCAGCGTGTTTATTTCGTTTTTGACTTTTAATATTAACTCGTCATTGATATTATCCAAGTATTTATAATTCTTATCTGTTAAAAAATTATTAAATTTATCTAGGGCCTCTTCTAAAAGTTGATCATACAACGTATCGGAATAACGATAGATAATGTTTCCCGATGGTTTTTTTGAGGTTTGACTATCAGAAGAATCTGTGACTTCTATCACGTTATAGTTGACATAGGTGCCGGAGTGAGAACGGGATATGCTTGTGTTATGCCCATATTGGCGTATTAGATTTATTTTGTCAGTTATGGATAAGGAAACATCATAATTGAGAAGGGATGTTTTGGGGATAGTTTGTGTGTAAAGTTTGTCAAACATAAGGGAATCAAAATAATCGGAAACCTTGCGTGGAAGGAAAATGGCAAGATAAACTAACATGGATAATAGAATAAAAGGTATGATGTTGTAAATCCATTTTTTCATAATGTTATTTATCCTTTCCCGCTGTTCTATGATTTTGCCCGCCATCCTCATTTTTTTGTACATGGTCAAGCAATACATGTACGGTAGTTCCGTTGCCCGGTTCACTTTTTATTTTTAAGATGCCATGATGCAGCGCTATAATTTCACTGCATATTGCCAAACCTAACCCTGCCCCTCCATTTGCCCGGGAGTGAGATTTGTCTACCATATAAAATGCTTCCGTAATTTTAGAAATCTCCTCCGGCTCCATGCCGCAGCCATTATCAGTTACACAGATGTCATAGCCCTTTGGAGTGATATAGCCAACCACCTCTATATGCCCTTTGTGGCCTGACGGAATAGATTTTCTTGCGTTGTCAATTAAATTGATGCAGACGGTTTTCATTAAATCTGGTTCCATATATAATTCGATATTTTCCACGTCCAAATCAAATGTTATATTATTATTTTTCATAATAGGACGAACAGTGTCTGATACGGTATCAAAAAATTCCTTCATGGAAACCTTGCGAAAGGGAAAATCCTGCTTTTTTAAGACAATTAAATCCATTAGCTTCATGGACATAGCTTCCAATCGCTTTCCGTCCATAACAATTTGATTGGCATAGAGAATGGTGTTCTCCTCGGATAATTTTTTGGAGCGTATAATGTCCGCATATCCAATCATAGAAGTGAGAGGGGTTTTTAATTCGTGGGCAAAGTTATTGGTAAACAGCTCTTGGCGTCGTGTTTTGTCCGTCAATTCTTCTATATTTTCATTGAGCTGCATTGCCATCTGATTAAAATTTTGTGCAAGCATGCCAATCTCGTCATTGCCCTGGATGGGAACTAATACCTGATAGTTTCCGGCAGCAATTTTTTTTGTGGCAGTGGAAAGACGGCGTATAGGAAAAATCATCCAGGCACATATAATAAATATGGCAATAAAGCAAAATATTAGAACAATAATGGTGATAAAACGAAAAGTGTAATATTGTTTTTCTTTATTTTCAAAGGTGCTGGTAATATCTTTGTAGGTGGCAAGATACCAATTGTTATTGTCTATTTTCATCGTCCGTATACAGCTGACATATTTGTCTGTGTTCTGTGTAAGAAGCATATGCCCCCGTGTATCCTCTGTCAAAGTGTCACGGATTGGCTCTGTATCTATATTAGCTGGAACAGCAGAAGAATTGCTTGTGTAAAGGGCATTGCCGTTATTCTCATAAATACCAAATAATATATTATCGGTAGCTGTCTGAGAGGAGATGGATTGTGCAATTTGCAGCAGAACATTTTGCTGCTTTTCTTTCTTAAATATAATGTCAGTCGTTCTGGCAATGTCACGATTGAGGGAAAAATATAAAATATCATTTTCCTTGTAAGCATTTTCTGTTTGACTGTTTATGGAATCCTGGAAGCTGTACTGTATCAAAATTGCACTTCCCACACACACGCCTAGGAGGACACATACAATAATGCTTAAAAATAATTTCCAGAACAGATTCATTCGTCCACCTCCAGCCGATATCCGATTTTGTAGACGGGAACAATCTTGTCTTCCAATCCTACTTTTTTGCGCATGCGCTGTACATGCAAATCCACGGTACGGCTGTCTCCCATATAAGGCTCCTCCCACACTTTCTCATAGAGCATATCTCGAAACAAGGCAATATTTTTATTCTGCATAAACAACAAAAGGAGCTGATACTCCTTTGGGGTGAGGGAGATGGTAGTGTTCTCCTTTTTTACAATTCTAGATAGTGTGTCAATTGTGACATTGTAGGCGGATAATAACTGCTCCGTTTTGTGATAGCGGCGCAGTACCCTCTCAATGCGAGCCAGCAGTTCAATAATTTCAAATGGTTTGACTATATAATCCTCCGCCCCCAGCTTCAACCCTTTCACCTTGTCCTTCACATCTGCCTTGGCAGTGAGGAAAATAACAGGAATTTGATGATAATTAAAATAAGAAATCAACTCAAATCCGTCAATTTCTGGCAGCATAATATCTAACAGCGCTAGGTCAAAGTTTTCTTGTTCTAAAATATTGGCGGCCGCCATACCATTATGGAGACAGATGCAGTGGTATCCTGCATCTGTCAAATTAATTTGAAGAATATTGGCAATTGAGGTGTCATCCTCTACAATTAGAATTTTATTCATGGGAGGCATCCTTTCTGTTCTTGTAGGATTCATAGGTCAAAAGGTATGGTTGCTACAGGTATTTATCTACCATCTTTACTGTTTGTGTCAGCTCCGACATAAGCTTTTCTGCATTCTGAGCGGCATCCCTTGTATTTTCTCCTAATGCCACTACCTGTTGCGTGCTGGCAGCCACCTCCTGGCTCACGGAGGATATCTGGTTAATACTGTCCACGATCATATTGTTAGATTGTAGAATTTCTTCTATTTTACTGTAAGTATTTTGAATTGTTTGATTTAATTGTGTCATATGAGTACCAATACCTGTAAATTGTGTGCTGGCATTATTAATTAAATCCTGCTGGGCGTTTACGTGTTCTACCACCTCATCCACGGTAGTTTTTGCAGCATCTGCATTGTTGCGCAAGTTTTCTACAATATGCTGAATCATTTCCGTCAGCTTTCTTGTCTCGTCGGCTAACTGGCGGATTTGTTCTGCCACCACGGCAAAACCACGTCCTGCCTCGCCTGCTCGGGCGCTCTCAATGGAGGCGTTTAGTGCCAGCAGATTGGTTTGGCTGGAGATGGAGAAAATCTGCTCGGTGATATCCTCCACCGCTTTGGCATTCTCAATTAAATCAGAAACAGAGGATACTACCTGCTGGTTGGCAGCAATATTCTCCCTGGATTGGGCCTGGAGACAGCGAGCCGCTTCCTGTCCGCCCTGTACAGCAGTTTCAGACTGATGTGCTAGGGCCAGCATTTGGTCAGCCATTTCTTTAGTAGAATAAATCATTTCCTGAATATTGCTTGTCATGCCAGTCTGCTTATCTATGCTCTGTGCGTTGGTGCTGTTTGCCTCTGCAATTTGGTTCAGGGTGGTTGTGGTAGTTTCCACGTCCTGTCCTAAGCTGCGGATATAGGTTTCGGCGGTGGTACAATTTTCTTTTACGGCATCTACAATGGAAAGCACGTCCAGCAAAAGCTGAGCGCTTTTTTCTTTTTCATCATTGATATTATTTATTTTTATGCTGTTGTTTCGATTAGATATTCGGGTAGTCTGGCAAAGTACGACTAAATACATAATGACACAGGCAGCCTGAAGCAGAATGGAGGTGCTGTTTAGAGGGGCGCCGGAGTGCATATGTTTTAAAAATAATACATAATAAATGACATCTCCAACATTGATAAGGGCAAAGACTATGGAAGCCTTTAAAATCAGGGCATAGTCAAAGTATAAGATGTAAATAATGGAAATTGGAAATATCATTATAAATACCATATCGTTCTGTGCTCCAAACACTGCCAGAGCATATACGGCAATATAACCAATAATAGAGACATGCTTGAAATAAGGACTGTCCTTTTTGCGCAAATATACAATATACGAGCAAATCATACTAATTATCACAACACATTGCACCATAAACATAAATAGGAAGGATATATGACCTTGTTTATAATCACTTATATATCCAAAAAATAAAATAATATCAATTATTGTGACAATAATCAGTGAAAAAGTATTCACGGTCTTTAAAATATTGTAAGTATTTTTAGTGTTATTTTGATTTTCCATTATCATTAATCCTTTCTGTTTATTGATTTTTTGATTATCCTTTATTATAACGGATAAGCAATAAAATGGCAAATAGGTTTGTAGTTCTTTTTGTAAAAAATATATGGCAAATAACTTGTTTTGGAAAATATTTTGGGTTATAATTTTTTAGGTTTGGGTGATTTTTAGTGTCAGCTAAGTTGTCATAATAGGAAGGTGAAAAAGCATGGTGAAAGATTTAACAGTGGGAAATCCCCAGAAGGTGTTAGTGACATTTACAATTCCAATGTTTATCAGTGTGGTGTTTCAGCAGCTTTACAATATTGCAGACAGTGTAATTGCCGGAAAGTTTGCTGGGGAGGATGCATTGGCGGCAGTGGGAGCATCCTATCCCATTACCATGATATTTATGGCGGTGGCAGTTGGGAGTAATGTAGGTTGTTCCGTTTTGATTTCTAACCTTTTTGGGGCGAAGAAGTATGAGCAGATGAAAACTGCTGTCAGCACTACGCTAATCAGCGCAGTGGTCTTGGCTGTTCTCATGACAGTGCTTGGTCTTTTGGGAACAAGATGGCTGATGAATATGATTCACACACCAGATAATATTTTTGGAGATGGAGCTTACTATCTTCGAATTTATATTGCTGGATTTATATTTGTGTTTTTGTATAATATAGCCACAGGTGTATTCTCGGCGCTGGGAGATTCCAAAACACCTTTATATTTCTTAATTGGCTCGTCTATTGGAAATATTTTGTTGGATTTGCTGTTTGTGGCATGTTTTCACTGGGGTGTTGGAGGAGTAGGTTGGGCAACCTTTATTGCACAAGGTGCAGCGTGTATTTTAGCATTATTTGCTCTTAAAAATAGAATCAAAAATATAAAAACTACACAAGCGATTGCTTTCTATTCAAAAGAAATGTTTGGCAAGGTGTGTCGTTTGGCAGTGCCAAGTATTTTACAGCAGAGCTTTGTATCTGTAGGTAATATTTTCATTCAAAGTCTGATTAATCAAAATGGTTCCCATGTGATTGCTGGATACTCGGCTGCCGTAAAATTAAATACTTTCGCGATTACTAGCGCTACAACTTTAGGTAATGGTATATCTAATTTTACGGCGCAGAATCTTGGGGCAGGACAGTTAGAGCGAGTGAAGTCGGGAGTAAAGGGCGGCATCAAAATGTCGGCTGCTATAGCTGTGCTGTTTACAGCGGCATTTTGCGCTGCTGCATCATTTTTCATTCAACTGTTTATGAATGAAACCTCTGACCAGCTTGCTCTCTCTACAGGAACCCAATTTTTATACATTGTATCTCCGTTTTACATTATCATTGCCATGAAGCTTCTGTTTGACGGGGTGCTTCGGGGCGGCGGGGCCATGAAATCCTTTATGGCTGCTACCTTTACGGATTTATTCCTTCGGGTAGTGCTGGCCTATGTTCTGTCTGCACATTTTGGAGTGCTAGGCATTTGGTATTCCTGGCCAATTGGCTGGACAATATCAGCAGTTTTTTCCGCAGCATTTTATTTGAGAGGAAATTGGAAAAGGGGAATTGAATAGCCAGACTCAGACTTATAATAAGAATGGTATATGCTTTTCGTACTGTTAACAGAAGAGACATTGGGGGCTTATATTATTGAAAAAAGAAAAAAGTTTTGTTAATAAGCATTAAAGCATTTATATAGAGCTAAAATAAAAGTGGATGCAGGAGATAGTGGCGGTGTATGTTATCAGTATTATGGTGATGAATATGTTGTTATTGGTATAGTAGAAAGCAATTCGAATAAAGGTATGTAATGGAACGAAGAAAAGAATTACTGTATTGCGAAACTATGAGCTGCAGAAAAAAATAGATGGAAAATGGCAAGAGATTGTTCCGCCATATGATGAAAATGCCATTGCGGATGAAATGTAACTATCTAAAAACACTAATGAAGCACATTCCATTATATTAACCAATAGATATTATTTAAATCAGTTAACATCAGGAACATACAGAATTAAAATTAAAATAAATAATAAAAATAAATATATAAAGTTTTGTTTATAATATGATATGATTAAGTAAAATTTACAAGATTTTACACAGGGCGACGGTCTGACGGGAAAAGTTCTACCCGTCAGATTTTTAATTGAATTAGGAAAGTTCCTATACCATTAAAAGGATTGGCAGAATGCCCATGGATGCAACAGGCAGTTGACAAATTGAATGGTGCAAATTGGTGGAAAGCAACTTGAAAAAAAGATAAAATCTACCCATAACAATTATACAAGGAGGATATAGGAATGATTTTTGCAGACAAATTGATACAGCTTCGCAAAAAAGCAGGTTGGTCACAAGAGGAATTAGCGGAACAAATGAACGTTACGAGACAATCTGTTTCAAAATGGGAAGGAGCGCAATCTGTTCCCGACCTTGAGAAAATGGTTCGCCTATCAGAATTATTTGGAGTAAGTACAGATTATTTATTGAAAGATGAAATCGAAGATACGGGATGTAATATGCCATCTGATGATATGTCTATGCTAAGGCGTGTATCTATGGAAGAGGCAAATGCCTTTCTCTCTGTAAAAGCTATGACATCAAAATCAATCGCATTGGCTACTTTTTTATGTATTTTGTCACCTGTATGCCTGTTCTTATTAGGGGCAGTTAGTGAAGTTAAAGAGTATGGCTTAGCGGAAAATGTAGCTTGCGGGATTGGAATGATTATTTTACTTGTTCTTGTCACAATAGCGGTTGCTGTATTTATCTCAAGCGGTAGGAAAACGGCAGTATATGACTATTTAGAAAAAGAAATATTTGAAACAGAGTATGGCGTTAGTGGAATGGTGGCACAACGCAAAGCACAATATGATAGAACATATACAAGAAACAATATAATTGGAGTTAGTTTTTGTATTATGGCGTTAGTCCCTCTTTTTGGAGGAGCGATTTTTAATGATGAAAATGAATTACTGCTCACGATTATGCTTTCTGTTTCTTTTGTTCTTGCAGGTATTGGTGTAGCTTTCTTTATCAGGAGCGGTATCGTATGGGCCAGCTATGAAAAGCTTTTACAGGAGGGTGATTATTCAAAGGAAAAAAAGAAAAATCAATCTATTACAACGACTATCTCTGGTGCATATTGGTTAATTGCTACAGCAATATACTTGGGGTATAGTCTTTCTACAAATAATTGGGGATATAGTTGGATTATTTGGGTGGTGGCAGGCGTAGTATTCCCTGCCGTTGTTATGATTACAAATGTACTTGGCAAAAGAAAATAATGACAATAATTCTTTTTAATACTCACATATATCCGCCTGCAGCATTTGCCGACACCTTGTGATAATCAGCGGAAAAAGGATGGTGATATTGCAGAGCAATAAGCCCCAAAGGGAAATTGGATGAAAATAGCACAGATATTTTCCGTCAGGGTACAGCACCAGATTGTTGAACAGGTATAAACAAAGAAAGAATATGCTGCCCCCCATAAATAAAGCAAGGAAATCCATACAGAGAAGTTCTCCAATCAGTTTGCCTACAATTTGTCTTTTGGATATGCCGATAGCCCGGTATACGGCAAACTCAAAATGCCGCCGCTGATACATACCTACAAAGGCAGCGTTGATTGTTATAGCTAATATAAAAGACAAAAACAAAATAATAAAGGAGTAAATCATTTGAAAGGTGTTAAATTGTTCATCAATATTCGTTTTTAGGAGGTCGTGAACAGATACATTGTGCTCTTTTTGTATTTCATATAGGAAGTCGTACAGTTTGCTCCCATTTATTTTATCTCCAAGAACAACAATAGGGGGATGTTCCACAGGCTTTTCATTTATAAAGTAAGAAATATATCCATCTTCCTCTGTTAGAGCATCTAATGTATAGGAGTCATATATGGTTTCGGCATAATCTTTGTCGATGGAATCTCCTAATTGCAAATTTTTGTTTTTGGCAAAACGTTGGCTCATAACAATGCTGCCGCTTTTTAAATTTTTAAAATCGCAATGAATATTCATATACTGGCAAAATGTTTTAAAGTCCTCCACAGTAGTAAAAGTCATGGAAGAGTATCCGGATTCAAAGCCCATAATGGTGTCCCAATTAAGTCCACCCTCCTGCCCCATCTCAAGAATCTTTACTTTTTCGCTGGCCTGCAGTGCTTCGCAGAATAGCTCGTATTCCTTGTAATCTTCTGCCTTTGTTCCTGCGGGGGAGATAACGGCACATTTCTCGAAATAGTGAATAGTAGTGTTCCAGTTGTCCCGGGGATTAGTTGCATACAAGCCGCCTAAGTATACACCCCAGCTAAGAAGAATCATAAACATCAGCAACAGGCAGCGGGCCTTGTTTTCTTTTATAAAATATAGGGGGGAAAAGGGATTCATATAAATTCACCATCCTTTACTGCACTGATGTTGCCATCCCACATTTCTATAATGCTGTTTGCATCTTTGAGGATAGAGTGGTCATGGGTAATGACAATAACCAGATTTTCTTTCGCATAGTCTTTTAGAATTTTCATCACGCCGAATGCGTTTTCATGGTCAAGGGCAGCAGTGGGCTCGTCGGCAAAAAGCACCTTTGGATTGTTAATCATGGCTCTGGCAATAGCAGTTCGCTGCCGCTGTCCGCCGGAGAGCTTAGAGGGACGTTTGCCCCATTCCTTTGACCCTAATCCCAAATTGGACAGAAGCTGTTTCGCCTGTTCTGGTGTGTTTTTATCGTACTTTGCAGCGGCAACAGTCACATTATCCACCGCCGAAAGGTAGGGAACAAGAAAGTGCCGCTGAAAGACAAAGCCAAATTCTAACCGGCGCAGGGCTTCTCTTTCTTGGTCCTTTAGATTGGCGAGCTCTCTGCCATTGTAGAGAATTTGACCATCTGTAGGCTTTTTCAGTGTGGAAAGGCAGTACATTAAGGTGGATTTACCGCTTCCTGAAGGCCCGATAATGCCTACCAATCCCCTGTCCGGCAAAGTTAAATCAAAGCCGGCAAGAGCATATATTTTTTCTGTTTTTTCCATATCATAAATCATAGTAATATTTTTTATTTCAAACAAGATAATTTCCTCCTTTATTATAATTCTCACTATAGTTCACAACATCTTATAGGAATATGGTGATATCGCAAAAACCATTATGTCAGCTTATCCATACAAGCATTTACAAGATTTAATAAGTTAAAAAATGGAGGGAGGGTTAGCTGTAGAGCTCATCCTCCATGGCGTCAATGGTTCGAATTTTAAAAAGTGCATATTGAACAGGAATTTGCAGTATTCCAAAGATAAGCATATAGGTGCATAAAATTTGACCAATGGTTTTCCAATGGATATACTTGCATTTTAAACCTTGGGGCTCTATCATTACGGCATATAGAATCCATTGGGCGGCTACGATAAGTACAATGCCAATCAGCAGTGCAGCGGTAAAATTAAACAATAATTCCCTTATAATAGAAAAGTAAATGGTTGTTTTAGAGTAGCCGATGGAATAGTAAAGACACCACTCATTTCTTCGGTCACGAAGGTACATTGTGTAGACAATAAGGAGAGAGACAGAGAGCAAAATAATAATGCCTACATAAATGTATGAAGATGAGGTTCCTAGTACCGCTGTGATTTCATTGTAAAAAAACTCCTCCCCCCACGAGTAATCTACAATAGAATCATAGTTTTCTCTCACCTCTATGCCCTCCTGTTTTAAATGTGAGGAAATATCTTGGATATCCTCCGAGAGCACAATGATTCTAGAGGACTGACGGTTATTGTCTGAAGGAATGCCGCATCCAAAGTAACTGCTGCAATCTATGATTCCTACTATCTTAAAATTTTTGCCATAATTTGTTTCGTCAAAGTAATGATTTAATGTAAAGCCTTGATTTTTCATAGTTGCCCCGTCTAGTACAATTTCCCCGGGATTCTCAGGCAGGCGTCCCTCTGACAATACTGCGCCGAAATGCTCTAGAATTACAGGAATCTCCTCTTTTTCTACTAGAGGTATTTCATAGGTCATATTGCCTACAGCAGGGGCAATAACTGCCCACAAAATCTGTGCATTGTAGGCTTTTTTAATTCCCCTGTGTGTTTCTAATTTTTTGGCAAGCTCATGGTTTTTCTCATTCCAAAGTCGGTTGAACTCCTCCTGGTTTGTATTGTCTACATCTAATCCATAGGAGCTTCCTGCTATCTGGATAAATTGCAGCTTTTTCGTATTTTCTAAAAGAATGGGACGAAAGCTTTCCTCTGTGGTGGAAAGTAGAAATTGAGTGAGATATGTCATTACAAAGCATAAACCTAGGCTGACAATCAGTACCGCACAGCGTCGTTTATTATTTTTTATATATCTCACAGCAGATAATTTTTGTGTCATAAAAACCTCCATTCTCTCAGCCTTTGATTTCCAACATATTTATTATAAGTATACTACATAAAAAAATATAAAAAAGTAACTCCAGTCACATTTGCACTATTACTGAAGTCATATTGAGTAGAACGGATTTTGCGGACATTCAAAATAAAAAGAATGTGGAGGTAACAGACAATGGCAAAGACGATTTTTGAGGAACTGGGCGGCAAATACGAGGGGCAAGGCGATTATCTAATTCCATGTATAGCTTTACCCACCGAAGAAGAACAGCCGATAGGCATATGGGGACAACGACATCTGAATGATCTGAAACAGTACCGTAAGGTTACATACACTAATCTTCTCACAAGCGGCAGGCTGAATACATACCTTGCCGACATTGACAAACAGGCACAGGAACCCTTTGAAAGGCTTATAGAGGGCATGAAACAAGCACAGGGTATAACGAGCTAAAAGCAGAAAACGCCTTAGAATGGACAGGGAGAATGAAAAACATAAGGGCGTGTGCAAGGGAGATTGTGAACGAAGAAATTATATACGCATAGGCAAGGCAACATGGGGGCAGCGGGTAAAAGCTCTGTCGTTTTTCTTTTCGGATAGTTATAATGAATGTTCATATTTATCTACTTGATGCAGTTCGTTCAAGCGGCTATACTATATGCAGTACGCAATAGGAGGTCAAAAATGTTTGAATATATGACAGCACAGGAAGCCGCAGAAAAATGGAACGTATCGCTTAGATGGGGTGCAGCGGTTATGCAAAGAAAATCGTATTGAGGGAGCAATGAACATAGAAAGGAAAGTTCAAAGCAGAGAACAAAAAGAAGCCGAAAAAGAACGACAATACGTTATGCGACAAGAAAAGAAAAAGCTAGGCATAGAGGGAGGTAACATCTATGAATAAAATATATTGGGACAGAGATAAAATCTCAATCATAACAGACCAAATTGAATCTGTCCCACATAAGCATTGGGCAATGCAGTTATTTTTAAGCATAGAAAAAAATTTGGAGATAGGTGTAGAAGATAATAAAATTTCATGTAGATGTATTGTTATAAACCGCAACATATTACATAGTTTTTCAACAGGCAACAAAATGTATTTTACTATGATAATTGAACCGACTTCAAGTTTAGCCATTCAATTGGAGGAACGAATGGGTGGAATGAAGTATTGTATGTTTGATAATCAAGATATTGAATACATCCAAAATTTATTATTTTGCCTTATTGATAGCGATGGACTGAGAGAGTATAGAGAGTTTATGATACAACTATACAAATTTTTAAGGTTAAAAGAACAATCTAAAATATATGATGAAAGAATTAAGGATTTGCTATACGAAATAGAACAGTGTAATTGCAATACCCATTCCACTGCTTATTTTGCTGATAAAGTGGCATTGTCATCAAGCCGGCTGTCACACTTATTTAAGGAGCAGATGGGGATGCCCTTAAAAAGCTATATTCAGTTTCATCAAATGCAAACAGCCTTTTTAGCATTATTGAATGGTAAAAATATTACGGAAGCGGCAATGCTGTCTGGTTTTGATTCACCATCACATTTTGCAACGGTTACAAAAAAGATGATGGGAATGCCTGCGAGTATTTCTGTGAAGAATAGCGTTTTTTTGAAAGTTACAGAAGAAGTAAACTGATATAATTAAACCAAACAAATAGGAGGTTTAATTATGGATATGCAATTTCTTGAAGAAACTAAAATGCTGAATTATCAGTCTGTTGGCATACAGAAACTCATCAACGAAATGCAATGGGGCGAGTTGAGTGAATTTGATAAAATAAAAGCTATTTATGGATTTGTGCAAAATGAAATACCTTTGGGTTACAACCGTAATGATACATTAACTGCCGAACAGGTATTAATGGACGGATACGGACAGTGCAATACAAAAGCAACGCTTTTAATGGCATTGCTAAGAGGTGTAAATATTCCGTGCCGTATTCATGGCTTTGAAGTATCAAAAGATTTTCAGCATGGAGCAACCACAGGTATCATTGCGGCACTTGCACCAGACAAAATTGTACATACTTGGGCAGAAGTCTATTATAAAGGTCAATGGCTTGTTTTAGAAGGAGTTATTACAGACAATCAATATCTTGAAGCCGTTAAAGCAAAATACTCTCATGTTCAAGGCGAATTTATGAAATTTGCCATTGCAACAAAAGACTTTCAAAAGATTTCCGTTGATTGGAATGAAAACAACACCTATATTCAGAGTGCTGCTATTGTGTCCGATTTGGGCGTTTTCCCAAATCCCGATAAGTTTTTTGAGCATTATACACAGCATTGGTGTAAAATGAAAGACTTTATGTATGTTCATTTCGGAAGAAAAATTATGAATTATAATGTTGGTAAAATGAGGAAAAGCCATGGAAAATAAATGGATACGCTGTCCTGTCTGCGGAAATAAAACAAGATTACAGATACAGGTAGACACAGAACTTAAAAACTTTCCTCTCTACTGCCCGAAATGCAAACAGGAAAGTTTGATTGACGCAAAGAATTTACAGATAACCGTTATTAAACGGTTTGAAGTGAAAACGCAGAGTTGATTAACTCAGCGACAAATCGGAATTTCATAAGGAGAGAATAAATAATGGTTAAAGAAGTAAAATGGACAAAATATTTATGGCTGAGCTTGCTCTCATTTGGAGCATTTATGCTTGAACTTCTGTCAATATTTGCAATTGAAGATATATTCCTGCATGTAGATATACAGAATTATACAATGCAGCAAAGAAGTATTCATTGTATCATAATGGTTTTTATGTGGGCGTTTTTCATTGGTGTTCTCCTGCTTTTTTCAAGGAAGCATTATCATTTTCCAGTAAGAGGAAGCAAAAGGGATAAGATTTCCTCGAAAAGTTGGATTGTAACGCTTGCTTGTTTCATTGGCTGCAAAATTATGACTTTCATTGATTGGCATACATTAAAGATTGTCGGAGAAGCACAGGGTAAAACTGTATTCCAATTTTGTGCGCAGTATTTATACTATATATTTGAGGTAATGCTTGTTATTCTAATCATAATATATGGAC
>CAJTQG010000027.1 GCA_910578605.1 uncultured Lachnospiraceae bacterium | reverse complement strand
TTATGAATTAGATGATTCTGAAATTATAGATTTTTATCATAAATTATATCATACCATAAATAAAGATGCATTTTTAATGTTGTATTTATATAGCGATACAGAACAATTAGAAGAAAATATAAGAATTATCAAACAAGAAAGATGTGACAATGCCGGAAATGAATTGTGGTACCCACTTATGATGGAATTTTTAATACATTCTCCATATGGTAAAAAACATGGATATGATTCTTTTGAAGATATGATAATGCATTTTAGACATAGACAGCAATTAGAGCTGCGTATTATGGAAGAAATAATCGGCAGTAGCGCTATTATTGTTCCAGCAAAGAATTGGAACATAGATGAAATTATAAATTTGATAAAAACAAATACCCCACAGTAAACTGATGGGGTATTTGAATCAAACTAAAAAATAAAAGCTTCCTTGATACTGTCATAGTGAAGAAAAATCCCCTGCTGTGCAAGCTCCTGAACCTCTTCCACGGTTGCAAGCTTCCATCCGTCTGTCTCCTCCTCCTGGATACAGATATCCTCCTCCTGAAATTCTCCAACGAACCGATAGACATCTACAAAATAGTTGTCTCCCTCCCCAGGATTTTCTCTTTTATAAGTAAAAAGATAACCACCGTCCCAGTCTTTTACATTTAAACCGGTTTCTTCTAACACTTCCCTGTGCACAGCCTCCAAGGAAGCTTCCCCTGCCATAGCCGCTCCGCCGGACACTTCCCACCATCCCGGCGCCCATGCTTTTGTCATCACTCTTTTTGTAATTAAGAATTTTTTGTCCTTCCTAGCCACAACTCCAAGCACTGTCAAGTGATATTCTCCCTCCTGCAAGCACCAGTCGTTTCTTTTCATCGTTCGACCAGTCTTTTCCTTATTTTCATCATATATATCCCATAATTCCATTTTTTTATCCATCTTATCCATCTCTTTTTATTGTTTATTATTGTTTATTATTTTTTATTTTACTTTTACTTTTTTGCTTTCTGCGCTGTATTGGGTTTTATAACCTTTTTTTGATACCACTGCTCTTACTCGATAATATTGATTTTTGCCACCCTTCTTTAAACCAGTAAGCTTACAGGTCATTACTCCTTTTTTTCCTTTTTTCACTTTACTTTGGTAAACCCACTTTTTAGTTTTTTGATTGTACTTGTATAATTTTTTTGACGTTGCCTTGTAAACTGCAGCCTTTTTACCAGATTTTTTATATTGGCCAATTTCATAGGATACAGCGTTTTTCATCGTCTTAAAACTAATCTGCACCGAAGTCTTAGACAAACTTTTTGCCTTCACGCTGCCTGGAGTCTTGGGCTTCACTAGTATTCTTGTCTCCTTGGAGAGGGGACTATAGTAAACTGCCCCACTCACCTTCTTATACGCCTTCACTTTGTATCTGTAAGCTTTTCCTGCTGTTTTTTTCTTATCTGTAAAGGTGGTTTTGACAACATTGGCAACCTTTACAAATTTTTTCTTGGATGTATTATAACAAAGCACTTGATAACCATCTGCATTGGATACCTTGTTCCATTGCAGCTTCACCCTGTCTGTCTTTTTGGAAACAGACTTGAGACCTGTCACTGCTTTCAAGCTTGGGGATATGACATCCGGTTTTTGCATATCATCTTTGTCCTCTACTGGAATTACCTTTACATTAACAATACTGCTCTTTGCCTCCACTGCAACAGCACCTACAGTAGTTGTAACTACAAGGCTATATTCCCCTGCATCCCCCTTAACTGCTGCCATAACGGAAAGTGTTTCTTTCGTCTGTCCTTCTAATGGTGCGCCATCTTTATACCACTGATAGGAATTCACGCCGTCAGACAAGCTAATATTGGGGGTAATCTCAAAGCCTTCCTTTTCTTTCACCATTAAATTATCAGAACCAAACGTAATCTGAGCAGGCTTTGGAACCGGCTGAACAGGAGTTTCGCCTCTCTCCTCCTCCTTTTGGACAACACTCTGGGCAGCAAACTTTACTTCCACAATATCGCCATCCTTCACCTCTTTACTGTCCACCTTCACCTTCATGGTCTTTCGGTCCACAATCTCTATATACTTTCCACCTGCAGCCACAGTATCTATTACATACCCCTCATCTGCTGTAATGGTAATTTCTTTGCTTTCCCCATCCTGCAAAGTAAGAATACCTGCGTCTGCACCTGCAACTAATCCCCCCTGTGAAGTGGAGATAACAAGTGATTTATTCTTATTTACTGTTGTCTCATCTTCCTTTACCGCCACAATAGCAAATGGACTAAAGGATTTACATTGAATTACCAGTCCATATCGTGTCACTGTACATGGTACCTCCTCCATGCCAATAATGACTCCGCTTTTATCCCTCTTAAAATGATAGGCTTTAAATGTAACGCCTGCATCATCTGGTCCATATCCAACTGGAAAACCAACAGAGAGCCGTATGGAATCCCCTACAGAAACTACATTTTGATTACAAGTATTCAGCTTTATATTGTATGTTTCACTCTTTAACATCTTGTCGCCGGAAAGCTCTTGATTGAGCATATTATTCATGCTGTCTGTCTGGGCATGGGAAGGGGCACTTGCCACCAAAGTCAGCCCTGTCATCATCTCTGGAGTAACCCCACCTCCATCCTCTGTTTTCCACTCCTGAAAATTTTTCTTAGAAAGATCGGAATTTTCCAAAAGCTGAGGCCGTCCGAAAAAGTTCCAGAAATACCCTCTTGACCTGTATGCACATACTGATTTTTTATGTGATGCCGTGTAGCAAAAACTTTTCGGAATCTTTTCGCTTTCTACACCAATTAATCCAACCATGTCGAAATTATAGTCTACCGTATCATCCAGCCACATGTTGCTTGGGGTAAAATCAAATGAAATAGTATCCTTACTCCAAGTAAAATTTTCTATTTTGCTATATTTCAAAGCCGATGTATCATCCTGCAGCATTGATACCTTCAGCTTTGCCTCTGTCACCCCATCTGCAAGCTTCAGCTCCTCATCAAAAACAACAGATATATGATGGGTTTTTCCGACAAAAATCCTAGAGGTTAACGATGGGCTCGCTTTTTTTACATAGGGAGGAGGTGTGTATGTTCCGTTAGGATTATACAGCACTTCTGTCCTTGCATCAAACAGCAGGGGATCACCATAAAAACTTAAATATTTAATGTCCGTCTTATAATCCCCTGGCGCCTCACTGGTAACAGCAAACTCAAGATATTCCACGGAAGGAAAATTCAATGTAAGTTCCGTATCGGTGTCATCCATGGACGCATATACATCTGGCAGAATATATGCCCATCTGCTGTACTGCCACTGGCCATCTCTCAATTCCGCCTCCCTCATTAACATATATTTTCCATTTTCAATTGATTTTGATGCCCCCATACCTTGATAGCTCACTTTAAAAATTCCTGTCTGCAGCTCGCCGGTAACGGCATCTTTGCTATACAAAACCTTCAATCCATTTTCATTGGCCACCTCCTGAAACAGCAGGTCCTGCTTTGAAGCCGCCGGATATGTAAATTCAAAATTAGCCTCCGACATAATTCCATCGGGAATATGTCTCTTGCTCATTACCTCCTCCCCTACAAGAAGGTAATCGGAGCGCTCAAAGCCATCCACTCCTCCTTCCCCTGGTATCGGCGGCTTTGGGTCATCCATTGTGGCATCTAGACCAAACCACTCATTATCAATCTGAACGTAGTTCCACATATGGGGCTCTATT
This sequence comes from uncultured Lachnospiraceae bacterium, assembly GCA_910578605.1. Taxonomy (GTDB): domain Bacteria; phylum Bacillota; class Clostridia; order Lachnospirales; family Lachnospiraceae; genus MGBC111451. The sequence goes on along the minus strand of CAJTQG010000027.1, from coordinate 34,277 downwards.
TTATCTGATGTAACCTGATATCCTCCAACTACAAGAACACAGGGAATATCCAATCTGTCCATCACTGATTTGACAGCCCTTGCATAACCTTCACATAAACTTTCCCCCTTAACCAACGCTCCATATGCTGTTCTGATATGTCCCACATTTTCTTTTTTACATGTGTTCTCCAAACGATAGGAGGTATAACGCACAATCTCATCATGGACATATATTGCCTGACGCTCCATTAAGCTTCTGCCCTCCTCTGCCGTAAGCTTTTGTGCAGCTTCTACAATACTGTCTACTCTGTCTTCGTATTCCATTACGGCGGCTTTTACCTCCTCCTGACTGGTAAAGCCTTTTGTAAAATAATTATCGCTTCTTCCTGGTCCAAGGTAAGCACAGTACTCCTGCCCCTTTTGATTTACCCTGAGGGAAAGATATGAAAAATCCACATAAAAAATCTCAGGGTAATCTGCATAAAAAGCATCTCTTGCTGCGCCCATATAGGTCAACAGCGTCATGTTTCCGTTGGCATAACCGTCTAGCTGTTCCTGTGTTACATGCCCATTTTTTACAAGGTCATAATTTCCGGTTCCTGTTTCCAATATGCCCTGTATATACATATTGTACATAGCCTCATAAAAGCTCTTTGCCTCCTCTGGAAGCTGATTATAAAAATACCTTTTGTCGGTCTGTACTTTTTCCCCTTCTTTCTTTACAATCTCCTTTGTATTTTCAGTACCAGATACATACATGATACCTCCAAAACTGTTGAGCATACATGATAAGGCAAAAAATATTGCCAGAGCAAGGCTAGTTCTTCTTTTTCGTTTCATAATTTGTACCAACTTACAAGCAAAAGTACCTGCTTACATCCTTTCTTTTTATACTGTTTTATAATGATATTGTTTTATAATTTTATATCTATTGGTTGATATACGTTGGGATTGTTCTGTTGTTCTTTCTTCTCCTCTTCCTCCTTCTCTTTTTCCTCCTTCTCCTCCTGGCGTTTTATCTTAGTCATTTCCTCCTGATTGTTTTTATCCTTTCGGTGAATCTCCTCGTTCATTTCACCCATATCCTTCATCATACTCTTAGCCAATCCTTCAATCCGGTTCTCCATTTCAGCCAGGTCCTTCTTCTTCATGCTGGTATCTGCTCCGTAATTTTCATCTGCACGAATTTCACCCTCCAGCACTCTTTTTCTCCCCTCCATACTAATGCGAACGGAATCTTTCGTCTCCACCTTCTCCATTGCCCCATCCATTTTCATAATTCTGCCGATTGTCTGGTCCTGCTGCTGTTCCTCTTTTGTTTTTTTCTTTTGCGCCTGCTCTTCCATCTTCTCAGCATTCTTTTTTATTTGCTCCTCCCTCTTCTCCCGCTGAATTTCCATCTGCCTCTGTGTCAACTGCTTATTCAATTCCTGAAGCTTTGCCTGAAGCTCTCTTTTCTTTTTCATTTTTTCCTCAGAAGACATTTCTTTATTTTGCGAAAGCTCCTGCATCTGTTTCTGCACTTCTGTAATTTGATTTTGTATCGCCTTAGATTGACTGTCCTGGGTATTTTTCATCCCTCCTGCCTGACCTGCTAAGGTCAAACCCTTACTTTGTTCTACACCGCTAATCTGCATATCTCTCATCCTTTCTCTTATACCATTTACTCATATTCTAAATCTTCCTGCTGTATTCCCCTGCCTAAGCTTACTTTCCCTTTTGAATCCCATCCTGCTCTTTCTGTTCCGTCTGCCCCTTTTTATCTTCCATAGTATTCTCCTCCTTTTGTTCCTCCTGGGGCTCTTCCTTTTTCTTAATTCCCACATTGTCAATCCACCAGCCCCATACTCCCATGCCAACAGCCAAAACTATAATTAAACCTATAAATATATTTTCTATCATAACATTCCTCCATAAATCTGTATAAACGAATTAAAAATATCAATTTTTCGTACCCAAATAGACCTACTTTTTTATTTTCATAGGCCAATGTTGTTTTTATAAATTTTTGTTATGATAGTTTTTTCTTCTTTCCATCCTGCTTGTGCATAAACCTTATAATTACAGCTTTGCCATACAACGATGGAAATTGTAAAATATATTTGCCCTCATAAAAATGAATCTCTCCCTGTCCCCACAGCCCTGTATCAATATAATCGGCTAAAATTTTTAAATCATTATATCTGCCATAATAATACATTGAGCCTTGAATATGAGATGCCCCGCGAATGCCCAACATTTGGGCGGTACAGGATTCACTATCACATATTTTCGCCCCAAGGGAATCTATGTATATGGAAGTTTCGGCTGTAGGAGTACCATCAAAAACAGAATATGCCTTAACATTTTTCACACATATACTTGACAATATCAAAAATACAGCTAAAAAACAGCAAATCATTCTTTTATATTCTATTCTCACTACAGTCCACCTCCATTTCATATTGGGATAATTACAAATCACATATTAAAGCCCGCTGTTGCACATGCAGGCCATAAGGTATTTTCTAAAAGCTTATCATAAATGTGAAAAAAAATCCACAATTTAAGAAAACAAAAGGAGGTATGTGGAACAAAGCTTATTTCTTTGCTGCCAAATACCTCCTTGCAGGATCTTTTCTCCCCAAACTACCTATTCATGTTTAATTTCTCATTATTATTCTTCATTTTTAGGTTTCAAACACAAATGATGCAAAAACGGGTTGCATATAAGTTATTATAAAGTTCTCCTAATTTCCGATTGAAAGAATTTCTATTTCTTTAACTCAAATTCTCCAACTAAGTGCTCCAAGCTTTCTGACTGTGCAGATAATTCTTGGCTTGTAGCAGATGTTTCCTGTGCTGCCGCAGAATTATTCTGAATTACTTCTGAAATCTGTTCTACTCCTATCTCCAGCTGCTTCATGGCATCTGCCTGTGAGACGGACAAGTGGCTGATTTCATTTGTAGACTCTGCTAAAACATTGATACCCTGAATAACAGCCTCAATTGCTTTTGTAGCTCTCTCCGTAATCTCATTTCCCCGCTCAATCTCATGGATGGAGTTCTCAATCAATCTCTTTGTATTGATTGCCGAAGATGCACTGTCTGCAGCCAATTTACCAATCTGGTCAGCCACAACCGCAAATCCTTTTCCTGCCTCGCCTGCTCTTGCTGCCTCAATCGACGCATTCAAGGACAAGAGATTTGTCTGGGAGGCAATGTCCTCAATGGCGGTTATAATATTGGCAATCTCTTTTGATGTCTCATTGATTCTCTCCATTGCCTGGTTCAAATGCTTGATATCCTCGTTGCTTTCTTCCGCATCATTTTTAAACTTCTCTGCATCCTGGTAAGATTTTTCTGTTTTTTCTGTACTGTGAACGATTGTCTCTGTAATATTTTGTATGGTGGCAGTTAACTCCTCCACAGAAGCAGCCTGGTTGGTAGCTCCCTCTGCTAACGACTGTGCACTGTCCGCCATCTGAGTTGCCCCTAAAGATACCTGCTCTGAGGACTCATATATGGTTCCCAAAGTATCGCTCAAGGAATCTGTAATCTTTACAATCGCCTCGTCTAGCGCTTTAAAATCTCCTTTAAAATCCACATCTGTGTAAATGTTAAAATTACCCTTTCCAATCTCTCCCAAACCTCTAGTCAGCTCATTGATATACAACTTTATCATATCTGTCGCTTCCTTAAAGGAATCAGTCATCTCACCGATTTCATCCGGATACATTTTTTCTATCTCAAAATTCAGATTACCCTGGGCCAATGCTGCCGATACATCCTTCACCTTGATAATCGGCTCTGCAAACAGATTTGCCACAAATTTAGCAAACCTTGTGGAGATTAGTACAGAAATAATAACAACAAGACACATAACACCTAATGTAATGTATGTCTGAATTCCCATTCTTTTTGATGCGCTGTTTCCCATTGTCACATTTAAGTCAATCAATTCCTCCACAGCATCGGTTAACTCCTTCATTGTAGGCTTTCCCTGTGTCATTAAAAGCTCTAACGCCTGCTCGTTCTCATTATTCTTTGCCATCTCTTCTACCTGTGCAAATATCTCACGATAACGAGGCAGCACTTCCTCAATAGTTGCTATGTATTCCTTTTCCTTTTTCGTGTTACAATGCTTCTTCACATCGTCGAATGCCGTATTGGTCTTTGTTTGTATCTCATCCAGCTCCTGTTCAGCCTCCAATATATCTGCATCGTCCTCAACTAATATCAATTCTCGTACAATAGATGGTTCTTTATTCAAATAAGTGCTGAAAATACCAATTTCTCCTTGTGAAAATCCGTTATTCACCAGAACATTGCTGTATTGAATATTATTGAACAGTAAAACAAAAATACCTAAAACTCCTGCAATGCTGGCTATCATTACAACTAGTGTAAAACAAAATTTAAGCTTTGCCTCCACCTTCATATTTTTAATTTTATCTAGCATATTTTTTACCTATCTTCCTTTTTAATAATATCAAATCTTTCGTTCTTAACAGTATGACTCTACTTCTTGAATAGCTTAAACACAACACTCTATATTCTAATGTCAAGGTTCTGAAAATCCGTAATTAAGATCCTTCCTCATTATTATAGCATTTTATGAGAATTTTGCAAGCTTATGTGGGCAAGCTAATGTGGATATACGGTATTGTGCAACATCACATTTTTCAATACTTTCAATCATTATTGTTATAGCTCCTTCAACAATGCCTGCAGCAGCATAATATGATACTCTTCATCTTTAATAATTCTTGCCAAAACTGCATTGACACAATCGTCCTTCATCATCTGCATATGCATTCTATATTGATGAATGGCTGCTTTTTCCGCCTCTATATCCGCCAGTATCATTTTCTTTGCCTCATGGGGAATGGATAGACATTCCGGCGTCCACATTTTATTTCCTCCATTGCGGTATTTTGCCGTAAAATCAATATGGCCCCCCAGCAAAACAATCATCTCTCCCAGCTTTTGCAAATGTATCATCTCTGCAATGGCAATTCCAAGAAGCGTTTTTGCCACCGAACAGTTAATACAAAACAGACGATTCTCATTGTTAATATATTGGGTAATTGCCGTCAATTCAGACACAGAACCGCAATAGTCCACACTGAGCAGATTGGCATAAGCCTGATTTTTTCCTCTCACTTGAATGGGGGGATAAGGCAAATCTACCATAATTGGTTTCACTCCTGCAAAGCTACAATGACTTACAAGCACATTATCTTTTTCTTCCATACAATCATTCTCTCCTAACAGCTTTTCCAAAAAGCCTTCTATCTTTTTATATAGAATAGTATATTGAAGAAAAAAAATAATGTGCTCCTTTTATTGATTTTTTTAATTATCTAATCCGCCGGTTCTTCCTCCCAATCTATAAATGTACCATTGCTGCCATCAATCTCAAATTCATATTCCACTCCATTGTAAATAATCTTGCCCTCATACTCCACACGCCCATCATCGTAGTCCTTTTCAAATTCCCGAATATGGCTTTTGTCCGCACCCTGAACACGTTTCAGCGCCATCTTCTTTGCCTCCTCCTCCGTTATGACATTGTTGTTATTGGCAGTTGCGTGTTGTTTATGCTCATAGTGTTCTGCATCATAATCATAACTCACAACCTCCCCTGTGTAAGCATCTATATCATAGTCATATTCCCCCCTATCATGACTATAAAACTCTACATCATACACTTCCCGCCCATCCTCATGCTCTAACTTACACTGCACGAAAGTCACTTTATCTGCATCCAGCTTGGCATGTGATAACGCCTTTGCTTTTGCCTCCTCATTTGTAATCATCTTATTATTTTGGGTAGTCTGTAACTGTGAGCTAGATTCCAATGCATCCGATGTCTGTTTTGTATTACCAGACTCATTTCCATCTGCTTCCTCTTTACTGTTAACCTGTGAGACAACAGAAGAAGTCTCGCTCTGAGACACTTTCCTGTCCTCATCCTTGTCCCCTTCACCCCTGCAGCCGCCTAATATCAAAGCCATCGTTCCTATAACACACAAAATAATTTTTCGTTTCATTTTTATACCCATGCATATCACAAGCCTCCTTGTGATACTGCCCAAATACATAGGTTGAAAGAAAGGGCAGTTTACATATTATCCTTTCTTTATCATATATTTCTTTCAACCTTTTCCTCCTTCACTTCCATTGCCATAGAATTAAACTTTTAAAATAAATTACAAAACATTTATTTTATTCACATTAAACTACTATAATATTATGCTTGCATTTTAAAAAAACATACTTAGCCAAATATATACTTTTTCTTTGTTCTGTAAACCATATATCGACATCCCCTATTTGATTTGTTATATTCCATAAACCTTTATAATTTGTTATACTACTTAAAGAAGTAACAACACAAATTATGAGATTTTTTAAATTGAGGCTTGAAAAAATGAAAAAAGATTTAACACAGGGAAATATAACAAAAACAATGCTGATGTTTGCCTGCCCTATGATATTGGGCAATCTGCTTCAACAGTGTTATAATATTGCAGATACTTTAATTGTGGGTAGATTTTTAGGTCCCGCTGCTCTGGCGGGAGTGGGAAGCGCCTACACCTTTATGACATTTTTAACGTCTATTATTATAGGTTTATGCATGGGGAGCGGTACTGTGATTTCTGTGTGGTTTGGAAAAAAAGATATGCAGAAAATGAAAAACAGTATCGTAATATCATTTTTATGTATCGCTGCCATCACTGCTGTCATCAATCTATTTGTATTAGGGGCAATGGATTTTATTTTAAAAGCCCTGCATGTTCCAGATGAAATTTATTTTCTAATGCGTGATTATTTATGGATTATTTTTTTCGGCATCTTTTTTGTCTTTCTATATAACTATTTTGCTTTTTTACTTCGGGCATTGGGAAACTCCATCGTGCCTTTATACTTTCTTGGATTAGCATCGGTGATAAATATTGTACTTGACATTTTATTTGTTGTTGTACTGAAGTTTGGCATTAAAGGAGCTGCATGGGCAACTGTAATTGCACAGGGCGTCTGCGCTGTTGGCATTGTCACTTATGTATGGCAGAAGGAACCTGGACTGCACCCGAAAAGGGAAGATCTTACTACCAGCAAACAAAATCTATTGGAAATCCTGGAAAACTCTGCTGCTGCCTGTGTGCAGCAGTCTGTAATGAACTTTGGCATTCTTATGATACAAGGGCTGGTAAACAGCTTTGGAACCACTGTTATGGCTGCCTTTGCTGCTGCTGTTAAAATTGATTCCTTCGCCTATATGCCTGCCCAGGAATTTGGCAATGCATTTTCCCTTTTTATATCACAAAACTTTGGGGGAGGGAAACGGGAACGAGTACAGGAGGGAATAAAGCAAGCAATCAAAATTGCCTTTTGCTTTTGCATTACTATTTCTATTTGTATTTTTATATTAGCGCCATATCTTATGGAAATTTTTGTAGAACACCAAGAAACAGAGATTATCCGAACAGGGGTAGATTACTTGAGGATTGAAGGCAGCTTTTATTGCGGAATCGGTGTACTATTTTTGTTGTATGGCTTTTATCGGGGAATAGAGAAACCTTATATGTCACTGATTTTAACTATACTTTCACTAGGAACACGGGTGGTGCTTGCGTATTTACTTGCTCCAGTCCCTTTTATCGGCGTCTGGGGAATTTGGTGGGCCATTCCCGTTGGATGGCTTTTGGCAGACCTTGTAGGCATTATCTGTATCAAGGGAAACTCTTCTTATTCCATTTAGGTATTTGCGAAACTCTTGGAAAAACTTATAATTGCACAATACACACCTGGAAAAGAAGAGCTTCGCAATTACCTATTTTATTCCTTTACTTTTATTCCTTTACTGCCTCCACCCCTGGAGGAAGTTTTACTTGAGTGATTATCTGATGTGCCCCATCCCTTGTGCACTTCACCCATATTTCCCCAAAGGGACATAACACTCTTCCCTCCAGCCAATCTACATCCTCCGGCAGATAGGGCGCTATTCTTACTTTTTTATATGCTGGCTCAATGGGTTTGATTCCCAGCATATACCTGCTCATCCACTCCTTCACATGCCCCATCATAGCATGATTTCGGCTTCTCTCCATGCCGCACCACAATTCATCACAATTCCAATACTCCGGCAATGTAGTAAATCCTGCTTCCGCAAAATAAGCATAGCTTGGAGCTGTCTTATTCATCACCATCCTGTAGACAATATCGTTTCGCCCATTCTCCGCCAACGCCGTAAACACCTGCTTTAAGCCTACCTCCCCTGAGGTTAAATGATAATCATTGTCCCTCACCGCCTGTACCAGCTTGTCAACTGCCGCCTTTCTATTCTCCGGCAGCACTATATCACTAAACAGCACGCAACCATAGCTGGCCTGGCTTCCGCTTCCATATATTCCAGTATCACTTTGAAAGCACTGTATATTTTCATGGAAGGCCCGCCGTGTCTCACATGCTTTCCTGCTATATGCCGTTTCCTTATTTTCTTTTCCTAAAAGCTTTGCAATGGAAGCCATAATGGTAAGCATCCGATAGTAAGAGCATGTCGCTACAAGCACTCTAGGAGTTGTCTCTGAGAGCTCACCCCACTCACCCATCTGGGCATAGTCCGCAAGCACTCCATTTTTTACATAGGCTGACAAGTATTGAATATATTTTTCCATCACCGGATACATTTTCTCTAAGATTCTAATGTCCCCATAAAAATTGTAATATTCCCAAGGGGTAAATATACATGCCCCGTTCCAGTTGGGATCCCGATGAAGCCCTACAATTCTCTGAAATTCAGGAATAATAGCCGGCACATACCCTGCTGGCTCGTTTCCCGCAAGCAATGCCTGCTTTTCATCTACTTGGGAATCTGCAATATCATATATAATTTTTCTCATCCAAGCTTGTATATCATAGCAGTCTGCTAAAGACTGAAACATCAAATGACTTGTCTCAATCCAACCAAGCTTTTCTATCTGGGGACAGTCCGTAAAAGCGCCGAACATATTGCTCTCCATGGAATGCTCCACCATGGAGCTGACAGCGTTTAAACCAGGCTTGGAGGAGAGAAAACTTCCTGTCTTTTCATTGGCTGTCCGCACAATGCAATACCGGATATTTTCCTTCTTCAGTTCCCCTGTCCATCCCTCTACCTCCACATACTGAAATCCCTGATAGCAAAAGCTTGGATGCCACTTTTCCTTCCCCCGTCCCCTGATACGATAGGCATCCTGAATCACACATTGGAACCTCTCACTCCAGCTCTGGGTGCAGGACGCCTGATTGACACCGCTGCCGTCTGTCTTTAACAGCTCTGCGGGATACATTTTTATCCATTGCCCTCTCATCTGTTCTGTAGTATCTATCATAATCTCTGGAAACCCTGCTCCATTTCTTCCCATATCCACAAGCCATCTGCCCCCAGGCAGCCTTTTTATATCCTTTGGGGTAATTCTCTCCACAATGTGAATCGGGGGAAATTCCCTTGCCGTCAATACCCCCTCCGGAGCATTCATCCTTTTTACAGACTGACTGTCTGTTTGCCATTCCTCCTCTTCTAGTGTGGCGTCATAGTCCTCACCACCATACCAATTTTGAAACACTGTGGGACTGTTTTTCCACCTCCAGCTCTCATCCGACGCTATCACAAGCCGGCGGTCCCCCTTATGGTCTGTCACTTCCAATTGGGCAATCAACTTTTTGTCACCGCTGATTCCAGGCTTCACAAAACCCCCGTCATTTTTCTGGTATCTGTGAGGGGCAAGCAATGTGCCGTCGGGATTAGCCATTACTGGATTTACCTGAAAATTAGTATACTGCCCGTTTCCTAAAGTGACCTGGAGCACATTACTGCCCTCCCGAAGCTTGTCTGTCACATCATAGACAACATAGTATACTGTTTTTGTTGCATCGCTCTCACCAGGCTCAAATAGATTATCAGAGAGCTTATGTCCGTTTAATGTTGCCTGAAACAACCCAAGTCCACTTATATACAGCCGCCCTCCCCCACAACTGCCTCCCCTTCCAACATCCCTTCCTTTCTCAGACATTTCATTATTTAGAATGCATTTGTCTACATAAAATTCCTTCATCAGCATGGGAGCAATACTTTTATCTCCCTTATAATCATCTCCCTGGCCAATCCATGTTCCCTTCCAATCCTCCTTGTGCAAAAGCCCCATCTCCCAACAGGAAATATCGCTCTGTCCAAGAGGGTTCCCCTCCCTGTCCCACACCATCACTTTCCAATAAACCTTTTGTCTCGACGCAAGCTCCTTACCCTCATATACAATCCCAAATGTCTCACTCTTTGTGCAAATTCCGCTGTCCCACAAATCCCCTACATCCTGCCGCAGCAGTTCTCTTTCGGATGCCGCCAGCAGGCGAAAGGCCCCCTGTGGCCTCTCCTTTACAATATAACTGAATACCGGATGTCTTGTTCCAATGCCAATGGGCTCACAAAGCCCTTGCACTTTCATTTGCTCCACCCTGACTTGCCCTGCACTTTTCTTTTTTTCTGTCATCTCACTCATAGGCTCCACCTTCCAATCTCTCCCGAAGCATGGTATTTCTCTTTGTCACTGTCACATGGTTCACACCATATGCCAGAGCTTTTTTTGTTCCAACAATAACTAATATTTTCTTTGCCCTAGTAATTCCTGTATAAATTAAATTCCGCTGAAGCATCACGAAGTGATTCATCAAAATGGGCATTACCACGATAGGATATTCTGAACCCTGGGCTTTGTGAATGGTAGTGGCATAGGCGTGCACTAGCTCGTCAAGCTCTGATGCATCATATTCTACCTTCCTGTCATCAAAGCTCACTATTAATGTGCGCTCCGTCAAATCCACATGAACGATTCGCCCGATGTCTCCATTAAAAACTTCCTTGTCATAGTTATTTTTCAACTGCATTACCTTGTCGCCAACTCTAAATACAAAGCCGCTTCGACGCAAGCCCTCCCCATGGGGATTGATGGCCTCCTGCAATGCCAAATTCAAATTAGCCGCCCCTACCGTCCCCCTCTGCATTGGTGTCAGCACTTGAATCATAGCTGGTTCTACCTTATAGTATCGGGGAAGATTTTTCTTTACCAATTTTACAATCTCCGCTGCCGCCTCCTCCGGCTCCTCCTTTTGAATAAAAAAGAAATCCGTATTTTTTCCGTTTGATATATCCGGCATTTTCCCGCTGTTAATATTATGGGCATTCATAATGATACGGCTTGTCTGTGCCTGCCGAAATATTTTTGTGAGACGAATCACCGGAAATTGACCAGACTCCATAATATCCCGCAGCACATTGCCTGCGCCCACCGATGGAAGCTGGTCAATATCTCCCACCAAAATCAAGCGCATATGGGCAGGAATTGCTTTCAGCAGTGCATTCATAAGAATTATATCAATCATAGAACACTCGTCGATAATAAGCACATCCCCCTCCAGAGGATTCTCTTCGTTTTTTTGATACCCCTGTGGAGGCTTGCACTCCAAAAGTCGGTGAATGGTCTTTGCCTCAAGCCCTGTTGCCTCTGTCATTCTCTTGGCAGCTCTGCCGGTAGGCGCCGCCAGCAAAATCCGCAGTCCATATGCACGATAAGCAGCAATAATCCCCTGGGTAGTAGTTGTCTTGCCGGTTCCCGGCCCGCCGGTAAGCACCATCACCTTTGCCATGGCCGCCTGCCGTATGGCATCTGCCTGAACTTCATCATATTTCATATGGACAGCGTGTTCTATCTTTTCTATATCCACAGACAAATGGGAATTGCCAGTTTCCTCCCTGGCCTTTGTCAGACGCACCCACAGCTTATCTCCTGCGGGAACAGACCCCAGTCTTCTCAGCTTGCCTGCGGTTCCTGTCTCCGCATAGTAAAAGGGCAGCAGGTAAATTGCCTCATTTTCCTGCACCAAATCCTGCTCCTTGAGCATCTGGTCCACCGTCATAACAATCACATTGTCCTCCGTATTCAAAAGCTCACTTGCCCTATCCACAAGCTGCTGCCGATTGGCATATACATGTCCCTCATCTGCAAGCCGGCTTAATGTGTACATAACACCGCTGCGGAGCCGGACATATGTTTCCTTTCCAAAGCCAAGCTTTGCCGCTATACTGTCCGCCGTCTTAAATCCAATGCCCCATATATCGTCCGCCAGCCGGTAGGGATTTTCTTTTACCTTAACAATGCTCTCATTTCCGTACGCTTTATAAATCTTTGCGGCAAAGGAAGTGCTGACTCCATTGTCCTGCAAAAACAGCATAATGTTTTTCACTTCCTTCTGCCTCTCCCAGCTCTGTTCAATCATCCTGATACGCTTCTCCCCAATCCCCGGAACCTCCCTCAGCCTATCAATCCGTTCCTCGATAACAGCAATGGTGTCCTCTCCAAAAAGCTGCACAATCCTCTTTGCAAACTTGGGGCCCACCCCTTTAATCAATCCGCTGCCCAAGTATTTTTCTATCCCATAAACCGTAGCCGGCATCGTTTCCTCCCATTTCTGCGCCATAAATTGTCTGCCGTACTTTTTATCAATTTTCCATTCCCCATCCACTAAAAGCACAGAGCCAACATTGGCATCTAACAGATTGCCCACAAGAGGAATCAAATCATCATATCCCTTCATGCGAACCTTCAAAACAGAATATCCGTTTTCTGGATTTTGATAGGTGATGCGCTCTACTACACACCGGATTTTTATCATCTATTCTCTTGTCCTTTCTTAATTATATTTTGAATGCAGACATTTGCCCAACTCCCTTAAAAAGTTCATCATTGTGCAAAACTTAAAATGATAGTTTTTCAAACTCCTATATCATTGATGATAACAGAGCCAAAAGCTTTGTGTTCCCCACAATTACACTATGGCAACTGGTTTGTATCCATTATTGATAATGATTAGATACACCAATCATGCGGTCGATAATACATGCTCCTTGTTCCTTCAGCCACCTTCTCCTCTCCTTGTAATCCGGCAGAATCCTTTCCACTTCCCTCCAAAACCTGTGGGAATGATTCATTTCCCTCCGGTGGCATAACTCATGTACCACTACATAATCCTGCACCTCCTCAGGTGTCAGCATAAGGAGACAATTAAAATTCAAGTTTCCCTTGCCAGAACAACTCCCCCATCTAGTCTTCTGATTTCGTATGGTAATTCTTTTATAGTCAACACCAATCCATTTGGCATACTTTTCTACCTTTGGGGGAAGCACAATCATAGCCTGCTTGGTTAATTTTTTAATATCCCCCGAAGATAACTTTTCTCTCTTATCTGCTTCCTCTTGTTTTTTTCTGACCTTATGTAAAGTTTTTTCAATCCAGTTTTCCTTCTCACTGATAAAACGCTGAATTTCCCATTCCAGCATTCCTGCAGGCGCCCTGACTATCACATTAGCCTCCCTTGTAATCTCAAGGGCCATGGTCTTTCGATTGCTCCTTATCACCTCTATTGGCCTTCCTGAGGCCACCTCGGCTGAGGTTTTCATAATCATTTCTTTTGATGTTTCTATTGGAATCCCTTTTTTATCCATAGACCTGCACCTGCCTCTCATGTAAAAGCTTTTTACTATTTTGAATTTTTGTTCATATAGGCACTACCCATATCCTTTTGTATACATCTCTCTACATAATGGGTAAAACAATCATCCCAAATAAACCGGTCATCTCAAAAACACTTTTCTTTTAAATACTCTAATATTATCTCTTTATGTATATCTGGCGTTCCCCTTACAAGCTCCTTAAGGCAAGGCAGATTTTTATCCCACACTCATAAGAATAGACTACTTTCCGTAAATTAGGATTCCACATTTTAATCTTTCACCTTCCTATTATGTAAGCGTTCACAGGTTTTACCATTGTTCATCCTTCAAAATTTTCTTTTTATTATACACCTTTACGTTATATTTCAAAATATTTTTTTATAAATTTGTGTTATAATAAAATTGCTTTGAACCCCAATGATACAGTAAAAACAATAGGTAATTGCGAAACCCGTTATCTTAAGTTTTGTGTTGTGCATATGATATATGATTGGAATTAAAAATTTTGTGCAATCATGAACTTTTTTGAAATAGTTTCCCAAATGCCTAAACAAAAAACAAAACAGAGAGGAGAACAACAATATGTCAGATTATGTAGCACTTTTAAAACATGAGGACAGCATTTCGGTATGCTTTTACAATGAAGAAGAAAAGATACTTAACATTGGAGAGAAAATGAATGAAATCAATGAGTACGCCTACATGAACGGGTACAACTGGGAAGCATTTTTCAATTATTATCTGGAAAAATATGCACCGGATATATTGGAGGAGATGGATAGTGACCCTGAGGCAGGTATGTATTCCGCTTACTATGACAACACACCGGAGAATGAAGCTAGGGCAGAAAAATTTGTACAGCTTATTCGTTCCCTAGTGGAAAATGAAGAGGAGTTATACAGAATTGTCAGGGAAGAGGGAGATAATATTGAATGGGATTAGTTTAACAGAGCTTATTATCTAACATTCTATCATAATAATGACAAACATATTAATGATAAACATATTAATGATAAACAAGAACGATACAGTACACTAATGTACTGTATCGTTCTGCATATAGATTTGTTCTCCTTGAATCAATGGATAACATATGGGCAAATCTTTATTCAAATTTTCTTTATTCATATCCACCGCTGTAATCTGGTGATTTTCATAGGTAGTATAATAATATATCCCCTTCTGTGTATTACAACATGATGTATAAATTGTCATCTCATATTTTCCATTTCCCACAATACAGCAGCCCTTCTGCTGTTCCACAGAACCCAATATATGAAAAAATTGATTGACACTCTCTAACTCTGAGTCGCCAGAAACAGAATTCAATTTCACAAAGGAGGCCCTGACAAAACGTGAGGGGGAGGAAACATCCCCAGGAAGGCCCAATGCCCCCATCCCTCTGCTGTATATACACAAAGGCAGCTTGCGGGAAAAGTGATTTTCCGGAGCCTTGGGTGAGAGCTGCATATAATTGTTCAATTGAAATACTTGTTCCGGAAAGGTTGGATTATTTGTCAATATACCCATGTCATTATCATAAATCATCATGCCTTCCTTTGTGCATTCCACCGTAATAACTTGACTGCTGTCCGCTATCATCCAATGAAGCTGGGCTGCCGGCAAATGGGAACTAAATGGCGTATCTGTCACATTGATATGCTCCAACAGCGCCCGAACCTCCTTCACTGTAGCACACTGTGAAAGAATCCACGGTATCAGTTCAAAAGTTGCTATATTGTCCCTATTGGGCTTTTCCTTTTGATATACTGCATTGCCAACAAAATTTAAGCCTGCCATCCCCAATCCCTTTTCGTTCACTGCTTCATAATAAAGAGGACAATGATCTGCCATATGTGCCATGCCAATCATTCCATAATGATGCTCCATCACCCCCATTCTCCTAAAATGAAATGGATAATTCCGCGGGGTAATCACAACCTGCTCCCCATAAGAAAAATCATTATCTAAGGTACGTCCAAAATAAAAATCCTTTGTCTTATATACTGCCGCTGTACACATACTTTACCTCATTTCCGCGCTGCCCCTTTCCCATAATACATTGTTTATGCCGCAGCGCAGACACAAACATACAACACAAACAAAGTTTGTGTTTGTCAGCTCTATCTTTTGGGAGAAAGCAGGGCAATTTCTTCTTGTTATGAATAAGAATACCACCAATTCCTGCTCACTATACCTTCTCTGTCATCATTTGTATATTATAATCATTTTATATTTTATTTCCTGTAATCATTCATACTATTTTTACATAAGGGGAATACCATAAAATAATCTACATAACACAATCACTATAATAGGAGGAAACGCGGCAAAATCATCCAGCAAAGCAACCCTCCAAGCTGGCTATGTCAGTTCTCCAATATTTAACAATTATTGGAGAATATTTGAAGAGATTGTACTTTTATAGGGCAGAAAAATGTGCGCACTCCTACAGCTCCATGAAGAAAGGGCATTTCTTTATCTTCATACACCATTACTTTTACACCATCTACAAAAATAGATATTTGCATACCCTGTACTGTTATTTGGATGGTATAGTTGTCATGGCAGTCAATAGATGCCTGTGACAATAATTCCTTACTATAATTTATCTTTTCTAAAACTACCTTTCCCTGTCTAATGCCCACGTAATACCCCTGGAAAAAATATGTCCCTGCCTCCTGGTCATCCCCTGCGCCTCCTATAGACGGATTTGTTGTCCGCACAAGGAAGCCTGCCTCCTGAACTTCTGACAAGAATGTGATTTCCCCCTTCACCGTATAATCTCCCCACGTATCCTTTCCATAAAGAAGCTTTCCGACCAGCATATTTTTATCCGCCATAACGAGTGTTTCCATCTCCCACTGCCAATTTCCATCTGAATAATAGCATTCCTTTATGTCTAGCTGACTTTCTTTCATCTCTTGTACTTGCTCAAATTTTGAAAAAGCAAACTCTGATAGAGCTATATCCTTTCCATAAAAGCAAATTTTTAAAATATGAACACCTTTTTCTAGCAATATATTTCTCAATAATGTTGTCTCACACTTATCCTGTTCTTCCGTCTGAAACAGCGAAGCTTTCTCCTTGGCAACTAGTTTTCCATCTACGTACAATGCAAATTTCCCAGTTTGTTTTGCGCAGTACTGCATAGAGAAGGTGTAACTGCCATCCTGGCAAACACGAATCACATATTCTGCCTCCCCCTCTTCCTCCTGACTTACTATCATATCTGTATTTTTCCATAGATTAGTCTGTATCATCATATTACGGCAATTCAAAAAATGAACCCCCTGCACAGTGCCTGGTATTGGCTTTTGATAAGTGCAGGCACACTTCCCATCCACCGAACCTGTTCCCCCAAGAAATCCAAATACTCCACTGCATCCCTGTGCGAAATATCCTATCCCGCCCCCTGACATTTGATATTGAAAAGTGCCTACCAATCTATCATGGAGAAACAGCCAATAATTTTCTCCTCTTTTTTTTATTTGGAAAGTTTCATTTACGGATAAATCTACCGGCTCATGAAAACTTCCGATTAAATCAAAATCTATTCTCTGTGTTTTTCCATGCTCCATAAATTCCACTGCAACACACTGTTTCGCCTGGTCGATGAAAAACCTTCCATAATGCATATAATCTATATAATGAAAATATCCTCCAAAGTACCCTGCTTTTTCTTGGGAGCTAACATTATATTCAATGGTAAAATTATCTCCCAGCTTAGCCTTCGAGAGCACATAGCCGCCGGAACCAATCTCCAGCGCTCCCCCTTCTCCCTGGGATGTCATTCTAAGGCTGGCTTCCTTGCAGCTCCACTTTTCTCTGTCTAACTCACTGTCAAAAAAACAGTATATATCCGGCATTTGGGGCATCTGCTGGGGGGAACTTGTTGGACCTAGCACATCCATCTTCTCCCCGTTAAAAGCAATATAGTCTATATGCATCACTCGTTTGGGCATACCTTCCACGCAGCGCCCTACCAAGCTATGATAAATAATATAGTAGCTGTCAAGATTGGGGCCTTTCACACTAGAGCTATGTCCGATTCCATATGGATTATCCATTGTACGAATCAGCACGGGATTATCCAAGCATTCCCTAAAATCAACAGGTGAAGTGCCCACAGCATAATTGATGCGATATCCCCTAGAGAGAACATGATTGCCAGTATATGTTAAAAAATATTTGCCGTTCACCTTTATTACCATTGGTCCTTCTGTCCATCCCCCCATCCTGGCATTCACATGGATGCTCTCTAAATCTATATCCTTTGGGGAAGTCATCTTATGAGCTATAATGCCATCCTCACTGGCATGATAAAAGTACCACCTTCCATCATCATCTATAAAGACAGAGCCATCAATGGAAAATCCTAAGTTATCCGTTATCCTCAAAAACGGTCCCACAGGAGATTTACTCTCCAACACATAATGCCCGTTTCCTGCCGGAGATGTATACATATAAAATGTCCCATTGTTATATACCACCTCCGGTGCATAAGCCCCTTTTGTAAAAGCCTCCTCTGCACATAGACCTTTGTATTCCCAATCCACTAAATTTGTAGAACAAAAGCACTTGATTCCTACTTGGTTATCTCTAGTGCTGATGTATAAGTAATATTTTCCATTGTAGCGCATCACGAATGGGTCTCCTGTACCATAATCATACCATGTATCTTCTTCTACACTAGAGATTGGATTTGTAAACATCTCCTTATCCTTGTCATTGTTATCAGAAAAATCAATACACATAATTGCTCCCTCCTCTCTCTTTGAAGCCCTTCTTTTCCATAGCAAGAAGCCGCATTTTCTTATCTATTCCCCCTGCATAACCCACCATGCTTCCTCCTGCTCCTACTACTCTGTGGCAGGGAATAATCAGCGAAAAGGGGTTATGCCCCACCGCACCTCCAACCGCCTGGGCAGACATACTCTTCATTCCCTTTTGCTCTGCCAGCTTTTTGGCAATCTCCCCATAAGTCATCGTCTTCCCATAGGGAATGGTGAGCAAAATCTCCCAGATGGCTTTTCGAAAGTCCGTGGTTTTTATATTTAATCGGGGTGTAAAATTTGGAGCTTTTCCTCCAAAATATAAATTAAGCCACTTCTCTGTCTCCTGAAAAACAAAAAGCTTCTTGTCACAAAAAACATTTTTAGTTTCTTCTATGTTAGCGCCATTGGAAAGGGTACTGCCAAAATATTTCTGACCATCAAACCATACCCCAAGCAAAGCTTCCCCATCACTTCCCATAGTCATTCTGCCAAGAGGAGAATGATAATAATGTAGATATTCCATCTTCCAATTACACTTCCCGTTTCCTCTCTAATTTTATTTTCCATCACCCATCCGCCACTCTGCCTGTCCAACTCTTGGTCTCATTACCCCTCCTAAAAGCTCTCTCATCACTCTCGCCGTGTACCTTCCCAACACCGCATAATGCTCGCAAATGCACATCACATCATCCGCCATGGATATTTGTTTATGTAATAGGATTCGGCAAAATTCTGCCACAGGTATATAAAATATGCCGCACCGCTGTAAACATGGCTTTTGCATTGCCAAATATTTTCCATCTACTTGAATCAAAAGAGAATCCGCCATAAGTGTAACTACTCTTTTGTCCTCCAATGTGAGAACAGCCTTCTCTCCTGCATCCATATATTCTAGCTTTGCATGATACACCTTTTCAAAAAATTCTGCTGGAACACACATAACCTCCGTCTCACACATTTCGTCCAGCTTAACAGGACAAAAGTGCCAAGCATCAGCCGGCACCATGATTCTCACCGAAGAAAGCTTCATTTCATTTATGTGGATAATTTCTCCTCCACTGTACGCCTTGTTTGCCCCTGCGGCAATCACAACAATATCCTTATCTGCCTTATTTTCATCTATCTCCTGATCAATCATGAGCTTTCCGTTCTCCCTGCGGCATCCCCTGTACATTCTGTCCCAAACGACTTGCGCGCTGTACACCGGCTCCCTATGCCCCATTCCCTGTACTTCCCAGTTTACTATAGTTGCCTTGCTTCCTTTGTAATAAAGGTAATTATCTTTTCCATCTATGGCTAGCTGTGGCACTGTTCCTTCTGTGCCGTTAACATCTTCCCATATTTTTCTGTTAAAATCGTTTATTACATATCTGTTTTCATAAACATCCACCATTTCCCGAGTCAATTTCCAATTGATATCTAGCTCTCCCCGCATCTGGAGTATTGGCAGCGCTCCCGTTGGCCTGTCATCGTCTATTATTTCCTCTGATGATGGCCCTGTTATGTAAGCTGCCCCCGCCAAAACCTCTGGATACCGCATAGAAAATGCCAATGTCATCATATCTCCATTTGACATTCCCTGCATATACACTCTTGTTTCATCTATGGAATATTTTTTCTTTATGCAGACTATCAAATCATACAGGTAATTGATATCTTCCTCCTCGCAAGGCCATAAGCCATATTCTGGAGAATTGGGATAAATCACAATAAAACCTTCTTTTTCCGCCAACTCATGCCATATTGTAAGCTCCGCCCATCTCTTGCCGTCATTGCCGCCCCCATGTAATTGTACTACCAACGGAACCCTTTGACTTTTGTCATAGCTTTTGGGTACATATTCATACCACACATTCCGATAACCCGGCATGATTTCCTGATGGCATTCCTTCAATCCCCTAATGGCAGGAATCTTATTGATTCTCTCAAAATCAACCACTTCCAAGCTCTGCCGTATCATTTTTCTCATTCCCGTTTTCATACTATATCTCCTTTCTGCACGGTTTCCTGATTTCTCCAGACCGTCTTAATGTATATTTTGAGGAATAAACCTCCAGCTGTAAGAAGTACCCTTTTGTATTTTGTAGCTGTCCTGGGACACACATTTATATTCATCCAAATTAACAAATTGCTGTAAAACCGGCACTAATTCATCCATCGTCTTAATTTTATCACAGTGTGCTGAAATACCATCAAAATTCACTTCCCCCTCAAACAAAAAAGGGACGTCTGCTCCATACTCCTCATTCCAATATACATTGGCGGTTCCGCTCCATCTGACAAAAAACTGAGTGCCGTTTCTTTTTAAAAATTCAATTTTTCCCTTTGTTACATCCTCGTGTTCAAAAACATACAAGTAACCTGCCTCCTCCCCCTTTTCGTTACATTCTGAATCCCAATTTAAAGTAATTCCCTCTATATCCTTCCATGAAGTAATATCTAATTCAAATCCATTATTATGATATAAGCGGGGGGCTACCGATTCATAAATATACTCCTCCCCCTCCTCTAAATCCTCCAAATCCTCAGGGGTCAACTCATAGATAAAATCTCCCCGTTCCAAATCAATATCAATATACCAGTTCATCTGGGGCACTGGAAGGAGCTGCATTCTTTCACTCATTGCCCCGTCATAAAAGCTTCCCCAAAGGGATGCACCACCTTCTTTTACTTTAAATTCCAGTTTTCCTAAGCGAAACATTTGTATCCCTTTCCTTTCTTCATTTTCTCAATTGAGGTGTTTTTTTCTTTTTTCAATCTGTATTGATGACACAATTGCATAAATCAACATAACCATGCATACCAATATAACAAGATAAAACAGCCAAGAAACTTTAGTTGCCATCTCCAACGTATTAAGACCAAAGATAACTCCAATAAAACAAAACACAGCACCTGACTGGCGATAGTAAGGTGATTTATTCATTGTTTCCCGTTCCGCCTTAGATGCATATAGATAAGCATTATTAAATAAAAATCCTTTTTCTTTAAACTGAAAATAACTAATCACAAAAGCAGTAACCATGATTATTGCACATATGATTGCTCCTACAAGCTGCATGTTCATCATCTCCTTTATTTGCAGGCTTTATTATTCTATATTTACTATCCTCTGCTTTCTTCCACTATAACAAAAATTATATCGCCTGGCTGTTTTCCTATTTTATTTCGAATATCCTTGCGAATTCCAATAATATAGCAGACAGAACCATCCTTATTTTTCACTCCCATATTCACAATACTTCCCACATACGGTTCACCATCAAAGGTTACTTCTACCTTAACTCTGCCTTTTCCAAATTCTTTTTTAATATCATACGGAAATCGTATATAAGCACCACCTTTCTCAGGCACAGCTTCTATCTCTGCATAAAATTCATACTTTTTTCTATTCACGACTTAATTTCCCTCTATTTTCCCTCATTTTTTTACTTCCTTTTCACTATATTTTTCTGTTTCAATAAAACAACTATATTTTTATTTGATTATAAAATATTTATTTGTCATTTACAATATTTATATGATAAGTCCACAATGATTTCGATGCAAAACTTTCTATTTCCCCCCTCTGGAATTTGTGATATAGTGAGAAAAGAATAAATGCCAATTTGTATGGGAGGAGTTATGAAATGGATTTTATAAAAATGTTGGGTGAGAACACTGATTTATCAGACTTGTTATGGGATGTTTGCGATGTAGAAATTTTTTCAGAGTTTAAGACTCCCCAAAATGAATGCGGCCATTTGACTTATAACATCCCCGGAAAAACATTTGCCAGAGCAGGTTCTGGAAGTGAATACATTTTACTAGAAGATGGTTCCATTGGTTTTTGGGGAAGTGAAGGTGAATGCGGCAGAATTGCAGATAATCTGAAGGATTTCTTTGAATTTATAATAAATTGTCCCCATTGGACAGATTATTTAGAAGAGGCAGAATATCAAGATAGGGAGAGGCTTGATGAGTTTGCAAAAGAAATTTTTGAGGAACATGTAGAAAACGCCAAGGAAATAGAGTTTGATTTGCCCAAAGCCCAGCAAGTATTACTAGACCGCTTAGAACTAGAAAAAAAGGCTGATGTGGTGGATATACTGATGCGGTTTTATCATTGTACAAAGGGTGAGCCTGGCTTTATCTCAACATATACAGAAAATGATGGCAGTACACACAGCACAACAGGTTCATTGTTTGACCGTTAAACAGAGCAATATTGACAATGAAAGTTTTCAGGGAATTTAATATCCTAAAATGTAAAATTACAGTAGGATTGGGAGATTGATGGAATTAAAAATTATGAACCTGCAGATATAGAAATACATATTAAGGATAAGGGAATGGTGCTAAAGGAAAAATCCCTTGCAGCATTTACACAACATGATGGAAAAATTCTTGCATTTGGTGTAATCTGTTCTTTTTGCAAATTCCCACTGTTTTTCGTTTTACAAATGTATACAATATGCTGTAAAAATCAGGTAATGCCCTTAATTCCTATTTCCAGTATAACTGCCCAACTATCTCCCTTTAAATGGACTGTCCTTATTTTTAACAAACCATCCGCTCTTTTTACTTACCCATTGAGATGGTATACTTCTCTATATTTGCAATTACTGTCTTATCACAGACAAACACAATATCCTGGGCATCCATCGGTGTATAAAAGGTTGCGCTAAATGTCTGTGCCCCGTCGTTTACAAATAATTCCACAGAAAATTTATCTAAAATCATTCGAAGCTTGCACTTTTCCGTTGACCTTTTTATCTTCATAGTTCTTTGGCTGACAACATCCCTTTCCATCCCAGAGTATGTCCTGTCAAATTCAATAAATTGTCCGTCACGGTTGTATCGGAAACTGGTGGAATATTTCTCATTTTTTGCAAAGAAAATACAAAACTCCTTGTAATCTCCCTCCAGCAATTCTATGGTCAAATCCAGCACACGCCCCCTGATTTTTGGTATCTGGCATTCTCCCGAAATTTTTCTGCCAGTATATACAACAGGTTCTGTGCGATATCTCTCCAGCTCCTTCACAGGATGCTGATACAATACATTTTCTCTCCATTCCAACTGTCTTGGTATGGTCAGCATCCCATTCCATTTCTGCTCTGCCGGTTTGATATTCATATCCCAGGAATGCATCCACCCAATCATTATCCGCCTTCCGTCCTCTGTTTTCATAGTCTGCGGCGCATAGAAATCCATTCCATAATCAAGGGAAATAATCTGTTCCTCCTGTAAACGGTAATTCTGTCTGTCATATTCCCCAATCAAGGCAATAGACTGATTCCCATTGTAAAATTCCCCTCCGTCTGCCTTCATATCCTGGGGAGAAACTACCAGAACATATTTCTGCTCTAATGAAAAGAAGTCTGGACACTCCCACATTTCCCCATATTTCCCCTGATTATCAGCCAGAACTGACAAGTATCGCCATGTTTTTAAATCCTTGGACTCGAACAATACCACTTGACCATTTTGCTGTCTATTTTTATTTCCTGCCACCAGATAATAGGCTCCTCCTTCCTGCCATACTTTTGGATCTCTGAAATCCTCCCTGGAAAATCCGTCTGGCAGTTGTTCTCCCGAAATAACCGGATTCTCACTTACTTTTGTATAGTTCACGCCATCTCCAACAGCAAGACACTGCTGCTGAAGGATTTCCTTTGTTCCATCCTCCCCCTCCCTTTCCATCACACCAGTATAAATCAGTGCATGCTTACCTCCTACCTCTATGGCGCTGCCGGAAAAACATCCAGCAGCATCATAATCCATATCCGGAGCCAAAACTGCCGGAAACTCCTTCCACTTTATAAAATCTTCTGAAACATAGTGTCCCCAGTGCATTGGCCCCCAGACATCACTATACGGATGATATTGGTAAAATAAATGAATTTTCCCCTGATAGATGGAAAATCCATTGGGATCGTTCATCCACCCTACCGGTGGGGTAACATGAAACACTGGCTTTTCACTCTTATCAATCCGATTTTCTTCCTGATACTGATTTGCTCTCTCCAAATTAGTCATTGTAAACCTCCTGTCTTTCACACAGCAATAGGCTCCTGTGTTTGTATATAAAAAAATGCATTATCATAATCATTTCCATCGGCACAATCATTAACGACAACATCATCAACTGCCGCTCCCTAAATGGAACTTGAACTTATTTTACAAGACCAAGGTCAGCTCCTGTAAAGATGCCATGATTTGTATTTGTCCGCTGAATAAAAGGGAATTTACAGCAATAGTTTATCCACCTGCCAGATTATTTCTTGCTCAGATATATCATATGGCATTGGGTCAATATCTTCAAAGCAGTAATTTGAAGCATAAGAATGATTATCAGTCCACTCTAATACCCAAAAGTCTGTTAATGTAGATACTTTGAAAAATTCTCCATTCATTGTCCAGCAAGTACCTGACGGATATAATTCTAATTGTTTTGCTCCAAGTTCACGAAACCTATTTTCAACAACTGCTTTTACATCTGCTTTTTCCATAAGCAACACCTTCCCTAACTTCCAATTTGTCACTTTCTCAATCAACTCTGTATCTGTCCGTATCTGTAACCATGTTTTGTTTTCACAGACAGGGCAGCATACCCATTCTGTGGTTACTTCAATTTTACCACACATTTTATAAACTCCTTTGGTTTTTCAATATGAATACCATGCCCGCAATCAAAATGAACAATATTACAATCAGAAATTAGCTCCGAAACCTTTTTCAAGTCATCTTCACTTAATGCTGCCATTAAAATACCGTTTTCACTAATATTTGTTTGAGCTTTCATAAAGATTGTCTTACATTTAATATTTCTCAATATTTCTTCATGGGGAATCCCACAATGAAAATTGTCGTTATAAAAATTCTCTCCAAACCATGAGTCATAATTGTTCATGCCCTGATAGCCGCTAAGTGCAGCTTTAGGCCAGAACAGCACTTTTAGATTCTTCTTCCATCTGTAAGACCTGTATCCCTGTTCCGCCACCATTTCGTTTTCCCATATAAAATCTTTTCACCTATGCAGTCTATAATTTTATTAACTTGCCGTTATCAAAATAATAGATATCTTCTCTCTTATATCCATATTGGGAATCAGGAAAACTGATATGTGGTTCAAAGGTAAACATTTCAACATCTGATAATCTTTTATGGTTTCCTTTTTCGGTATATATCCTGTCATTTTTATGTTTCACAATGGAATGTCCAAGGTTTCCAAGAAAATCCAAGTTAAGAAATCCTTTTTTCACAATCAAATCATTCATGAAATAGTATAATTCCTCAAATGTCATATCCGGCGTTGCTACATCAATTAGAGTTTTATGCAGATATTCTTCCATCTGCAGTCCTCTCCGCCACTCGTCATTTTTTATTCTATCGGTTTCATCACATAAAACGCCATTCTCAAATACAAGCGTTCTTGCATAATCTCCCCAAATGTTATTCATTTGAGGACTTAAATCAATCGTGATAATATCATTTTTCTGTACGGTTCTATCCGTCACTTTATAATCTTTGCCTGATACAGAAACAACAGTCTCATCTCCTGCAAAAACAAACGCACCAACATCCCAATACCAAAAGGAATCTGCGCCATTTTCCAACAAATAATTTTCACACAATGCTTTAATATCCGGTAGATTCATCCCAACTTTAATCATGTCAGCCGCATACTTTATAGTTTCCCGATTTAAGTTTTGCATTGCAACATACAAGTCAAGTGTTTCCTTTGCCACGCTATATCCATTGAATAAATGTTGTTTTATCGTCACTGTTATACCCTGCCTTTCTGTAAAAATCCAATGTGCTTTTTTATCTTAGAACCTGTGAGCAACATTATTTTATAGCAGTTTTCTTTTATGGCAATCGCTTTTGCGTAATCTAAGCACTGGGTTGCCAGTCCTCTTTTTCTGAACTTTTCATCAGTTATCACATTTTCAATAAAAGCATGCAGCTGCATATACTATCTTAATAAACCGTCTAAATCGTTTTTCATTTTTTCATTATTTCTCTAATCATATATGGAAACCTTTCTTATTTTTCGTTTCTTTATAATATCTTGGTTTAAAATCAATTTTTCGTAGAAGAGAAAAACGGTGTATTCAGAATGTCAGTGAAACTTACAACAGCTACTACTCCATTGGGAATTTCTTTATTATTCCGATTCATCCAGATAGTATTGATTCCCAAACTGGATGCTCCTTTAATATCACTATTTAAGGAGTCACCAATATGCACTACCTCTTGTGGAGCCAAATTGGTTTCTTTCAAAGCCATTTCAAATAATTCTGTGCGAGGTTTATACGATTTCGCAGCTTCACTCGTGAATATCTTAATAGGAGATAAACCGTGATAATGAATTGCAGCTATAACATCATCGGTATCTATGTTGGACACTATATAGTACGGAATATTACATGATTCCAAAAAATTTGCAGCATCTTCAAATATGGGAGGGTTTCTCCAATGCTTAAACATTTTTTGGCTTAATTCATTAGCGCTGGCATTAGATTCAAATTTCTTTAATGTTATTTCAAGGGATTCTATTTCTAATTCTTTTTGGGTTTTAAAACGATTACCAAAAGAATTCATATACAATTCTTGAAATATCTTCCACCAATAGCTGCCAATGGTTAATTTATTCGTACCATTTCCAGTATTACTGATAATAGTTGCAATTTCATCAATTACCACACCGTCTTCATGCACAATTGTGCCATAAAAATCAAAAAACAAAGCTTTTATCATTTGCTCCTCCAAATAAAACTCTCTAAAACAATATGTTCTCATCTATAATATCTCTATAATACCACCTTCTTTGGTATTTATCATCAAGAAATTGTAATGTATGGCAAAGACCGAAGGACTATCTTGCCCTTCGGTCTTTGATTTTAACTGTACTTTGTTTTTTGGCTGCACCCCCGTTGTGGTTCTGACAGATTGGCAGTCAGTATTATATTTCTTTTTTATCTGTTTGTCCCAAGAATCCTTATCATACCACATCTAAGCAAAAGAAAGCCTGCATATTTAAATCTTTTCTTTTACGGGAATCCAAATTTCGCTCACATAATCACTAGAAGTATTATCTCCCTGCAAATAATTTTCAATATCATAATCTGGTATTAATTCATACTCTGCTCCTGGAAGCCATTGGCGATAAATATCTTCCCAAGTCTTTTGAATGGCATCCGGCGTTGGTCCTACACATTTAAAAATAGCCCATGTATAAGCTGGAATATTGATAACCTGAAAGCCATCTGGTATTTCTTTCACATCATCTGCATCGCATCCTATTCCATACATAAATTCCTGTGTATTATCTTTTTCCTGTGCACAAATACCTAAGTATCCCGGTGCCTTTTTGTATACTTCATTTTTATAGTACTCTTCCCAAAAGGCGGGAATCCCTTTTTCGCTGCTTTCTTCTGTAAACATCTTAGCATATACAAGCAAACGGAACTCTTCTTTCTTCTCAATACGATAATCCATCATAGTACCACCTTCCACTGATATTTTAATAACAAGCTTGTTAAAGGATTTCAAATCATTTCCCTTTTTGACCTGGCTCGGAGTGAGCCCATGAAATCTAGTAAATGCTTTCGTAAAGCTTTCCGGTGAATGATATGCATACTTAAATGCAATATCAGTAACTTTTGCATTTTGCCTTGTTAATTCTTCACCGGCTAAGGACAATCTTCTTTTTCTAATATATTCTCCAACCGTCATTCCTGTTAAAAGGTTGAACATTCTTTGAAAATGAAAGGATGAAATATGAACATATCTAGAAACATCTTCACAATGTATTTCCTCTGTCAAGTGCGTCTCCATATATTCTATTGCCTTATTTATTAACTCTACCCATCTCATGCTATACCTCCTTTCATATATGTATTTTAGACATTTGCAAAACTCCTTAAAAAATTCATGATTGTGTATAATTTACAATTCAAAACCTAAATTGAAAAGCTTCGCAATCATCTATATATGTATTTTATTGCTTTATTCGTAAAAAATCCTGACATTTTGTGCTCATTTATGTCTATTCTACATACAAAAATGATATCAAAACTGAAAGTCTAATGCCTCTAATGTTTCCCACACATGAGCATGGAAAAAATCCCTGCTTATCAAGCTATCACCATTTTTCCCAAAAGGTATCGCCGATTGGCGCAGAAACGGCAGCAAACACCTCATCAATAACATTGTCGCCGATTTTTACTGCGGCTGTCTATAACATTGGAATTATATTACAATGACAAATGGTGCACGGTTACATATCATAGCTTTTACCTCCTCTTGGCCTGTAGGGAAAAACTGCCCTGTCTGTAAATATCATTCCCAAATCCATAGGAGATTTGATTGACAATAATTTAGGTGTATGAACCTAAATAACAGTACATAATGTACTGCCATTTCTTTCTTGAACATTTCCTTACAGACATGATACATACATAAAACTATCCAAACCTGGCAATAACATACGGATATCCGCCAAAAACCGGCAAAGAAACTATTTTGCCGATAATATACAAAAGGACAACCGCCAAGCATTACAAGCCAGACGGTCATCCTTCCAAAATGGTATTCCCATAATAAGGAATATAGATATCCACTACTATATGATACCCCAGCGTTTACTTCTTAATCTTTTTGCTCAATTTCAATTTACTCCATGTGCCATACAAAGTTTCTTTGCCAGCTTTCTTATAACTGCGCACCCTTACATAATATTTCTTGCCTGTTTTCAACTTTGTGAACTTGTAAGAATTCTTGGACAAAGTCTTGGATTTCACATCTTTCTTAAATTTCTTGTTTGTGCATATTTGAACCTGATACCCCGATACCATTTTATCCTTTGCCCATTTCAAGGTGAGCTTTTTGCCCTTCACTGTATTTACTGCTTTTACAGATTGCTTTTTCGGACTTACCTTGACCATCACCTTCTTAGATATTTTTCCTGCCTTGATGGTTATGGCGGCAACCCCGGTATCTTTGATGGTTACTTTTCCAGTATTCTTATTCACACTGACAATCTTCGGCTTAGAGCTTGTAAAAGTCATCTTACTTTTAGATGATGCATTGATTGTAAATGGTTTTGCGCCGTATACAACCTTATACACTGTTTTATTGCAAGTAATGGAAATCGTTGGCTCCTGAACTGCTGCTTTCGTAATGATAAAGCTGGTAGTCTTGCTGCCAGTATAATTTCCCTTGCCTATAATAGTTACCTTAGCCGTTCCTATATTTATATTGTTACTATAAGAAACAGTATAGTCTGTATTTAAAACTAAGGTTTTACCATCCAGCTTTACGATTACTGACGGAGTCTTGGCTTTTCCATCATAAGTGTAGTTCGTTTTATCCAATGTTATAGTTGCATTGGAAATGTAATTGACATTTCCTGAATTGTCATCATTGTTATTATTGTTATCATTATCATTGTTATCGTTGTCACCATTATTGTCACCAGAATCTGGCCCGTCAGGGGGAGTGTAGTTATAATGTATAGTCACCTTGGAGACTGCTGATGACGTATCACCTAATTTATTTATGCTGCTCCACTGTGCCTCGGTTCCTGTAAAGTATATATCCGTCAGGGCACAAGATGCAAATGCAGCTATCCCTATTGTAGTCACACTTTCTGGAATTATGACAGTGGTCAATCTAGAGCAGGAAGCAAATGCTGACCCGCCTATACTTTCTGTGCCTTGAGGAATTTCCACTCCAGAAAGCATCAAGCAATTCTGAAACATACCCTCACCAATACAGTCTATACTTTTGGGCAGTGTTACACTCATTAGATAGTAACATTGTGTAAACATATTATCGCCTAACTTTACCTGCTTGCTTCCAGGAGCAAATGTCACACTTTTCAATGCCTGGCATTGAAAAAATGCGGCATCCCCCACCTCTCCAATGCTGGCTGGCAGGGCGACAGAAGTGAGACTTGTGCAGGCTGAAAAAGCATTTTGACCAATTGTTTCTACTCCCTCGGAAAACGTTACCAAACTAAGATTTTGACATCCGCGGAAAGCATTGTCACTGATCGTTTTCACATTGGAGGGAATGGTTATGGAAATAATGGAGGAACCTCGAAAAGCGCTGTTGCCAATTGTGGTTACACTAGAAGAACTTTCTACACTAAGAACTCCACAATTCCAAAAAGCACAGGCACCAATACTAGTAACACCGTTACCAATAACAACCTTACGGATTTGACTGCTGTGATCTCTCCACGGCTGTTCATCCATACTGACAAAATCCGGCATAGCCCCCACACCCGAGATAGTCAGTGTCCCCACCTTCGTCAAATTCCACGTAAGACCTCCCTCAAGAGTGCCCGATGCAATTGATACATTGGCGTCGGGATCATCCGGCGGGACATAGCCTTCTGGATAGCGGGTAATATAATGGCTGGTGTTGCTCATCACCTCTTCTTTAGATATTGCCCGTCCCCAGTGAATCTTACCTTGGTGATCTCCAGTGCTGATGTTGCCTTCAGCAAGAACCACACCTGCATCGTTGACCTCCAACACAATCACGGTATGGACATCATTGTTTACCCGCAGTATATCTCCGACTTTTATATCCTCAAAAGTAAACTCACCTGCTGCATACATCCTAGCCGGCAAGCTGCCAAATGCCTCATCACTGAGTATAAAAGCAAAAGCTACACAGCCCACAGCGCTGATATTTTTCCCATCAATGGTTCCTCCCTTCCAATGGTAATAACCTTTGGAGTCCGAATAAGGCTCATCGTTAGTCCAAGGCGTTCCCTCCTTATACTCATCCCGATCCTTCAGAGCGATCATGGACTCATAGACTTCCGTGGGGGAAGGAATGGCACTTTCTCGATTAACCAGTTCATATTCAGAATCTTCTGTAAAAACATCCTCTTGCTGCAAAGGGACTTCCTGCCATGCGTATGCCACTGACTGGGATGAAATACATAGGCACAGCGCTAACGCAATGGAAATAATTCGTTTTTTCAATTTTGCAACCTCCTAATTTTAATTTTTAGCCATAAGCGATGCCACGCACATTGATTATTTATGCGGGTTTAAGAGACATAGTATACTTCTTTATCGCTGCTAAACTTATAATAACAACCAACTCCTGATACTATAATTAAATTGTCAAAATCACTTGTCCTAAGAGGAGCTAATTGCTATCTACCATTAGATTTTATTAATGACATCCTTCTCTTTCCCTCACAGACTGCCGCTAGATATAATGCCTCTGATGACTGGAGACTTTCTGTTGACAAAAAGAGCCCTTATAATAAAACAAGCATTCTCTTTGAACATAGAAGGAGAAGGTGACAACGCTCTTTCTTATAAATATATTGTTATTCTTCTACTTTGTCAATAGACTTAGCAGGTCTAAAAGATAAATTACATGATGTCCTTGCCCTCCTTCTTGAAACATTGATTCTACAGGTTCTGCAGATGCTACTAGTAATCATGAAAATGATACTACAAAAAAACAGAAAACATGGAATCAGACGACAAGAAAGCCAAAGCTTACAGTGCTGCTGCCAAATAAATACCTACTCTATATATTCCCATAAAACAAGGCTGCCCATATTCAGGGAGCCTTTGCTGAAATTTGATTTTTCTTAAATTAGGAAACACATTTTTCTGCTGGCTTCTTTTCCCTTCATTTTCCCTTCTATCAAAATCACCAATACAGACAATGTATTTCCTAAACATGTTTTTCACACTCCTCCCTGATTACGTTAAGTCAACAACCTTTATATTTTTACTCTTTATCTTGAATACTCCCCTTTCAAGAAATTCACTTATCGGTTTATTAACTTGCATCTAAATATATAGAGTTTATTTTACTTTTTCAATAGGCTGTGCCCCAACGACAAAATACGAGCCCCAACGGTGAGAAAAATATATTTTTAGCAAATATCTTAAAATGATACAACAAAGCATCTTATTAATAAAAGGAATTGATGCCAGCCATCATTTACCTCACCGAACCAATATTTCTCATAATGATTATATCCTTCTACGAACTCATATGTTTTTTCTTCTCAAGGTCAGACCGCTTAAGCCATGGAAACTCTAACTGCAGCTTCTCATCTAATTCATTTCTCAAAATATCCACTCCCTTCTAACCTAACAAGCCTCTTCCAATACATCTTTTCTTATTAATTTTATTCTTTTATCTACAGTTATTTCCTTCATAAGTACAAAAAAAAGGAAATAAGTATGAAGGTATACTTCTTCCTTTTTCAGCACAGAATGGAACGACTCAATACAGGCGTTATCCTAGGGATTCCCCTTACGGCGGAAAGAATGCCGGATTTTTGTTGCTGTCCAGGTATTTTTCAAATGCCTGGCTCGTAGACTGGCTTCCAAGGTCTCTGTGCAGGATGAGCCCCTTTGTATCCCTGACATGCAGGCAGGCATTCTCTACCGCTTTAACTGTCAGTTCCGCTGTCATAGAGTATGCAGCATATTTTGACAGCTCCATACCTTTTCTTTGAATCCTCATATACCTGTTTCACTTTCCGGCAAAACTCTTCGTACTCCTGCCGCCTGTTTGAAGGTACACAAACCAGAGAGCCTTGTAATAGGCGCTTCTTGGGAATTTCAAAGCACTGCAAAGTTGTGACACAGAATAATCGGTTAAGTTGTTCTGGATAAGAGACACAATCTCGGCTATTGTACTTTAGCGAATATGGCGGTTGCTTTTTTTAGTGTTTCATTTTCGACCTTAAGGCGCTGGATTTCTTTCTGGAGAGCCTTATATTCCTTGATGGTGACCGTTTCCTCCTCGGATACCTTAATGGGGGAAAGCTGCTTTACCCAGCCGCTAATAGCACTTCGATTTACGCCATATTCACGTTCCAGTTGTGGATACGAGGTTCCTCCGGTATTATACAGCTCCACAATCTGCTGTTTAAATTCTGGAGTATAAGATTTTTGATTTTTCGCCATGTCCATTCTAAGGCATTTTCTTCTTTTAGGCATTTGTTATGCCCTGTGCCTGTTTCATGCCCTCAATTAGCCTTTCAAAGGGTTCCTGTGCCTGCTTACCGACTTTATGTTTTCACCTTTGTAATGATATTGATTAGGATTTTTTACTTTAAATCCAAATTATCTTTTCAGTATAACAGTCAACGCCTATGGATAATTTTATCAATCAGCCCAAAATTCATTGCTTCTTTTGCCGTCATATAATTATCACGTTCTGTAGCAATAGCGACCTCATCAATACTTTTACCCGTATTATCAGCTAAAATAGTATTGAGACGTTTTTTGCTTTTTTGTATGTGGTCAGATGTAATTTTTATATCAGTTGCCTGTCCTTGAATTCCGTTGCCATGAATAGCCGGCTGATGTATCATAATTTCCGCATTGGGCAAAGCAATACGTTTTCCTTTTGCACCTCCTGCCAATAAAAAAGCTCCAAAACTGGCAGCAAGTCCTATACATATTGTAGAAACATCACATTTGATATACTGCATTGTATCATAAATGGCAAAGCCCGCCGAAACAGAACCGCCTGGACTATTTATATATAACTGAATGTCTTTTTCTGGGTCTTGTGCTTCTAAAAATAGCATTTGTGCAATAATTAATCTTGCTGAAACATCACTTACTTCTTCTCCCAAAAAAACAATTCTGTTAGACAATAACCTTGAAAAAATATCATAACTTCGTTCGCCTCGGCTTGTTTGTTCAATAACATAGGGAATTGTACTCATGCTACCAATTTACCTCCTGCAAAATAATTCATAAATCTATATCCACCAACCGAACTCATCATACTTATCTTCGATTGTTTAGGATAGAACACACCATTTTTCCGATAAATTTTAGGCGTACATCCATAAAATTGTTTAAAAGCCAATGTAAAAGCTTGCTGCGAATCATAATGTGCTTCATAAGCAATTTCAACAATAGACTGTTCTGTTTCCACAAGTTTTTGGGCTGCTAAAGTCAATCTACGTCCTTGTATGTATTTATAAAC
>CAJTQG010000026.1:8259-38085 GCA_910578605.1 uncultured Lachnospiraceae bacterium | reverse complement strand
GTGTCAATACAGGGAGGAGAAAAGCATTCCCCAGGAAGGACATAAGCATCAGTATGCATCAGAGTGGAGCAGCAGTGATACAGTTCACTATCATCTTTGTATTATTTGTGAGAATGATAAGAAGGACATAGAGGCACATGTTTTTGGTGAGTGGAAAATAGACAAGGAACCTACAGAAGAAGAGACAGGAATGAAACATAGGGTATGTGAAGTGTGTCAATACAGGGAGGAGAAAAGCATTCCCCAGGAAGGACATAAGCATCAGTATTCCTCCGATTGGGAGAATAACCAGACAGACCACTGGCATGTTTGTCTGTGTGGGGAGAAAAAGGATATATCAGCCCACAGTTACGGAAAATGGATAACAGATCAGGAAGCTACAGAAAGTGAAGCAGGGAGAAAGCATAGGGTATGTGTTATTTGCGGTTATACGGAGAGTGAAAAGATTTCCCCAGTGGGTAAACCAGGGGGCAATCAGGGAAATACAGAAGATAGTTCTGATAAGCTGACAGAGGAGGAAAAAGATGACATAAATAATATTGCTGACAAGCTAGGAGTTTCTCAGGTCACTGCCAAAAAAATTCAAAGGATGGCAAAAAAATTTGGGGTAGAGCATAATACTCTTTTAGTAACAGATGAATTTATTATGGCACAAAAGACAGACAAGGATATCAATGGTTCTACATTTGGAAAGCTTCGGGCGAAAGCAACTAAGACAAAGACAAAAAGTATCAAGCTGACATGGAATAAAGTAAAGGGAGCCGACGGATATATTATTTTTGGTAATAGATGCGGAATAGGAAGGCGCTACAAGCCTATGAAAATAATAAAAAAGGGAAGCGCAAAATCATTTACTTTTAAGAAACTAAAGAAGGGAACATTTTATAAGTATATTGTGCGTGCCTATAGAATAGTAGACGGAAAAAGGGTTACAATAGCAGCCTCCAAGACGGTTCATGCTACAACTAATGGGGGAAAAAGGGGAAATTTGAAGACAGTTAAGCTGAATAAGAAATCTGTCAAGCTTAAGAAAGGGAAAACATTTAAGATAAAGGCAAAGGAAGTAAAACAGTCAAAGCCGCTGGCTCACCATAGAAAAATTTGTTTTGAATCTAGCAATAAAAAAGTTGCAACCGTATCAAAAAAGGGAATAATCAAGGCAAAGGGAAAAGGAAGTTGTACAATCTATGTGTATGGATTAAATGGCGTATATAAAACCGTAAAGGTGAATGTTTCTTAAAGCTATCCATTCTTTAGGTTATGGATTACTGAAATAAAAGGAAGACCTGATTTCATGTAAGAAAACAGGTCTTCCTTTTTGGACTTATTAAAAATGTATCATAGTTTTATAATTCAACAGTGAAAAATATTATTTGTTTGCAGTAGCTTCCTTAATTGCTTTTGTCAAAGCAGGAACAATTTTAAGAGCATCACCTACAATACCATAATCTGCCACATCAAAGATAGGAGCAGATTCATCCTTGTTGATTGCAATAATTAAGTCGGATTCCTCCATACCGGCAACGTGCTGGATAGCACCGGAAATACCAATTGCAAAATAAACGTTAGGACGTACAGTTTTACCTGTCTGACCTACCTGCAGGTCTCTTGGAAGCCAGCCTGCATCTGTAACAGCACGGGAGCAGCTTACAGTACCGCCGATGGCATCGGCTAAGTCCTCTAATAATTGGAAGTTTTCCTTACATCCAACACCACGTCCGCCGGAAACTAAAATTTTGGCATCCATAATATCTACGGTATCTACAACAGATTTTACAATATCTACGATTTCTACATATTTATTGTCAGGAGTAAAGCCAGGATTGAATTCAATCACATTTGCCTTTGCACCGTCAATTCTTTCGATTTTCTGCATAACACCAGGACGAACAGTAGCCATCTGGGGGCGGTTGTCAGGACATGCAATCGTAGCGATTGTGTTGCCGCCGAAGGCAGGACGTGTCATCAATAATTGGTTGTGCTGCTGTTCTTTGCCAGGAATCGGATTGATTGGGAAATCACCGATTTCTAAGACAGTACAATCTGCAGTCAAACCAGTCTGTACACGAGCAGATACTCTAGGACCTAAATCACGTCCGATAGCAGTAGCGCCTACCAGCACGATTTCCGGCTTATACTCGTTGATAATGGAAGCCATTGCATGGGTATAAGGCTCTGTTCTGTATTCCTTTAACTCAGGATCATCCACTACGATCACCTTATCTGCGCCATAAGCAGCTAACTCATCTGCTAAATCTTTAATACCGGAGCCTAAAAGCATAGCTGTCACTTCTGTATTTAAATCTTTTGCCAAATCTTTGGCTTTGCCAAGTAATTCAAATGCAATGTTGCTCAAGCTGTTATCTACCTGCTGAGCAAATACATAAACACCCTTGTAATCTTCTAATGCCATTTTATTCACCACTTTTCCTTCATTTATTAAATAATATGCTTTGTCAACAATTTGTCCATAATATAGCTTACAGCTTCGTCGGAATCTAAGGTTACCTTTTCGCCGGAACCTTTTTTCACTTTATCGGAAGCCTTTGCAATCTTAGTAGGAGAACCAGCCAGACCTAAGTTAGAATCGTCTACATCTACTAGATTAGCCCGTCCCCAAACGGTAATATCTGCATCGTAAGCATCGAAAATGCCGCCTGGTGTCATATAGCGAGGCTCATTTAATTCTGCTAATGCGGTAATCAGACAAGGCATCTTTGCTTTGATTACATGATATCTGTCCTCATACTGACGCTGAACAACTACACTGTCTCCCTCGATTTTAATGTCCTGTGCATAAGATATTACAGGAATATCTAAATGCTCAGAAATCTGAGGACCAACCTGTGCTGTATCACCGTCGATAGCCTGGCGTCCTGTGATGATTAAATCATATTCTAAATTGCGGATTGCACCTGCAAGAGTGGTGGAGGTAGCCCATGTATCAGCACCGCCAAGCACTCGGTCTGTCACTAAAATACCTTCGTCAGCTCCCATTGCCATAGCCTCGCGAAGTACCTCCTCCGCCTTTGGAAGCCCCATTGTAATTACTGTTACAGTTGCACCATATTCATCCTTTAAACGAAGTGCAGCTTCTAAACCAGCCTTATCATCAGGATTCATAATGGTAAGCATTGCACCTCTATCTAATGTACCATCTGGGTTAAACTTAACGCCGCCCTTTGTGTCTGGTACCTGTTTAATACAAACTACTATTTTCACGAGAAGTACCTCCTTATTTTAATAAACTTCCAGAAATTACCATACGCTGTACTTCAGAAGTACCTTCGTAGATTTCTGTAATCTTAGCATCACGCATCATACGCTCTACATCATATTCACGGATGTAGCCATAACCACCATGTAACTGAACAGCCTTTGTTGTTACTTCCATAGCAACCTCAGCAGCGTACAGCTTAGCCATAGCAGCCTCCACACTGTAAGTTTTCTGTGTAGCCTTAGCCATAGCAGCTCTGTAAACTAAATTCTTGGCAGCTTCTACCTTAGTAGCCATATCAGCCAATTGGAACTGTGTATTCTGGAAAGCAGAGATAGAACGACCAAACTGTTTTCTCTCCTTTACATATTCAATGGTAGTTTCAAGGGCACCTTCAGCTAAGCCTAATGCCTGAGCAGCGATACCAATACGTCCGCCATCTAATGTATGCATTGCAATATTAAAGCCTTTACCTTTTGCACCCAATAAGTTTTCTTTTGGAATGCGGCAGTCTGTAAAGATTAACTCATATGTGGAGGAACCGCGAATACCCATTTTCTTTTCCTTTGTACCAAAGGAGAAGCCAGGTGTTCCTTTCTCTACAATAAACGCAGAGATTTCCTTCTGGGTACGTCCTCGTTTTTCAATAGTACCTGTGATGGCAATCACAATATAGATATCAGCTTCTTTACCGTTTGTGATAAAGCATTTGCTTCCGTTTAATACCCATTCATCGCCGTCTAAGACTGCTTTTGTCTGCTGGCCCTGAGCATCTGTACCTGCACCTGGCTCAGTTAAACCAAATGCTCCTAATTTTTCCCCTTTTGCTAAAGGAACCAAATATTTTTGTTTTTGCTCCTCTGTACCATATGTCTGAATAGGGTCACAGCAAAGAGAAGTGTGAGCAGAAACAATAACGCCGGTAGTACCGCAAACCTTAGAAAGCTCCTCCACACACATTGTATAGGTGAGAGGATCACAGCCCTGACCGCCGTACTCCTTTGGAATTGGAATTCCAAGAAAACCGGCCTTCGCCATTTTCTCTACTGTCTCTCTAGGAAATTGTTCTGTCTCATCAACGTCCTGAGCAAGAGGTTTTACTTCATTTTGGGCAAATTCTTTGAAAAGACTTCTTGCCATTTCATGTTTCTTACTTAATCCGAAATCCATTTTTACACCCATGCTTATATTAGTGTTTATCCGATTTTATAATCGCAGCTTCACAATAGAAGAACAGAAAAATTTTTATTTTATGTTCTTCTATGTATTATGCAGCATGATAAACAGATAATATACTGCCCATATAGAGAAAGCCAAAAGAAGGGCAGTCCGCACATTTCCTTTCTTATGTCATATTTTCTTTTGGCTTACTTTGCCTTTTTATTTTTTAGAATAATCGTAGAAACCAATGCCTGTCTTTCTTCCTAATTTTCCTGCACGAACCATTTTTCTCAGAAGTGGGGCAGGACGATATTTAGGATCACCTGTCTCAGCCTGAAGTACTTCCATAATAGCAAGTACAATGTCAAGACCAACTAAATCACCTAATGCCAAAGGTCCCATTGGATGAGAAGCGCCTAATTTCATAGCTTCATCAATGTCAGATACACTTGCAATGCCTTCTGCATAGATGCCGATTGCCTCGTTAATCATTGGAATTAAAATTCGGTTTACAACGAAGCCTGGGGCTTCCTTTACCTCTACAGGTGTCTTGCCGATTTCTGCGGAGATAGTTTTAATTTTTTCTACTAATTCAGCAGGTGTATTCTCACCGGCAATCACTTCTACTAATTTCATTCTGTCAGCAGGATTGAAGAAGTGCATACCAATCATTGGTCTGTCCAATCCGGCGCCGATCTCTGTGATGGAGAGAGAGGATGTGTTAGTAGCAAAAATACAATCCGGTTTACAGATATCCATCAATTCCTTAAAGGTTGCTTTTTTAATTTCCATGCTTTCTGGGGCAACCTCAATTACTAAATCACAGTCGCCGCAAATATCCTTTAATCCGGTTGTGATTTTTCCGAGAATTTCATCGGCTTTTTCCTGGGTAATTTTTTCTTTGCTTACTAAAAAATTCATGTTTTTAGCAATTCTGCCTTTTCCGCCTTCTGCAAATTCTGTCTTAATGTCACAAAGGCATACTTCATAGCCGTCAGTCATGGCGAATGCCTGGGCAATTCCGGCACCCATAGTACCTGCACCAATAATACCTACTTTCATTGTAGTACCTCCTATTATTTATAAATTATTTGTTAATAAAATTTTTGTCTTTTCTTTTTTCAAGGAAAGCGCTCATACCTTCCTTTTGGTCTGCTGACTCAAAGCAGTCGCCAAATAGTTTTTCCTCGATAACAAGAGCATCATCCATGGAAGCATCCAAGCCGTCATTGATTGCCTTCTTGCAATTGCGCACAGCGATAGGTGCATTTTTAGCAATGCCGGCAGCCATTTTTTGTGCTGCAGGAAGAAGCTCCTCCAATGGATATACGGCATTTACAAGACCGATGCGGTATGCCTCGTCCGCTTTTATGTTTCTTGCACCGTAAATCATTTCCTTTGCTTTTCCTACCGGAATAATACGGGCAAGTCTCTGTGTGCCTCCAAAACCGGGAGTGATGCCAAGCCCAACCTCAGGTTGGCCAAACATTGCTGTATCAGAACAAATGCGAATATCACAACTCATAGATAATTCACAGCCGCCGCCTAAAGCAAAGCCGTTCACAGCGGCAATTACTGGAATAGGGAAGGTTTCAATTTTGCGAAATACATCATTTCCCTTTTTGCCGAATGCTTCACCCTCTTCTTTTGTAAGGGAGCTCATCTCTCCAATATCTGCGCCGGCAACAAAAGATTTCTCACCAGCACCGGTAATAATCAGACAGCGGGTATTCTCTAAATCCACTTGGTCTAAAGCGGCATTTAATTCTTCTAATACTTGACTGTTTAATGCATTTAAAGCTTTTGGGCGATTGATAGTGATGGTTCCTACAAAGCCGTCCTGTTCATATACAATAAATTCCATCTGTAATAGTTCCTTTCTTATCTTTTCTATTTAAGATTTAACACACATATATGGAATAGGGTGTATAACCTATATATGCCGGCGGTTGCCCGCCGGCTATTTGAATGCATATATTTTATTAGTCTCTAGATACGATAGTGGCACAACCCATACCACCGCCGATACAAAGAGTTGCCAAACCTTTCTTAGCATCCATCTTTTGCATTTCGTAGAGAAGGGTAACTAAGATACGGCAGCCGGAAGCACCTACAGGATGTCCCAATGCGATAGCACCGCCGTTTGGATTTAATTTAGCAGCGTCAAAGCCTAATTCTTTTCCAACTGCAACAGACTGTGCAGCAAAAGCTTCGTTAGCTTCAATTACATCTAAATCATCCATTTTCATGCCAGTTTTTTCTAATACTTTCTTAGTAGCAGCTACAGGTCCGATACCCATAATAGATGGGTCAACACCAGCTAAAGCACCAGCTACAAAAGTTGCCATAGGAGTTACACCTAATTCTTTTGCTTTTTCTTCACTCATCACAATGATTGCAGCAGCACCATCGTTGATGGAGGAAGCGTTGCCTGCTGTAACGATACCATCCTTCTTAAATGCAGGACGCAGCTTAGCAAGAGTTTCCGTTGTTGTACCAGGACGAGGACCTTCATCAGTATCAAAAATAACAGTTTCTTTTTTCTTTTTTACTTCTACAGGAACGATCTCATCCTTAAAAGCACCTGACTCAATAGCAGCACAAGCTTTCTGCTGGCTGTTTGCAGCAAATTCATCTAACTCCTCACGGGTTAATCCCCATTTCTCGCAGATGTTCTCTGCTGTAATTCCCATATGGTAATCATTGAAAGCATCCCACAATGCATCATTTACCATGGTATCAACCATAGGAGCATTTCCCATACGATATCCGTAACGGGCATTTTTCAATGCATATGGTGCCATGGACATATTTTCCATACCACCGGCAACTACAATGTCGGCATCTCCGCTGATAATCATCTGAGCAGCCATATTCACGCTGTTCAAACCGGAGCCGCACACTACATTAGTAGTAACAGCAGGAGTTTCAATTGGTAAACCTGCTTTGATGGAAGCCTGGCGGGCAACATTCTGACCTAAGCCGGCCTGAATAACACAACCCATATATACATGATCTACATCTTCTGGCTTGATGCCTGCTCTTTTAATGGCTTCTTTGATTACAATAGCACCTAATTCTGGAGCAGGAGTTGTACTTAAAGAACCGCCCATGGAACCGATGGCTGTACGACATGCACCTGCTAAAACGACTTTCTTTGACATATTAACATC
The DNA here is from genome assembly GCA_910578605.1 of uncultured Lachnospiraceae bacterium. Taxonomy (GTDB): domain Bacteria; phylum Bacillota; class Clostridia; order Lachnospirales; family Lachnospiraceae; genus MGBC111451. The sequence goes on along the minus strand of CAJTQG010000026.1, from coordinate 30,534 downwards.
CTTTCTTTTATGAATTTCGCACAGAGATTAATAATATTCCTGTGCCATATGTGTAAATTCTAACATAAATAATGGGGTAATGCAATAAGATTGTTAAATAATTCTCAATGTAACCGGCATTTGCCATTGCAGAAAATACTTGACGTACTTTCAGGACTATATTATATTATAGAATAAATGTGTTGCAGACACGTCATTACGTTACTATGATAAAGTGAACTTGACCATGTGGCATGGTTGTTCTATCTAACTTTAGATTCAGGTATTGATATTCATCTATATGTCTGAGAGCGTTTATGAACCATTTAAAATTAAAAAATAAAGATGATGAAAAAGATTGTTATGGAGGAAAACTTATGAATAAAGGCTTATTACATACACCAGAGGGAGTGCGGGATTTATATAATGAAGAGTGCGCTATGAAATTGTGGGTGCAGGAAAAAATTCATCAAGTGTTACATACCTATGGTTACAGAGATATACAAACTCCCACTTTTGAATTTTTTGATATTTTTAATAAGGATAGGGGAAGTGTGGCATCTAAGAACATGTATAAGTTTTTTGACAGAGAGGGCAATACTTTGGTGTTGAGACCGGATATGACGCCCTCCATCGCCAGAATGGCTTCTAAATATTTTATGGAGGAGGACATGCCGGTTCGTCTGTGTTATCAGGGAAACACCTTTATTAACAATTCTGAATTGCAGGGAAAATTAAAAGAAATGACTATAATGGGGGTAGAGTGCATAGGTGATGACACCAGCGATGCAGATGCAGAAATTGTTGCTATGGTGGCAGATGCACTGTCAAAAGCCGGTTTGGAGGAATTTCAGATTGAAGTGGGGCATGTGGATTTTCTGGAGGGATTGATGGAGGAGGCAGGGCTGGATGAGGAGACCCAGGAGCAGCTTCGGGAGCTGATTGAAAATAAGAATTTTTTCGGCGTGGAGGAGCTTCTGTCCAGACAGTCTATGTCAGAAGAACAAAAGCAGGTGTTTTTAAAGCTTCCAGAGCTTTTTGGTTCAAGGGAAATTATAAACAAGGCAAAAAATCTTACAGATAATGAGAAAGCTTTAAATGGTCTTGACCGTCTGGAAAAATTGTATAAAATCTTGGAGGTATATGGTTTAGAAAAACATATAGGCATTGATTTAAGTATGGTAAGCTCTTATAAATACTATACCGGAATTATTTTAAGAGCCTACACTTACGGGACAGGGGATGCCATTGTGAATGGGGGACGGTACAATTACTTGATGGAGCAGTTTGGCAAAAAGGCCCCATCTGTAGGCTTTGGTATCCATCTAGACCAATTGCTTGTAGCTATGAGACGTCAGAATATTACTTTGGAATTTGAATATGAAAATTCAATGGTGCTTTATGAGAAGAATCAGAAGAAGGCAGCAATTGAACTGGCGGCAGCCCGTCGCAAAGAGGGAGATAGCATAGTGCTTGTGCGGAAAAATTCAAGAAAATCAATTGACGATTATCAGGAATATGCCAAGAGAAATAAAATTAGTTCCGTTTACTATATTAATGCAGACTCTCAATGTATTATGCTGGATTGATGAACTTGATTTGAAAAAACAATATCACAGAAAGGTATGAAGAAAATGCGTTATTTAACATTTGCCCTTGCAAAGGGACGTTTGGCGAAAAAATCCTTACAATTATTTGAGAAGGTGGGAATTACCTGTGAGGAGATGAAGGATGAAAAGACAAGAAAGCTGATTTTTGTAAATGAGGAATTAAAGGTGAAATTTTTTCTGGCAAAGGCCAGCGATGTACCGACTTATGTGGAATATGGGGCGGCAGATATTGGAATTGTAGGAAAGGATACTATCTTAGAGGAGGGGCGAAAGCTGTTTGAGGTGATGGATTTAGGGATTGGAAAATGCCGTATGTGCGTGTGCGGGCCTCAATCGGCACAGGAGCTGCTACAGCATCATGAGATGATACGAGTGGCAAGCAAATATCCTAAAATTTCCAAAGATTATTTTTATAATATAAAGCATCAAACAGTTGAAATCATAAAACTTAACGGTTCGGTGGAGTTAGCACCGTTAGTCGGTTTGTCTGAGGTGATTGTGGATATTGTGGAGACTGGCAGTACCTTGCGGGAAAATGGCTTGGATGTTTTGGAGGAAATCTGTCCCCTGTCGGCTAGAATGGTAGTGAACCAAGTGAGCATGAAAATGGAAAATGAACGAATTATGAAGATGATTCGGGATTTGAAGGAAGTATTAGAATAGGAAGTTTATGATGGATTGAAAGAAAGACATATTTATATTTCATTTAAGATGAATGAGGAAGGATGATTGGGATGCGAATTATAAAATTGGATGAGATTTCTAAAAAGAATATATTAAATGATTTGTTGAAAAGAAGTCCTAATAATTATGGACAATATGCGGATGCAGTGAATGAGATTGTTTATAAGGTGAGGGATGAGGGGGATGAGGCTTTATTTGCATATACGGCAAAATTTGACAAGGCACAGATTCATGAAGGCAATGTAAAGGTTACAGATGAGGAAATTCAGGAAGCTTATGAGCTGCTTGAAAATAAAGAGCTGGTAAATATTATTCGTAAGGCTATTGGGAATATACGTGAATATCATGAGAAACAGCGTCAATACAGTTGGTTTGATTCTAAACCAGATGGTAGTATATTAGGACAAAAGATTTCTCCTCTTTCTAGTACAGGGGTGTATGTACCAGGAGGTAAGGCGGCATATCCCTCCTCTGTATTGATGAACATTATTCCAGCGAAGGTGGCAGGTGTGGAGAGAATTGTTATGACAACTCCTCCGGGGGCAGATGGAAAAGTGAATCCCACTACATTGGTGGCAGCTCATGAAGCGGGTGTGGATGAGATATACAAGGTTGGGGGTGCACAGGCAATTGCCGCGTTGGCATATGGAACTAAGAGCATTCCAAAGGTGGATAAAATTGTTGGGCCGGGAAATATTTATGTAGCCCTGGCAAAGAGGGCGGTATTTGGTTTTGTCAGCATTGATTCTATTGCAGGCCCAAGTGAGATTCTTGTGATTGCAGATGAGGGGGCAAACCCACGGTATGTGGCAGCGGATTTGCTTTCCCAGGCAGAGCATGATGAGCTGGCATCGGCTATTTTGGTGACCACAAGCCAGGAGCTTGCCCAAAGAGTTTCGGCACAGGTGGACCAGTTTGTGGACAAGCTTTCCAGGAAGTCTATATTGGAGAAATCCCTTGAAAATTATGGGTATATTCTTGTGGTGGATACATTGGAGGAGGCAATCCAAACAGCAAATGAAATTGCTTCTGAACATCTTGAGATTATGACAAAGGATCCGTTTGCCGTTATGACAAAGATAAAAAATGCCGGTGCTATTTTTCTAGGGGAGTACAGCTCTGAGCCTCTGGGAGATTACTTTGCAGGGCCAAATCACGTTTTGCCCACAAACGGAACCGCAAAATTTTTCTCACCTTTAAGTGTGGATGATTTCATAAAGAAATCAAGTATTATTTCATATTCAAGAGAGGCGTTGGCGCCAATTCAGGAGGACATCCGCAAATTTGCCCAGGCAGAACAGCTAACGGCCCATGCCAATTCCATTCAAGTTCGTTTTGAATCGTAGGGGAGGGAGTATAAAATGTCTGAAAAGAAAGTGATGAGCGAAAAAAACAAAAACCAAGGGATGAGGGAGGCTGTAGTCAGCAGAAAAACAGGGGAGACAGATATTACAGTAAAAATCAATTTAGATGGCAGAGGACAATGTAAGATTGACACAGGCATCGGCTTTTTTGACCATATGCTTAACAGCTTTGGGCGGCACGGATTGTTTGATTTAGAGGTGGCGGCCAGAGGGGATTTGGCAGTGGACTGCCATCATACAATAGAGGATGTAGGTATTGTGTTGGGGGAAGCGATAAAGAAGGCATTGGGGGACAAGAAATCCATCACTCGATATGGAAGCTGTCTTTTGCCAATGGATGAGTCATTGGTAATGTGTGCTTTGGATTTATCGGGAAGACCATATCTAGTGTATGACCTGCATTTTACTGTGGAGCGAATCGGATATATGGATACAGAGATGGTAAAAGAATTTTTCTATGCCATTTCTTACGCTGCAGGAATGAATCTTCATATAAAGCAAATGTATGGTGAGAATAATCATCATATATGTGAGGCGGCGTTTAAGAGCTTTGCCCGTGCTCTGTCGGCGTCAGTGAAAAAGGATGATAGGATAGAGGATGTGTTGTCCACAAAGGGAAGTTTGTAGCACAACAGCAGATAAAAAGATGGTAAACAAAGGCGGATAAGGTGTGGAGAACCAGTAAAATAGATAGAATTAACATGTAATGCAAATAACAAAAAAGCTGCCATATCCGGCAGCTTTTTTTATAAGAACATTGACTTATAAGGCAAAAAATACTTTATGAGGTTCTAACTAATCTTTAAATTTTTCTGTGCTGTGGCAAGCATAAGCTTAATGCGGTTTAATTGGTTTACCTCGCTGGCGCCTGGGTCATAGTCCACTGCCACTATATTGGCTTCCGGGTGCAAAGCCCGCAGCTCCTTAATGACACCTTTGCCCACTACATGGTTAGGCAGACATCCAAAGGGCTGGGTACATACAATATTGGAGGCCCCATTGTGTATCAGCTCCAGCATTTCTCCTGTTAAAAACCACCCCTCACCTGTTTGATTTCCAATAGAGACAATGGGATCAGCCATTTTAGCCAGCTCGTCAATGTGGCTTGGAGGGTAGAAGTGAACGCTTCTTTCGCATTCCCTACTGTAGGTACCTCTAAACCATTCTAAAGCTTTAATGGCAAGTTTACATAATCTAGCAGCTTTCTTGGAATTACCCAAATATTTTGCCTTGAAATCTGTATTATAAAAGCTGTACAAGAAGAAATCTAGAAGATCAGGCATAACGGCCTCTGCGCCTTCCGCCTCTAACAGTTCCACTAAATAATTGTTAGCGGCAGGCAGGAATTTTACTAAAATTTCTCCTACAATTCCAACTTTAGGTTTCACCTCATCTGTGATGGGAAGTCTGTCAAAATCTCGTATTATATTTCTCACGTTCTTTTTAAATTTACCATAACCTATTCCTGGTTTTTGTAAATCGGCAATTACAATTTTTTTCCACTTTTCATGGAGGGCATTGGCAGAGCCAGGTTGTTGTTCATATGGGCGCATGCGGTAGAGAACACGCATAAATATATCGCCGTAGATTAAACCTTGTATGGCTTTGATGGCAACCATAGGGGTAAGCTGAAAACCGGAATGTTTTTCAAGTCCCTGTACGCTCAAACCAATGACAGGTATATGTTCCATGCCGGCTTTCTCCAATGCACGGCGGATAAAGCCAACATAGTTGGAGGCACGACATCCACCTCCGGTCTGAGACATAATAACGGCAGTTTTATTTAAGTCGTATTCTCCAGAGAGGAGTGCATCCATCATTTGTCCAATTACAATGAGTGAAGGGTAGCAGGCATCATTGTTTACATATTTTAGACCAGTGTCTACTGCCGCCTTGTCATTTCTGTTTGCCACCTTAATATTGTATCCATAGGCATTTAAGGCAGGCTCTAACAAATCAAAATGAATAGGTGACATTTGAGGACATAGAATAGTGTAGCCATTATCCTTCATTTCTTTTGTAAATTCTACCCGACCAATGGAGGAAGGCTGAATATCCCTTGTCATCTTCTGTTTTTCCCGCACTTTAATAGCAGAGAGAAGGGAACGGATACGAATGCGGGCGGCGCCTAAGTTATTTACCTCATCAATCTTTAATACAGTGTAAATTTTGCCGGATTTGGTCAATATATCATTGACACAGTCCGTTGTCACAGCATCTAAGCCACATCCAAAGGAGTTAAGCTGAATTAAATCCAGATAATCTACCGTTTTTACATAGTTAGCTGCTGCATATAAACGGGAGTGATACATCCACTGGTCCATAACAATCAGGGGACGCTCCACCTTCGTTAAGTGAGAAATGGAATCCTCAGTCAGTACAGCAATGCCGTAGGAAGTAATCAACTCTGGGATACCATGGTTGATTTCCGGGTCTACATGGTAAGGGCGGCCGGCTAAGACGATGCCTCGTTTATTGTTTTCTTTTAGATATTGTAAGGTTTCCTCCCCTTTTTTCTGGACATCACGGCGGGCATGAATAAGCTCGTTCCATCCGGCATGGGCAGCTTTTCGAATTTCCTCTGAGGGGATATCATCAAAATCCTTTGTAAAAACTTCTATCAGTCGATTTGTTAAAACTTCCCGGTTTGTGAAGGCCAAAAATGGATTTAAAAAGCGAATATTTTCGTTTTTAATTTCCTCCACATTGTTTTTAATATTTTCAGCATAGGAAGTAACAATAGGACAGTTGTAATGATTGTTAGCTTCTGGAAATTCCTGTGTTTCATATGGTACGCAAGGGTAGAAAATCTGTGTAATTCCCTGCTTAATCAACCAGGATACATGTCCATGGGCAAGCTTTGCCGGATAGCATTCCGACTCACTAGGAATAGATTCAATTCCAAGCTCATAAATCTGCCTGGTAGACTGTGGGGACAAAACGGTTTTAAAGCCTAATTCTTTAAAGAAAACAGCCCAAAACGGAAAATCCTCATACATATTCAGCACTCTTGGAATACCGATGGTTCCCCGAAGGGCCTCGTTTTCCGACAGTGGTTCATAATCAAAATAACGTCTATTTTTATACTCAAAAAGATTGGGGATGTTTTCTTTGTTTTTTGCTTTGCCAATGCCTCTCTCACAGCGATTTCCTGTAATATATTGACGCCCGCCGCTGAATTTGTTGATTGTTAAGAGACAATTGTTTGTACAGCCCTTACATCTTGCCATTGTTGTCTCATACTTTAATTCATTTATTTTTGCAATGGAGAGCATGGAAGTCTGCACACCATCTTCGTATCGCTCTCTTGCCACTAAAGCAGCGCCAAAGGCGCCCATTATACCTGCAATATCCGGACGAACAGCCTCACAGCCGGCAATCATCTCAAAGCTTCTCAGCACAGCGTCATTGTAGAAGGTTCCACCTTGAACTACCACTTTGTCGCCTAAATCTTTTGGATCGGTAATTTTGATAACCTTAAACAGTGCATTTTTAATGACCGAATAAGCCAGCCCTGCAGAAATATCGCTGACCTGAGCCCCTTCCTTCTGAGCCTGCTTCACATTGGAATTCATGAAAACCGTACAGCGGGTACCTAAATCTACAGGGTTTTGGGCAAACAAAGCTTCCTTTGCAAAGTCCTGTACAGAATAATTTAAAGACTTGGCAAAGGTTTCGATGAAGGAGCCGCAGCCGGAGGAGCAGGCTTCGTTTAACTGTACACTGTCTACTGTGTGATTTTTAATTTTAATGCATTTCATATCCTGTCCGCCAATATCCAAAATACAATCCACTTCTGGCTCAAAGAAGGAGGCGGCATAGTAGTGGGATACGGTCTCCACCTCACCCTCGTCCAGCATAAGGGCAGCCTTAATTAAATGTTCTCCGTATCCTGTAGAGCAGGAGTATACAATGGTTGCCTCTTTAGGAAGTCTTTTATAGATTTCCTGAATGGAGCGGATAGTAGTAGCAAGGGGGCTTCCGTTATTATTGCTGTAGAAGGAGTACAGCAAGGTGCCGTCCTCCCCAATCAGGGCTACCTTTGTTGTGGTGGAGCCTGCATCTACCCCTAAAAAGCATTTGCCTTTATATTGTTCTAAAATGCCTGTTTTTACACTGTGGGAGTTGTGGCGGTTGCTGAATTTATCATAATCAGCCTCGGATTCGAACAGGGGTGTCATACGTTTAATTTCAAAATCCATCTCAATACCTTGATTTAATTTTTCATGGAGTTCAGAAATAGGCACTAAAACTTCCGGCTTATAATTTAAGGCGGAGCCCACTGCGGCAAAGAGGTGGGAATGGTCTGGGGCAATTATCTGTTCATCTGTTAAATTTAAAGTGCGGATAAAGGCAGCTTTCAATTCCGACAGGAAATGAAGGGGGCCGCCTAAAAACGCTACATTTCCTCGAATTGGTTTTCCACAGGCAAGTCCGCTTATTGTCTGATTGACAACAGCTTGAAAAATGGAGGCGGATAAGTCCTCCTTTGTGGCTCCTTCGTTAATTAAAGGCTGAATATCGGTTTTGGCAAATACGCCGCATCTAGCAGCAATAGGATATATAGCCTGATAACTTTTCGCATATTCGTTTAAGCCCACTGCGTCCGTCTGCAGCAGGGAAGCCATCTGATCAATAAAAGAACCGGTTCCCCCTGCACAGATTCCGTTCATTCTCTGTTCCACTCCGTTTGTAAAGTAAATGATTTTTGCGTCCTCACCTCCTAATTCAATCGCTACATCCGTGTGAGGTGCATAATCATTCAGGGCAGTGGAGACAGCCACCACTTCCTGCACAAAGGGAATATTTAAATGCTTTGACAAAGTCAATCCACCAGAGCCGGTAATGACAGGGGAGAGTGCTATTTCCCCAAGCTGTTCTTTTGCCAGGGCAATCAGGGAGGCCAGTGTCTCCTGTATGTTGGCATAGTGACGTTTATAATCAGAAAATACAATTTGGTTGTCAGAATCCAGAATTGCTATTTTTACGGTAGTAGAACCGATATCAATACCTAAAGAATAAGTAGGAGTTGTCATAATCTATCTATAATCCTTTCTTTTATCTTTATAATAAATCAAGAGGAAAAACAAAATAGTTTCCTATTAAATATGTTAAATATGAAATAACGTTACTTAGTATAACCGATTATTTTGCAAAATTCAACATAAAGTGACAAATAGCTAATATCTGCCACTTTGTTGTACTGCAAAAACATATTCACTTACTATAAAATTATGCATATTATATGATGAAAATAGATATTACAATGGGTAAACCATAGTAACAGCTGAAAAATAGAATGGAGATAGTTATGGAACAAAATATGCAAAATCAAGGTAGAAATATATGCTATTGCAGGAGATGCAGAGGTATTGTGCATCAGGTTCAAAGAGGGGATACCTTATATGCCATGAGCAGACATTACGGTGTTCCGGTAGGAGAGATCATCTCAGCAAATCCGTTTATCAATATTTATAATTTAAGGATTGGTCAGGAGATTTGTATTCCGATTCGAACACCACAGCCAAGAACAGGTATGATGAATACGAGAGGAATGGCGGAGAACGATTTTGATGAAAATATGAATAATGTGGGCGGAATGAACAATAATAGAAATCAAGTGATGGATAACGGCATGGAAGCAAGATCAGAATTTATGGAAACCGAAGAGGTGGAACCTTGCTGCCAGAGTCATATAGAGCCTGAGGAGGAGTATAGTGAGAGCAGCCAGGAGGAAATGCAGCAGATGTCAAGGGATGAAATAGTTCTCACCGGTGAAGAAAAGCTTTCTGATGTATTGGCACAGTATGATATGGATATTGAGGATTTTGTAAAGTGTATTAAAAAAGAAATATAATTGACAAATAGCTGGAAAATTACTATAATGGCTTTATGATTCGGGGGCTGTCTGACGTTTTCGTTTGACAGTCCCTCATTAAACAATGAATGAAAACAGCGAATAACCCCACAACATTGCATGGAGAGGAGTCATATGAGTTTATTAAGCAAACTGGAACGTAAATTTGGCAGATTTGCCATACACAACTTAATATTATATATGTTGATTGGATTTGGAGTCGGATATATTTTATATTATATAAATCCGACGATTTATAATCTCCTCCCCCTGTATCCGGAGTTAGTCATGAGGGGACAGGTGTGGAGGCTTGTCACATGGATTATAACCATTCCTGATGAGTTCAGTATTTGGACAATCTTTATGCTGTACTTGTTTTATTGGATTGGCTCAAGCCTGGAAAATTATTGGGGGGCATTTCGATTTAACTTATATGTATTTTCCGGAATTATTATAATGGCATTGGGGACAATGCTGGTATATTTCATATTCCATGTACCAGGTATGACTCCTAGCACTTACTATGTATATATGGCGTCCTTTTTTGCATTTGCCACCTGTTTTCCGAATATGCAGCTGTTTCTTATGGGTATTATTCCTGTAAAAATAAAATGGCTTGCAATATTAGACGGTGTGCTGTATGTATATAACTTTATTTCTATTGGAAAGCTTTTGATTTATCCAGGAACAAAGGGCTTTGTATATGGAGTGAGAATATCAATTGTCCTGTCATTTTTGAATTTTATTGTATTTTTCTTTGCCACAAGGAATTACAAGAGAATCTCTCCTTCAGAGATAAGGAGAAAAAAGCAGTATAAAAAACAGATGGTTCAAGCAAAGGGTGTGACTCACAAGTGTGCGGTATGCGGCAGAACACCGGAGGACGGAGAGGATTTGGTATTCCGCTATTGTTCAAAGTGTAGTGGAGGATATGAATATTGTCAGGATCATTTATTTACCCATGAACACAAATAAAAGTAAAGACAAGAACTATTTTGGTTAGGTATAATAAACTTAAGGTATATAAGGTGATAGAAGGGAATGCCGGCCTATGGATTACGAAAAAGCATTTTTATATGTAGAGGAACAGTTTGCAAAGCATCCAGAGCATGAAAAAAAATATGGGTATCGCAGCAGACTAGAGCATACGAAGAGGGTTTTTATGTGGGCCAAACGCTTGCTGAAGACAGAGGAGGCAGACGAGGAAATTGTGTTGACCAGCGTAATTTTTCATGATGTAGGTTATACTGTTTCCCCACAAGACCATCCCAGACAGGGGGCCAGAATTTGCAGGGAATATTTAGAGAAGGAGGGCTGTGGACAGAATTTTATTGATAAGGTGTGCAGGAACATTATTTATCATAGAAATAAGGAAATTATATACGAGCCACAGACATCCATAGAACAAATTTTATTGATAGAGGCAGATTGCCTTGATGAAAGCGGTGTGCTTTCTATGGTGAGAGATGGATTGGAGGAGGGACTGAAAGGGGCATGCAGCTATCAAAAGGTATATGAGAGAATGTGTGAGCGGAAAATATATTCTGACCACTACCAATATCACTGTGTGACAGCTACCGGCTTAAAGATAATAAAAGAAAAGCAAAGATTATATAAGGAATTGATGAAAAGTCTTCAATATGACTTGTATGACAATGAAATATAAGGCAAAAAAACAACCACACTAATTATTTAGTGTGGCGTTTTTTTATTACATTAAATGTTAAATGCAAAGGTTTGTCCATTATGATTATAATGGGTTATACTAAATCCATCACAAGAATCGTAACGGAGTTAGCAGGGAGAGTAATGGTACACTCATTTCCTTTGCATTCCACTGTACTCTCAACAGGCATAATTTTTTCATCATTTTTCTGGTTCACATTTGGAACATGGAGCAATGCAGCATCACCTGATAAGGTGATAGTTTTAATGGACGAAGCTACCTTTAAGCTGTCAAAAATACATTTGGTCTGTTTTGCTTCCATATCTGCATTTACCAGTTTGACAAATACCTGATTGTCATTTTTTGTTACACTGTGGTAAATATCACTGTTGTATGCCTCTAGTTTATAATCTAATACTTTGGAAACGGTAGTGCCATCAGTGTAGGAACATACTAGATTTTTGCCGCAAGAACCACCATAGTTAAAGGTAATGGTATATTCCTTATTGCAGCTTATTGGTTCATAGCAGGCATCTCTTAAGTTGCCGGCACATTTACTTGTGGCAAAATCTCCTAATGTATAGCCCTCGATGCCCTGTTTAAATACCTTTAAGCCCGTTGTGTCGGAATCTAAGGCAATGGCGTATTCCAAACAATTTTTGGAATCTGTTTTGATATCAGTTACGCCTGCACCTACAAAGAAGCCGTCGTTTCCTGCAAGCTTTATGGCTTTTACGGTAACGGTATAATTTGTCCAGTTAGTATTGATATTGTATATACCGCTCATAGTACCATTATTATTAGTTAAAAGCATGCCGGATTCTTTCCCGGAGCGAATAAATGTCACTTCCCCTGAGCCTGGAATTAGGGCAAAACCATCCGGCATTCCGTTTGTAAAGTCGGTGTCTAGAAGAACAATGTTAGTATCATTGGAAGTAACTGTTACTCTCTTAATTAATACATCTGCGTTTCTAGTAGCAATTTCAATGCCTCCCTTTGGAGTTAGGTTCATTTTTATTCCATCATAATAGGTGGAGAAGGAGGTTTCTAAAAGTTCCGTTCCCAAATATTTAGCGTATAACTGCTGTACATAATAGTTTGGTGTTCTCCATACGGTCTCATCGTCAAACCAGATTAAATCAGGAGTCCATCTGTATGTTCCATCTGTCAACACTTTGTTAAACAAAGGTGCATAGGCTGCTAAGCGTACTACATCGGAGTTTTTCTCAAAGCCTGTCATAATGGCAGCTTCACTGATAGCACCTGCCAATGTGTTTTTATCGTTGGAGGCATATTCACCTACAAATACTTTAGAAATTTCATTTTCCTTGATGGAGCCGTCCGGATTGTATGCTCTGTAGTAATAGTTATAGCGGTCTGCATTGTTCAGCATATAGTGATTTGGTCTGTAGTAGTGCTCGTCAGCAATCGTATCCATATAATTAGGCTGATTCTCATACCAGGTAACGGTCTCAGTGTGACTTTCCTTTCCGTCACTGAATGCAATCTGGGCAGTGCCGGTATTGCCGCCGGCAATAAATTTCCAGCATTCTTTATAGGCGTTATCATCTGCCTGAGGACCTACTGTGGAAATAATTTCCATTGGGTAGTCAGGATAATGTTTCTTTAGATGATCCTTGACTTCTTTATAGAATATTTCAAAATTGGCCATAAATTTAGGCTCCCAGTTTTCATTACCAATACCTAAATAATGTAAATCAAATGGAGCCTCATGTCCCATTTCTTTACGAAGCTTAGCCCATTTATTATTTTCTGTGTCTGTGTTAATTGCAAAATCAATTAAGTCTGTAAAGTTTTTAATGTACTTATCACGAAGAGCGCCGCAGCAGGGGTTAGCATAGTTGGAACGAGCCTGACATAGCACGCCGCATGCCATAACAGGGAGTGGTGTTGCGTTTAAATCCTCCGCTAACTGGAAGTATTCAAAGTATCCCAGCCCCATAGTCATATCGTAACCCCACACATTAAAGTTTTCTTTGCGGGTCTCAACAGGTCCTACAGAATCCTTCCAGTCATATACATTTTCCCATATCCAAGAGCCCTCAGAGATGCAGCCTCCTGGAAAACGAAGGAAAGTAGGGTGCAGGTCTGCCAAAATCTGTACCATATCCCGGCGAAGTCGGTAATTGCTGTTATTTGTGTAGTTAGCGTGTGCTGTTTGGGAGGATGGCTCCTGGTCAGCGCCCCAAACATTCTGAGGAAACAGGGAAATCATGTCTACGCTGATTTCTCCGTGGAAGGTAAGCTCTAACTGTCCGAGAACAGTAGCAGTACCAGTGATGGACACTTTGTTGTCCACACCATATTTGGCCCATGTATTGCCACTTACAGAAATGGTTGCTTTGTCACTAATGGGGTTTCCCTGTGCATCCTTCAATTGGATATCAATGGAGCCTTCCCCTTCTGTCTTTGCCCACACTGTAAAATCATAGCTTTCACCTTGTCTGATAAACATGGAGCATAAATTATTGCGGTCAGAAAAACCACGGTTTGTAATGACAGCACCGTCGGCAGCTGTCACATAGTGAGAGTTGTTGTCCTCATCGTCAATGCCGAAAAATTCATTTAAACCGCCTGTGCTGCATACGGTAAGCTTGTCTATATCTCCAAACCATCCTGCAAGGGGAGTGCGGTTTCTTCCAGAGGATACACCATTCTCGCCGGAACGAGGATCATACACATGATAGGTGAAGGCTTCAAAGGAGCGGTTCATAACAAGCTCTGCATAGATACCGCCGTCGGCAGAGTTGTTAATATCCTCAAAAAATAATCCGTATAAAGTGTCGCTTATATCTAATATCTTTTTTCCTCCATGAATAGTCAATGTATACGGAGGGATGTGAGCGGGAACAACGGAAATACGGAAGGATTTGCTTGTGCTGGAATTACCCATTGTCAGTGTGGCAGTTAAGGTTACTCCTGTTGCATCGCTGATTGGTTGTATTTTACCATCGTTGGAGAAGGCTTCCGGGTCGCTGCTTGTCCATCTGACTTGAACCTTATCTCCCATCATAGTAGTAGGCAGAGGAATATCCTCGGTTACAATCTTAGTTGGGAAGGATAAATATTTATCCCTTGCCAGTCTGATAATTTCCTCCTCTGTAAGTGCTTCGCACATAATATCAATAATTTCATCGGAGGAGAGTGCATCTGCATAAATGCGGAAATCAGAGAAGGAACCGAAAAAGTCCCCGTCTGCCTGGTATTGGGATCTTCCGATATAGTTGCAGCAATAGTTGTCAGGATTTTCTAATGTAGAGAACCATTCACGAAGTTTTCCGTAAAGACCGCTTGTTGTCTGACTGATTTTGCCGTCATGGGCAACCTCTCCGTTAATGTAAATCATAGGACCTGCATTTCCTACAGTGCCGCTCTTTGTAGGTGTGACAGTCATGGCAATATGCCGCCATTCTCCAGCAGGGTTAGTTTTTACAGGGTCGGAGACGATATCTTCTCCGTTAAAGCAGACACCTCGAAGCTCTCTTGTTAAAAACAGATAAGGACCGGTCTGACCTTTTCCGCAGTCAATAATACGTTCCCATACATTGCCGCTTGGATTGTAGTTCACCCATGTGGCAATTGTAATACCAGTGTTATCGTTTATTTTGCTAAAAATGTCTTTAGGAAGCTCTAAATAGGAGCTTCCGTTTGGTCCTCCGCTTAAGGAAACGGCATTTCTGCCATCCACTGCAGTGATGATAGGTGCATTGCTACCCATAGGCATTGCATCATTATGATTTCCGGAAATATCTTTTCCTATGTTGGATGCATCATTAAATGGATATCTTGCAATCATGTTTTCCTGGTAAGATGTACTCATAGTTTGTTCTCCTTTTTTATTTCTGCAAGCAAAGAGTGTAAAGCCGCTTGCTTGAAAATTTTTCTTATTTTGAAAATATGGCTGTTTGCATGCAAGAGCAAGCAAACATTGACCTTTTGACCTTGGTATAAATTACATTTAGTCCATGATATTTTACCTTGAATAGATGGGTTATGTCAACATAAAACCCCTTATAATTTCCAAAAAATTCTTGTAAAAGGAAGGATTATTCGATATAATCGGTTAACAGGTAATAAATAGGTATAAAATTGTTAAAAAATGGTAATTACATAAGTAAATATAGGAGAATATATGGTATGAAACAGGCTATTAAAGAATTGCATCAAGGAAAAAATAAAGAAAAAAATATAGATATTTTTACTGTTGGCATGAGAGAATTATATCAAAAATATTCCTATGTGCAGTTAGCTATGCTGCAGTATGTATATTATGAATGCTGTTTAGAGCAGGAGAATATCAGCGATTCACAGCATTGGTTTGACGGGGTAAATGATTTGGTTCGTCAAAATATATTGACAGGAAATCCTTCTGAAAGCAACCAAAGGGCGTTAGAGCAGATAAAAGAGCTCAGGGGCAAAGTGATTGAGAGAATGGAGGAGATTACTAGCTATATTGATGCATTTTCTCTGTATGAGCATATTTTAAATAGAGTGGAATATAGATTTCGGGAACAGGGAGCAGTTCCTATTGACAATGACCAGGAGCTAACTCGAACCGTGATGCGCTATATTGTGTCCCAGGAGGATAACGGGGCAATAAACAGTAAGATTTCACAGGTGATAGGACAACTTCCGGTTCGCATGACCAAAGGAAAATTTCATCAGCTGTTGGAGGAGGGGATGGATGTGTATGCCACAGCAGACAGAAAAAGCTTTGAAGATTTTCTATATAGGCTATACACAAGCACTGCCATCCACTTTACGTTGCGTGATAAGCCATACTTAGAAAAAGCTACAGATTTGTATAAAGTGTTGAAAAAGTTGGATTATTCTAATTTGACAGGGGAAGAATATAGAATGGCAAGGGATAGTCTGACAATTGCCACCCAGGTGCTTCGCACACAGGCTGAACAATGTATGAGCCTGCAGGAAATTATTAACCATGTCTATGTCATCCTCTTAGGGGAGCCGGCCAGGCAGGAGTCAAGGGAGATTCTCGACAGTCTGGCAGTGCTGGCAATGATTGACAAAAAATGGCAGAAAGAGCAGAGGGAGGAGTTTGACAGGGAGGAGGAAGCATTGTTAATTTCCCTGGAAGGTTATCAGGAAGCACTGTATGAAAGCTTTATGAAGTATGATTATGTCACCGATGAGCTGCTGCAGGATGAACTGGTATTGGAGGAAAAAAGCTTATATAACAAGGTTGAGTTATTAACACATATTCGAGATTTGATTTCTGACAGCTTGTTTGTGGAGTGGGGAGAATATAAGGAACAGGATATGTCCACAGAGTATTTTGCAAAGCGAAAGCAGAAGACATTATTGGATTTTGACAAGTATTTTGGAGAGCATACCAAATGGGAAAATCGGGCAGTGATGGCGGCCGCCCTGTCGGAGATTCCTGTGTTTTTTAATCAGCTTACCCAAGTGCAGGATTACATTTACCGGTCACTGCACAATTGTGGTGATTTGGCAGAAAAGCAGGCTGTGGTAGAGCTATTGCAGGCATTCAGTGTATAAATTTATGTATTATGGTATTATGTATAAAGGAATCCTAAGTCAGCAAAGATAAGTCAGCAAAAGCATATATAAAGGATTTTGGTGTTGTTTGTTTGAAATGTTTAGCTAGATTATGCCAGCATGACTGGAAGTGAGAATGAAGTATGATACAATGTATAAAAAAACCATATGTGGGAGAGAACATGAAAAAGCAGGGCAAAAAATTTTTGTATCGTCTTTTACATGACAAAAAACAGTATATGGGGTATGTGATTACTCTTCCTGTTGGGGGAGATGGGATTTTGCATATTTACCCGGTATATATATTAAACCAGAAATATTATCAAAAGCAAAAAATTAGAGTTGTGGGTATAGCAAAGGACAAGCAGGAAGCATTGCTGTTAGTGCAGGATATTGTAAATGAATGCTATGTGCATACAGGAGATATTCAGGTAGAGGAATATCTTTTGTGCCGCTGCAGCAAAAAAATGGAAAAACAAATATTGAAAAAGCAAAAATGAAAATGATAAGAGGTAGAAATGTTACATATTCTGATGATGATTATAAAAATAATTGGAATACTAATATTGTTGATTCTGGGTATTGTTCTGTTGATAATTTGCAGTGTACTTTTTGTGCCAATCACTTATCAAGTACATGGCAGATGGCAGAAGGAGAAACGGATACATGGCAGAGTATGCTGGTTTTTTTCTGCTTTATGTTATTCCTTTGCCTATGAAAATGAAGCATTTGTATCATCATTTCAAGTATTTGGGATAAAAAGAAAACAGAAAGAGGAGAAGGAGACAAAAAGACATAGAAGGAAAAATTCCAAAGACAATGTGAGGGGAGAATATGAAAAGCAATTCATGGATTTAGAAAAGGCGGATGAAAATCAAGAAAATGAGTACGATACAGTAACAGATAAAATAACAATAGAAGAGGTGGAAGAATATAAAAAAGAACCATTAGAATATGATTTATCTGTGGAGAATGAAAAAGAGGAGGAAAACACAGGGAAGGGAGAAAAATACAATAGAGAAGAGAAGGGGGAGAAAAAGGGATGGATAGAAAAATTAAAGGAAAAGATTTTTGGTATTATTTACAATATCAAATGCAAAATTAAAAAATTTTGTGCTATAATAAAACAATGGAGAGATAAGTGGGAGTGGTATCAAGATTTCTGGCAGGCAGAATTTACTCAGAATGCATTGGTTTTCGCAAGGGGAGAGCTGTTCACTTTACTGAATCATTTAAAACCCAAAAAAATAAAGGGAACTTTGAGAATTGGACTGGAGGATCCTGCTGCTACAGGACAAATCTACGGCGGACTTTGTGTGCTGCAGTCATTTGCTTTTATGGACGTGAAGGTTATACCAGAATTTGAGCAAAAAATATTGGAGGCTGATTTGTCTGTGAAGGGTAAAGTGATGGTGTTTACTTTTTTAAAAACGGCAGCAAAGCTGTATTTCCATAAGGATGTTCGACAGATGCAGGAGCAGTGGAAGAATAGGATGTAATGTATTTTATAAGAGTTATGAGCATTCCAGAGCATCCGTTGGGGGCAAAATACCTTTTGACTCCCATTTCAAAAAATTAAAATAATAAAATAAAAACAGCAACATATAACAATAATAAATGTGTGAAAACACAGAATATGGAGGAGCATATGGCAGAGAATATTAATTTTGACAGTACAGTGGAATCTTTATTTAAAGGAATGGAGAATTTTGTGACAACCAAAACCGTGGTGGGAGAAGCAGTGAAGATGGATGACACAATTATCCTGCCATTGGTGGATGTCTCTTTTGGAGTGGCAGCAGGGGCTGGTTCCCAGGATAAGAAAAATAATGCAGCTGGCGGTATGGGAGGAAAAATGACACCATGTGCTGTTCTAGTGATTAAAGACGGACAATCTAAATTGGTAAATGTTAAAAATCAGGATACCATTACAAAGCTGTTGGATATGGTGCCGGATTTTGTGAATAAATTCACAAAAGACAGCGACTCACAGGAGGAGGCGACAGGAGAACAGGCTTCCTCACAGGAGACTGAGGCAGAATAAAAAGAAAAAGTATATACAATCCACATATCTGGCATATGATATACAGATAAAGCTTTTGAGAAAAGGTGATACCATGCGCAGATTATGTGGATTTGTTTTGTTTTGGATTGCAGTGGGAATGGCAATTTGTCTTTTGATTAAAAGCACATTGCTTACACTGCTTTTGGTTGTTATATTATTTTTGTGTGGATATAATTTGTTTTGTTGTTGAGGAATATTTTATTGTAAGATAACAATAAAACGTAAAATTATAAATAAATAGGGAAATAATATGTCGTATAAAAAGTTAAATAAATTTTTCGACAATTTGCAGGAGAAATGAGGTAGACATAAATGTGGGAAATACAGATGAACCCTCTAAATCAAAAAGAAGCACTCAGATATTTAGGCTATGGGCAGAATCCTCCTCCAGAAAATATTATGGAGATGATGAGGCAGTGTGAGCAGGAGTTAATGTCAGCAATACAGCCTAGATTCGTCTACAAAATATTTGACCTTGAGAAGAATCATCAGAATCAAACTGCTTTGGTGAATTGTGCGCTTTCTTTGGAGGGGGATTCCATCCAAAACCATTTGCAGGACTGTACGAAGGCTATGGTGTTGTGTGCTACCATTTCCTCCCAGGTGGACAGGCTTCTTCGCCAGACTGAAATTAGGGATATGACTAAGGCGGTAATCATGGATGCCTTGGCAAGCGTTGCGGTTGAGCAGGTTTGTGATACAATAGAAGAAAAATTGGCCCAGGAAATGAAAGGCTGGTATTTTACCTGGAGATTTGGAGTGGGATATGGTGACTTTCCGCTGGCATTGCAAAAGCAAGTAGTGGCTGTGACCGATGCCGCAAAAAGAATTGGACTGCATGTAAACGAAAGCTATATATTGACACCTAGAAAGTCCATTACCTGTGTAATTGGCATGAGCCAGGAGATGCTGGGGAAGAAAATAAGAGGATGTGCGGTTTGTAATTTAAAGGATAGCTGCGGTTTGAGGGCAAAGGGTAGCAGATGTCACTGGTGAGGGGCAGGGACAGGCATACACCAAATATGACAAGAGAGCAGGAGAGAATGACATGAGTAAAATAAATGTAAAAGAGATGAAATATATGCTGCTGGACGGGGGCATGGGCACGATGCTGCAGTCTATGGGAATGGAGATGGGCACGATTCCTGAGACATTGGGGATTACTAAGCCGGAATGGATTTTAGATATTCACAGACAGTATGTTAAGGCGGGAGCGCAGGTTATCTATGCCAATACTTTCAGTGCGAACCGATACAAGCTGGAGCACTGTGAGTACAGTGTTTGTGAAATTATTCAGGCGGCTGTGAGAAATGCCAAGAAAGCCTGTGAGGGAACAGACTGTCTAGTGGCCCTTGATATTGGTCCAATCGGACAGCTGTTGGAACCAACGGGAAGTCTTTCCTTTGAGGAGGCATATGATATTTTTAAGGAGGAATTGACTGCGGGGGCTAAGGCAGGAGCAGATTTGGTAGTATTTGAGACAATGACAGATTTGCTGGAGATGAAGGCGGCTGTTTTGGCGGCAAAGGAAAACACGGATTTGCCCATATTCTGCACTATGACCTTTGAGGAAAACGGACGCACTTTCACTGGATGCAGTGTCAGCGCTATGGCATTGACACTGGAGGGCTTAGGGGTGGATGCCCTTGGGTTGAATTGTTCTCTTGGGCCAAAGCAGGTGAGAGGAATTGTGGAGGAGTTTTTGAAGTGGACAACTCTGCCTATTATAGTAAAGCCAAATGCAGGTTTGCCTGATCCGGTTACAAATAAATATGATGTTTCGCCGGAGGAATTCTGCACAGCAATGGAGGAGCTTGCACATATGGGAGTGCAGATTTTTGGGGGATGCTGCGGCACTACGCCAGAATTTATCCGCCAATTATCCCATATGTTAAGAAATCAGGATTTCGTCATAAAGAGAAAGGAGACAATAGTACCTGCTGCCGTATGTACTTATGCCAACACAGTGTGCATCAATCAGCCTAGAATAATAGGGGAGAGAATTAATCCTACAGGAAAGAAATTATTTAAGGAAGCCTTAAAAAATAAAGATATGGATTATATTTTAAACCAGGCAATTGAACAGGTTCATGGAGGGGCGGAGATTTTAGATGTCAATGTAGGACTTCCGGGCATAAATGAAAAGGAAATGATGGTAGCGGCGGTAAAGGCAATCCAGGGAATCGTGGATGTACCTTTGCAGTTAGACTCTACCATTCCCGAGGTTTTAGAGGCGGCTCTTAGGGTATATAACGGAAAACCTATTGTAAATTCTGTCAACGGAGAGGAAAAATCAATGGAGGCAGTGCTTCCTCTTGTGAAAAAGTATGGGGCTGCTGTAGTGGGGCTGACAATAGATGAGGAGGGCATTCCGCCAAAGGCAAAGGGACGAATCAAAATTGCCAAAAAAATATTAAATCGAGCTTTGGCTATGGGGATTCCGAAGGAAAACGTATATATAGATTGTTTGACATTAACTGCCAGTGCACAGCAGGAGGGGGTAATGGAAACATTGGAAGCATTGAAGTATGTTAAGGAGGAATTGGGCTTAAAGACTGTTCTTGGAGTCTCCAATATCTCTTTTGGTCTGCCCAACAGGGAATCCATAAACCATACGTTTTTGACTATGGCGATGATGAATGGGCTAGATCTTCCTATTATGAACCCCAATATAGCCTCCATGGCTAGCAGCGTTAGAGCATTTCGCCTGTTAAAGGGATATGATGTAAATTCGGCAGAATATATTCAGGCGTACAAGGATGTGCAGATAAAAACGGCGGCGATTGCAACGGGTGTGCAGAAGGAACCATCAGTACAAAGGGGTCAGATAGAGCAATTGGATTTAATGGGAGCTGTGGAGCATGGATTGAAGACGGAGGGGGCTAAAATTACAAGAGAGCTGTTAAAATCAAAGGATGCCATGGAGATTATTAATCATATGCTGATTCCTGCGTTGGATAAAGCGGGCGCTCAGTTTGAGACAGGAAAAATATTCCTTCCCCAATTGATTTTATCTGCTGGTGTAGCGCAGGCGGCATTTGAGGAAATCAAAAAACATATGTCCCACACAAATCAGGCGCCGGTATCAAAAGGAAAGATTGTGCTGGCAACGGTGAAGGGAGATATTCATGATATAGGGAAAAATATTGTCAAGGTGCTGTTGGAAAATTATGGATATACGGTGATTGATTTGGGGAAGGATGTGGAATACCAGGCGGTTGTGGATGCAGTGACAGAGCATCAGGCAAAGCTTGTGGGGCTTTCAGCCTTAATGACCACCACATTAGTTTCCATGGAAAAAACAATTGCCCTAATTCATGAGAACAAGCTTGACTGTAAAATAGTGGTGGGAGGAGCTGTGCTCACTCCGGAATATGCAAAACAGATACATGCGGATTTTTATGCCAAAGATGCAAAGGAAACCGTGGATATAGCAAAACAGATTATCGGATAACATCAAAATATTAGATAAATATGTGAGACAAATATGTAAAAATGTGAGATAAATC
>CAJTQG010000026.1:0-8249 GCA_910578605.1 uncultured Lachnospiraceae bacterium | reverse complement strand
ATGTAGTGCACAAATAACATGTTGAAGAGTTATGCTGAAATTTTATAAAATACATTGATTCATTGTCAGTAGAAGTCAATAGAAGTTAAGCACGCTCTACGGCACCGGATCTTAAGCAAGAAGTACATACATACATCTTTTTAGCAGCTCCGTTTACTTTTACCTTAACAGACTTTACATTTGCTTTCCAAATTTTGTTTGATCTTCTATGAGAATGGCTCACTTTAATTCCGAAATGAGCGCCTTTACTACAGATTGCACATTTTGCCATTAGTTGCACCTCCTTCAATATACTCGACCATGAGGTCTCAAACAAAAGCTATTCTAACAGAAAGGATAATATTTGGCAAGCATTTTTTGCGAAAAAAGCAAAAAATCTTGGATTTTTATTATAAATAGAGAAATACAGGAAAGACTATTATAGAAAATTTGAAATACTTACTATCATATAAAAATCAGAGAGCAGAAAGGAGTATTAAATTTTATGGATAAAGAAGAACAGGAAAAGAGAGAGAAGGAGAGGGAGGAGATTAAAGATTTTGGTGAGGGAATGCTAGATGAAAATGAGGAGCATCATAAAATTTTTCTGCTGTCTATTATAGGAGAGATTGAGGGACATGAGACGGCGGGCAATAATTCAAAAACAACAAAATATGAGCATGTTTTACCTCAGTTAGCCAAGTTGGAGGATTCGAATGAGTATGATGGAATGCTGGTCATTATCAACACTATGGGAGGAGATGTGGAGGCGGGGTTGGCAATTGCAGAAATGATTTCCTCCGTGAGCAAACCAACGGTATCCCTTGTACTAGGTGGCAGTCATTCTATAGGCGGTCCTATAGCAGTTTCTGCGGACTACTCCTTTATTGTTCCAAGCGGAACAATGGTAATTCATCCTGTGAGAATGAATGGTATGTTTATCGGGGCACCTCAGACATATGATTATTTTAAATTGATACAAGATAGAATATCAGGCTTTATTGAAAGGCATTCCAAAGTAACACAGGCACAGGTAGAAGAAATGATGATGAATACAGGAATTTTGACAAAGGATTTAGGAACAATTTTAGTTGGTCAGGAAGCTGTGGAGATTGGTTTGATAGATGAACTAGGAGGAATAAGCCAAGCAATGGATAAACTCCATCAGTTAATTGACATAAACATGGATGAAGAACAGAGAAAAAAAGAGAATAAGGCTCACACTCAAACTACAGAGAATTGATTTGCAAAATCATATCAGCGCAGACATGAGAAATATAAGTTTTTGGTCTGCTGCTGCATATGATTTTTTCTTTGGCGGACTGGTTGAATGACAGTAGACAAAATCTATATAAAATCTATATAAAATCAGATGATTTGACAGTTTGATAAAATTCTTTATTGTTATAAATGCAGAAAAAACTGTAGATTTTAAAGGAAAAATAGGATATAGTATATAATAAATAAACAATAAGGAAGTAGAATATGAAAACTAATATAAAAAAAAGTATGAAAAATAACAAAAAGAAATTTTATGAGCGATGGCTGGGCAAGATAAAACGTTATCCTAAATGGCCCTTTGTCTTGGGAGGGATATCCCTAGCAGTCCTTATTTTGACAAAATGTATTCCTATTCTGGCAAGTCTGTACTCAGACTATATTTATCATAATATCGTACAAATTTTAAGTACCTTTACTGGATTTTTCCCCTTTTCCATAGCAGAATGGCTTTTATATTTTTTTGTTATTTTGTTTATTATATTTTTTATTCGTTTTTGGGTATTGCTCATTATTAAGCGGGGGGAACGAAAACGGGTGTTGAAAAATTATCTTCATGGAATCGGTTGTATTGTATGTCTTTTATTCTCCATTTTTGTATGGTTTTGCGGAATCAATTATAGTAGAAAGGATTTTGCAGATTACATAGGGTTAGAAAAAAAAGCTGCCTCAACTACTCAGCTGAAGGAACTGTGTGAATATTTGATGGAACAGACTAACAATGCCCGGCAAAGCTGCGGCGAGGATGAGAATGGTGTATTTTCCTACCAGGCTTCCACTAGAGAGATGGCGAAAAAAGCAAACAAGGCTTATGAGAATATTGCTGTGGAGTATGAAGCATTAGGAGGACATTTTGGGTTGGCAAAGGGAATTTTTGCCTCCGACAAAATGTCTTACACAAAGATTGTAGGGATATTTGTGCCCTATACTTTGGAGGCAAATGTAAACCAGGACGTGCCTAAATTTAATACTCCAGCAGATATATGCCATGAGCTGGCACATCTTCGGGGGTTTATGAAGGAGGAGGAGGCTAATTTTATAGCCTATCTGGTATGTGTGCAGTCGGAGGAGCCAGAGTTTGTATACTCTGGAAATCTTTTGGCTTTGATCTATGCCGTCAATGCACTTGGAAAAGAGGACAGTGCTGCCTATGAGGAAGTGATGGGAAAATTGTCACAGCAGGTAAAGGCAGATATGGAGCAGGAGGAGCAATATTGGCTGCAGTATGAAAAAGACCGTGCGGCAACTACAGTGGCCAAGGTGACAGACCAGGTGAATGACACTTACTTAAAGGTGAACGGCATTTCGTCAGGAGTAAAGAATTATGGGGAGATGGTAGATTTGCTGCTGAATTGGTATGAAAAAAATAACTAATTTAAGTTGACGAAAAACAAAATAAAAAAGAAAAAACATAAAAGGAATAGATAAAAATGGAATTAAAATTAAAAGATTTTGATTATGAGCTTCCAGAGGAATTAATTGCCCAGGACCCGCTGTCAGAACGCTCTAGTTCTAGAATGATGACTATAAACCGCCGGACTGGTGAGCTTTCACATAAAGTGTTTTCCGATGTGATAGATTTTCTGCAGGAGGGAGATTGTCTTGTGATTAACGACACAAAGGTAATTCCAGCAAGGCTGTATGGTGTGCGTGAGGGTACAGGAGCAGTGATCGAGCTGCTTCTTTTGCGTCGCCGTGAAAATAATATATGGGAAACATTAGTAAAGCCGGGAAAAAAGGCAAAGATTGGCACAATCATTATTTTTGGAGAGGGAAAATTAAAGGGCAGAATATTAGATATTGTGGAGGACGGAAACCGGCTGATTCAGTTTGAATTTGAAGGAATTTTTGAGGAGATATTAGATGAACTTGGTCAGATGCCTCTGCCACCTTATATTACCCATACATTACAAGATAAAAATCGTTATCAGACCGTGTATGCAAAACATGAGGGAAGTGCGGCGGCGCCAACAGCAGGGCTGCATTTTACAAAGGAATTGCTTCATAATATTGAGGAAAAAGGAGTTAAAATTGCACATGTCACTTTGCATGTGGGACTTGGCACTTTCCGTCCGGTAAAGGTAGAAAATGTGCTAAAACATCATATGCATTCGGAATATTATTGTATTGAACAGAATGAAGCGGAAAAAATAAATCAGGCAAGAAGCTCTGGAAATAGGATAATTTGTGTGGGAACTACAAGCTGCAGAACGATAGAATCAGCAGCTTTAGAAGATGGAACAATAGAAGCTGGCAGTGGAAATACAGACATTTTTATTTATCCAGGGTATCAATTTAAGGTGATGGATGGATTAATCACAAACTTTCATCTTCCCCAGTCAACTTTGCTGATGCTTGTATCCGCATTTGCAGGAAGAGAAGAGATGCTTCGTGCCTATCAAACGGCAGTGAAGGAGAGATATCGTTTTTTCAGTTTTGGGGATGCCATGCTCATTTTGTAATAAAGTCAGTATTTGCCAAATATTTGCTCCTCAGCCCTTTGGCTTATTGATTGAGGAGATAAATTTGTGGGAATAAATTTATTTTTAGAAATAGTTTATTTTACACTGCAAAAATAGTTCATCCTATTTTTGCAGTGAGTGAACTATAGAGGATACACTTTATAATTTCTTTCCTCTAGAACTTCTATAGCATTTTCCAGAGCTTTTTGCTCTTCAAATTCTATTTTCAACACGCCAGGTTCAAATTCCCTAATGTTGTGGATTCCTATATTTTTTATATTGATTTGATGAAATGCCAAGAGAGAAGAGATAATGGCAATGGCTCCTGTTTCATCTTGAATATCGCATTTGAGGGCATATTGGGGAGCGATAGGTCCTTTTGTGCCGCTTTGAAAGGTATTGCGGTATTGCCTGCTCTCATCAAACATCTGAAATAAATAAGAGCTATTATGCTCCTGAATATTTTTTTGGATATCTTGGAGTGCCTCGATGTAATCACCTAGAAGTGTTGCTATATTGTCAGCATTGCTGTTGCAGATTTGTTCCCACATTTGAGGTGAGGAGGAGGCAATGCGAGTTATATCTTTAAATCCTCCAGCCGCCAATATTTTCATAATCTCCTTGTCTGAGTCGTGATGTTTTATCAGGTTAACTAAGGAGGAGGCAATTACATGGGGAACATGGCTGATGCCTGCCACAGAGTAATCATGTTCTTTATAATCTAACACAATGGGGATGGCGCCTATAGATGAGATGATTTCTTTAAGCTCCTTCACCTTTTCTGCTGGGGAGTGGACAGTGGGAGTAATAGCATAGTAGGCATTTTCTAACAGATGATAGTCTGAAAATTCATAACTGGTTTTTTCTGAGCCTGCCATAGGGTGACCGCCGATAAAATTAGTCTCTATGTTAAGGGAAATTACTTCCCTGTGAATGTTTTCTTTTGTGCTTCCCACATCGGTTATTATGCAGTCTTTTGAGATAATAGGCTTTAGCAGCTTGAGATAGGAAATATTATATTCCACAGGAGTACATAAAAAAATATAATGACAATCATGGAAGGATTCGTCCACACAGTCAAATACTTGGTCTGCAGTGTGATCCTCCCATGCCATATTTCTTGATTTTTCACTGCGGTTGTATGCGTATATTGTACAATTTGGATATACATGTCTTAATGCCTTTGCAATGGAGCCTCCAATTAATCCAAGTCCGATAATACCAAAAGTTTTATTTTCCATAATCTAAACAAAGATATCCTTTCTCTTTTCTTTCATTGGTCAGTACATAAAGCTTTATAATGACAATAAGCTTTATGCTGTTGATTTGCTTTTTTTATTTTAAGTGAGTAGGGAATATCTGTCAATATGAAAAAAAGTGCATTTATTATTGCATATGTGCATAAAATAAGTTATACTATTATAAAATAATTCAGTAAGAAGATAAAAAGTAATTTCCTGGAATGTTCGACAACTTCTGTGTATTTTGAACCTACATTTTTAAAAAGGGATTCCTATATCTTTGTTTGGATGTCAAGCCTCCTGTGAGTGGAAGGCAGCAAGAACAAATGCGGTTGCCCACCTAGCTCTGCTAGGAATCAAAGTCACAGAAACCGGCATTTTGGGGGTTACATATAAGTATTAATGTTTTGGTATCATATGACGATATATTGCATTGGGCAAGCAGCATGTAAATGCTGCTTTTTAATATATTATGGTTATGAAATAGAAAGCATGTACATAGGATAAAGTAAATGACAAGAGTCAATGAAAATAATGAACGGAGGTAAAAATGAGAAAAGTAACAATTGTAGGAGGTATTTTTGTTCTGTTGTTTGTGTTGGCAATAGTGGTACATCTCAATGGATGGTTTACTTCTCCTCTTGATAAAAATGCAGATAAAGCTGCTGTTTGCTATGAAAATGCTTGGATATTGGAAGTGAAAGAGGGAAAGGTTTCCTTTTTTGCCAAGGGAGAGAAGATGGAGTATGATATTCACGGATGGGATGAGGAAGTAAGCAGCTGTCTGGCAGACATCACAATATGGAACAATCAGGTTCGGGATATGAACTTGAAAAAAGATAAAATTAAAGGAAAAGTGTTGGCAGTGGGGGAGGATTGGATTGATATTGAGAGCTATGGAAAGGTCTATCTCACTGAAAATTATCGGGTTTATAAAGATTATGATGGGTTAGAGGAAAAATCTCTTAGGGATATTGTAGTGGGTTATGATAATCAATCCTTCGTCACCCAGGAGGATAAGATTTGCGGTGTAGTAATTGAAAATGGAATTGAAGTTCAAAACATTCGTGTGCTTCTTCACAATACGAATTATGCCGGTGTTTTTCATGATAAGGTAGAGATTACCTGTAAGGGAAAATATACCGTTCAATATGGAAAAGAAACGAAAAATTGTAAGGCTGGGAAAAAATTGAACTTAAAGGAAGACAGCGAACTGTTAAAAAAGGGGCGAGTTATTATCACCTCTGATAATGAAAAAAACAGGCTGCAGGTTTCTTCCATTCAGCGGGATATGGGGACACCTTCCTATGAGGGCAGTATAGAGGTAGCGGTGACTCCGGAGGGATTAGTGATTATCAACGAGCTGTCAATGGAAAATTATTTAAAGCATGTGGTGCCAAGCGAAATGCCGTCTAGTTATGAGAAGGAAGCTTTGCGGGCTCAGGCAGTTTGTGCAAGAAGTTATGCCTACAAGCATGTGATGAATCATTCCTACAGTCAATTTGGCGCTCACGTAGATGACAGCACCAATTATCAGGTGTATAACAATATTGATGAGACGGCTGCCACCAACAAGGCGGTGAAGGATACATACGGAACGATTATGATGCACAATAATGAGCCTATCAGCGCCTATTTCTTTGGTACTTCCTGCGGTGTTACTACAGATGCCCAGGTTTGGGGAAGTGATTTAGGATATGTAAAGGGGACTTCCCTCTTGACAGGAAAGGATAAATTACCGGATTTGTCTGATGAGGATGCCTTCAAAGAATTTATTACAGGGGCACCGGACAGCTATGATTTTGAATATCCAATGTATCGTTGGCAAATAAGTGGTTCCAAGGAAGATCTTGCTGCCTCCATTAATTATAATTTGCCAATTCGCTATCAAGCAGACCCTAACAGTATATTAGTTTTGGGGGAAGATGGAGAATATGAGAGCAAGGAAATAGATACCATTGGGAAATTGAAGAAAATTGAATTGGGAGAAAGAGGTACTAATGGGGTGTTGCAATACGTGATTATTAAAGGCTCGAAAAATACGATTAAGATACTTAGGGAATATAATATTCGCTGTATGCTGAATTTGTCGGACCATGTAATGGTGCTGCATGACGGAACAAGCCAAAATGCTGGAACTATGCTCCCAAGTGGATTCTTTACTATTCAGAAAAATGATGACATGTATACCTTTTATGGAGGAGGATACGGACATGGGGTAGGCATGAGCCAAAATGGCGCAAACGGCATGGCAAAAAAAGGATTTGGCTATAAGAAAATACTTAAAAAATATTATAATGATATTGAGTTTGAGAAAATATATTAATATACAAGCTTATTTAGTGAAAGTGGTTTATTGTTTCTTTTTTGGCTTTTTGCGTTTCCAAAGGAAGAACAGTATATGCTTGTAGGCTCTTTGAAAACTGAGAGAAAAATAGATATTGATTTCTCCTCCAATAAATAAAATATACATGCAAATATATACCCAGAGCATTAAAATGACAATGGCAGTTAGGCTTCCATACATATAAGAAAAATTAGAAAATTGATTTACATACATAGAGTATGCATAAGAAAAAATTAACCAGCCAAGGGAGGAGAAGAGAGAGCCTGGTAAGAGCTGTATTAAAGTATAGCGTTTTCTGGCAATGGATTTGTACAGCAGGCTAAATAACAGAGATAAAACTAAGAGAATAATTAAAAAGCGCTGTTTGACAAATACCTCCACAATCCCATAAATAAAAGGAAGATGACTGCTTAAAAAATGTAAAATACTGTTACCGAAGACTACCAATACTAAGGACAATATAATGGCAAAAAGCAAAACGATAGTGTACAAAATGGCAATGGCACGCTCAAAAAAGTAATTGCGTTTTTGGCGAATGTGAAAGACGCTGTGGAGGCCTCTGGTAATCGCACGCATTCCTTTGGAGGAGGACCAGATAGCTGCCACGGCAGTTAAAGACAGCATGGTGCCGGACGCTTTTTCGTACATTTCATTGATAACACTAGTAATCAGAGGATTTAATGCCTCTGGTGTGATATCAAGCATGCTGGAGAGCAAAACGGACTGCTCTAGCGGAGTATAGTGTATAATTGTCAGCAGCAGCATAATAAAAGGAAACACAGACAAAATCAAAA
Source organism: uncultured Lachnospiraceae bacterium (assembly GCA_910578605.1). Classification (GTDB taxonomy): domain Bacteria; phylum Bacillota; class Clostridia; order Lachnospirales; family Lachnospiraceae; genus MGBC111451. The sequence continues at coordinate 148 of CAJTQG010000026.1, read as the reverse complement.
AGAAAGATGCCTGGGCAGAAAATTCATTGACATTGTCAAATTTCATTCTTGTTAAAAAACCTTGAATTGTTTGATATACTTCACGAACTGACTTATTCATAGTTACCTCGCTTTAATTTATATATTCAAATTATAGATAGGAAATACG
>CAJTQG010000025.1 GCA_910578605.1 uncultured Lachnospiraceae bacterium | reverse complement strand
GTTCAGGTCCGTGTGATAGCAATATCATGAGGGTTCAAGTCCCTTTTCCTGCACTTAACTTATATGAAAAAGCCAGGCTTAATGCTTCAGGCTTTTTTTGTTTATTTTATAAAGAAATCTTTTTCGTTTTTTATACATTTTATATAGAATTGATTGACTGTTTATGAAACAGAGGAAATATTAGGCAATGGGAAATTGCAAAAACATTGAGATAAATGTTGTGTTTTGTTCATTGTTTTTAAGGAGCAAGTGCACAGTGCAAAACAATCAAGTTGGGGAGATTACCCAATGAAAATAAAGAGGAAGGTGAAGGACAGATGAAGAGAAGAAAACGATTTGGTTGGTTAGTGATAATGGTGATTATGTTATGTCTGGGCGGCAGCAGTGTTCAGACATTTGCAAAGGATATAGTGGTTGTGTTAGACCCAGGGCATGGAGGGCATGACCCAGGAGCAATAGGTTATTATGGCGGGCAGGAAAAAAAGTATAATTTAAAAATTGCACAGTATTGCAGGGATGAGCTGAAAAAATATGGGGGTATTAAAGTTATTATGACAAGGGATAGTGATACTTATCTTACATTAAATCAGCGGTCCAACATAGCTGTGAAAAATAAAGCCGATTTTTTTATAAGCTTTCATAATAATGCCATAGGAAACAGTTCTACAAGTGGTTCCTTGGTGTACATCACTCAAAGTAATTATCAAGATATGAAGGGTAGATCTACAAAGCTGGCAAATTATATTTTAGATGGCTTGGAGGAGCTTGGCTTGCAGAGAAGAGGTACCTATACAAGAAATAATACATTGGGAACAAAGTATTCCTTTGGAGGGAGCGCAGATTACTATTCTGTAATCAGCGGATGTGTGGGAAATAAAATTCCAGGAATGATTATTGAACATGCTTTTGTGACAAGTAAAACGGACAGTGCAAAGTTTTTGGATAATGAATCAAAATTAAAGGAAATGGGACAGGCGGACGCCAGAGCTATCGCAAAATATTTTGGATTGGATGCCGCCGCTGTTTATCCGAGCAATTTAGAATTTTCTGCTAGGGAGGCAGGGGTCAATATTGGTAAAACTATAACATTAAAGCCTGTGTTTACACCACAAAGTGTAGTGAAAAATACATTAAAATGGAAAACTAGCAATAAAGGAATTGCTACAGTTTCCTCTAAAGGGGTAGTAAAGGGCGTGGCGGAAGGTCAGGCGATTATCACGGCTACCACTGCAAATGGATACACAGCCTTTTGTAAGGTAGATGTAAAAAAAGCCGCCAGCAAACTAACAATCAGCAGCGGTAAACTGACCGTGAATGTAGGAACAAACAATAAAAAAATATTGTCCTCGTGGATGGAGCCTACTATGTTAGGAGACAATAAGCTTACCTATAAAAGCAGTGATACTTCAGTGGCAAAGGTAGATGCCTATGGTGTCATTACTGGTGTGTCTGAGGGGGAGGCTACAATAACGGTTACAAATGCCAATCAGATAAAAGTAAATTGTGATGTTACGGTTACACATTATACTACTAGAATCAATATGAAGCGAAGTGCTGTTAAGGTTTCTAAAGGCTACAAGGGAAATCTGAAGGACGTATTTGGGCTCACCGTAACCCCTTCCGGCAGTGTGGAGGATTGGGAGATTGTGAGCGATGATGGCAATGTAATTGCTCTTTGGGAGGATTTGACATTCTCTGCTAATGAGGACGGATATTCCATCATTACTATGAAGACAGCATCCGGTTGTATCAACTATGGACTGATTATTGTGGAGGATGGTGTAAACGGTTATGAAAATATAACGGAAAGCCATATAAAAGATATGTTTGTTGGGGAGAAGGAGGATATGACAAGTTGGAATAAGGGAGAAATCACATATGTAGAATGTGATGCTATATCGGTGGAGGAGAATAGTGTTTTGGCAGAAAATCCCGGATATGGTTTGGTCAGAGTGGGAGAGATTCTCTATATGATAAAAGTGACCAATCCACAAGTTACTAAGATTACAACACCTATGTCAGAATATAATATGTTGATTGGCAGCAGTCGTGTGATTGTGCCTACAGTTACTTCTGAACCTGGGACAAAAGTTACTTTAAAATGGACTAGCAGCAACAAAAATGTGGCAACAGTTGACCAGAATGGTGTAGTGAAGGCAGTGGGGAACGGAGATGCCAAAATCTATATAGACTCCAAGGAGAATGGATGTGGAAAAAAACTTGGTGTTGTTGTGCATGTGTCCACACAGGAGCAGGGAATAAAGCTTTGCGCCGGAAAATTTTCTATGCCGGCGGGATGTACAAAATATTTGACTGCTACATTTAGCCCAAGCAGTGCATCTAATCAGGATGTTAGCTGGAGCAGCAGCAATACAAAGGTAGCCACAGTGGATGCCAATGGCAAGGTGACAGGTAAAAAGGCGGGAACGGTGGTCATTACCGGAAAATCCGTGAATGGTTTTCGAAGTTCATGTACTATAACCATTACTCCTAAAGTGAAAAGCATCAGTATAGCAAAGAAGGTGGGAAGCAATCAGTCTACCATATATTTAAAGAAAGGAAAAACCACAAAGATTGTCACTTCAGTGAAACCAGCAAATGTAAGTCAAAGCATATATCGGGTGAGTTCCCATTCTTCTATTGTATCCATTTCTTCTAAGGGAGTGATTAAAGCAAAGAAGAAGGGAAGTGCCACCATAACATTCATCACAAAAGATGGAACGATTCAAAAGAAAGTGAAGGTGAATGTTGTCACTGCAGCTAAGAAAGCAAAGTCAGTGAAGCTTGCCAGCACAAAGCTGAAATTGAAGGTAGGGGAGACTGTGCAATTAAAAGCAACGATTTCTCCTAAAAGCACTACCGGAAATTTAAGTTATAGCTCTAATAAGAAGAGTGTGGCCACTGTAGATGCCTATGGAAGAGTGAAGGGAATAAAAAAAGGAACAGCAAAAATTACTGTGAAGGCAACCGGAGGAAAGAAGAAGACCTGTAAGATTACAGTTCAGAAATAACCTGCTGTTAAATTAAATTCTATAAATTATTAGAAAAAAATAAAAATAAAAAAATAAGGTGATACTTTCCATCAAATGGTAAGTATCACCTTGTTTTTGCTGATTTATTCTTCTATGCGTTTACCCCAGACACAGATTCCCATCTGGTCTTTTCCGGTAAAGGAGATAGTGGGTTTCCATAAATCCCAATCCCAGATAACAGAAAGTTTGCAGTATTCTACAATATTGCCGTAGGATAAACAAATTGTGGAGGAGTCAATAAGCTCCCAGTGTCCCATTACACAGCCGCTTTGTAACATACCGTTTTCCATCAATTCCCATTTGGTAGATTTGTGAATACCTTGAGGAATAGTTGGGGTTAATTTGATTTTTTCGTAACTTCCCGGAATGTATTCCGGTTTGAAATCTTGTTCTTTTTCCCCTGCATAGCGAGAAGGATTTAGCATAGGCCAGCCGTCCTCCGACCATACCATTTTGTATACATGCATAGTGGACATTGTTCCGGTTTTAAAGAACTCATCTCGGATATGACAGACAAGATACCATTGATTGTCAAAATCTCTCAGTACCGAATTGTGGCCAGGCCCCATCCAGCTGGTTCCTCCGCTGAATTGATATCCACAGGCAACCATATAGCCCAAATCATTGTTATAATCCTCTAAGTCCCGCATATCTCTTCCGTTGTGGTCATAGTAAGGACCGAATAGATTGCGGCTTCTGCCTACTCGGATATTGTAGTCACTTCTCAGGGAAGCGTAGGAAACAAATAGATAGTAGTAACCAGTATCCGGGTTATATCGAATATATGGGCCTTCTATGGCGCAGTCGGCAAATTTGGGACGTCTTGCAATACAGGTTCCAATGCCCTCCTCGTCAGCAAACCCAGTTTCATTATTCAGCCTTAATATATGTATACCGCCCCAGAAGGAACCATAAACCATATATTGCTGTCCGGTGCCTTCTTCTGTGATTATATTGGCATCTATACTGTTGCAGTGGCTGTCGTAGGCAGTTTTTAATACTACGCCTTTGGAATGATAAGGTCCTTCCGGCTTATCAGAGGTGGCAAGAAAGATACAAGATTGTCTCACTCCAATAGTAGAATTGGAGCCATACATTCTATATTCGCTGCCAACCTTTATTAAATCTGGTGCCCAGATGGCATTGCCGCCCACCCAGTCGGTGGATTCCTTTGGCGGGTCATCCATAACGTGTCCGATTATATTCCATGTAATTAAATCGCTGGAGCGATGGCTGTTGCCTCCCGTAGTATAAATATAGTATTGATTGTCCTCCTCATCGTGATAGATAGCAGGGTCGTGCACGCCCCATAAGGTATGTACATGAGGAAGTTCAGGGGGCTGTCCAGGCTTGAAAGCAGGTTTTTCAATAGGACGCATCGGTTCCTCTGGAAATTGTAAATTCATATCTTCTAATTTCATAACGTTTGCCTCCTAATATTTTTTGGCCATACATGCGTAGCCGTTGCTGTCTTTTCCGGTGAGAATAATGGTCTCACAGTTTAACTGTGTATCCCATGCCGGAAGAATGCGATAGGTCTCGATATAGTTCCAATAGGTAATCTCTAATGTGGTTTCATTGATTAATCGCCAAGAGCCACGGATACTTTCCCCTAAGTTCACACGTCCCATAGAATCCTTTGGAACAGCATATGCCCAGGCATCCTTTTGGGTGTTTGGATCTTCATCCATGGGAGCCAACAAATGCAGGACAACATAGTAGCATACTTCCTGAGGAACAGTTGGTTTAAATTTAATAAATTCATAATCTCCTATAAGCCATTCCTTCTGCATTTGCTGTGTGTGCTCCCCTGCAAATACACAAGGGCTCAGAAGCGGCCAGCCAGTGGAGGACCATTTGATTTCACGAATTTGCATAAGAGCTTCTTTAGGTTTATCGTTCTCGTCCACTGGATTGATGGAATGGGAAATATACCAGCTGTTCTTTGCCGTTTTGACTATACTAGGGCGGCTTGGTGAGATATAGCCGAAGGATTGGTCAAATTGGTAACCAGAAAGGCACATCTGTCCAATATTACACTGGAAATCATCCAAGTCTAACAGCGATTTTCCATTGGAATCTGCATAGGGTCCTGTAATATTTTTGCTGCGGGCAACTCGAATGTTAGAATCACAGCCCTGTTGTCCGTAAGTGACAAACAAATAGTAATATTTTGTGGTAGGATGATACACAATAAAACCTTCACTAACTGCGCTGCTCATCCATTTTGGTCTTCTGGCAAGGCAAATTGGCGTGGATTTTGCCATCAAGAGTCCGGTAGAAACGTCTAAAGGAATGGCAAATACACCTGAACCGTTTTTGCCGCATATTAAATATTGCTGTTCTGTCTTTGCGTCAACAGCTACACTGGGACAATCTGCAAAAAATTCTAATTCTGGCTGACTTTTCAGAACAACACAGCGGTATTCAAAGGGACCCTCCGGCGAAAAGCCTGTATAGAGTACGATGGCGTCCTCTGTAGTGCTGTAGATTCGATATTCATGCTTGTATTTTGAAATGCAGGGATGAGAAAAGGATACCCCTTCTAACTGAATGGCAGACCATTGTAAAAGGTCTTTGGATTTATAAATCACGCTGCCGTCTCCATAAGCATAAAAAGTTTCGCTTTTTTCATCCAGAAAAAGAATTGGATTTTTTAAGTCCAATTGGTTATCCTGTGCTCCTTTTGGGAATTTTATAGAACAATCTTGAAATGAAGCCATAAAAAAACTCTCCTTGTATTTAGCTCGATATTTGGATGATGATAAATTTCGACATCCTAATATAATATTATAGTTGAAAATGAAAAAGATAGCAACTGTTCTTTCGTGTATTTTTGCCTTTAAGATAACTTTATGATATACTTTATACTGTATTAAAAAAGTTTGTTATATTTATAGTGAAAATAGACATTTTTATTTTTTTATTGACAAAATAAAAATGCTTTGAGAAAGAATGATATTTATAGAAAAATAAAAAGGAGGAATTTATTATGCCAACACCACATAACGAAGCGAGAGAGGGACAGATTGCAAAGACAGTATTGATGCCGGGAGACCCCCTGCGGGCTAAATTTATTGCTGAGAATTTTTTTCAAGATGCACAGGAATTTAATCATGTGAGAAATATGCTTGGTTATACAGGAACTTATGATGGAAAGAGATTGTCTGTAATGGGCTCAGGCATGGGAATGCCGTCTATTGGCATCTATTCCTACGAATTGTATACACAGTATGGAGTGGAGAATATTATTCGTATCGGTTCAGCGGGCTCCTATTCAAAACAAGCCCAAATATTTGATGTAATTTTAGCACAGGAGGTATATTCCGAATCTACCTTTGCCAAAACAATGAGCGGTTATGAGAAGGATAGGGTATATCCCAGCCAGCAGTTAAATGAATTGATTATCCAATGTGCACAAAAATTGCAGATTCCTGTTCAAACAGGGTGCATTCACTCTAGTGATGTATTTTATCGAATGGGGGACGGCAGATACTTTGAGAAGCTGAGGGATGAGCAGGGATGCTTAGCAGTGGAGATGGAGAGCTTTGCTCTTCTGGCTACAGCAGAAGCATTGGGGAAGAAAGCTTCCTGTCTGCTTACGATTTCCGATTCCTTTGTGGACAGCAGGGAGACCACTGCTAAGGAGAGGGAGGAAAATTTTACAGAAATGATGAAGATTGCACTGGAGGCGGCAAAAAACCTGTAAGACTGCTATTATTTTAGCATATTTCATTGCTAGAGCAATATAAAAAGGAAAATGCAGATTGATGTAGAATATTATATATGGAAGAAGAATAAGAAGAAAGAATAAGAGAAATAAGAGAGAAATAAGAGACGAAAGAAAGGCAAGATGGATAAGAGGATAAGATAGATAGGAAATATGTGTAGTTAAAATGAAATAAAAGAAAAAGACTGTAAATAAATGAAATGGAGTCAGTGGAGGTGATATTTGTGATTCGAGAAGAATTAGAGCAGATGGAGAGACAAATATTAAGCCCATATGCTGCTTTTAGTGAAAGAACAAAAGGAAGAGAGCATCCAGAACAGGAATGCGATATGCGGACAGCCTTTCAGAGAGATAGGGACAGAATTATTCATTGTAAGGCATTTAGGCGGCTAAAGCATAAGACACAGGTGTTTTTATCTCCTATAGGGGACCATTATCGAACCAGGCTGACTCATACGTTAGAGGTGGCGCAGATTGCTAGAAGTATTGCAAAGGCGTTGTTTTTAAATGAGGATTTGACGGAGGCCATTGCATTGGGCCATGATTTGGGGCATACGCCCTTTGGACATGCGGGGGAATTTGCATTAAACGATATATGTCCATTAGGTTTTCACCACTGTGAGCAAAGTATAAGAGTTGTGGAGAAGCTAGAAAAAAAGGGAAGAGGGTTAAATCTTACATGGGAGGTCAGAGATGGCATATTAAATCACAGAACGGCGGGAAAGCCTGGGACATTGGAGGGCAATATTGTCAGATTGTCAGATAAGATTGCTTATATCAATCATGATATTGATGATGCCATCAGAGGACATATTTTAACAGAAGATTTGCTGCCGGAGAAATATACAGAAATTTTAGGCAGCAGCACTACAGAGCGGTTAAATACTATGATTCATGATGTGGTGGAGCAAAGTCAGGGAAAGACAGGGATTCATATGTCTTCGGCCATATGGGAAGCAACCCAGGGGCTTAGAAGCTTTATGTTTCAAAATGTATATAACAATCCAAAGGCAAAGGGGGAGGAGAAAAAAGTGAAAGTGATGGTGAAGGCATTGTATGAATATTACAGCAGTCATGTGGAGGAGATGCCGGAGGAATTTGTGCATATGATTTATCAGGAGGGGGAGAGTGTACAACAGGTAGTGTGTGATTATATATCCGGCATGAGCGACCCCTATAGTGTGGCAGTTTACCAGCAGCTGTTTGTTCCAAGCTTTTGGAACTGCAGTTAGGTAAAGCTGGATGATAAGATTCTACATAATGGTAGATAAACTAGAAGGCAAGGAAGATAGAGATGTATTATTCAGATGAGTTGATTGAGGAAATCCGCATGAGAAATGATATAGTGGATGTGATTTCCTCCTATGTAAAATTGCAGAAAAAAGGAAATTCATATTTTGGATTGTGTCCCTTTCACAATGAAAAATCCCCTTCCTTTTCGGTGACTCCCGCAAAGCAGATGTATTATTGTTTTGGATGTGGGGAGGGAGGGAATGTTTATACATTCCTTATGAAATATGAGAACTTCACTTTTGTGGAGGCGGTAAAGGAATTGGCACGCAAAGCAGGAATCTCTCTTCCTGAGCAGGAGATGACAGGAGAGCAGAAAAAAGCTGCGGATGTGAGAACTAGAATTATGGAAATCAATAAACTGACAGCAAAATATTTTTATCATCAGCTGCGCAGCGAAAAGGGAAGACGAGCTTATGAATATTTGAAAGGCAGAAACTTAGAGGATGCCACTATTGTAAAATTTGGATTGGGATATTCTAATCAAACGAGTGCTGATTTATATCAATATTTAAAAAAGCAAAGGTTTGGGGATGATATAATAAAGGAAAGCGGCTTGATTACTTACAGTGAGAAGGGAACCTACGACAAATTCCGCAACAGAGTCATGTTTCCCATTATGGATGTAAATAATCGTGTAATAGGCTTTGGAGGCCGAGTTATGGGGGAGGGAGAGCCAAAATACTTAAATTCACCTGAGACAAAGGTATTTGATAAGAGCAGGAATTTATACGGATTAAATAATGCCAGATTGTCTAAGAGAAAATATATTCTTGTGTGTGAGGGATATATGGATGTGATAGCCCTGCAGCAGGCAGGTTTTACCAATGCGGCGGCATCTCTTGGAACTGCCTTTACTAGTCAGCATGCTTCCCTGATGAAACGATATACAGATGAAGTGATATGCACTTTTGACAGTGATGGAGCGGGGGTGAAGGCAGCTCTCAGGGCTATACCCATTTTGAGGCAGGCAGGGCTTTCGGTGAAGGTGCTGAATATGAAGCCTTACAAGGACCCTGACGAGTTTATCAAGGCTGTGGGCTGTGAGGCATTTGAGGAGAGAATACAGCAGGCAGAAAATGGATTTATGTTTGAAATTGAGAAATGTAAGGCAGAATATGATATGAATGATCCGGACAGCAAGACCAAATTTCAGCAGGAGGTAGGAAGAAAACTGCTGGTATTTGAGGATGAGGTGCAGAGGAATAATTATCTGGATGCGGTGAGCAGGGAATTTATGATTCCATCGGAGCAGCTGCAAAGATTAGTAGCAGCCGCCGCCATAACAGAAAATGGCGCTATAAAAAGAGAGCGGGGGGAAATTAAGAGTATTGCAGGCAGAAGGAAGCCCCAGGAGTCCGGTTTGCAAAAAAGTCAAAAGCTGCTTTTGACTTGGCTTTGTGAGAATCCAGAGCTTTACAAAAAGATATCCAAATTTATTTCTAAGGAGGATTTTATAGATGAGCCTTATTCTGCCATTGCGTCAGATGTGTTTGCACAGATTGAGCAATTTGGGGAATGTAATCCGGCACAGATTATGAATCGTTTTACCCAGATGGAAGAGCAGACAGAGGCCGCCGCTATATTTCATACAAGACTTCAGGGGGGAGAGGAGTTAGAGAGCAGAGATTTCGCCAAGGCGTTGGAGGATACAGTGCGAAATGTAAAGCTTCATGCACTGGAGGAAAAAGAGAAGCAAGAAAAGGATTTGAAAAAGGTTCAGGAGATTTGGAAATTAAAAAAAGAGTGGAAAACAAAAAAACTGCAGTTTTGACATGTATGGTATGGAAGCTGTTGAGTCATTTTAGGGCCGTATGGGAACGATTATCGTAATTAGATAAAGGGATATGGGATAGGGATGATGAGAAAGGCATAGGTGCAGGCATGGAACAGGTAGAAATGAATTTTGAACAAAGATTGGAAGAACTTGTACGTCAGACGAGGAGCAAGAAAAACAGTGTTATTAGTTTGAAGGAAATTGAAGAATATTTTGCTCAAATTCCTTTAAATGAAGAACAGATGGACCAGATTTTGGAGGATTTGGAAAATCATAAAATCGAAGTAATAGGAGAACTGATGGAAAACGTGAATGAAGATGAAGAGTTTTTAGAGGAACCTCAGCTGAAGGATTTAGAGGAGGAGGAAGTGAATCTGGAGACAATTGATTTATCTGTTCCCGAGGAGATTGGTTTAGAGGACCCTGTGCGTATGTATCTGAAGGAAATTGGAAAGGTGCCTTTATTGTCAGCTGAGGAGGAAATAGAACTTGCCAGAAAAATAGAGGAGGGAGATAAAGAGGCGAAAAAGCAATTGGCAGAGTCGAATCTCCGCTTAGTTGTAAGTATAGCAAAGCGTTATGTGGGAAGAGGAATGCTGTTTTTGGACTTGATTCAGGAGGGGAATCTGGGATTAATAAAGGCAGTTGAGAAGTTTGATTACCGCAAGGGATACAAATTCAGCACATATGCCACATGGTGGATTCGTCAGGCAATCACAAGGGCGATAGCAGATCAGGCCAGAACAATTCGCATACCGGTGCATATGGTTGAGACAATTAACCGCTTAATCAGAGTGTCTCGGCAATTATTGCAGGAGCTTGGGAGGGAACCCTCAGTGGAGGAGATTGCCCGAAGAATGGAACTGCCGGAGGATAAAGTAAGAGAGATTATGAAGATTGCTCAGGAGCCGGTATCTTTAGAGACACCTATCGGTGAGGAGGAAGACAGCCATTTAGGAGATTTTATACAGGATGATCACTTGCCGGTGCCGGCGGAGGCAGCAGCATACACATTGCTTCAGGAGCAGCTGGCTGAGGTGTTGGATACATTGACGGAGAGAGAACAGCAGGTACTTCGTCTGCGTTTTGGTTTAAATGATGGACGAGCTAGAACATTGGAAGAGGTGGGTACGGTATTTCATGTGACAAGAGAGCGAATACGTCAAATTGAGGCAAAAGCCCTGCGCAAGCTGCGGCATCCAAGCAGAAGCAGAAAGTTGAAGGATTATTTGGAATAAAATAATTTTTGGGGGATAAGAGGCAAAAAGATAGAGAGTGAAAGAGGAAAAGGATATGCAGTTATCAAATCGGCTGCAGATGGCAGCAGAGCTTGTAGGTGAAGGATATATGCTAGTGGATGTGGGGACAGATCACGGATATGTTCCTATCACATTGATGGAGCAGGGGAAAATATCAAGTGCCTATGCGCTGGATATTCATTTGGGGCCATTGGAGCGGGCAGCGGTACATATCCAGCAGGGAGGATGGCAAGATTCTGTTATTCCTGTGCAGTCAGACGGTCTGCAGGGAATTGAGGCAAATAAGATTGTGAGTCCGGCTGCATTGCTTATAGCGGGAATGGGCGGCGGATTGATTATATCTATATTGGAGAAAAGTTTAGACAAGGTGGGACGGTTTGAGCGGATTGTGCTGTCACCCCACTCAGATGTGGAGCAAGTGAGAAGATTTTTAGATTCCATAAATATTCATATCATGCAGGAGGAAATGCTCAAAGAGGACGGAAAGTTTTATGTTTTTCTTGTTTGTGTACACAAAGAACCTAAGGAGAAAAGGGGTTCTCAAGCAATCATAAACCAAAATCAAGACCAATATAATGCAGAAGAATTGGTTTTTCAGACAGAATGGCGTTATGGGAAATATTTGTTAGAACATAAAAATGCTGTGTTGTTTGATTATTTGCTGGCACAGCAAAAGACGTTGCGGCAATTAAAAATGAATATGACAAAGGCGGCGAAGGCCAGTGACAGGGCAAGGAACCGGCTTTTGCAGCTTCAAAGAGACCTTTGTCTGAATGAGATGGCATTGGAATATTATGATGAAGCCAAAATATTTGGGAGGTAGGAATGGAGAAGATGAAGATAGAAATTCAAAATGAGACAATTGAGAGAGAGGCAGGAATTACGCTGCTGCAGCTGGCAAAGGAATATGAGAATAAGAGTGAGGCAGATATCGTTCTGGCTAATGTGAACAATAAGCTGACGGAGCTGTATCATCCATTACATTCAGATTGTCAGGTGGAGTGGGTGACAACTAAGACTACCTGCGGCAATGAAAGTTACAAGAGAAGTGCGACTTTACTTATGTTGAAGGCTTTTCATGATATGACTCCGGAAGATGAGGATGGAAGTGTGATGGTGCAATACTCTCTTAGCAAAGGGTTGTATTGCATTTATACTGGTAAGGAATCTCTGACAGAGGAGTTTCTTCTAAAAGTGAAGGGGAGGATGGAGCAGTTAGTGAGGGAGGATATTCCTATTACGAAACAGACGGTAGGTACAGATAATGCCATAGAGGTGTTTAAGAAGCATAAAATGTACGGCAAAGTTAAGCTGTTCCAATTTCGCCGTGTCTCTTCCGTAAATTTATATCGACTCAGCGGATTTGAAGATTATTTTTATGGATATATGGTGCCAAGCACTGGATATTTAAAATATTTTGATTTATATTTGTATGATGAAGGATTTGTGCTGCAGCTGCCGGAAAAAGAAAAGCCGGATATAGTGCCGGATTTTAAACCTCAAAATAAACTGTTTCAAGTATTAAAACAGTCCAGTTCATGGAGTGATACGTTGGAGGTGCCAACGGTGGGCGCTTTAAATGAGCAGATTTCAAAAGGGAATATGAGTGATATTATTTTGGTGTCGGAGGCGCTGCAGGAAATGAAAATTGCTGATATTGCCAAGCGAATCCAAGAGGAAAACAGCAAATTTGTTATGATTGCAGGCCCATCCTCCTCAGGAAAAACAAGCTTTTCCCATCGGTTATCTGTGCAGCTTAAGGCCCTTGGAAAAAAGCCCCATCCTATTGCAGTGGACAATTATTTTGTGAACAGAGACAAGACGCCGAAGGATGAGGAAGGAAATTACAATTTTGAAATTTTGGAGGCTTTGGATGTTGAGCAGTTTAATAAAGATATGACTGCTCTGGAAAAGGGAGAACGGGTGGCAATGCCAACCTACAATTTCAAAACAGGAAAGAGGGAGTACAAGGGAGATACAATGCAGCTTGGGGGAGATGATTTGCTTGTAATTGAGGGAATACATGGTTTGAATGATAAGCTTTCTTACTCTCTTGCGTCAGAAAGTAAATTTAAAATTTATATCAGTGCACTTACCCAGTTAAATATTGATGAGCACAACCGAATTCCTACAACGGATGGAAGATTGCTGCGGAGGATGGTAAGAGATGCCAGAACCAGGGGGATTGGTGCTGCAGAAACTATATCTAGATGGCAGTCTGTGAGAAACGGGGAAGAATTTCATATTTTTCCTTACCAGGAGGAGGCGGATGTAATGTTTAATTCCGCTCTGCTTTATGAATTAAGTGTACTGAAGCAGTATGCAGAGCCTTTACTGTTTGGAATTCCAAAGGAAGCGCCGGAATATCCAGAGGCAAAACGTCTTCTTAAATTTTTAGATTATTTTTTAGGAGTGAGCAGCGAGGAAGTTCCGAAAAATTCCTTGGTGAGAGAGTTTATCGGCGGAAGTGTCTTTGATGTATAGACTTCCAAATATAGAAAATTGTTGTCAAGATGGATAGAATGTGTTAGGATGGAAATGTCTTTTTTTGAATTTGAAAATAATAAGTAGAACAGATAATCGCGGCTGCAGATTCCGAAAGGATGCAGGTGAGGAAAGTCCGGGCTCCACAGGGCAGGATGCCGGATAACGTCCGGTGGAGGCGACTCCAAGGAAAGTGCAACAGAAATGTACCGCCAGTTTTGCTGGTAAGGGTGGAAGGGCAGTGTAAGAGACTACCGCCTTTCTGGTAACAGAGAGGGCACATGTAAACCCCATCCGGAGCAAGACCGAACAGAGAGTGGGCGGCCCGTCCATACTCTCGGGTAGGTTGCTGGATTCTGTCGGCAACGGCAGAACTAGATAGATGATTATCCACGACATAACCCGGCTTACCGTTCTGCTTATATTTTCAATTATATATTATTTATCTATTGTACAATTGATAAATTTAGCGGTTTAGTCTTCCGCTGTATTTTTCCTCACAGTATTTGCACCGATAAGTTTTCGTTGGTGCATCTGTCAAATAGAAAATTTGCTGCAGCTCTTGTTCTATAGAGGTGATGCATCTTGGATTTTTGCATTTCAGCACTTTTTTAATGGTGGTTGGAAGTGTCAGTTTCTTTTTTTCTACGATTTCACCATTGTGTATCACATTTACGGTAATATTGTGATCAATATAGCCTAATATATTTAAGTCCACAAGTTCAATGGTTCCCTCGATTTTAATAATATCTTTTCTACCCATTACTTTGCTGCGTGCATTTTTAATGATGGCAACTTGGCAATCCAGTTTGTTCAGCCCTAAGGAATCGTAGATTGTCATACATGTTCCAGCTTTAATGTGGTCAAGAACAATTCCTTCATTTAATGTTCCTACATTTAACATAAATCACTTAATCCTTTCTGTTATGTCCGTTATTAGATATTGTGAAAATTTTTCAAAGATTTAAAACTGTACAGCATATTTTCTATGTGGATCTGTAATTACTATGCAATTTCTAATAATGTTAAAATTAAAGCCATGCGCACATACACGCCGTATTGTACCTGTTTAAAATATACTGCTCTAGGATCATCATCCACCTCAGTGGCGATTTCATTAACTCTTGGCAGAGGATGAAGCACAAGCATGTCCTCCTTGGCAAGTTTCATTTTTTGTTTATCTAAAATATAGCTGTCCTTCAAACGTATATATTCTTCCTCGTTAAAGAAACGCTCTCTCTGCACTCTTGTCATGTACAGCAAATCAAGCTCTCCCATAGCATCTTCTAAGGAATCAGTCTCCCGAAAACGGATGCCTTTTTCTTCTAACACAGTTTCCTTGATATAGTCGGGAATCCTCAATTCTTTGGGGGATATGAGAACAAAGCGGATGCCGGTATACCGCACAAGAGCGTTGATTAAGGAGTGAACTGTTCTGCCGAATTTTAAATCACCGCAAAGTCCAATCGTCAGATTATTTAATCTGCCTTTCAGGGAGCGTATCGTCATAAGGTCCGTTAATGTCTGGGTGGGGTGTTGATGACCGCCGTCACCGGCATTGATAACAGGAATGCGGGATTTCTCAGAGGCCACCAAAGGGGCGCCCTCTTTTGGGTGACGCATTGCACAAATATCAGCGTAGCAGGAAATCATGCGGATTGTGTCGGATACACTCTCTCCCTTTGCCGCTGAGCTGGAGTCGGCAGAAGAAAAACCTAATACAGACCCACCTAAGTTTAACATGGCTGCCTCAAAACTTAAGCGGGTTCTGGTACTAGGTTCATAAAATAAAGTAGCGATTTTTTTGCCTTCGCATTTCTTTGCATATTTTTCAGGATGTCTTTCAATGTCACGGGCTAGGTCTAACAGCTTGTCCAACTCACTCACAGAAAAGTCCAAGGGACTTAATAAATGTCTCATAAGGTAACTCCTAACTGCCCCTGGGGGGCTTATTGTTCATATGAATTTTTGTTTTATCAGGCTTTTTTTTCTTCTGCTGGTTGTTTATCCTTTAAAAAAACTTGGATTTTTTCAATGCGCTTCTTTTCTAATCGCTGTACAATTAGTGTGCAGTCCTCTAAATCTAAAGTATCCCCCTCTTCGGGAAGCTTATCTAACTGCTCAATCACAAATCCGCCAACAGAATCGTAATCTTCTGATTGATAGGAGGTAAAAAACTGTTCATTGAAGTCATCCAATTTCATCTGCCCATCAATCAAATATTCCTTCTCGGAAATTTGAGATACATCGTCCTCCTCATCTTCATCGTATTCGTCTCGGATTTCACCTACAATTTCCTCCAACAAATCCTCTAGTGTAATTAAACCGGCGGTAGCGCCGTATTCATCTAGTACAATAATAATATTGACAGAGGTTTTTTTCATTTCAAGCATTAACTCAGACAGGTTTTTTGCCTCATAGGTAAAAAAAGCCTCCCTTAAATAATCGCCGGCATGAAAAGGCTTGCTCTTATCATAAAATAACAAATCCTTCATATTGACAATACCAATTACATTGTCAGATGTATTTTCATATACAGGAATTCTGGTGAAACGGTCCTTCTCAAATACAGACATCAGCTCATCATAGCTGATATTACTATCCACCATAGTCATATCAATCCTTGGAACCATGACATCTTTTGCCTGTGCATCGCCAAAGTCAAACACATTTTTAATCATCTCCCGCTCTTCCCGCTCAATTACCCCTTCCTCATGACTTACATCTACTATGGCCCGCAGCTCATTCTCTGTGTAAGTATTTTTCTTTGCATCCTTGTCAACACGAAGCAGTTTTAAAAATAACAAGGACAGGTTATTTACAATAAAAATAATCGGGGTGCAGATATACATAAATCCATAAACGATGGGAGCATATTTTAATGAAATGCTCTCAGAATAAACAGTTGCTATAGTTTTTGGGGATATTTCGCCAAATATTAAAATTAAAATGGTCATTACACCAGTCATAATGCTGACGGCTTCGTTTCCCCATATATTTTGTGTAATCAGGGTTGCCAGTGCAGAGGCAGAGATATTCACAACATTATTTCCAATTAAGATGGCGCTGAGCATCTTGCCGGAATCGTCTATCACTTTTAGTAGAATTTTGGCAGATTTGCTGCCCTCGTCCGCCAATGTGCGTATACGTAGCTTATTCACAGTAGTGAGAGCGGTTTCTGCAGATGAAAAGAAGGCAGAAAGAAAAATTAAAACAATTAAAATAATGCAACTTCGCGCGTCCGTGGGACTCAAAAAAATCACTCCTTATAAAATCAAATCAATATGAATATCATGTTATAATGTTTCTTTGCATATTAAGTAGCATTGTACACTAGATATGAATGGTTGTCAAGAATTGTCAATCATTTGCCCAAGGGATTTTCCCATTGATTTTTTTTACAAAAATCATTATAATATTAGATTAAAACGAAAGGCTGTATAGTATACTGTGGATAGACAAAAGGAAAGCGGAGTGGATGGAAGATGTCAAGTGAAGTAGAAAAAGAGGAAAAGGAACAAGAACATTTGGTGAAGGATGCAGTTGATTTTGAAAATCCAGAGGAATTATATGTTAAGCTGGTGGAAAGGATACGCCGGTATCACCCTTCCACGAATCTGTCCTTAATTGAGAAGGCATATGAAATTGCAAGGGATGCCCATAAGGAACAGAAACGAAAATCAGGAGAGCCTTATATTATTCATCCTCTGTCGGTTGCCATCATTTTGGCAGATTTAGAATTGGATAAGGAATCTATTGTGGCGGCGCTGCTTCATGATGTTGTGGAGGATACCGCCCTTACTATAGAGGAACTTCAGCAGGTATTTGGGGAGGAGATTGCCCTGCTGGTGGACGGTGTGACAAAGCTGACAAAATTAAAGTATTCTAAAGATAAAATTGAAATTCAGGCGGAAAATCTTCGGAAGATGTTTCTTGCTATGGCAAAGGATATCCGTGTCATTTTAATTAAGCTTGCCGATAGACTTCACAATATGCGGACTTTGGAATATATGACGCCGGAAAAGCAAAGAGAGAAGGCAAGGGAGACAATGGATATCTATGCTCCTATTGCCCACAGACTTGGTATTTCAAAAATAAAGATAGAGTTAGATGACCTGTCTTTGCGCTATCTGAAACCGGATACCTACCAGGAGCTGAAGGGAAAGATAGAGGAGCGGGTACAGTATCACGAGGAATATATAGAGGAGCTAGTCAGAGAGGTCAGTCATCATATTAGCAGCGCAGGTATTGAGGCTCAGATTAATGGACGCTTTAAGCATATGTTCAGTATTTACCGAAAAATGGTAAATCAAAATAAAACGCTGGACCAGATTTTTGACTTATATGCGATTCGAATTATAGTAGATACAGTGAAAGACTGCTATGCTGCCCTTGGAGTGATTCATGAGATGTATAAGCCTATTCCGGGAAGATTTAAGGATTATATAGCTATGCCAAAGCCAAACAGATATCAGTCTCTTCATACTACCTTGATTGGGCCTATCGGTCAGCCCTTTGAGATTCAAATTCGTACAGCGGAGATGCACCGCACGTCAGAGTATGGTATTGCCGCCCACTGGAAGTACAAGGAAAACAAAAACGGAAGCACACAAGATACGGAGGAGGCAAAGCTTTCCTGGCTAAGACAGATTTTAGAGTGGCAGAGGGAAATGTCCGACAATAAGGAATTTTTAAGTCTTCTAAAAAGCGATTTAGATTTATTTTCGGATACTGTATTTTGCTTTACACCTACTGGGGACGTGAAAAATCTTCCCACAGGCTCCACTCCCATTGATTTTGCATACAGCGTTCACAGCGCTGTGGGAAATAAAATGGTTGGTGCTCGAGTAAACGGAAAAATTGTCAATATAGATCATGTAATACAAAACGGCGACAGGGTGGAGATTATTACCTCTCAAAATTCCAAGGGGCCTAGCCGTGATTGGCTGAATGTTGTAAAGAGCACACAGGCAAAAAATAAAATAAACCAGTGGTTTAAGCAGGAATTAAAGGAAGATAATATTCTTCGGGGAAAGGATCTGTTAGACAAATACTGCAAGACAAAGAGCATAGTACAGTCAGAGCTGTTAAAGCCTGCATATATGGAGGCTGTAATGGGGAAATACGGCTTTAGAGATTGGGAATCTGTGCTGGCAGCAGTGGGACACGGGGGCTTAAAGGAGGGCCAGGTTGTCAATAGATTGTTGGAGGAGTACAAAAAGGAACATACAAAAAAATTGACAGACAGCCAAGTGCTAGAGGCTATTTCTGAAAATAAAGACAGGCCAAAACAGATAAAATCCAAAAGTGGTATAACGGTAAAGGGAATACATGATGTGGCAGTTCGATTTTCCAAATGCTGCAGTCCGGTGCCGGGGGATGAGATTGTAGGCTTTGTCACAAGAGGAAGAGGAGTGTCCATTCATAGAACGGATTGTGTGAATATTATAAATTTGCCTCAGATGGACAGAGTCAGACTTTTAGAGGCGGAATGGCAGAAGTTAGGGGAGGAATCCGAGGGCAAGTATCTAGTGGAGATAAACATATATGCCCTCAATCGTACTGGTATTCTGGCGGATGTGTCTAAAATTATGACGGAGAGAAATATTGACGTAACTAGTATGAATGTGCGCACAAGCAAACAGGGGAGGGCTACCATTTCTATGAGCTTTGAAATTGGCGGGGTAGCCCAACTGAATAAATTGATTGACAGGATTCGCAGTGTGGACAGCATTATAGATATTGTTCGAACATCGGGATAAGCCTATAAGCTGCATATTTTGAAAAGGAGAAATCTTATGTATGAATTAAAAATTAAAAAAAGAATTGTGAGTGAATTTGCCACCAATTGTTATCTGGTGGAGAGGAATAAAAAATGTATTATTATTGACCCAGGAGCAGCCAAAGGTGAAATTGTCAGAGGGATGGAGGATATGCAGGCGGAACCTATCGCCATTTTTCTCACTCATGGTCACTATGATCATATTGGGGCGGTGTCGGATTTGAAAAGGGAGTATAATATACCAATCTATGCCTATGAGGAGGAGAAGGAGTTGCTGGAAAATTCAGCATGGAATTTAAGTCAAATGTTTGGTATACCGCTCTCCTTGAAGGCAGATGTGTGGGTGAAGGATAATGAGATAATTCGGATAGGAGATTTTATTTTTAAGGTAATACACACACCAGGTCATACCCAGGGAAGCTGCTGTTTTTACATGGAAATTGAAAAAGTTTTGTTCAGCGGTGATACTCTGTTTTGCTGTTCTAGGGGAAGGACAGATTTTCCTACAGGAAGCGAGTCTAAGCTGATTCGTTCCATTCGGGAAAAATTGTTAGTGCTGCCGGAGGATGTTAAGGTTTTTGCAGGGCATAATCAGGAGACTACAATTGGAGATGAAAAACCATATTATTGATAGAGAGGAACAGCCATGATAGCCATAAAATTAAAGGATAGCAGAAATCCTAAGGAGCAATGCCTTTTATTTGAATATGATATTCAGGGGATTGTTCGCTCTTATTTTCCCCGTGAGAAGATGATTACAGGAGACGCAGACTCTCCGTTTATGACAGTTCAAGCGACATACAGTGAGGACATGGTTGAGCTTAGCTGTGTCATCGGACAGTGGTCGAGGAAAGCTGTTTTTCATGCCAATTGGGAAGAACAAAGAGGGGTGAAAGACAGAGTGAAGCAGGAGTTGTATCGCATGCTTCAAGAATACACAGGGAAATCCCTTCCGTGGGGTACTTTGTCAGGTATTCGTCCTACTAAGCTTGTGGTAGCCATGCTGGAGGAAGGGAAGGAAGAACAGCAAGTAAGGGAGGAAATGAGGCATACATATTATTTATCCCAGGAAAAATTAGACTTAAGTATAAAGATTGCCAAAAAGGAAATAGACTTGTTGTCCAAGGTGGATTATCAAAACAGCTACAGTATATATATCGGAATACCATTTTGCCCTAGCACATGTCTGTACTGCTCTTTTACCTCCTATCCCATTCACACCTACAAAAAAATGGTAGAGGAATATCTAGATGCCCTGTGTAAGGAGATACGCCAGACGGCAGATATTTTTATGAAAAAAAAGCCGGTGTCAGTATATATAGGAGGGGGAACGCCAACCACCCTGGAGCCTGGACAGATGGACAGGCTGCTGAGGGTGGTAAAGGAAACCTTTGATTTTTCCTGTGTGAGGGAGTTTACAGTGGAAGCGGGAAGGCCGGACAGTATTACAGAGGAAAAGCTGATGACACTAAAAAAGCATGGTGTCAGCCGAATTTCCATCAATCCTCAGACTATGAGGGACGATACATTAAAGCTGATTGGGCGTGCACACTCGGCAGAGCAGGTGAGAGAGGCATTTTGGCTGGCTAGAAAATGTGGCTTTGACAATATCAATATGGATTTTATATTGGGGCTGCCTCAGGAGTCTATAGAGGATGTGGAGTATTCCATGAAGGAGGCATCAAAGCTTGCGCCGGACAGTATTACCATTCATTCTCTTGCCATTAAGCGAGCTTCAAAATTAGGTATAAACCTTGAGGACTATAAAGAATATACTATGGAGAATAATCAAAAAATTATTCAGCTTACTAGAGATTATGCACAGAGAATGCATATGGAGCCTTATTATCTGTATCGTCAAAAAAATATTGCCGGAAATATGGAAAATGTTGGGTATGCCGCAGAGGGCAAGGAGGGGTTGTACAATATTTTGATTATGGAGGAAAAGCAGACCATATTAGCATTCGGAGCTGGGGGGACGACAAAGCTGGTGTTTCCTGAACAAAATCAAAAGATTGTGCGGGTAGAAAATGTAAAAGATGTGAAAAACTACATAGAGAGAGTGGAGGAAATGATTGCAAGAAAGAAAACAGCATGGACAATACATGGGGGCATTTAACATTTAACATAAGAGTGATGGTGTCTAGGCTTTTTTCAAAGAGCAGGTGTATGGAGGAGCGCAATGTTGGAGATGGAAAAAAAGAAGCAGCGGAAAATGCTGAAGGAAGATGTGCCGGAGGAAATCCGGCATGGCATGGTTGTGAGCAATATTGCATATAGAATTGCGAAAGTGCTAGAATGTGACAGTCAAATGTGTTATGATATGGCAGTTGCAGGGCTTGTCCATGACATTGGGAAAATCCGATTGGCAGGGTATTTGTATGGAAGGGGAGACAATACACTAAAAATTGAAGAAATGCGATATATTAGGATGCATTCTATGCTCAGTTATGATATATTAAAAGGCAGAGATTTTTCTCCTAGGGTGTGTGAGGCGGTCTTGTATCATCATGAAAACTATGATGGAAGCGGTTATCCAAACAACCTGAGGGGGGAGGAGATACCTTACGGGGCAAGAATCCTTAGAATTAGTGATGTATTCTCAGCTTTGGTATCAGACAGACCATACCGAAAGGCATTTGACAGCGATACCGCATTGGAGTTGATGATTGAGGAAGTGAAAAATTTTGATATGGGGATTTTTCTGGCATTTATGCAGGTGATTCATGAGTTTGATGTGGAAGCCTTTGTCCGTGAGATGAGACCAGAAAATAATGAAACAAAAGAAATATGGGCAAGATAGAAAATAAAAATATGTTATTGTAAAAATAAAAAATATTAAGATAGTATGGATGGAATAAAAGGAGGAATAGAAAAGGCTATGATTACACAAGCACCGAGAGGGACACAAGACTGGTACGGCGACAATATGCACAAGCGTACTGTGATTGAAAAGCTATGCAGGGAATTGGCAGCAGCCTATCATATAAAGGAAATTATTACACCGGTTTTTGAGCACACAGTATTGTTTCAGAGAGGAGTGGGGGAGACTACGGATGTGGTGCAGAAGGAAATGTACACATTTACAGACAGGGGAGACAGAAGTATTACTTTGAAGCCGGAGGGAACAGCAGGGGCGATTCGCGCCTATCTGGAGCATAATATGTATGCGGACAGCGCCCCCACAAAATTATTTTATGTGTCGCCGGCGTTTCGCTACGAAAAACCACAGAGCGGACGTTTTCGCCAGCATTATCAATTTGGGATAGAGATTATAGGCTCTAAAAGTCCTATGGTGGAGGTGGAATTGATTTCATTTCTCACGCAGCTTATAGAGCGTCTTGGGCTAAAAGATGTGAAGCTGCACATTAACAGTATTGGGTGTGCAGACTGCAGAAAGACGTACAATGAAGTGCTGCTTGGCTATTTAAAGCAACATGAAGAGAATCTATGTCCGACCTGTCGGGAGCGCATGAAGAAAAATCCTCTGCGGGTGATTGATTGCAAAGTAAATACATGTAAGGAGATTGTAAAAAATGCGCCTAGAACGATTGAATATTTAGATGAGGAGTGTAAGGAACATTTTGAGCAGCTCCAGGAGCTTTTGAAGGCACTAGACATTCCTTTTGTAATAGATACAGGAATCGTTCGAGGATTAGATTACTATACAAAAACAGTGTTTGAATTTGTGGATTCCCAGGGCTTTACCCTCTGTGGGGGAGGACGCTATGACAACCTGGTTCATGAGATTGACGAGAAGCAGGATATTCCCTCTGCCGGATTTGGAATTGGAATTGAGAGAATTTTATATTTTCTGGAGAAGGAGGGGGCAGAACTGGAGAAGGAGCCGCCGGTACAGCTGTATGTAGGCGTTCTCGGAGATGAGGCAAGAGCTAGGGCATATCAGCTTGTCAATGAGATACGCAGCAGAGGCATAGTAGTGGAGACAGATTACATGGACAGAAGTGTAAAGGCACAAATGAAATATGCCAATAAAATCGGAGCCAAGTATACGGTAATTATTGGTGAGGACGAATTAGAGAACAACAAGGCGAGAGTGAAAAATATGGAGGATGGACAGCAGCAGGAGATGCCATTAGACAAGATAGCAGGTCTGTTTGTATAGTATAATGCAGGGGTTGAAAAGTCAAAATGGTTCATGCCTGCATGATAAGACTTTTGAACGTAAGGTCTGCCAAACATAGTATTCCGCCAAAGATATATATAGAAATGATAATTATGAGGGTAAAAAAATGTTACCCCTGTTGAGAGAAAGGATAAGTAAAGTATGTCAGAATCAATGAATGGATTAAAGAGGAGCCATAGATGTACGGAAGTGACAACAGCACAGATTGGACAGAAGGTTACTCTGATGGGTTGGGTGCAGAAAAGAAGAAATTTAGGAAGCTTATTGTTTATTGATTTGCGTGACCGCTCAGGTATAATTCAGCTTGTATTTGATGAAAGTACGGCAAAAAAAGAGGATTTAGAAAAAGCGGAGAGCCTGAGAAGCGAATTTGTAATTGCTGCAGAAGGAATTGTGAGAAAAAGAGAAGGAGCAGTAAATGAAAAGCTTTTGACAGGTGAAATTGAAATTCAGGTGGAAGCCCTGCGTATTCTGTCAGAAGCCTTGACACCTCCTTTTCCTATTGAGGATGATGCCAACACAAAGGACGAGCTGCGCTTAAAATACCGATATCTCGACTTGAGAAAGCCGAGACTCCAGAGAAATTTAAGATTGAGAAGTCAGGTGACTACTTTTATCCGCACCTTTCTGGCAAAGGAAGGATTTTTGGAAATAGAGACGCCGGTTTTGAACAAGAGTACCCCTGAGGGAGCTAGAGACTATTTGGTGCCAAGCCGTGTGCATCCCGGGAATTTTTATGCATTGCCCCAATCTCCCCAGCTGTTTAAACAATTGTTGATGTGCTCCGGCTTTGATCGGTATCTGCAGATTGCAAAATGTTTTCGGGATGAAGACCTGCGGGCTGACCGTCAGCCGGAATTTACCCAGGTAGATATGGAGCTGTCTTTTGTGGATATGGAAGAGGTGATAGATGTGAATGAGCGTCTGTTGGCTGCCCTCTGGAAGGAAGTGATGGGGGTGGAGGTGCAGATTCCTTTTCCACGCATGACCTATGCCGAGGCTATGGACACATATGGCTCGGATAAGCCGGATACTCGTTTTGGAATGGAGCTTCAAAACGTATCAGATACCGTGTCAGGCTGCGGCTTTGGCGTGTTCACTTCCGCTCTGGAGGCAGGGGGAAGTGTGAGGGGAATTAATGTCAAGGGACAGGCTGGCATGCCCAGGAAGAAAATAGATGGGTTGGTGGAGTATGCAAAAGGCTATGGCGCTAAGGGCTTGGCTTATCTGTCAGTGCAGGAGGATCGTTCATACAAATCTTCCTTTGCAAAGTTTATGACTCCGGAAGAGTTGGACAAATTAGTTTTAAAAATGAAAGGTGAACCTGGAGATTTGCTGCTGTTTGCCGCAGATGAGAATAAGACGGTGTTTGATGTGCTAGGAGCGCTGAGAGTGAAGCTTGCCTCAGATTTAGGTATGCTGTCAAAGGATGAATTTCACTTTTTGTGGATTACAGAGTTCCCCCTGTTTGAATATTCACAGGAGCAGGGAAGATATATAGCCATGCATCATCCGTTTACAATGCCGATGGAGGAGGATTTGGATTTTATGAAAAGCCGTCCTTTTGAGGCGAGAGCGAAGGCATATGATATTGTGTTAAACGGAACTGAGCTTGGAGGGGGAAGTGTGAGAATTCATCAGTCGGATGTGCAGGAGCTGATGTTTGAGGCTCTTGGATTTGAGAAGGAGGATGCCTATGAGAGATTTGGCTTCCTGTTAAATGCCTTTAAATATGGTGTGCCGCCTCATGCTGGTTTGGCATATGGTTTGGACAGGTTGATTATGCATATGGTCAAGGAGGATAATATCAGGGATGTGATTGCGTTCCCTAAAGTAAAGGATGCTTCATGTCTTATGACTCAGGCTCCCAATGTTGTGGAGGACAAGCAGCTTGAAGAATTATCCATCCGTGTTGAGATTCCCAAGAAGGATGATTAGTGCTAGATGTTGATAAAAAATGATTCCATCAGGAAATAGAAGCATAAAAGAGAAGAAAGTGGCAATAATGTAAAGTACAAAAGGCTGTTACAGGTTTTGGCACCGGCGGGTCAGAACAACAGCCTTTTATATTGAGTATGAGAGGTATTGGTGGACAAATATGAGGGATCAGGAAAGATATGAGATACGACGCCTTAAAAGGCAGAAAAAATGGCGTGCCAGGAGAAGAAAACAGAGAATTTACAGAATAATGGGATGTGTTTGTTTTTTAGCTGTCTTTGCCGGAGGCGTGACATTAGTGAAGAATGCACAGAACATAAAGGAAGATAAGGTTATAGAAACCGAAAGCAAAGAAATAAAAATACCTGAGACTACTACAGAAAATTCCAGAATTGAGGAGACCAGTTTTCAGAAGGCAGTGAATGCGTCAAAGACAAATAACAATGTACCCAAGGAATATGAAGAATTTTTGGAGGATTTGGTGGCATTGGTGAAGAAAAACAGCAGGGCAACTCCTATTTTGGAAAATATAGAAGAGTATCCGGCAGATTTAATCCATTCCCTCAGTAAAAACGATGAATTGTTGGATTTTGTTCTGGATTATCCAAATAAAAAAGACCAGGAAGAGGATATTAAAATTACAGAAAATGTAAAAGAGGGAAAGTGCCCACAGTTTATCCAATGGGATCCAAGATGGGGGTATTTAAAATATGGGGATAATATTATTGCGGTAAATGGCTGTGGTCCAACCTGTCTGTCTATGGTGGTAATGGGGCTGACTGGGAACAAGGAGCAGACGCCCAAGGCTATTGCTGACTTCAGCAATGAGAACGGCTACTATTTTGAGAGCGGTACAAGCTGGGAGCTGATGATGGAGGGCGCTTCCCAGCTTGGTCTGGGATGTCAGGAGGTTGGAGGGGATGCCAATTCTATATTGGCACAGTTAGATATGGGACATATGCTTATTGTCAGTGTGGGACCAGGAGACTTTACAAGTGCAGGTCATTACATCGTGGTGGAGAGTGCCAACGACAATGGTACAGTCAATATCCATGATCCAAACAGTGTAAAGCGCTCCTCTAAGGAGTGGGAACCATCGGTGATTGCCTCTCAGGCAAAAAATATTTGGGCATATTGGAAAAATTAACGGATTCGTTGGTGTAATACCTGTATATTTTTCTTGTGGCACACTTTAAGTTGTGATAAAATGTTACTATTCGCAGCCATACGAGAATTAGAAGACTAATTGGTAAAGCTTGCTTGCAGGAAGCTGGCTGTTTGTTTCTAGTTAATGAAAAATCAGGCTAGTTCAGGTATCAGTTATGTATGATTCAATGTATTAGGTGACTAGAATAGTATCAATAAAATACATTGCAAAAAAGGAATAGATGGAGGTAAAAATATGTTTGCATTTGAGGAAGTGAAAAATTATGATGAGGAGATTGCAAATGCCATTCAGGATGAGATTGGCAGGCAGAACAGTCATATTGAACTGATTGCATCAGAAAATTTTGTCAGCAAGGCAGTTATGGCGGCTATGGGCAGCCAGCTCACAAACAAATATGCAGAAGGATATCCAGGTAAGAGATATTACGGCGGTTGTGAGTATGTAGATGTGGTGGAGGACCTTGCCAGAGAGAGGGCAAAGAAGTTATTTGGCTGTGATTATGTAAATGTACAGCCTCATTCCGGTGCACAGGCAAATATGGCAGTGTTTTTTGCTATTGTAAAACCAGGGGATACAGTGATGGGAATGAATTTGGCACATGGAGGACATTTGACACATGGAAGTCCTGTAAATATGTCTGGGGCTTATTTTAACATTGTTCCTTATGGTGTCAACGATGAGGGATATATTGACTACGAAGAATGTCTTAGAATTGCCAAGGAGGCAAAGCCAAAGCTGATTGTGGCCGGCGCCAGCGCCTATGCAAGAGAAATTGATTTTAAGAAATTTCGGGAGATTGCAGATGAGGTGGGAGCGGTTCTTATGGTAGATATGGCCCATATTGCCGGTTTAGTAGCAGGAGGAGAGCATATGAGCCCCATTCCATATGCCGATGTGGTAACGACTACTACCCACAAGACGTTGAGAGGACCAAGAGGAGGTATGATTCTGTGCAACCAGGAGGCTGCAGATAAATATAACTTTAATAAAGCGGTGTTCCCGGGAATTCAGGGGGGACCTCTTATGCATGTGATTGCGGCAAAGGCAGTCTGCTTTAAGGAGGCTTTAGATGACAGCTTCAAGGAATATGCAAAAAATATTAAGTCAAATGCCCAGAGCTTGGCTAAGGGATTGATGAATCGAGGAATTCAGCTTGTATCCGGCGGTACAGACAATCATTTGATGCTGGTGGATTTGACTAATACAGAGATTACCGGTAAGGAATGTGAGAAGATATTGGATGCGGCAAATATAACTTGCAATAAAAATGCCATTCCAAATGATCCACGCTCCCCATTTGTTACAAGCGGTATTCGTCTTGGGACAGCAGCAGTGACAACAAGAGGTATGAAAGAGCAGGATATGGATGTAATTGCAGATGCAATAGCTATGATGATAAAGGATGCAGGCGCTAATCAGGAAAAGGCCATGGCTATGGTAAAAGAACTGACAGACAAATATCCACTCTACTAAAATTAATAAAAGAAAATATCCAGTCCGTCCAATGTCAGAAGGAATAGACATGCAAGCTTGTCATTTCTTCTGCCGCTGTTTGGGACTTTTATGCTAAATGAATATTAGGTAGAAAAATTGCCCATATTAAACTTAAAAGATATTTTTTACCAGGAAAGGTATTAAATGGATAGGAGTGGAATATGGGCAATAATTTTATGAAATGCGGTATGGCAGGTTGGTGTCTTGAAGTGCTCTGGACTGGAATTCACGGCGGAGTGAAAAATAAGAAAAGGATGGGGAATACATCTCTTATTATGTTTCCAATTTATGGTATGGCGTTTGTGATAAGACCAGTGTATGAGAAAATACAGCATTGGAATGTAGTTGCAAGAGGTTTTTTGTATACAACTGGGATATTTGCCACTGAGTATATTACCGGATGTGCACTGAAAAAACATAATCTATGTCCATGGGATTACAGCAAATGCAAGTTTAACGTAAAAGGGGTGATACGTTTAGATTATGCTCCCGCTTGGTTTGTGACAGGTTTATTATTTGAAAAAATTGTGAAAAAGTAAAATTGGTGTAGTAGAAATTTGACCAAATTCATACTATTGTATATAATGATGATGGGAACCGAAAAATTGTAACAGAAAGGGAAGGAATTACTGTGATTGTTGATAAGGATTTAATGCTTGCCGCAGGGCAGGCACAGGCAGGAAACGAAAGAGCATTTTATTATTTATACAAAAGAACCTATCCGGATATATATTTTCGCGGTATGCTTCTTATGGAAAATAAAGAACAGACAAAAGAATTATGCAGGCAGGTGTATTTACTTGTCTACCGAAGGATAGGACAGCTAGAAAATATCCAGCAGCTCTCCCAATGGATGTATCAGCTTTTATATACAAGTGCTGCCAAGGCATGGCGAAGTCTTCCGGAGTATATGATTCCAGAGGATAAGTTGGAGATTGTACAAACTATAGAATTTTATAATAAGAGTGAAAAGTTAGAAGAGCAAGTTCGTGACAAAACTGCTGGTGGAATTTCAAGAGAGATTGTGGATAAGCTATCTAACAATCAGCGGGTAGTGTGGAAGGAACATATATGGCAGGATTTATCTATTCTTGAAATTAGTCAGCATCATCAATGTGAAGAAAAAAGGGTAGAGAAATATTTAGAACAGGCATGGGATGAGATTGGGAAAATCAAGACAGAAGGTGAGTTCCCAATAGAAGAGGCAAAAACACTCTATGGGGACGTGTGCCATATGATAAATGAGGGCATTTATCCGTCTCTTAATAACATACTGGAAAAGAAAGAAATAAATTCGGAATTTGCCAACGTCAATAATATGCAAAATCAGTCGGATTGGGATTCTTTCCAGGAGGATGGCCAGGAAGATGAGGAATATGGAGAGGAGGATGAATATGAGGAGGAAGATTATGAGGAAGAGGAAGACCAGGAGTATGACAAGGAAAAATTAGACAGAAAGAAAAAACAGATGGTGATTCTTTTTGCAGCATCTGGTATTGTAGTATTTATTATTATTGCTATTTTATTGGTGAAAAACGGATTTGGAGGAAAGGGAGCGGATGACAGAGAGTATACAAGAAGAGAAACTACTGAAGAATCCAAGTCTAAGAAGAAAAAGGAGACTAAAAAGGAAACCACAAGTGAGCAAATCACTTCAAGTGAAGTGATGACAACATCACAGACCATAGATACATCAGAACCTACCACATCCAAAAAGCCGAAGGAGACCACATCCAAAGAGACAACTTCAAAAGAAACTACCTCAAAGGAACCAGATACTCCACAGGAATCGTCTGAAGAATCATCACAGGAACCAGATACATCAGATACAACAGATTTAGATTCTACAGAGGATACCTCTCTTGACATACCGCCAGAATCGGAATCATCAGAGTCTACAGGAGAAAGCACTAATAATAATGCAGAGTGAGGGTAAGGGATAACTGGCATGGCCTAATAATACGAAAGTGGTGTTTTACAACAAGCCAAATATTGGATAGTATGCTAATAGGTGATAGCTCAATGCTGCTCATACTTGCATGAAAGCAGCACTTGTAGCATTCCCGAAATGTGAATTGTTTGTAAATAACAGAAAGGTTTGGTTTTAGGTATGTCTCATAATCGACAGAAGAAGGTGGCAGTAATCAATGATTTTTCCGGCTTTGGAAGGTGTTCCATCGCCGTCTCCATGCCCATTATTTCCTACATGAAAATGCAGTGCTGTCCATTGCCCACCTCCATATTTTCCAATCACACAGGATTTGCACAATTTTTTTATGAAGACTACACAGAAAAATTGCCGGAGTACATTGAGAATTGGAGAAAATTAGATTTAAAATTTGAGGGTATAACTTCAGGCTTTTTAGGCTCTAAGGAGCAGATTGACATGGTGCGCAGCTTTATCGGCGAGTTTAAAAAGAAGGATTGTGTAGTTGTGATTGACCCTGTGATGGGGGATTATGGGAAGTTGTATCCCACCTACACCCAACAGATGTGTCATGAGATGAAAAAGCTGGTGGGGCATGCAGATATTTTGACTCCCAATATTACAGAGTGCTGTAATTTGACAGATGTACCCTATAAGGAAAAGTGGAGGAAAAAGGAACTGTTGGAGATGGCACAGATGCTTTCAGACAGAGGACCGGATAAGATAGTGATTACCGGAATCTGCCAGGGAGAGTTTATTGCCAACTATGTATATGAGAAGGGCAGAGAGCCGATTATGCTCCGCACTCATAAAGTTGGGACAGAGCGCTCAGGTACCGGCGATATTTTTTCTGCTATTATTTTGGCAGATGCAGTAAACGGCAGAGAGTTCCATACATCGGTGAAGAAGGCCTCCAACTTTATTAAAAAATGTATTTTAAAGTCTATTGAATTGGATATTCCCAAAACAGATGGTGTGTGTTTTGAGGAGGTCTTGCATACGTTAAAAATATGATTACCCTAACTTATAACATGAGCTTTGATTAAAATAAAGTATGTTGCTATTATATAATAATATAAATAATAAGATATGATAAAAAATAAGAGAAAGAAAACAAGAAAGAGCAACTAAAACAAATAGAAAGAGCAGCAAGGAGACAAGCTATGAAAGCAATGACAATCTTATATAAAGTACACAATAATATATATGTGAATATGACAAATAAATGTCCATGTGCCTGCACCTTTTGTCTTCGTCAGACAAGAGAGAGTATGGATGGCTCCCACAGTTTGTGGTTAGAGAGAGAGCCAAGTGTGCAGGAGGTAGAGCAGGAATTTTCCAAATGGAATATGGATGAGTTTCATGAGGTAGTTTTTTGTGGTTTTGGGGAACCTACACAGCGGCTTGAGGATGTGCTTTTAGTTGCTGACTATGTAAAGAAAACCTTTCAAAAGAAAACAAGAATCAACACAAACGGTCTATCTGATTTAATTCACGGTAAAAATACAGCTCCCATGTTTCAGGGCTTGATGGACACGGTTTCCATCAGTCTAAATACACCAGACGCCCAGAGATTTTATGAATTAACCCGCAGCAAGTTTGGCGTGCAGTCCTTTCAGGCAATGTTGGATTTTGCGGGAAATGTGAAAAAATATGTGCCAACGGTTGTAATGACCACAGTGGCAACTACCTTGACGAAGGAGGAGGAGGAGCGCTGTAGGGCTATATGTTCCAATTTAGGAGTTACATATCGCATACGTTCATTTGAAGATTGATAAAATAAAAAAATATAAGGATGTTTAAAAAATATAAAAATTTATAAAGATGTTTAAAGAAATATAAAAAGGTATAAAGGAGTATAAAGAAGTATAAAGAATTATAAATCAGAAACATGAAAAGAAAATTTACGGAATAGGAGAATACTTTGAAGAAAAAAATCATATTGGCATCAGCCAGTCCGAGAAGGAAAGAATTGCTTGCCATGACAGGAATAGAATTTATCTGTAAACCAAGTCAGGTGGAGGAAAAAATAACCAAATCAGAACCTCAGGAGGTAGTAGAAGAATTATCAGTTCAAAAGGCAAAAGATATTATGAGCAGAGAATTATCAGATTGTATTGTGATTGGTTCTGATACGGTTGTTTCATGTGGGGGAAAAATATTAGGAAAGCCTGTTGATGTCCAGCATGCAGAAAAAATGCTTGCAGGTCTTGCAGGTAGGGCGCATCAGGTTTATACAGGTGTGACAATTCTTATAAAGCAAGGGAATAGCTTGATAGAAAAGGTATTTCATGAGTGTACAACAGTGTATGTATATCCTATGACGGAAATAGAAATTAAAAATTACGTTCAGACAGGGGAGCCAATGGACAAGGCGGGGGGCTATGGCATACAGACAGCCTTTGGTATGAAATATATTCAAAAAATAGAGGGGGACTATTATAATGTGGTAGGCTTGCCTGTAAGCCGATTATATCAGGAATTAAAGCTTTTAAAAGTATTGGAAGAAAAATAACAGGATTTTATCTCTTCTTGTATAAGATTATTTCTGGGTCAGTTCCATTACATCCATATTGACATATGAGAAGATAGGTATCATCTGCCACTATCCCATAACATCTGTCGCTGTTAGGAACTTCTATTTGATTGCCCCAGTATACATTGTTGTCTTCAAGAAATTTTACGAATTGTCCGTTTGGCAGAGGGTACTCTAAATTAACATAATAACCATTTAATAAATTTAAGTCGTTAATTTGCAGGTCCTTTAATCCAAGTAAGTTGATTTCTTGAATTAAATGATTTTTTAAATTTAGAAATTCCTCAAAACCACTCTGTTTAATATGTTTGGCTGCAATACATATTCCACCAAAGGGATGTCCGTCTGTTTCGGTGCATCCTCCACAGTCTTGTTTTCTACTGCATTCCTTGCAGCAATCTTCACCACAAATTGATATCATAAATACCTCCTTAGTTATTAAAATTTATTTTTGGGTTTATTTTAACATAAAGCATTCAATAATTCTATTTGAATTAAGCTTTAGTTTTAAAGATAAGAAAAGGAAGTGTAGAGTTTGAAGGAATGGAGAGGCTTACAGTTTCCTTGCATTCGTAATTAGTTTTAAGTTTCTCCATTGTTTTGTCCCCTTATTACAAAGTCACATAAGTAAAAAGTAGAATTTATATATCAATAGCAAGGAGGAGGAAAGTAGATGAAAAGGTATAAAAAGGTAGTGTTATTTTTTCTTCTGAGTATGATTTTTGCAGCTGTTTGCAGGCAGGAGGCAAATGCAGAAACAGGAAAATATGGAAAGAATATTACTTGGAGGCTGAAGGATGGGGTGCTGACTATCTCGGGAAAAGGTGACATGCCAGAGTGTGGACATAAGAAACTGAAGCTACTTGAGGGTCAAATTTCCTGTAATGAAGAAGATGATGAGGAAGAAGGAAAATGGTATGAAGAGGACACTGAAAGAATTGTAATAGAGGAGGG
This sequence comes from uncultured Lachnospiraceae bacterium, assembly GCA_910578605.1. Classification (GTDB taxonomy): domain Bacteria; phylum Bacillota; class Clostridia; order Lachnospirales; family Lachnospiraceae; genus MGBC111451. The sequence continues at coordinate 5,337 of CAJTQG010000025.1, read as the reverse complement.
AGTCACAAGCATTGCAGCTCATGCTTTTTTTTGAGTAGGGAACATAAAGAGTATCAGTATTCCCTCCAGTGTAAAAAAAATCGGACATGCGGCTTTTGCATGTTCTGATATTCAAGAGATTGAGATACCGGATAGTGTAACTTCCATAGGAGAAGGTGCCTTTTTTGGATGCAGTGATTTAGAAAGGGTTACATTACCTAAAAATCTAAAAAAAATCAGGAAAATGACCTTTGATGGCTGTTATTCTTTAAAAGAGCTGAATATTCCTCCTAAGGTGCAAACCATAGGGGAAGGTGCATGTGATGGTTGTGGTTCACTAAAAGAGCTGAATATTCCTCCCAAGGTGCAGACTATAGGGGTAAAGGCATTTTACAGCTGCGACGGATTGATAAAAGTCAACTGGGTGGGGAAAAGTACATTGAAGGTGATTGAGGCAGATGCTTTTAAAGATTGTAATATTGCTCAATTTACCATACCTGTTTCGGTAAATAAGATAATCAGTTCTGGTGTAAGCGGAACAAAAGAAATTAAAGTAGATAAGAAAAATAAAAAATATAAATCCAAGAACGGAGTATTGTTTTCCAAAAACGGAAAAGAATTGGTATGTTATCCTGCAAACAGAAAAAAAAGTATCTATAAAATTCCAAAAGGAGTAAAAATAATAGGTACTTGTGCATTTGTTGATAACTGGCAAATAAAAAAGGTGACTATGCCAGACAGTGTTACTGTAGTAGAACAAAGCGCATTTTCAGGTGCAGAAAAATTAAAAACTGTTCGTCTTTCAAAGAATTTGAAAAAGATAGAACGGAGTGCATTTAACTGCAGTTTGACAGCGTTAAAACTTCCTAGCAGCTTAGTGGTAATTGAAGATTATGCGTTTAATTGTTTTAATTTAAAGGGTAATCTTGTAGTTCCTAAAAATGTAAAAGAAATAGGCTATCATGCATTTACAAATGCATTTAAAGTAAAGAAAATTTTAATAAAATCCAAAAAGTTGAAAAAGGTAGATAAAGAAATGGTGTTTAGCATCAATAAAGTTACCATCATCCTGCCAAAATCAAAGAAGGAAAGTTATAAAAAGTTTTTTACAAAGAAGAGACAGGGGAAGAATATAAAATTTATCTATAAATAATCGGGTGTGGCAAAGATTATCAGAGAAAGGCTGGTGGTTACTATTCACAGCCACTTCATTCACATGCGCAAAACCAGCCAGCGATGCTGTCTGTCGCCGCTATGCGGCTTACGTTTTGCTTATGTGGGTGAAGTGACTGATTCCAGTCACATAAGACCAATTAGCCAGCTTCTTACAAGCAAGCTTGACGAATCAGTCTAATTTTTCTTATGTGGCTGTGAATAGTAACTTTGATGTCATATTTTTTAAAATCCTGCTTGACAAAGGGAAGGCATTTGCATAGACTATAGTAAGAATAAAAGATGTGAAAAAGCTTTGAGCAGAAAGAGTACTTTTATTTCAACTACCAGAGAGAATCCAACATTGGCTGAAATTGGATTTTAGGGCGAATAAAGGGAAGTGCGTCTGTGAGCTGGTTTTGTGAAAGTATGCAGTGTATGACAGACAAATAGCAAAACACGTTTTGCCATCGTTATCGGCATAAAGGGAAGAAAAGAGAAACATTTTTCTTTAGTAGAGTGGAACCGCGGATAAACTTCGTCTCTAAATGATAGAGACGGAGTTTTTGTTTTTATCTTGCAGGAAAGTTTTTGGAGTTTCCTATATGTTACGAAGGAATATATTTGCGGGAAGAAATGTGGTAAGATAGTTTTTTTGTTCCAACATTTGCTTGATGGCTTTTATTTCATCTTGAGAGGAAATATCACTTATGAATTTTTGGAAATATGTAAATCAGGAATATGAAATTATGAGGGAACGGGACCCTGCTATTAAATCAAAGTGGGAGGTTTTGCTGTATCCCAGCTTTTGGGCAATTCGCACTTACCGAAAGGCACATAAGCAATATGAGAGAGGACATTATCTGCGTGCCAGGTGGATGTCTCAGCGCAGCGCAAGAAGAACGGGAATTGAGATTCATCCGGGAGCTGTTATTGGGGAAGGCTTGTTTATTGATCACGGCAGAGGTGTAGTGATTGGTGAGACTACTATTATTGGGGACAATGTTACCCTGTACCAAGGGGTGACGCTTGGCGGAACCGGCAAGGAGACGGGAAAACGTCATCCAACTTTAAAGGATAATGTTATGGTAAGCGCCGGCGCCAGGGTATTGGGCTCCTTTACAATTGGCGAAAATTCAAAGATTGGAGCTGGCTCGGTAGTGTTGGAGGAGGTGCCGCCAAACTGTACTGTAGTCGGTGTGCCAGGGAGAATCGTCAAGAGAGACGCTATCAAGATACCAAGGAAGGATATGGATCAAGTACATCTTCCGGACCCTGTAAAGTTGGAATTGCAGGCGATGGAGGAGAAAATAGAGCAGTTGACAGAGGCATTGAATTTGCTGAAAAAAGAAATGGAAGAAGAAAGGACAGAAAGTGCAAAATGAAAATTTATAATACGATGTCAAAATCAAAGGAAGAATTTAAACCCATTGAGGAGGGTAAGGTCCGCATGTATGTGTGCGGGCCTACCGTATACAATGTAATACACATTGGCAATGCCAGACCAATGATTGTATTTGACACAGTGAGACGATATTTTGAGTACAAAGGCTATGATGTAAATTATGTGCAGAATTTTACGGATGTGGATGACAAGATTATTAAAAGGGCAATAGAGGAGGGGATAGATTCACATGAGATATCCCAGCGCTATATTAAAGAATGTCAGGCAGATATGCAGGCGTTAAATGTCAAGGAGGCCACTTCTCATCCCTTAGCTACTCAGGAAATTGATGGTATGATTGAAATGATTTCTGACTTGATAGACAAGGGATACGCATACAATGCAGATGGTACGGTGTATTATCGCACAAGAAAATTTGAAGGCTACGGAAAATTATCCAAGAAGAACATTGATGATTTGGAGGCGGGACATCGCTCTATCCAAGTGGCAGGGGAGGAGAGTAAGGAAGACCCCCTGGATTTTGTGCTTTGGAAACCGAAGAAGGAGGGCGAGCCGGCATGGCAGTCTCCATGGGGAGAGGGAAGGCCGGGATGGCATATAGAGTGCTCTGTTATGTCAAAGAAGTATTTGGGGGATGAAATTGATATTCATGCAGGGGGAGAGGATTTGATTTTTCCTCACCATGAAAATGAAATAGCCCAGAGTGAGGCGGCAAACGGCAAAACCTTTGCAAAGTATTGGATGCACAATGGCTTTTTAAATATTGATAATAAGAAAATGTCTAAGTCATTGGGCAATTTCTTTACCGTGAAGGACATAGCGCAAAAATATGACCTGCAGGTGTTAAGATTTTTTATGCTCAGCGCTCACTATAGAAGTCCTCTCAATTTCAGCGCTGATTTGATGGAGGCTGCAAAAAACGGACTTGACCGTATTTTGACGGCCCTAGAGCAGTTAAAGAAAAACTTGGAAATCAGTAAGGATAGGGAAAACCAAAGGAATTTGCAGGCTGGTGCACAGAGTGATACAATAAAGAATGGCGCACAAGAGGAAAGTATGACAGGGCAGGAGACAGAGGCTTTAGAGGAGCTTCGGCGTCTGGGGGAGAAATTTGAGAAGGCTATGGATGATGATTTCAACACCGCCGACGGAATTGCGGCAGTGTTCGAGATGATAAAGCTTGCCAATATTCACGCAGCACAGGGCAGTACAAGTGTATTTTTGCAAGAGGTATGGAACCAAATTACTACATTTTGTGAAATATTAGGGATTGAAACAGAAAGAAAAGAGGAGGTCTTAAGCCAGGAGATTGAGGAGTTGATAGAGCTCAGACAGCAGGCAAGAAAAGAGAAAAATTTTGCAAAGGCGGATGAAATAAGAAATCAATTGTTGGATATGGGCATTGAGTTAAAAGATACAAGAGAGGGAGTACAGTGGAAGAGAATTTAGAGTAAGGTACAGAAAGGTGCCGACATTGTAGGCATATTTTGGAAAGGAACAGGTAATGATGGAGGACATAAAGGAAAAGGATTTATACCAACTGACAAAAGATATTTTGAAAATAGAAGATATTGATATCCGAACTTACTCTCCCCTTGTGCTCGCCTACATTGGAGATGGAATTTATGAGTTGATTATCCGCACGATAATTGTATCTAAAGGAAATATTCCTGTGAATAAAATGCATAAAAAGAGCGCCTCCTTAGTGAAGGCGGCAACGCAGTCCGCAATGATGGACGTGCTGATGGAGGAGTTGACCCAGGAGGAACTCACCATGTATAAGAGAGGGAGGAACGCTAAGTCTGCTACTAGCGCCAAAAATGCTTCCATTCATGATTACAGAAGAGCAACCGGTTTTGAGGCACTTATGGGGTATTTGTATTTGACAGGTCAGTCAGACAGAATGACAAGATTAATCCAGACGGGTTTAGTAGGTTTAGGAAAAGATAAGATATAAAAATATATAGATAACATATTAGCAAAATAATAGCAAAATAATAAGAAAAAAATTATAAAAAAATAAAAAATGAAAATATGGGAGAAAGGAACATGCAACATAACAAATGTGCATGGGAATGAAGTAAAATGAGATACCAGGAATTGACAATCGAGGGAAGGAATGCTGTGCTGGAAGCCTTTCGCACAGGAAAGCCTATTGATAAATTGTTTGTGCTTGATGGCTGCCACGATGGTCCGGTGCAGACCATTGTGAGGGAAGCCAAAAAGAAAGACACCATCATTCAGTATGTGAAGAAGGAACGATTAGATCAGATGTCTGCCACAAAGAAGCACCAGGGAGTCATTGCTTTTGGTGCCGCCTACGAGTACAGCCAGCTGGAGGATATTTTTAAACTGGCAGAAAAAAGGGGAGAGGAGCCATTTATTTTTTTGTTGGATGAAATCGAGGATCCACATAACCTAGGTGCAATTATTCGAACAGCCAATTTGGCCGGCGCTCATGGTGTGATTATTCCAAAAAGAAGGGCGGCGGGATTGACTGCCGTTGTGGCAAAGACTTCCGCAGGTGCTTTAAATTATACGCCGGTAGTAAAGGTGACCAATTTAACTCTTATCATGCAGGAGTTGAAAAAGAGAGGAATCTGGTTTGTCTGTGGGGATATGGAGGGAGAGGTGATGTATCGCTTGAATTTAAAGGGACCTATCGGAGTGGTAATTGGAAATGAAGGCTGTGGGGTGAGCCGTCTTGTAAAAGAAAACTGTGATTATATCGCTTCTATTCCTATGAAGGGAGATATTGATTCTCTCAATGCCTCTGTGGCAGCAGGGGTGCTGGCATACGA
>CAJTQG010000024.1:19404-38928 GCA_910578605.1 uncultured Lachnospiraceae bacterium | reverse complement strand
GGATCAAACTCTCGTTATAAGTTTTTTCTGTCCCAGATAACGTTAGCTATCTTTTCTTTACTGTCTGCATTTTCCTGAAGTTCCCCTTTCGGTTCCCTTCATTCCTTTGCTTTCTTTTATTCTCTGAATTCTTTATTTCTTTTTTGAATTTTCAGGGATGGTTTTTGTACTGTTTAGTTTTCAATGTTCCGCCCTCCCTCTCCTCTCGGATTCTGGGATAAGGTTGTTCTTTTTTGTCTCTTTTGCTGTTTTTGCGACAGCCAGATTATATTAGCATATTTTTTCCAGGCCGTCAACCACTTTTTGAAACTTTTTTATTTTTTATTGTTTTTTTTGATTTTTGTATCTTTATTCCTCCCAAAAAGTTCTCCTCTTGCAGCAACGGTCTATGTCCAGCAAATTTTCTTAAACCTAAATCTAATCTAACACACATCTATCTTTCTATCCAATATCTAAATATCTGTCAAATATTTTTCTAAATTCTACACATTTCATTTTTAAACATATCATTGCAAACAGACAAAAAAATACTAAGGCGGTTAACCACCTTAGTATTTTTATTGATATATTTTTCTATCCTCTTTATATTGTTCATGTATATCAATCTCTGACAAGGGCTTATTATAAATTCTAAAATCAGCTATATACCCTTGAAAACCTTTTTGATAAATATCTCCTCCAAGCACCAGCCTTTCTGATAATTTTAAAACCGGATTATCTTCTTTAATTCCTGCACGCTGTCCATTGATATACAACACAGACACTTTATTTTCACTGTTAAATGTAATGGTAACCAGATACCATGTATTTTCTTTCATTGTATTGCTGCTTCCCGCATCACTCCACTCGTCCAGCTTTGCCTCCTCTTTAATTCTAAACATAGTTTTGAAATCCCAGCCTCTAGGCATTACACTGTGGAATCCGTTGCTGAAAGAACTGTACATTACACTAGTCCAAAGGTTTAATTTTTCTGCATTCATCCAAAAGGAAATAGTATAACTATCATTAATAAAAACTTCCGGCGGCAGCTCTACAATATTGTCTCCTGGCTCTCCTCCCGGGAAGTACAGTACAGCCCTGTCTTGAAGAATGTTCTTTTTAAAGCATACATTCTCCCCATATATTTTTCCATGATATACATTTTCTGTATCTGACAACGTTCCGTCCAAAGGAAAATGAATCTGTTCTATCTGGGCATCTGCATATTTTTCCACAAACGCATCAAAATCTCTCTGTGTCATAGGCTTCCCATAGAGATAACCTTGAAGAATATCACAGCCCACTCTGCTTAAGAATCGGCTTTGTTCCATTGTCTCAATACCTTCACACAATACAGATATATGTAATTTCTTTGCCATGTCCACAATACAATGTATAATGATACAATCATTCTCCTCAAGCACTTCATTTTTCATAAAGACCTTGTCGAGCTTAAGTACATCTATAGGCAACTTGTTAAGCACATTCAAGGAGGAATAACCCGAGCCAAAATCATCCATAGAAACCTTTGTTCCCAATGCTCTTAATTTGGAAAGCATATCTTGTACCTGGGACATATTTTCAATATATACATTTTCTGTCAATTCAAATTCTACCAGTTCTGGCGGAATCTGATATTCATCAAAAAGCTGCATAATATATTGAATCAGTTTATTATCTTCTAAATGTACTCTGGAAACATTCATAGATATAGGAACAACTACCAGTCCCCTATCCAGTCTATCTCTTAAATAGGAAAATACTTTCTTATACACAAAATAATCTACATCAATAATACATCCATTCTGCTCAAACACTGGTATAAACTGGTCAGGATAAATAAATTTACCGTCTGGCTTAATCCAGCGAATCAGCGCCTCAGCCCCAACCACTCTTGTAGTGCCGCACTCCACCTTAGGCTGATAATAAACAACCAGCTCACCATTCTTGATTGCTTTAGGCAAATCCGAAATAAGCTGCAGCTGACGCTGCATCTCTTTGGATTCCTCCTCACTGAACAACACACATTCCGTTTTCTTTAACCTCTTCGCCTGCTTCCTGGCAAAATTGGCATTAGAAATCGCTGTCTCCAAATTTTCATTTTTATCTTCAATAAAATAAACACCTGTATTGACAACCAATCTGCTGTCCTGAAATCTCTCTTTAAACTCCCTTTCAATCTGCCTATTTAAGCTGTTAACTCTTTTTTCAACCTCTTCCTTTGTCGCTCCCTCTCCCACTCTCACAGCAGAAATAAAATTATCCGAGTACACTCTGGCCGCACAAAGCACATTTTTACTCTCATGTACTATTTTTTTTGCAAAATCCTTTAACAGCTCATCTCCCACATTATAACCATATGTGTCATTTACAAATTTAAAATGACGGATATCCGAATATATAATGGCTATTTTATTTTTCTTTAACTCTGAAGACATGAATTTCTGTACAAGATAAATAAAAGCATCATAATGATACAAAAGCGTCATACTGTCTCGCTCCTGCAAATTATGCTCTTTGATTTTATTGATAATTCCTACCACATATCTTTCGTTATCTTCACTTACACCGCTAATACCCTGCAGTCTCACCCAAAATTCCTTTTTATCTTCCGTCAAAACACGAAATTCTTTTTCAATCTTCTCTTTTCCCTGCTGCATTTCCTGCAGCACTTCCTCAAACATTGCCATATCTTCAGGAGCTATGTACTGCCTCATTTGAACAGAAGCATTATTCACATATATTTTACGTAGCTTACTTCCCTCATATCCAACCCTATTCATAAGGGTATCCCTCTGTACATCATACTCAAACACTATATTTGAAAGCATACCCGTAATTTTTTGTAATCGTTCTTTTTCATTTAATAATTCTTTTTTGTTAATTTTCGCCACCTGACATCAACCGCCTTTATTTCTCTATTTTCTTTTCATTTTTCCGTATTTGTTCTCTTGTTTTTCCATTCTTGCTTTTCTAAATTTTATGTATTAGTTGACAGAACTTAAAAAAACAGCACATATAATATCACGACTAAACACATTGTTACTATTATACTATATTTCTTATATTTTGTATATATTTTTTGTGCAATATCATCACTTTCTTTTAACAATTTCTCTTTAGAGACTCTTCCCTCGTTTCCATCTCCCTATACCACTGCATATAAAGTGAATTTTTTCTGTCCTTTTTTGTTGTGAAACGGCTGCGGTATTGTTCTACATCTTGCTTTATCTCCGCAAAGAACAATGTTTCCTCTGACCCTGCCCTGCAACTCAATGCTCCATCTGGCAAATAACAAACACTATCGCCCAAATATTGCTGTCCCCCCCATTCACCTACACAGTTAACCCCCACTATATAGCACTGATTTTCTATTGCCCGAGCTTGAAGGAGACATTTCCAATCCGCCCCCCTCTTACCAGGCCAATTAGCAGGTACTACAATCACATCACAATTCCTTGACAAGCTTTGAAATGCTTCCGGAAACCGTAAATCATAACAGATTTGTATGCCAACGTGAATATCTTCAAGCGGAAATGATACAAGCTCCATTCCTCCTTGAAAATATTCGTCCTCTCTGCCAAAACTAAATGGATGTACTTTTATATAATCTCCAAGAATTTCTCCATCCTTAGATACAATTGTATAATGATTTTGTGCCTTCTTGTTCCTTCTATTTTTAACCCAGCCAAACCCAATAGCAATCTCATGCTTTTTTGCAGTATTTCTCATATATGTGAGAGTTTCCTCATTCCATTCCCCTGTCAATTCTGTATCCATCAAAAAACCAGTAAAACTCATTTCCGGAAACAGGATTAAATGAGCATTATGTTCCCTTGCCACCTTTATATATTTTTCTGCTTTTTTATAATTATTTTGTTTTTGATATGGTTCTATCTCCATCTGACAAACCGCACATTTCATTCTTTTTTATTTATCCTTCCTAAATCATATTTCTATTCTCCGCGATAAAAACGATTCACCTTTATGTCCACTAATTTCCCTGCTAAATAGGGAGAAAGAGATGCCCACTTAAAAAACATTTTATATTTCCATGATATATGAACTGCTCTCTTCATGTGAGACTTACATTTATGAAAAATAGTCAGACATTCCTCTGCCTTCCTTTTTGGTATTTTCTTGTCTCTTCTGCAAAAATAATAATGCATAAGAGCAGCCACCATACATTGCTTGCAGGAATTATCTTCCATAAAAGTATTTTTGTCCTGTGCAAACATCTCCATTCGCTCCATATAAGTATGCAGAATGCCCATTCGCTCCACCTTATAACTCCCCCTCATAATACTAGAATCCGACATATAGTAGTAATACAACGGCTTTCTTGTAAGCACCACCTTGTCAGCCCCATGATACAACTTATGAATTACCGCTTCATCTTCATGAAGCATTCCCTCAGGATAAGAAACACCATCAAACAAACTAGTCTTGTACAATTTATTCCAGCTTACAACATAATATAATCTTTTAGGGGAATACAGCTGATTTAAAGCCTCCATGCCTGTAAGCACTCGTATTGACTTTTCTGCCTGTTGTTCTTTCTGTTGTTCTTTCTGTTGTTCTTTTTGTTGCTCATTTTGTTGCTCATTTTGTTGCTCATTTTTCTGTTGCTTTTTTACAGTATACTCCTCCACTTCTCTTTTTCTCTTTTGCGTCCGCACAAAACCACATACTGCAATGTCCCCATCGTGGTGCACCAACAATTCCAACAAAGTTTTCACATAGTCCGGCGCCACATAGTCATCGGAATCCACAAAAGCGATATACTCCCCTTTTGCCCTTTGAATACCTGCATTTCGCGCCGAGGAAAGTCCTCCGTTTTTTTTGTGGAGCACCTTCACATTTGAATAAGTATGAGAATAAACATCACTAAGCTCCCCTGTTTTGTCTGTAGAACCATCATTTACTATAATGATTTCTATATTTTTATACGACTGCTCCAACAGGGATTGTACACATTCTTCTATATAGGGGGCTACATTATAGGCCGGCACTATAATTGAAACAAGAGGAAGCCTGTTTTGTTCTCTATTTTCCTTATTCATCAATATTTGGATTTCCTTTCTTCTATATTTTGACATTATTTTCATAACACATGTTATTTTCCAATGATGCACCACGAAATACAATGTATATCACTGATTATGAAATATGTTTTCCATTGCTTGTTACTTTTTTTCTTCCGTCACTTCTTTTTCTGCTTCTTCCTTTTCTACTTTTTCTTTTTCTGCATTGACTACTTTTTCTTCCATTACTTCATTCGCTGCTTTTTCTTTTTTCGGCTTACGATAAAACCATCTACTGAACAATACAAACAATCCTCTATTGAGTATGAAAAGGAAGGCCCCTCCCCGAAAATGAAACGGCACACTTTTTTCCTTTTTGTAAACAGAAAAAGTTTTTTTCAGGCTTTGCCTTATTGCCTCCACTCTCTTTTGATGCTGCTTTTGACTGTTGCTGCGAATCATTTCCATTACAATCGTCAAAAGATGAGTGTCGCAAAAGCATACCGTGCTTTTATACAACTCTCCTTCTTTTAACTCTTCTTTTTCCTTCATCTGCATAAACAGACAATCCACCTGTTCTCCTGCCTTAATATAGCCGTTTGCCATTGCCCCGCTTTTCCTCTGAATATAGTGATATGCCGGCTCTGGCACAACCGCAATTTTCTCTGTTTTTAAGAAAATCTCCACTAAAGCTTTGTAATCCTCCCCTATTTTCAAGCCCTCCTGAAATTGCACATCCTTCCACAGCTGTCTGGCACATAATTTGTTCCAAAGCTCTGTATTCATTTGATTTAAATAATGCATGTGAATAATAGCCTGCTCTCCGGTCAAAACCTGTTCCTGCATATTGTCAAAATATAGTCTGGAATCCCCGTTTTCTTCCTCCACATAGCTGTTGCAAACTGCCGCCTGACACTTCTCACGCTGCAATTTTCTCACTAGGCGCTCATACATAAATGGCTCTATATAATCATCCGAATCCACAAATGCAATATAATCTCCTTTTGCTGCCTTTAACCCACTGTTCCTAGCAGATGACACGCCCCCATTTTGCTGATGAAGAACTCGGATGCGCATATCCTCCTCCGCCATCCTGTCACAGTAAATTTCGCTTCCATCGTTTGAACCATCATCCACCAAAATAATCTCCAAGTTTATATAGGTCTGTTTGCGCACGCTGTCCAAGGCTCTCTCCAAATATGCCATCCCATTATAAATAGGCATAATCACACTGACTTTAGGATTATCTCTTTCTATCTGATTATAATTCCTGCTATCCAAAATAGATATCAACCTTTCTTTTGCTATTTTTGTGCTGCAATTATCACTTCATATGGTTTTAAAACAAAGCTTTTTGGTATTGTTGTCTCATGGATAACACTCACCAATTGTATGTCCTCCTCCAGTGTCACCTTTGCCTCTTTTCCCTCAAAATTCATAATGAAGTAATACGCTTCACCGTCGCTTTCCCGTTTCTGCACATTTACACCTTCATCGTAGCTTCCTAATAGATTTACCGGAACCTCACACTGTGCAATCAGCTCCTGGTAAAAATCTGACAGCATGTTCATATCCGTTCTAGCACAAATATGATATGCCTTTCCCTCTCCATAAGTATGACATGTGAGCGCTGGTGTACCCTCATAAAAATCCTCCCCATAAACTGCCAGCACCTTTGTGTTTTCCAATGGATGTACTATCTCGCAATAATCTTTTATTGCATACTTTTTCCCGGACATTGACGCAAATAATTTTCCTTTGCTGTCTTCTGTATTCAAACAGGACGAGAAGCACATCTGATTACTGTCTGCCTCATAGAGAGAATCTATTTCCTCCGCCCAGATTCCCAGAACCTCTTTTAAGCCGTCCCCCGGAAAACCTCCCAGAAAACATAAATCATTTTCATTGACATAACCGGTAAAATATGTGGTAACCAATGTATTTCCCTTGCTCACAAAATCCTGCAGCCGCTTTGCCACTCCAGGCTTTTGCATATAAAGCATTGGCGCTATGACAAGAGAGTAGCCGGACAAATCCTGCTCCATATCAATCACATCCACTGTCACATTTTTCTGCCACAGGGCACGATAGTGGAGACGGCATGTTTCCTCATAGTTTCTTCTGTCACTCAATCCATTCATATTGTCAATTGCCCACCGGTTTTCCCAGTCATAAATAACTGCCACCTTTGCCTGATTACAGGTTCCCACAATATCTTTACACTTCTGCAGCATCTCGCCGAGCTTGGCAGCTTCCTGAAATACTCGTGTGTTCTCGCTGCCCTCATGATCCACCACCGCACCGTGAAATTTTTCTGCCGCTCCTCTTCCCTTTCTCCACTGAAAATACTGTACGGAATCAGAACCGTGAGCTACCGCCTGCATGGAGGCCAGAATATTCATCCCGGGACGCTTTAATTTATTTACCTGCTGCCAGTTGACATTGCTAGGAGTGCTCTCCATCAACAAAAACGGCTTGTGCTTCAAGCACCGATTTATATCATGCACAAAACCGATATCACTTGCCAACTCCCAGTTTTTGCTGTACATCGTGTGCCATCTAGGATAATTATCCCATGATATCACATCCATCTTCTTTGCCATCACCCACGGATTCAAACCTGGATATAATCCCATCAAATTAGTAGTCACCGGAATCTGTGGTGTAATCTCCTTGACAGCTTTGATTTCCTGTTCCATGAAATCCGTAGTCTGGTAGGTGACAAATCGCAGCCAGTCTAAATTCAAACCATGAATACACCTCTCCCCCTGAGGCGCAGGAGATTCTATCTCATCAAAACTAGAATACTTTTTACTCCAAAAGCCTGTCCACCACTGGCCATTTAATTTATCAATATCATTGTCGTATTTTTTTCTAAGCCAGTCCCGAAACGCCTGCTGACAAAGGGGACAATGACAATCCCCCCCATACTCATTGGAGATATGCCACATTCCAAGGGCCTTATGGTCTTTATATCGCTTTGCCAGCATTTGATTCATCTCAAATACCTTTCTGCGATAATAGGGAGATGTATAACAATGATTGTGACGTTCCCCGTGAAGATTTTTCACTCTCCCATCATTGACGCGAAGTACCTCCGGATATTTTCTATCCATCCATGCCGGTCTGGCGCCGGACGGAGTGGCCAATATCACCTTTTTTCCATTGGCCGCCAATCTATCCATCGTCTCGTCCAACCACTCAAATGTATACACTCCCTCCTCAGGCTCTAACGCTTTCCACGCGAAAATTCCAACCGAAGCGTTGTTGATTTTAGCCAGGTTCATCAATCTATCGTCTTCTTTTAAAATATCCGGTCTGTCTAACCATTGGTCCGGATTGTAATCCCCGCCATATATCATATAAGGCTGATCCTTTATAATTGGTGCAAATTTTTTCATTTTTTTCTCCATTCACCCACGTCCTTTTTCTGTATCATTTTATCACACCTAAGCTACATTCTTTGTTTTAGCAAACATAATCTACTCATAACCCTTTGGATTCATGCTCTGCCATCTCCAAGAATCCTCACACATTTCCCTGATTCCATATTCTGCCTTCCAGCCAATCTCCCTCTCTGCCTTGGAGGCATCGGCATAACAGGCATCAATATCCCCTGCTCTTCTTGGCTTAATTTCATAAGGTATGTCCACCCCTGTTGCCTCTTTAAAATTCTTCACCAAATCCAACACTGAGTAGCCAGTTCCTGTTCCCAGATTATAAATACACAGCCCTGCTTTTTCTTCTATCTTTTTTAAAGCCTTCACATGTCCCCTTGCCAAATCCACCACATGAATATAATCTCTCACACCTGTGCCGTCTGGTGTATCATAATCGTTTCCAAACACGCCTAGACATTTTAATTTTCCCACTGCCACCTGTGTAATATATGGCATTAAATTGTTGGGAATCCCACTTGGATTCTCCCCGATTTTACCGCTTTTGTGAGCACCGATAGGATTAAAATAGCGAAGCAGAATTACATTCCACTCGGAATCCGCTTTTTGTATATCCGTCAAAATCTGCTCCAGCATGGATTTCGTGTGTCCATATGGATTGGTGGCTTCTCCTTTGGGACATTCCTCTGTAATTGGAATAACTGCCGGCTTGCCGTATACTGTGGCAGAGGACGAGAAAATTATATTTTTTGCGTTATATTTTTTGAGCAGTTTGAGGAGTACCAATGTTCCTGAAAGATTGTTATTGTAATATTCCCACGGTTTTTCTACAGATTCTCCCACTGCCTTCAAGCCTGCAAAATGAATACAAGAGTCAATCTTTTCCTTTTTAAATACCTCCTCTAAGCCATTTTCATCCAACAAATCTACTTTATAAAATGAAACCGGCTTTCCTGTGATTTCCTCTACTCTCTCTAAAGATTTCTCGCTGGAATTGGACAGATTATCTACCACAACTACCTCATATCCCGCCGCCTGCAATTCAATCACAGTATGCGTTCCAATATAACCTGCGCCCCCTGTTACTAATATAGACATCAGAACCTCCTTTTCCGCACATATGGTGCTCCACTATTTCTCTTAATTTATTCTACTTATTCTTTAAATTTTAATAACACCTACTTATTTTTTGATTTCTATTATCATTTTATACTATTTATACTTTCCCATTCTTCCCTTGTCATTTATTTTCCTTTGATTCTTAAATGTTATTTTTTTATTTTATCAATTTATTATTGACACGTTTTTTATTATGCTTCTATTTATGTTATTTTTGTTTTTTCTTGTTTTGTTTGTCTCTCTGCTTGTCTTTCTGCTTCTCCACAGGCTTAGTGGATTGTCTTTCTTTCAGTTCAAGAGGTATTACCTTGTGCTGCTGCTGTTCTTTTCCCTCTATGGCATCCACCGCTGTCTGTATCAACACCTGTCCAAATTTTTCATAATGATAATCTACAGAGGTCAAAGGTGGGTTTGCCATCTTTGAAATAAAAGTATTGTCGAAGCTGGCAACTGCTATATCCTTAGGAATTTGCAAACCTGCCTGGGCAATAGCCTTGTAAATTCCCATGGCCACCATATCATTGACGGCAAGAATTGCTGTAGGATTCTTTTTATTCTCCAGCAATCGGCTCATCACCTCATAGCCCTCCTCCACAGTAAACCCATTTGTCTGGACACAACACTTTTTCTTTTTCCCAATCTCCGCTTCCTTGAGCATCTCCATAAATCTTTCTTTCTTAACTTTGGTGGCTAAGACGGAATCATTTCCTCCTACAAACACAATATGACGATGCCCCTGCTGCAGTAAATATTGCGTTGCAAGCTCAACGGACTGCACTTCGTCTACCGATACGCTGTAGCAGTCCAGTGCTTCCTGCCTGACGGAGGTGACTACGGGAATCCTCTTGGCTATATGATTTAAGCGCTTCATATAACCCTGCTCCATCTCACAGGTATCTATACTACCTCCAATTTGGATAATGGCATCTACACTTTGCCCTGCCAGCTTTTCTAATAACTCCTTTTCTCTAACGTTCTCCCCAAGGGAATCGCTCAGCAACAAGGTATAACCATATTCTGCCGCCGCCTTTTCACATTCCACATATAATTGACTGTAGTAAGGATTGCGGATATCAGATACTATAATTCCGATGATATGTGTCTTTTCCCCACTTAAACCCTTTGCCAAAGCATTGGGCTTAAAATGATATTTATCGATGACTTCCTGGACTCTCTTCTGCTTTTCTTCACTGACCTTCACCTTACCCCCTATCACTCTTGAGACTGTAGCCGGCGAAACCTGTGCTTCCTTCGCAATATCATAAATATTTATTTTTCTTTCCCCCATTCCTATACTTCTTCCTCCTTTCCGTCACTTAATATTGGCAATAAAGTTCATTTTGAAACCGCTTTCATAAAGATATTATTTCATATTCGACGCAAAAATGCAACCTGTAATTTAAAAACTTTTTATCTCCTCATTTTCTTCTCCACTTGTATCATATACCTCCTGTATTTGTATATAATATCCGCTTTTTTCGTTAACTCGTATATAAATTCTATCTCCCTTTTTATGTCCAATTAAAGCTTTTCCAAGAGGGGATTCTATGCTGATTAAGCCCTTGAGAGAGTTTCCCCTGATGGACGTGACAAGCTTGTAAGTTTCTGTCTCCTCATCCTCCTCAAAATAAACCTTCACCGTCTTATCTAAACCTGCTTCGTCCTCATCTGTTGTATCCTTCACTATAGTAGCATTTTTCAGCATTCTCTCTAAATAACGAATTCTGCTCTCATTTTTGTTTTTGTCCTTCTTTGCAGCGTGGTATTCAAAATTTTCACTTAAATCTCCATGTGCTCTGGCTTCCTTTACTGCCTCCAATGCCTCCCTGCGCACAACAAGCTTTCTGTGTTCAATCTCCTTTTGAATCTTTTCAATATCCTTTGGCGTTAATCTCTCTCCCATAATATATGTTTGTGATTTCCTTTCTTCTATATTTCACTCTTACTGTATTTCTCTGTATTTTATATCTCTGTAATCTATATCTGTTTCTTCTATATCTCCTTATTTTACTTTATATTCCCATCTATTTTTTTGCGGAATCAATGAAAAGAAAAAAGATTATTTCAAGGAACCATGTGATTTCTTAAAAATAATCTTTTATCGCTTGGATTCTATTTTGCATATTTTTTGGCTTGAGCCGCAATCAGTGCATCATCCTCAAAATAATTGATTTTCATAGCAGCTTTTACTTCCTCTAAAGTTTGCTCTGCTGCCTCCCTTGCCACCTGACTTCCTTTTTTTAAGATTTCAAAAACAGCCGGTATATCCTTTTCCCACTCATTTCTTCTGGCACGTATTGGTTCTAACTCTGCTTGCAATACATTGTTCAAGAACTTCTTTACCTTCACATCCCCAAGACCGCCTCTTGCATAATGTGCCTTTAATTCCTCTAAGTTTTCATATTCCGGCAAAAACTCCTGGAAATGCTCCTTCCTTGAAAACGCATCTAAATAGATAAACACCGGATTGCCCTCCACCTTGCCGGGGTCCTCCACCCGAAGATGATTGGGGTCTGTAAACATGCTCATTACTTTTTTCTTCACATCCTCCGCTGTATCAGATAGATAAATACAATTGTTTAAGGATTTACTCATTTTTGCCTTGCCGTCTATTCCTGGAAGACGGAGACAGGCGCTGTTCTCCGGCAGTAAAATCTCCGGCTCCACTAAAGTTTCCCCATACACGCTGTTAAACTTATGCACAATTTCCTTTGTCTGCTCCAGCATAGGCATCTGATCCTCCCCTACAGGAACAACCGTTGCTTTAAACGCTGTTATATCTGACGCCTGACTGATAGGATACGTAAAAAAACCAACCGGAATGCTTGCCTCAAAATTTCGCAGCTGAATCTCTGCTTTCACTGTAGGGTTGCGCTGCAGGCGAGACACCGTTACAAGATTCATATAATAAAAGGACAGCTCCGTCAACTGGGGCACCTGAGACTGAATAAATAAATTGGACTTCTCCGGGTCCAATCCACAGGAAAGATAATCTAGAGCTACCTCTATAATATTTTCACGAACCTTCTGGGGATTATCTGCATTGTCTGTCAACGCCTGGGCATCTGCAATCATAATATATATTTTATCAAATTCACCAGAATTTTGTAATTCTACTCTTCTTCTAAGGGAACCTACATAATGCCCCACATGAAGCTTTCCTGTAGGACGATCTCCCGTTAAAATAATTTTCTTCTTCACCTTTTCCTCCGTTCTGACTCAATCTATACAAACAGTTAGAATCCATACATTGGTCAATCCCTAACTATACTGTCTGATAAGCTGTAAAAGGGATAAATACAAGCCTTATTTCTCCTTTAACTCTAGTATCATATTATAATTTCCTTACATGAAAAAGTCAACTTATATTTGGTCTTGAATCCGGAATGGTATTAGGGTAAACAGCCATTCCGTAAACTCCCGAATATGCATTCTTCTATTACAGCTTCCCCCTACCTTTTTGCCTTTTCCCTCCCTCACTCTATAAACACCTTGATTTTCCGGAAAAAGCTCATCCTCTATAAAGAAAGAAACATTTACCCAGCCTGGGAACAAAAGATAACTTATAAAAGTCTCCAAATGCAATATTCTTACCATGGCAGGCAGCATGTCCACTGTTTTATCCTCTATATCTCCCCCTACCCTTTCCGTTTGACTTCGGACAAATTGAGATTTCCAAAGAACCCACGCCTCCTTTACATCCTCCGCATCTCCCATTGCCTCTGTTATTTCCCCATCGATTATTTTTAATACTGCTCCCATTGCCTTTTCCTTCACTGTCTTTTGGCTTATTTCCCTTTGTTTTTTATAAATAAATATATTGCTCTGCTCACCATTTTTTCTTGCAAGCTCTAGCCACTCCTTCAAATATGCCTCTGTCTGTGCCAGATAAATACCCTGCCGTTTTTGACAGTCAAAACGAATAAATCTCTCTGTCTCCATCCAATCCATCTCTTCATCCATATCACTAATAAGTTTTCCCCCCTCATTTTTTCTTTTTATGGTATCTGATTTTTCACATTCTGTCGTCTTAAGACTATCTACATATCCAAATCCAAAGGGTTCATACAACCCCCTCCTCACAGGAAAAAGATAGGTAAAACAAATATTTTCTGTATAAATATTTTGCAGCGCCATTCCCAGCATTCGCCTCATATAACCCTTATGACGGTGTGCTTCTCCCACTGCAACAGCATAAATATATTCTGTTTTTATCTCCGCTTGTCCTATCCAAATATTGTGGGGATTCTGGTGCAGCATACCACAGATTTCCCTCCCATCTTCCCCTTTTCCTGCCGCCTTCACAGCTAATATTTTATTTCTCTTGCCAATGTTCTCATAGTAATAGTCCACAAACTCTTTTCCGTCTTCCGAAAATACATCCTCATATAATTTTTGACTTTGCTTTTTATTTTCACCGTTTAAATAAATACATTCTTCATTCCCCATAGTCCTCTCCCTTCTTAAGTATGCTTACCGTCAAGAAACTGTCCTGTTATTTTCCTTCCATCTAATTGAAACAGCTCCGCCTGTATTCCATTCTCTGTTAAATCTACTATGGCATAGGTTTGTCCGGTAACACTATGTCTGCCGGAAAGACTTCCGGGATTGAGAAACAGAGCATGCTCCCTCTGGCAGACGGATGCTTTGTGGGTGTGCCCATAGCACACAAGAACAGCCTGCTCTCTTTTTGCCCACCGCTCCAATGGCTCCAATGTTGTTTTCACCTGAAGACGGTCACCGTGCAATGCTGCCACCTGATACCCACCTAACTGTCCACAAAATCTAGCTGGAAAATCCATTCCATAATCATTATTGCCTTTCACACAGATAAAAGGCATACACTGGGGCATATACTTTTCATATTCCCACTTTCTTATGCCCCCATCCCCCAAATGAATCAACGTGTCATATTGTATATTTTTCTTCATCAATTGATAAAATTCTTCCATACTTCCATGATTGTCGGAAATAACCAATAATCTCATTCTTATCCCACTGCAGCATCCCATCGGTTCTTAAACGCTGCCCCTTTCTTCTTTCTGCTTTCTTCTTCCTTATCTCTTTTATGTGGTTAGTTAAATCATCCATTTCGTTTTATCTAGCCCAATGCCACATCCATCATCATCATCACAGAAAAACCTAAGGCAAATCCTATGGTTCCCCAATTTGTATGCTTCCCCTGGGATGTCTCTGGTATCAATTCCTCCACTACTACATACATCATGGCACCTGCTGCAAAGGACAGCAAATAGGGCATAATCGGCACTAAATAAGCGGACAGCCAAAGAGTAATCAATGCCCCCAATGGCTCTACCACACCCGACAATGTGCCATAGGCAAATGCCATCCCCTTTCCCATGCCATTCACATGCAATGGCATAGAAATAATCGCCCCCTCAGGAAAATTCTGTATGGCAATTCCAATGGATAATGCCAATGCATTCATAAGTGTGATGTTTCCTTCCATTGACTGCATTCCTGCAAAAACCACACCTACCGCCATTCCCTCAGGGATATTGTGAAGTGTTACTGCCAGCACAAGCATTGTTGTTTTTTTTAGATGACTTTTCACTCCCTCCGGCTTTTCCTCATTTACGTGCAAATGGGGAATTAAGCTGTCTAACCCTAACAAAAATAAAATCCCCAACACAAAACCAGTGACAGCGGGAATAAAAGCAAGCTTTCCCAAGTCATCACTCATGTCCATAGCAGGAATCAGCAAAGACCATACAGAAGCCGCCACCATCACCCCTCCTGCAAATCCAGCCAATGTCTTTTGGAGTTTTTCTCCCATTCTCTTTCGCATAAAAAATACACAGGCAGCTCCAAGAGTAGTACCCGCAAATGGCAGCAAAATACCAAATAATATGGATTTCATTTTTTATTTTCACACCCTTTTTCATTACACAACTATATTTAATGTATGCAATTCCTAATTTTTTGTCAATCCTATTTTAAAAATACTGTTTTTATTTTAAATTTGGAACATGATTTTTATAATAAATTAATTAATTCATAAATTGTATCATAAACTTTTTCTTCATGGAAACTCCCATATGCAATGAACCAAATCCCTCTGTCAGTCCAATATAGCTGTTGGTTTTATCTATATAACGAATAAATCGTTTATTGACTACTGTATTTCTGCTGCACTGCAAAAAATCAGAAGACTGCAGCATGGATAACAATTTTTTGCAGCTAATATAATATAAGGTCAATTCTTCCTGTGTGGTCACAATTGTCATTACTCCTTTTTTTGACATGGCATACACAATATCAGTAATACCTACAGAATAAATTACCCCATCCTTTTTAAAAAATACATATTCTTTTTTTGATGGAGTCACTGGAAAACGCAAAGCCTGTTCAATTAACTTTTTCGCCTCCTTCATTTGATAGGGCTTCTGCAGATAGCCATAACAATGCAAATCTCGGTAAACATACATTTTAGGGTCCTCCAAGCCAGCCACAAAAATCATGGGAACAAATTCATATCCTTGTACCTTACGAATATTTTCTGCAAACACTGCCCCTTTCATATCATTTATTTTGTCAGGCTGCAGCACTAAATCAATCAAAAACAACTGAATCCTGTGTTCCATAGCAATTCCATATGCATTTACTGTGTTTCTTGCCGTCCAAACCTTAACTTCTGCCGTTAAACTGTAAATCAGCTTTTGCAGTGCAGCCGCCTCCCTCTCCCTATCTTCCACAATCAATATATTTTTCATCTATGACGCTTGATTTCCCGTCTCACATTTCTGCCCTTCTCCCCCTCTGACATAAAACGCTCAATTTTTTCCATTATCGTCTCTTCACGACGTTTTTCTGTATAGTGTCTTTCCTTCTCAATGCCAAAATATTCAAACAATCTCAACAAAATCCTCAATTTTTGTGTGTCGTTCAAATTATGTATCTCATACAACACCTGCTCCGGTTTTTTATCCTCTCCAAATAACAGATAGTCTGCTGACACATGATATTTGTCATGAAGCTTGTTTAAAGTAGTTAATGCCACATTGTATTCTCCTCTTTCCATTTTAGAATAATTTGTCAGTGACATTCCCAATTCAAATGCAAAACTTTCCTGGGAACATTTTTTACTCTCACGTATTTTCCTCAACCGCTCTCCCGTCAGTTGCTTTTTCTTAGTTACCTCCATACTGCCTCCTCATAGCTTCTCAGGCCTTTATTGCTGTGAAAAAGTACGCCCAATTTTATATAATCCGTTTTATTTTAAATGGAATTATCCCTGCTATCTAGAAACTTTTCATATAAATTTTTAGTACAAAAAATATTCATAACATATTATAATATTCTTATCACAATGCAAACCACATATTAAGAGCATCAATCTATGAAGAAAATAATAATGAAAACATTGATAACGGAGCTTTTATCATAAAAATTATACCCAAATCCGTTTCCACGTCCAATGTCATCTTACAATTAAAAACGTTAATAAACTGCGACAAAATCATCGCATTGGGGGATGGCATGAATGAATTTTTTTACTTGAGAATTCTATTGTTTATTTATCATAATCGCTTACATCTTTTTTAATTATTTCCTCTGTATATTTTCTCTCCATATCATGCCGAATTTTTCTGTTTTCTGCCGTGTCAAAAATTATAGAGAAATCATAATCTTCAGGATACAATTGTTCTGCTGCTACATGAAGCTTTACCCTCTTATGGTTTATCCATATTTTTTTATTGGGCAATTGCACCCGCAGCACTCCTTTTTCATTGATTGGCTCACACACAATCCCTATCTTTTTATCTGGATAAATCATTACGCTGTCACCTCGTTTATATTTTCCCTTAAGCTGTGTTTTTCCATCCTTCGTTTTTTTAATCTTTGAAATTTTTCGTGTATTGCCTTTTTGTAAAACAATATCCTTCTTCTGAAATTCATATAACCCCACTGCCTCCTTCCCATATGCAGCGGCAATAGCCACCTTTAACATTTCATTTGGCATTCCCATTCTGTCTGCAATATAAAACGCGCAGCTCTCTCCCGCCTGGCCAATTACCATTTGATAGGTCGGCCTTAAAGTTTCCTTGTCAAATGTCATTTTTGCGTTAATAATATTTTCTGTCTGTGCCGCATAATCTTTCACCTGTGGATAATGGGTGGTGACAAGAAAAATGGCGCCGCTTTTTCTTAACTGTTCTAAAATAGAAACAGCAATGCCCATGCCTTCTGCCGGGTCTGTCCCTGAGCCCAACTCATCCATGATCACAAAGCTGTCCTGTGTTACCTCACTCAAAATTTCTAAAACATTTTTTATATGTGCCGAAAATGTAGATAAATTCTCTGCAAGATTCTGACCATCGCCTATATCACATAAGTAGGAGCGATTCATGCATATATTCGCCTCCCCACATGGAACATGAAGCCCGCACTGCGCCATCATGCAATTCAGCATCACGGTCTTAATTGCCACAGTTTTCCCCCCAGTATTCGGACCAGTTATCACTACTCCCTGAATCTTGTCTCCTATTTGAAACTGTAGTGGAACATTTATCTTTTTATCCATAAGAGGATGTCTGGCATCTTTTAAAATAATTGTTCGCTCAGTATTGATAGAGGGCTGGGTTGCATCCATATCCAAGCTTAGTTTTCCTTTTGAAAAAATAAAATCCAGCCTTTCTATCATGGCAATATTTTCATCCATCAAGAGAGCAGCGTCTCCCACCATGGCAGATAGGGTGTATAAAATGCGGTAGACTTCATTTTCTTCTCCAATCTTTAACATCTGCAACTCCTCATAATATTTAGCAGCGCCTACAGGCTCAATAAATAATGTATTTCCGGTAGAGGATTTATCTAGAACACTTCCCCCTATTTTAAATTTATATTCTTTTTTAACCGGAAGGCATATTCTTCCATTTCTAAAGGTACAATACTGGTCAGACATATATTCTTTGTGAGAGCGCAAAATCTGTTCTGCCTTCTGTTTCATTCTCTCTTCGCATTCCCTGATTTGCTCCCTTAACAAACGAAGCTCCTTTGAGGCATAATCATCCACCTGACCGTTTCTTATTTGCCTAGCTATCTCCTCCCGCAATTCTGCCATGGCATTTATATTTTCCTCATAATAACTAAGTGCATTTTCATACCTTTTCCCCCGCTCCAAATAATCCTTAAAACGTTTAAGAACTACAAGGGTGTTTTCTACTCTCTCTAATTGATATGGTGAGAGGCAGTCTCCTTTTTTTGCAACACTCAAAATATCTTTTATCTCTTCCATATTCTGCAGCGGCGGTGTACCTAGCTTCTCTAGCATATTTCTGCTGTCTGTAGTGTCCTTGAGCTGTTTTCTCAACTCCCTCTCTGACAAACAGATAGAAACCTCTTTGATTTTTTCCTTTGCCTGCTGTGTGACTGCCAATCCCATCCAAAGCTCTTTTATCTTATCAAACTCTACTTGTTTTTCTACATTCATTTCTCCATTCTCCTTTTCTTGAATCAAATTTTTTAGGCGTTTACGAAACTCTTTCAAAAAGTTTATAATTGTACAAATTAACAAAAAACATGGCACCCTTAAAGCTTTAGATACCATGGCTTTTCACAAAGCGAAGTGATAACAAAAAAGCATGACCATACAGTCATGCTCTCATTACTTTCGGATACGATGTATCACAAACATTCTATATACTAATTCGTTATGTGATATATTTCTCTTATACTTTTTACATTCATTGTCAATGAAGGATAAGACACACGTTCTCTAAAGCACTTCATCACTCATTATCCAATAAACGAAAAGACATACGTTTCCTTCTATATACCATAATATAAAGCAATTGTAAGGTGAACTTGCCGACACCAATCCTTGCCGGCAATTGGGCAGATTTTTAGCATAAAACCAATAATCGCCCTTGCAGTATTTAGTTTGCCATGTTCTCCATTACAATTACATTTAACATACATGTTCCTCCTGAAATTTATTTTTGTTCAGTATAACGGTAAAATTATTTTCTGTCAAGGCAAAA
>CAJTQG010000024.1:3557-19394 GCA_910578605.1 uncultured Lachnospiraceae bacterium | reverse complement strand
GTACAAAATCCTCCAACAAATAAATTTCAAAACAAAATTATTAAAATAATAAATTCATTTATTTGCTTATTATAAATACAATCATTCTATCTTGTCAAGTATAAACTTGCTTTTCCATCTGCCACATTGATACAGCCCTTGTAAAATTTATATCAATAAATAAAATAATGCAGACAACTTGAATCTTATAGTTTATAGCCCTTTAATTTCTACAAAAAACAATATTCCTATGCATAACCTGTCTCATTCCTAATTGACTGCCCAACTTCTGAAAAAGTAATGGTTTACAAATTAGTCCCACTGACAAGGAAACTTCTGTTTTTCAGGCGTCTGAAAGCTTTTGGTAAATTCCCATAAATCCATCAAAATTTTTACCATCCATCGTTGTTATTCCAAATTTATCACAGGTTTGAAATCCATGCAGCGGATAATAATCCGGCTCCCCTTCCTCTGGATAATGAGATATAGGAGGATCACAATTTGTGTTTTTCCACTGTTCCTTTGGAAGGGGAATGATTTTATATTTTTCTGTATTCATAAATATCTCCTTTTCATTATTTCTTCAAGGCTTGTCCCTTCTAGTACATGTATCGGGAAATACATTGCTCTACCTACTCCTTTCCCCTTCTATTTTCCCTTCTATAAAAGTTATAGATAGAAACAATATATTTCCTGAACATTATTTGTTTTTCACACCCCTCCCTTACTACGTTAAGTCAACAATCATTCTCTTATATCGTCTATCTTGAATACTCCCCTTCAAGAATTCCATTTCATGTTCGTTGACTTGTATCTGTAGTATATAAATTTTATTTTTCCTTTTCAATAGCCTATGCCCCAACGACGATATATGAGCCCCAATGGTAAGAAAAAATATAGTTTAGACACAAATTGTCTGCTAAATCATAATTTTCCACCACGTGCTTCTGCTTTTTTTCGATGCAGCAATGCAACACACTCCACATGGGCTTCACATTGGGGAAACATATCAAATGCCATTGCTCTTTTCATTTGGTAACCATGCTTTGTAAGAAATGATAAATCTCTAGCTAACGTCTGTGGATTGCAAGAAATATAAACAATTTTTTTTGGATTTAGCCTTACCGTAGACTTTAAAAAGGCCTCATCACTTCCCGCCCGGGGCGGGTCCATCAGCACTACATCTACTGTCTCCCTTTTTTCTGCCATCTTCACCATAAATCTTCCGGCATCACCCTGATAAAAATGAATATTCTTCACCTGATTTTTTCTAGCATTTCCTTTTGCGTCTGACACAGCATCAACATTTAATTCCACCCCCACAACCTCTTGTACATAATCACTGGCCACAATGCCTATTGTTCCGATACCACAATATGCATCCAACACTTTTTCATTGCCTTGAAAATCAGCAAATTCCATGGCAGTATGATATAAAAACTCTGTCTGTATAGAATTGATTTGATAAAATGATTTTGGTGAGATTTTAAAGCTTTTTCCACACAAAATATCCACAATATACCCTGGTCCATACAGCACCTTTTCCTGTTCCCCTAATACCATACTAGTATTTCTATTATTTATATTCTGCACAATGGTAGTTATCTGGGGATGTTCCCTTCGCAGTGCTTTTATAAAATTATTCTTTGAGGGAAAAACAGATGAGGCCGTTACTAACACTACCATAATCTCCTTGCTATTATGTCCAACACGAATCAATACATGACGCAAAAAACCATATCCCCTATCCTCATTATACGGTTTAATTTTAAAGGATGGCAGCAGTTTTTTTATTGTGCCGATAATGGCATCTGCCTGCTGGTCTTCTATCAGGCATTTATCTACTTGTACCACTTCATGTGAACCTTCCCTGTACACCCCTGAAATAATTTTCCCGCCTTTTGCCTGGGCAAAAACAGCATGTACTTTATTGCGATAAAAATAGGGAAAATCCATTCCCTTTATCTGTTCTAGTTTGCCGTAAGGAGCTAATAATTTACTTACTATTTTTTCTTTTTCCTCCAACTGTTCCAAATATGGTTGTTCAAGTAATTGACATCCCCCGCACTTACTAGAAACAGGACACGCTAATGTATTGTCATCTATTTTTCTTTTTTGATTGTCTTTAATTTTTTTTATATTATTTTTGCCATTCAAATTCTTTTGATTTTTTTCCATTACATAACCTACTATCTTTTTATTGGAATTAGATTGATTCAAAATATATTTTGTTTTATTTTCTCTGACTTTATAAGCTCTCCATCCATCCCAGAGCCATAGAGAACCAAGCCTGCACCGTCAAAGAGATATCTTGCCGATCCGGCATCGCAGAAATATCCTCCGTAGCCAAGGACAATCCATGAATTCCATGTGGAAATAAATGAAACTCAACTGGAATATTTTCCTTTCTCATAGCTTCCACAAACAACATGGAATTTTCCATAGGCACTAAGTCATCATCAAAGGTTGTCCATATAAAAGCAGGAGGTGTATTTGCAGTAATCTGCCCTTCAATGGAAACCACTTTCAATATGTTGAGGGACTCCTGTAAATCCCCCTCCTTCTTCTCATAGTCCGTCAAAAGCTCATCATACCTTTTTTTCAATTCCCACTGCTCCTGCTCATTCCAGCAATTTTGTGTTTGTGTCATTTCCCCATTTAACCAATATCCTGCTGCCCAATCACTCTCCAGCAAATCCGTACAATTCTCATAACCCAACAAATTTATGCAGGAATCAATATGGGTATTTTCCCCTGTTGTGATAACAGGATAACCTAAAATAATTCCCTGTGGGCGCAGCATCTCCCTTGTAGTTTGCAATGCTTTCCACAAAAATGGCTGATGCCACATAGCGCCAATAGTAGCTGCCAAATGTCCACCTGCCGAAAAACCGCATACGATAATTTTATCTGGATTAATATTATATTGGGCTGCATGCTGACGTACATACAAAATACTTTGTGCCACCTCAAGCAATGCTGCCGGAAAACGATTTGGTGTTACACTGTAATCCAATAAAAATGCAGCGGCACCTGCTTTCGCAAAAGCTTTTGCCACAGGCATTCCCTCTCTGTCACATTTAAAAAAATAAGCGCCACCCGGACACACAATAACTGCCGGCCGACCCTTTCCATCATTCATTCTATTGTAATTTGAAGTCTTGCATAAATGATTCTCTTCCTTCTCATTCACTACCGTTAAGGTTGCTGTAAAATTATCTTTTTTACACTGAAATTTTTCATAAGGAACCTTTATTGCAATTTTTCTCCTGGCCTCTATTTGTTTACACATTGTCTTGTCCTTTCAAATTCTTGCTATATATCTTTTTGCTTCTAAACATACCCCAGAACCGCCACACACAATCGTGCATTATAACACTCCTTCTCCGTTAAACTCGGGAATAAAGCTTTCCCCCACTGCATCCCCCTCTTGAATATATCCGTTTTCCACTCCGATTTCCATGGCATACTCTACCACCCTTTCATACTCTCTGTCAGTCACTTTTCTGCTTAAATCTGGATATTTTTTTACCGAATCCATCGGCGTATACTGATTCATAATACTGATGCATATATGATTCTGATAGGTTGTGTGCAAATAATCAATCAATTTTTTGGAATCCTCCACACAGCCTGGCAAAACAAGATGCCTGACAATCACTTCCTTTTCTATGAAACCGGTTTCGCTATGGATTTTCACTTTTCCAACCTGCCTGTACATTTCCTCAATTGCTCTGCTTGCCTTCTCAAAATAATCAGGTGCAAAGGAATATTTCCCGGCTAATTCATCACTCATATATTTTAAATCCGGCAGATAAACATCCACACTTCCCTCCATCAGCCGGAGTGTAGAAACCTTTTCATACCCACTGCTATTATAGATAACCGGCAAATCACAGCCCATTTCCTTCGCCATCTGAATTGCCTTTACAATAGATGGCGCATAGTGAGTGGGGGTAACTAAGTTAAGATTTGCAGCTCCACTTTTCTGCAGCTCTAAAAAAATTTGTGCAAGCCGCTTTACGGTTATTCCTACGCCTCCATCTCTCCTGGAAATATTTATATTTTGGCAAAATACACAACCTAAATTACAGCCTGCAAAAAATACAGCTCCTGAACCTTGGTGCTTTCCACTAATACACGGCTCCTCCCACATATGCAGCCCAGCTCTTCCCACATACAACTGGGAGGTTCTTCTGCAATACCCCAATTCCTTGTTCCAACGATTTACCTTACATTCCCTTGGACATAACACACAGCTCTCATAGCTCTCCCTTTCTGTTACTATGTCCCTAACTTGAAAGCTTTCCTTTTCCTGCATTTCTGTTATATTATCTTTTACCTGCATTTCTAATATATTATCTTTCCTCAATCTTTTTCAAATTTTATAATTCCATCTGTTCTGTATCTCAAATTCTATACTTAATAACATATGCGAAGTCCTTTAGGGTAATGGTTTTTCACGATTCCATTTTGTGCCTTTCCCCACCCAACGGATATGCCGTTCACACACACAAGCGTCCAACCTCTCTGTTCAAAATCACAAGAAATAGTTTCTCCATGGAGATATTTCAATGGTTCGTCACATGGAACCCATTGTTTTACCTCGTCTTGTTTTAAATACATTGCCAGAGCATGGGAAGGCTCAAAACGATTTTTCTTTCTTGTCCCTAAATGCAACCCCGCCCGCTCCAGCTTCCATCCTCTTAAATCCAACATTTCCTTCGGCACCAGATACAGCTGGTCACCAAACAAAACAAACTCTCCCTCTATTTTTTCATCCAAATGTACCTTTAGTACCTTTTTTTCAAATTCCCTGTAGTCCTTTAATTCTCCTTCTTTTACATTGGATTTCACAAATTTTCTTCTCCGTGTTTCTTTCTTAGGCTCTGTTCTCCTTCCTTCTTCCAATCCATGCTTTACCAACCGTGCGATATAATGTCCTTCCCCCTTTAGTTTGTGGGGCCATAAGCGATATGTATCTTCCACATTGACCTTTGATGTGCCTCCAACCCAGTCTACCCTTGCCGAATCAAACTCTTTTTGGGCCCTATCATCCGGCAAAATAGAAAATTCCCTGTGCTCCTGCAAAAACCGATTGACACACATTTCATTTTCCTGGGGGGAGAATGTACACGTAGAATATACCAAGACCCCACCGGATTTAAGCATGCAGGCGGCATCCTCTAGTATCTGTCCCTGACGCTTGGCACATAACTCTACATTTTCTTCACTCCACTGCTCTGTTGCTTCCTGCTCCTTGCGAAACATACCTTCCCCTGAACATGGCGCATCTACCAAAACTCTATCAAAAAACTCTATAAATTCCTGTGCTAAATGCTTTGTCTCTTCATTTAAGACAACCGCATTGGGGATTCCCATGCGTTCCACATTTTGAGACAAAACCTTTGCCCGACTGGTGTAAAATTCATTGGTTACCAGCAAGCCTGTCCCTTGCAGCTTCCCTGCAATCTGTGTCGTCTTTCCCCCCGGGGCGCCGCACAAATCACATATCCGCTCCCCTGGCTGTACTCCAAGCAGCTCCACTGCCGACATCGCACTTGGCTCCTGAATATAGTAGGCTCCCCCCTCATGCCAGGGATGTCTGCCTGGCTGCTGCTCTGGAAGATAATAGAAGCCTTCCTCACACCAGGAAACCGGTTTTAAATCTAAATTTGCCCACTGCTTTACTCTCTCTTCAAATTCTTCCTTCGATGAAAATATCAATGGATTATACCGAAGTCCATAAGCACGTTCCTCCTCATAGGAAGCAATAAACTGCTCATACTCTTTCCCCAACAGCTCTTTCATTCTGTCACAAAACTCTTTCGGTAATTTCATTTTCATACCCATACATATCACAAGTTTGCCTGTGATACTTGCCTTTCTTTATCATTGTTTCTTTCAAACTAATTTCCTTTCACTTTCAGCCTTGTCGTAATATATTTTTCAGTACGCATAGAGCGCCTAAGGGAAATTCAAATTTTTCTTGTGTACTCTCTTAGCCATTCCCGCTCATCCTCTGTCATATATTTCTCCAAAATTTCATACACCTTTTCATGGTATTTATTCAGCATAGTCTTCTCTTCTCCGCTCATTTCCTGAAAATCTAACGCATCCAAATCAATGGGGGCTACCGTAAGATTCTCAAACTCCATAAACTGCCCATATTCTGTTTTTTCTCCCTTTACACAGAGCAGCTCATTTTCCGTGCGAATGCCGAACTTTCCTTCCTCATAGTACCCTGGCTCATCTGTCGTAACCATTCCCTCCTCCAAAACACAATTATCACTCATATCCTTTGAGATTTTCCAGCGGAAGGAATTGGGGGACTCATGAACATTGAGCACATAACCAACTCCATGTCCTGTGCCGCATCGGTAATCCACGCCCAACTGCCACAATGGCTCTCTAGCTAAAATATCCAGATTCCATCCGCGGCACCCATATAAAAACTTGGCATTTGCAAGCTTCAAATTTGCTCTGCACACTGCTGTAAACATAGTTCTCTCTTTTTGTGTAATATCCCCCAGGGCGATTGTTCTTGTAATATCCGTCGTTCCCTCTCTATAATGACCACCTGAATCTACCAGATAGAGACCTTCCGGCTTTAGCAAAGCGTCAAATCCTGGCTTTGCCTGATAGTGCATCATAGCTGCATTGGCCCCATAAGCGGAAATTGTCTCAAAGCTTAATTCTATAAAATTTTTCTGCTGTTTTCTCAGCTCTTCCAAATAATCAGCTGCCGAGCATTCCGTTATTTTTTCCTTTCCTATATTTTTCTTGAGCCAATACATAAACTTTGTGAACGCCACCCCATCCTTTACATGGGCTTCCCTTATATTTTCTACCTCTTCAGGACTTTTTACTGCTTTCATCATCACGGTGGGATTTTGTGTATCTATCACCTCTATTCCCTGAGGAAGAGTGTGAAATACCCCATAATTTACACTGCGCATATCCAACACTACTTTTCTGTTTACATCAAGCTGTCTCACGTCCTGGTATATCTTATGATAATCCTTCACTTTAATCTTATTTTTTGATAAGTGCTCTCTTACTGTGTCGTTTAATGCCCTTTCATTCACATATAAACAACATTCCTCCATGGTGAGAATCAGGTAGGACAATGTGACAGGCACACAGGGAATATCATTTCCTCTTATATTCAACAACCATGCAATATCACACAGGGAAGTGAGAATATGGGTATCTCCCTTACATTTCCCCAGCTTCTCACGAAGAGCGGCCAGCTTCCCTGAAATGCTAAGCTCACTGGAAGAAAAGGGTTCAAGCACATACATCTGCTGGCATGGAAGCTCAGGTCTCTCCTGCCAAATATCTCCAATCAAATCCTCATCCGTTATCAAATTTCCTTTTTTATGCTTTGCGATTTTTTCATATACTTGTCCTAAATGGGCGTTAACTACCCTTCCATCAAAACCAATCATTCCCCCTTGGGGCAAATTCTCATGTATAAATTTTTCTAAAAGAGGAACCCCCTCCTCCCCCATGCGAAACAGCTCAATGCCGCTTCCCTCCAATTCCTTTTCTGCCTGAATAAAATACCTGCCGTCGGTCCACAAAAATGCATTGTCCATTGTAACCAAAGCAGTTCCTGCCGAACCTGTGAAACCTGTTATATATTCTCTTGTCTTAAAATAATCCCCAACATACTCTGAATCATGAAAATCAGAGGAGGGTATAATATACATATCTATATTTCTCTGCGCCATCTTCTCCCTCAGCGCCTGTAATCGTTTCTGTATTATACTGATGCCCATATTACTAAAAACTCCTTAAATTTTTTTCATTTCATTTGTCCTTGAGAGCATTTACTCTGTTGGTTATATATTCTTCCATATTTTCTTTTTTTATTCCCAAAGCAAAGCTTAATTCACTGTACAAGTTTTCTTCTGCCATTCGCAAATACTTTTCATCTATGGCTGTGATTTTTTTTCCCTGACTGTTTCTCTCTTTCCTGCGGATATATAATGTTTTTATCATACATATCCAATCTTGTGGTCTTCCCTTCTCCATTATCTTTTTATACACATACTCTCTCTGTTTTTCGTCCTCCACACTGACCGCATCAATATCCACCACTCCGTCCACTAACTGTGCTGCCTCCTGACTATTCAAAGCTCTTCTCATAGAAACCTTTGTACTGTCCACTGGTATATAAATCTTACTCTCCTTTAAATGCAGGGGAACTAACATATAATATAGCTGGTTCTTATCCACCCCTGCTACATTCATATGTACAATATCCTCTAACCGACAAATTCCATGATTGCCATAAATCAAAAATTCTCCTTTTTCAAACATCCTTCAACCTCCTCCTGCCAGCAGCATACTAAAGCTGCCTTTGATTGTGCATCCTGCCAAGCATTTTATTGTATGAAACAAACTTTTTATACAATAAGAAAAAAAGGCGAAACCCTATCTGGATTTACGCCTATGCTACACGATAGCCAATAACATTGACCCTTTGAGTTCCATTCATACACCGATTGCTGTATCCGTATATCTACTATACTAACATATTTCAAATAGAATTTCAAAAGGTAATTCACAAATTACAACAATTCTGCCCGCAGCTCTTCACCACTCTTTGCACTTAAGTAAGCAGGCGGAATATCAAAAGCCGTCTTACATCCTGTTGCTCCCTGGGCTGCTAAGCGATATGCGGCTCTTGCATAAGCAACAATCACATTGGATGTAAACTCTGGATTAGAATCTAATTTTAAGCTATATTCAATTAAATGGTTGTTCTCGTTATCCCAGCCGGTTTTACCGCTTCGAAGAACAAAACCTCCATGAGGAATACCACTATGTTCTCTTAACAACTCCTCCTCACTGATAAAATGAACAATCGTATCATAATCTGCAAAATAATTGGGCATGGTTTTAATTTCCTCCTCAACTCTTGCAGCGTCCTCCTCATCCTCCAGCACAACAAAGCATTCACGAATATGTTTTTGCCGAACAGTCAGTTCAGGATTTTCTCCATTTCTCACCGCCTCCAGCGCTTCCTCCACAGGGATAGTATATTGCTTTGCATTCTTCACTCCCTTGATTCTCCTAATCGCATCAGAGTGTCCCTGACTGACGCCCTTGCCCCAAAAAGTGTAATCTTTTCCATCCGGCAATATTGCATTGGCATACATACGACTCAAAGAAAACATTCCAGGGTCCCAGCCAATAGATATAATTGCCGTTTTTCCCCCTTCCTTAGCCGCTGCATCTACATTGGCAAAATGCTCTGGTATTTTTGCATGAGTATCAAAGCTGTCCACAATATGAAACGCAGACGCCATTTTCGGAGACTGCTCAGGTAAATCAGTAGCACTTCCCCCACATAAAATCAATACATCAATTTTATCCTTCCACTCCATTATCTCATTCACAGAACAGACCGCTGCTGTCTTTGTTAGGATAGAAAGCTCCTGAGGCGACCTTCTGGTAAATACTGCCGCAAGCTCCATGTCTGCATTCTGCTTCACAGCACATTCTACACCTCTTCCCAAATTTCCATAACCTAAAATTCCTATTCTAATACTCATTCTTTTTTTCTCCTTTGCTTTTTCTTTATTTTTATTCTCTCTTTATTTATATAATTAAATATTTATACCTTATCCAATATATTCACATGCTGCCAAAGCCGCCACAGCTCCATCTGAGGCTGCTGTAGCCAATTGTCTCACCTTCTTTGTCCTGCAGTCACCGGCAGTAAATATACCCTCTCTATTAGTTTGACAGCTCTCATCCGCCACTATATAGCCTTGCTGATCCAACTGAATGATATCGGCAAAATAACTGTTTTCCGGTTCCTGTCCGATAGCTACAAACAAACCGGAAACCTCCAGTTCCCTTTTTTCCCCTGTTTTCTTATCCTCCACACATATCCTCTCCAGCACTTCTTCTCCTGTTATGTCAGTCACCACTGCGTTAAGTACAAATTCAACATTTTCCTTTTCCCGCAGTGCCTCAAGCTGCTTTTCTTCTCCCCGAAAGCCCTCCCGCCGATGAATCACATACACCTTGCTGCAATAATTTGACAGAAACATAGCATCCTCCACTGCTGTGTTTCCTCCCCCCACTACCGCTACCTCTCTTCCTCTAAAAAAAATACCATCACAAGTAGCACAGTAAGAAATCCCCGCACCAGTAAGCTGTTCTTCCCTTTCCAGGCCTAACTGTCTGTTTTTAGAGCCGGTAGCTAATATAACACTCTTACATGTGTAACTCTTGTCCTTAGTCACCACTTGCTTTTCCCCTTGCTTTTGCTCTATTTTTATGACCTTCTCATACTCTATTTCAGCACCCAGTGCAATGGCCTGTTCATAAAGATTTGTGGCAAAATCATAACCTGATATTTGCTTAATACCAGGATAATTCTCTACCTGAGGTGTATTAATAATCTGCCCTCCATAATTTTTTTGTTCCAACAGAAGCACCGATTTTCCTGCACGCACAGCATAAATTGCCGCAGACAATCCTGCTGTTCCTGCGCCTACCACTATTATATCAAACATAACTCTCCTTTCTGGTATCTATCCAACATATTCTTGCTATCCTTTTGCATAAATCCTCTTTATTTTATGAAGAAACTTACAAAGACATATTTGTATGGATAAATCTTAATTAAACTATTGAATCACTGAAGTAATATATTACTTATTATAACTGAAAAACAGCAAAAAAATCAAAAACCGTCAGCTCCCTTGCATAAAGTTTTTGATTTTTTGCATTATTGTACTTCCATTATCTTTTTTTATCTTTAGCTTCTCCGAAGATGAAATCTGTGCACAGACACCTTCAACTCCTCCGCCTGGTTTTGAAGCTCTATCGCAGATGCTGCCGTCTGCTCTGCTGTTGCAGCATTGGTCTGCACTACCTCTGAAATTTGCTCCATTCCCTGGGTAATTTGTCCAAGAGACTGTACCTGCTGCTTTGCAGACTCTGCTATCCGCTCTACCATCTCTATAGATTTCTGGGCGCTGACTACCACCTTAGAGAGCGCCTGTGTTGTATCTGAAGACAAAGTTGTTCCGTACTCCACTAGCTTCATAGAGCTTTCAATTAACTCAGTAATATTCTGTGCTGATGCAGCACTTTTGTTTGCTAGGCTCTGAACCTCATCCGCCACAACTGCAAATCCTTTTCCTGCCTCACCAGCTCTTGCTGCTTCCACCGAAGCATTCAATGCCAAAATATTTGTCTGTGAAGAAATATCCTGTATTGTTTTAATAATACCACCAATTTCATGGGAGGATTTTGAAATATTTTCCATTGCCTCTGTAAGAGCATCCATTTTTTTATCACAAACCTGCAGCTGTTCTGCGGCCTCTGAGGAAAATTGTTTGGCATTGTCCGCATCGCTTGAGGTGTAAGTAACCTGCTGAGAGATATCATGTATGCTTGCCGTTAGCTGCTGAACAGCAGAAGCCTGCTCCACAGCACCACTAGATAAAATCTGGGCTCCGTTTGACATTTGATCGGACTCCTCCGCAACCCTCTCTGCTGCCAAATTAATTTGGGAGAGTGCACTGTTAAGGGCGTCAAGAATCTGACTCATAGCACCTTGAATTGGCATAAACTCTCCTCTGTATTCGCTTCCTATTACCAAGTCCATATTGCCCTTAGCCATCTGCGCCAACTTAGAGTCAATATCACTAATATATTTTTTCAGTTCTCTTTTCGTCTCATGAATGGATTCTACCAACATTCCAATTTCGGAAGTGTTAGACTGTAAGTTAAACTGTGCTGATAAATTACCCTGTGATATCTCCGTCATCTGATCCCGCACGGCAATTACCGGACGCAGTACCTGAAATCTTACTACACACATATTGCAAAGCTGTATGATTCCCACAAGTGCAAGTACAAGAAAGATTGTCAACTTGATTGTATCTGATTTGTGCATCATTGCATCTACCTGCTGTGCCGTCCTCTTATCCAATGTATCTAAAAACTTTTCCTTCAGAGAACGAATCTCACCGATAGATGTACTGTATTCCCTGCCGTATACATAGTCCAAAGCTTCCTGTAAATTTCCCCCTGTAACCTCCTTCATTGCCTCTTCCTCCAGGGGAACCAATTCATTAGACAAGGCAGACATATCATCAATCATACCTTGCTCCTCCTCTGTAATGCCAATTTCCTGCATAGCGGCAACACCTTTGTCACGATTTTTCAAATTATTAATCTCATTCCAATAATTATCGTAATGTTCTTGATTTCCTGTGGCACAGAAGGCACGCACCTCATCTGTTAAATATGCTGAGCCATTCATAAAACGATTTGCATTGTATGTCAAATCAAAACGCTCCTCATTGGATTCATGTAATTGTCTGCTCACCTTACTGTAGGAAATCAAGGAATATACCATAAACACCAGTGCCAGAATGGATATTCCATTAAAAATTAAGGTCAGCAAAGACTGATTCATTGCTTTTTTCATTTTGACCACTCCTTTCGATATGCCTCGAACAGTCTCTCACCCGAAAAAAATGATCAAATTGTTCATTTTCATATCAGTGATAAGATTTCTCCAAGTTCAATACATCTAGTTTACAAAAAAATATAGGAAAACACAATAAAAATCTAAAATAATTCCTAGGTATTTATCGGTTACTTTAAATATTTGCGAAGTACATCCATCAATATATCCACATCAATAGGCTTTGCCACATGAGCATTCATTCCATTCTTCAAGGCAGCCTCCTTGTCCTCCTCTAAGGCATTTGCTGTCATGGCAATAATCGGAAGTGTTCTCACATCCTCCCTTGGCAGATTTCGAATTGTTCTGGTTGCCTCATATCCGTTCATAATCGGCATCTGCACGTCCATTAATACAGCATCATAATAGTATTCCTGGGATTTTTTCACCATAGCCACTGCATCTGTTCCATCCGGCGCTGATTCCACAAGAAAACCTGTCTCTGTCAATATCACCTCTGCAATTTCACGATTCAATTCAATGTCCTCCACAAGGAGAATACGTTTTCCTCCAAAGTCAGCCGCAGCCCAGGAAGAGGCGTCATCATCCTTATCAAGCAGATTGTTTGCCGCCAGCAATGCTGATTTTAAGTCCGACATAAACAACGGTTTTGCACAGAAGGCTGTGACTCCTGCTTCCTTTGCATCCTCCTCAATATCCGTCCAATCATAAGCTGTCAAAATAATAATAGGAGCATCGTTCCCTGCCACACTGCGGATTTTCCTTGTTGTCTCCACACCGCTAGTGTCCGGCATCTGCCAGTCAATAATATATGTGTGGTAGGCGTCCCCCTCCTCATAAGCAAGCTGGGCTCTATATACTGCCTCCCTGCCGGAGGTTGTCCACTCTGCCCGAAGACCAATCTGCTTCAGCATTTTACTCACACTGTCACAGACATGGAAGTCATCATCCACCACCAATGCCCTCAAACCTTGCAGCTCTTTAATCTGTTCCTCATTCTTTTTCACATCCTGCAGCTTTAAGGTAAGTTCGACTGTAAATGTGCTTCCTTTTTCTAGCTCGCTGTCTACAGTGATAGAGCCGTTCATCATTTCCACAATGTTTTTGGTAATTGCCATACCAAGTCCTGTTCCCTCTATCCCGCTGATGGTAGTGCTGGCTTCCCTCTCAAAGGGTTCAAAAATATGCTCCACAAATTCCTTCGTCATGCCAATACCGTTGTCCTTAATAATAAAAATATAATCCCCATATCCATGACGGAAGGTTGTCTTTTGCATAATACGAAATGTAATAGTTCCTCCTGCAGGGGTATATTTCACCGCATTGCTCAATAGGTTGATAAACACTTGGTTCAGCTTTAAGGCATCCGCTATCACATCCTCATTGGCAATCTCAAACGTATCAATAAACAACTCAAGCTGCTTTGCCTTCACCTGGGGCTGAATAATATTTACCAGATTATGCATAAGTTCTGAAATATTGCAATCCTGCTCCTTAATCTGCACCTTGCCGCTCTCAATCCTGCTCATATCTAAAATATCATTAATCAAACTGAGCAGGTGATTGCTTGAGGAGAGCACCTTCTGCAGGCAGTCCATCACTTGGTCCCGATTATCAATATGACTGACAGCAATCGTTGCAAATCCTATAATAGCATTCATTGGTGTGCGGATATCATGAGACATATTGGAGAGAAATGTCGTCTTTGCCTTATTGGCATGCTGGGCCTGCATCAAAGCATCCTGCAGCGCCTGGGTCTGCTCCTTCTGTTTTTTTACACTCTCAGTAATTTCCTTCGTCACTACCATCACAACAATGTCATCTGTAACTTCCTCTTTTGTCATCAAAAATGACTGACGAACACACATTTTTTCCCCGAAGGGGTCCTGTGCCCAGTATTCGGCAACTACCTCCGCCTCTCCCTGCTCAAATCGCTGCTTTAGATTTTCTATGTTTACGATAGAACAATAGTCCTCCATAGATTCCTCCAAAACAAATTTCTTCCCATGTTCAAACCAAAGAGAAGCTTTACATGGTGCTTCTAAGCCTGTTTTCTCCAGCAGTGAGATTTCCTCGTCGTTCAGTTCCCGTACAATATCCCGCTCTATCAAATCCTTTGACAAATTAAACTCAAACGTACAGATAGCATTGGAGGTGATGGCTATTTGATATTGTCTCTCCTTGCGGCTTGCAAGGGCAATCTCCGCCTGAATCCGCAGCTCCTTTTCCTTTAACTCAGTAATATTTTGGCGTATAAATAAGACTTTGCTTGGTCTGCCTTCATTTCTCTCCAAGCAAATAATATTCAAGTGATCCCACTCTGCATGCCCGCTGCGCATTACATGACACTCAAACCGCAAGTCATTGTGTATTTCTAACTCCTCCATGAGAGAGTCCTTCTCCATAAGGTCTGCAAGCTTCTGGCGGGCTTCCTCCTCTATCATCATTGAGCTTAAGTATTCTAAAAACACCTCATATCTGCCGCTGACACCCATATTACTGTTTTCTGGTCTGGTTCCTGATAAATATTGATAGGTATCCTTCTGCAAATCCACCATAGTAAAGCGGGAGAACAGTATATTTACACCATTTATGATATAACCCATCTCCCGGTTTTCCGTCTCCAACAGCTTCTTTTCTCTATCTGCACGGATAATCAAGGAAACAATATAGCACACAAACAAGCCAATTAAAATAATTTCTAAGCAAATTCCTGTAAAATTGGCATTTTTTATCATTCCCTGAGTAATATTTTTCGGAAATGTCTGTACAAGAACATATTTATTATTGGGAAGATACATCACACAAATATTATCTATATCACTGCCAGAATCACATATAAAGGCGCCTGCACCTCCATTCTGAAATATACCTTGAGCTTCATCTGCTGTGTTTTTGTCAATCACATTGTTTTGTAAAAAATTGTCAAGAAGGGTATTATTGTATTTATTTCCGTCAGAACTTGCAATTACTCTTCCATCAGGCATACATAAATATACATCAGCCTCCTCGCCAAAATAGGTAGTGATCAACATGTCCTTTAAATATTTCTCCGCCAAATAAGCACCCCTAAGCACACCTATGATTTCACCTTTGCTGCGGA
Organism: uncultured Lachnospiraceae bacterium; assembly: GCA_910578605.1. Taxonomy (GTDB): domain Bacteria; phylum Bacillota; class Clostridia; order Lachnospirales; family Lachnospiraceae; genus MGBC111451. The sequence continues at coordinate 3,846 of CAJTQG010000024.1, read as the reverse complement.
CAGGCGCATAAAAATTCACCATAATTCCATCAAAAAAGTAAGAATCAAATATAGGAGAAATGCCGCTCTCCCCCCTAAGTCCATTGATATAAAAATCTCTTTGGGTTACATCCGATGTTCTACCATCAGAGGTATAATCCTTGCCGTTGATATCTGTAAATATCACTGCGTCAAACTGAGAATTTTTCTCAATCTCCTTGAGCTTCTGGGCAGTGACCGTAGAATCGGTTAAGCTTTCTTCTAAAAAATATGTATAAGTATTTATCAAATCCTGTGCGTTGTTTAATTC
>CAJTQG010000024.1:0-3547 GCA_910578605.1 uncultured Lachnospiraceae bacterium | reverse complement strand
TATTTTAGCAGCAGTCTGCCGAACCGAATCTGCCGCATAATTTTTATTCTGATTTTCAATCCGTTCCTTATTTTGTATTGTATACCACCGAAACACAATTATCACTGCGGTCAGCAGAAATAACACATACATAATCTCCCACATTGTCTTTTTTCTTTTTTTCATGAAAGGTATCCTCCTGAACAAATCCATCCTCTGCTTCTCCATATTTCTCCATATTTCTCCATTCTTTTAAATATTTGTTATCTTTTTATTTTTTGCCACAAGATGTTTATTTATTTTTCTGACTTTTCCATAAATTTTATCACACATTACTTATCTTATCCATAATAATTTATGATTTCCTTTAAGAAAGATACGGATTTAAACACCAAAAATATGAAGGACTTCTGAATCTTCCCTCATGGAGTTTGTTTACTTTATTAGAAAATCTCCCCTAATAGAAAAAATGAGCACTCAGGTCTTCATACAAAAACCTGAATGCTCTCCTTTTCAAAGACAATACATAATCCCCTTTTCATTCAATTTAAAAATGCCAAGGACTGATTCATTAATGCTTTTAATCTATTTTTGAGAAGAAGTATCAACGATTACAATGCTGGAATCTCCCTTCTCTGCCTGTTCTAGGACAGCCGCAGCCAGTTTCTGAAAGGAACTAAAGGAAGAGGTTGCACCAGTCAATGCATCTATATTTTCTTGTCCCTGCCCATCTAAAAACTGGCTAGCATAAAAACGGGTATATTCATTGGGATAAGTGCCATTGGTGTGAAGCATAGTTTGCATATAAGCGCTATCCCAACTTTTAATAAAACCACTGGGATTTTCTGCGTTGTATTCTACAGAAACAATGCTTCCATCCCTTACCATAATTGTAACATATTCCTTCCATCCATGATTAAACTGGTCTGCCTGAGCCGTGTAATAGCCATCTTGAATACCTGTTTTACCACCACATGCCATCAATGACATTGCCATAACGATTAAAAACAATATCAGACTCACTATCTTTTTCATTTGTTGTGTCCCTCCTTCAATACAAATCCTTCCACCTGTTCCTGAAGCCCCTCAGCCTCCTTTGCCAACTTACCGCTTGACTGTTCCATTTCACCAGCATTTTGCAAGTTTCGGTCAGCAATGGCAAAAATAGAGTCAATCCGCTCCTCCATAATAACCAGTGCACTCTCCTGTCCCTGAACTGCTGTCACCAATTCATCTGAAAGTTCGCTAATCTGACCGGAAACACTAGAAATCGCTTCAAGAGATCTGGCAGTATCTGCCGTCAATTCCACACCTGTCTGAATAATTGTCTTGGTGCAGGACACCATTTCTGTAGCGCTTTGGGCTGCTTGTGCACTTTTGAAAGCAAGCTCCTTCACTTCCTTTGCCACTACAGCAAAACCTTTTCCTGCCATTCCAGCATGGGATGCCTCTATTGATGCGTTAAGTGCAAGAATACTAGTCTGGAAAGCAATATCCTCAATTACCTTGGCAATTTTTGTAATCTCATGTGTATTTGCACTTATATCATCCATTGCTCCAGAAAGAGAAGCCATCCTCTCATTTGCCTCCTGAATACATTGTGCAATCTCCTCCGTTTTTTCCCTTGTCTGCCCGCTGCTCTGTGCAACACTAGACAACTGTCCCTTCACATGAGACACCTCATGCACCAATTCTTCAGCAGACTGATTCTGTTCTAATGATGCCTGATGCAGCTGATATGATTGTCCGTTTAATTCCTCTGACATATTCGTAAGACGCATTGCTGCTGAACGAAATCCAAATATCGTTTCATTCATAGAACAAATAATGTTATGAAGACATTCCTTAATTAAAGAGAAATCCCCCTTATATTTTACTTGAGGGTCCACACATAAATTACCTGATGCGACATTGGACAGCACCTTCTGAATATCTGATATGTACCGATTAACGCTCTCCACCGTCACAGCCAAAGTCCGGGTCAGAATCTCCAGTTCATCTCCCGACTTGACTGGTACTATCTCCTCATGTAAGTTACCATCAGCAAGAGCTACCATTCTGTTAGTCACACTTTTTACCGGTCGAGAAATCATTCTAGCCAGGCGCAGAGCCAGCAAAATAGAAAATACCAATATTGCCAGAGTTGACAGTATTGCCGCTAGCATTGCCGTATTGATTAAATTATTATAATCTGATTTTGGAATCTGAATAACTAAAGACCAATGTGTTCCTCTAATTGGTGAAAATGCCACCAGCATATTCTCATTATCAATAGAGGCTTCTACAGCACCTGTTTCTCCAGTGGTAGCACGGCTGAGAGTTTCCTCATTACCACTTCCAATCTGAGCAAGTGTACTTTTCTCTAACACCAAGGATTGATTTGGATGACCTGTAACAGTTCCTTCTCTATCCACCATATAAGCCATGCCATGTCTGCCCAAATTAATGCTGCTAATTACATCATTCAATGTGTCATATTTGTAAACCCCTACCACATAAAAACTTGTTTCCCCATTTTCCTTCACTGGCATACCCATAGTTATCCCAAGTTTTTGCTGATAAATAGTGCTAGAAAAGGTAGTAAGATTATCTGTCTCCTTAAGAAGAGAAAAAAAATTATCATCAAAGCTTTCCGGCGCACCGTCAATTCCTTGCATCAGCCTTCCGTCCAAATCATACAAAGCAATTGTATAAAGCTCATAAATTTCAGCTGCTTCTTTTAGAACTTCCTCTCGCTTTGCCAAAACCGACTTGTTGTTGGACTGACTCTCACCTTCCTCACTGTAAGATACAGAACTCATACGAGAATCCCCCGCAATGATAATCATTCTGTCTGCCAGCATGTGAATATTCGCCTCCACAGTTTTTGCAGATTGGCGAACCATAGGCTGCAGACTGTCCAGCAGAATATTGCTTGCCAGCGAATACATGAAGTATGCCATAATCACACAACACACAATAACCAATATTAAAATATTAAACGTTGTGCTTAACAATATTCTCCCATTAAGACTCCTTTTAATATTTCGGCTGCGAAAATCTGTCTTTTTCCCATTCACGTCACTGTCTCTCCTTTACTCTATATTTTTTTGCAACATAATAAAAAGTCTGCTTATTTTATGGAAAATTCGGAGGAATCGAACACCATAAAATAAACAAACAATTATATTTTTAGTATATCATAAACTGACAAATAACAAAATACTTTACTTTAAAATTTCATAAAAAATAAACTACTAATCCATAGCAAACCACCCATAAAATTATCACACTTCCAGACAGTCTTCCCCATCAATCCACATCTCCATAGTTTCGTCAAGGTAAAGCATTTCAATCCGTTCACACTGTCCATTCATATTGTGTTATAATATTTTATAATGTGTTATGTGATTTTGTTTTCTAGGCTTTGCTTTGATTGGCACAGAACAGATGTCCACCGGACATCTTGCGCCCTCATATTTCCCTTAAAAATCATCAAAGCACAATAGGAATTTAGCTGATTATATGGAGGATAAAAGGTTGAAAGAAATATATGATAAAGAAAGGATAATATGTAAACTGCCCTTTC
>CAJTQG010000023.1 GCA_910578605.1 uncultured Lachnospiraceae bacterium | reverse complement strand
CCGCCGCGCTGAAAGTTTTGGGTCAATAACTCAAAAAAGCACTTGACAAAACGCTTCATGGGGTACAATTTAATGTTCTCTTTTGTAATTATAAATATCTTTTTCTCCTTCCCTGACCTTACTTATGTAATTATCCCTATTTCTTTAAATAAAAAAGTTGCAAAGAAAACTTCTCTGCAACTAGACTATCATAGGTTGTATACTTCCCCCTTAGATTCTTAGCTTTGCGTCCATACATTTTTATATGTTTGCCCTCATTTTTAACAACTAAATAACATTAAATCTACTCTTTCATTTTAGGAGAAAACACAAGAGATGCTATATAGCCAAATACTAGAGCTGCTGTAATTCCCGCCGCTGTAGCGCTGATTCCCCCTGTGAAAATCCCTAAAAATCCATCCTTACCAATGCCTTCTTTTACTCCCTTCCAGAGAGAATTCCCAAAGCCAAGTAAAGGAACAGAGGCGCCTGCGCCTGCCCAATCAACAAAAGGCTGATAGATACCTATGGCGCCTAGAACCGTTCCCAGACAAACCAATCCTACCATAATCCGCCCTGGCATCAGCTTTGTCTTTTCCATTAAAATCTGCACAAGAGCACAGATTAGACCTCCTATCAGAAACGCTTTTATATAATCCATATCTATATTTCCTTTCCACTTTTATTTTATTAATTTGTAACTTTTTCATTTATTTTTAACTTTCTCACTTGTTTTCATGAACATAACTTGCCATATGGCTTTCATCAATGATACTGTTCCCTGTTACTATTCTCTATTCTAAACGCTTTCTATCACAACCCCATGTGCAATTCCAGGCACACTTTGTCCTTCATTAAAACTAACAGGGGACAGCAGCGCTCCTGTTGGCACAAATAAAATTCTCTTCCAATTGTTTTTTCTTAGCTGTTTAAATATATAACTGCAAAGTGTAGCTGCACTGCAGCCGCAGCCGCTTCCTCCGCAGTGGGTATCCTGATTTTCATTGTCAAATATTTCAATGCCGCAATCCATATGCACCTTGGCTATATCATATCCCTTCTCCTTCAGTAAATCCAACAAAATCGTTTGTCCCACATACCCCAAATCTCCAGTAATAATCTTGTCATAGTCCTTGTCGCTTCTATTGAAATCCATAAAATTCTGATAGATGGTATCTGCTGCTGCCGGAGCCATACAAGCGCCCATATTCATACTATCCTTCACACCATAATCTACTATTTTACCGGTTGTTATGCCGGTAATTCTAGCAAACCCCTTCTCCTCTCCAAGAAGGACACAACCACATCCAGTCACTGTCCATGTAGCGGAAAACGGTCTCTGTGTTCCATAATCTAATGGAAAGCGAAAAGTTTTCTCAGCACTGGCAAAATGGCTGGATGCCAAGGCAATCGCTTTCCCTGCAAATCCGCCTGCCACAGACATAGCAGCCAATCCAAGGCCCTCCCCCATGGTAGAGCAAGCTCCATATATGCCAAAGAATGGCATTTCCATAGACATCACTCCAAATGAGGTAGCAATGAGCTGACCGAGCAAATCTCCTGCAAATAAATAGTGAACCTCTCCAGGTGTCAGCTTTGTCTTATCCAGCAAAAGCTGAAGCGTCTGCTGCTGCAGTGTACTTTCAGCCTCCTCCCATGTATTCATGCCAAACATAGGATCCTCCTCCACCCTGTCAAACAAATGCCCAAGTGGTCCTTCCCCCTCTTTTTTTCCAACAATGCATGCCCCCTCTAATATATATGGAGCTCTGGCAAATTCTAAACTTTGCGCCCCTTTTCTCTGATTCATATTACAACCATCCTTTCCGAACTGTTCTTTACTCATATCTATTATCCTTTTCCTAATAGATTGTGCCTTTTCCTAAAAATTATTCGAAAATTTGTAACCATTCATTCTTCCACTTAACAGTTGCGAAAAGTTTCTATGGTGGTCTACCAGAATTTTTTCTTTTTTAACAGCCATATCTCCCCAATAAGCGCCCCAATACTGGCAGCTATCACTGCCGGATAACCAAAAGGGGAGCTTAATTCCGGCATGAACGTAAAATTCATGCCGTACCAGCCCGCAATGACGGATAAGGGAAAGAAAATGGTAGTGACAATTGTCAAAATTTTCATAATATTATTTTGACGGATATCTATTTGAGATTGATAAACCTCCCTCACTTGAACCGCATACTCCCGAAACATCTTTGTCTCATCCTGAAATCTGGAAATTCGTGACAAAAGCAAACGAAATGCCTCCCTATTTTCATTAGAAAACAACTCCAACTCCATCATTTTTTCACCCATATTCAGCAGCTGCCCATAATAGCGGTATAAATGAAGTATCTCTTTTTTTACTCTCATCATCATCTGATTAAAATTTTTCATTTCTCCATATAAGGCAGCATTTTCCAATCCAGACAACTTATCCTGTATATGATCTAACTGCTCTAAATCTCCATCTAACATTAAATCCATAAATAAATACAAAAGCGTATCCGGCTTAAATTGATTCTGCTCTGTTCTCTCTATCAGATGAAGAAGTAATTCCTTTGAGTACTCCTGGGAATCTATAAACACTAAATTATCTTGAAAAAGATAGCAGGAAATTGTCACATGTTTTTCCCCTGCTCCTTTACTTGGTATATAAAAGGTTGCAAAAGTATATCTAGAGTGCTGTTCTATTTTACAAAATCTTATAGATTGGGGAAGCTGTAAAAAATATGGCTTTGTTATTTCTGCCTCCAGCTCCTTCGGTGTAAATACACCCAACATTTTGCGGACAGACTTCCAGTCCACACTGCCAACAGGTGCATCTAATGCATCTAAATTATAAATCATTTCTGCATTTCCCTCTTTCCTTTTATGTTCTGTTCATAAATGCCCCTACACAAATCATAATTCTTACAATTGTGATCTTTCCATTTGGCTATTCACTATATTATTTTATTATCTCATTTTTCTTTGATTCATATAACAAACTCATCTTCATTTCATAGTAATCTGGTGTCATATCCAAATAATGTTTATGAGGATTCACAAGACGCTGTTCCTCCTCCCATATTTCATCCTGCAGCTGTTTTTTTACATAATCACGAATTTCCTCCAGAGAAGGAAGCTCATAAATTCGCTTTCCATTTTCAAATATTTTCACCTGCAATTCACGGACACTGCACCCTGTGTACTTTAAATTTTTCCATGGCATATTAGGATCTACAAAACGCAAATCTTTTGTCATATCCAAAACCTCATCGGCCTTGGCAATCAAGTCAGCTTTTGCTTTTCCGTTTTGATCATACACCCGATATATTTTCTTTAACCCAGGATTCGTAATTTTCTCCACATTTTCAGATATTTTAATTCGAGGTACAAATTTTCCATTTTCCTCCACCGCTGCAATTTTATATACCGCACCCAAAAGGGACAAAGTTTCGTCAGAATAGGCGCTAGACGCCCCTGTAATCAACCTCTCCCCCACACCATAGCTGTCAATTGCCGCTCCCTGGCTGTTCAAGGACGAGATGGTGTACTCGTCTAGACTGTTGGACACAATAATTTTGCAATCCTCCAAACCCGCTTCATTTAACATCTTTCTGGCTTTCACAGACAGATATGCCAAATCACCACTGTCTATCCTCACACCCTTCAAACGCTTACCCATAGGAATCAGCACTTCCCTTGCCACACGAATGGCGTTGGGAATACCAGACTTTAACGTATCATAGGTATCTACCAGCAAAATCGTATTATCTGGGTAATTTTCTGCATAGTGCTTAAATGCTTCAAACTCATCCTTATAGTACATTACCCAGCTGTGAGCCATCGTACCGCTTACCGGAATGCCAAACATCTGGCCAGCCAGCACTGTGGCACTTCCTGATGCTCCGCCAATGTAAGCCGCCCTAGCGCCATAAACAGCAGCATCCATGTTGTGTGCTCTTCTGGCTCCAAAATCAGACACCGCCTTACCTCTTGCCGCTTTCACAATTCTTCTTGTCTTTGTGGCAATCAAGGACTGATGGTTAATCAATGCCAGCACTGCCGTCTCCACAAGCTGGGCGTCAATCAATGGTGCTACAATAGTCACAATTGGCTCACCAGGATACATTACCGTCCCTTCAGGAAATGCAAAAATATCTCCCCCGAAACGAAAATCCTCTAAATATTGCAGGAAGTCCTCGGTAAAAGTATGGAGGGAGCGAAGATAATCCATATCTTCTTTTGTAAAATGGAGATTTTCTATATATTCCACAATCTGCTCTAGACCTGCAAAAATAGCAAAACCGCCTTTGTCTGGATTTCTTCTGTAAAACACATCAAATGCCACTCTTATTTCTTTATCTCCATCATTGAAATATCCGTTTGCCATCGTAAGCTCATATAAATCCATAACCATAGAAAGATTTCTGTTATTTGATTGATTCATATTTACACCTATGCTTTATGCATTTTTCCTTTCCTGTTCACATTATTACTCCTATTGACCTGCATTATTCTGTCAATATCTTATATATTGCTTCCTCATTCTTTTACTTTATGAAATCATTTGAATTTGACAGCTTCTCATAGTCTCCAACGCTGCCTCATGTTTTTCTTTTGTCACTCCAGCACAGCAGCCTGCATCCACATACATAGGAACTTGAGGCATACATGCCTTTACAAGCAGCACATTAGACACAACACAGATATCTGTACACACACCAATCCATTCTATGGAGACAATTTCATTTTCTTGTTTTTTCAAGTCTGCCGCTAACTCTACACATCCAAAGGTGTCCTTTTCGTAAATTTTATAATTTTGGGTTTCTTGAAGCTTACGCAGAGGTTCTATCAGTTCCCATCCCTGTGTACCTCGTATACAATGCTCCACGGGAAGATATTTCCCTTCCTGGGTCTGCAGATAATCCACATCATGAGTGTCCTTTGTAAAAATTATAGTTCCGTCAAACTCATTTATTTTCTTCACTACAGCAGCTACGATTTCCTGTGCATCTGGGCTTCCTAGTGAACCATATACAAAATCCTCCTGCATGTCTACTACTATTAAATATTTTTGTGCCATAATATCTCATCCTTTCTTTTTATATTCGTATTTATATGACGATTTTTTTGATGCCATGGTCAAAAAGAATTGCTCTATATAGGATAAACAACGGATTGCTTCATTCTTTTGGCTGGAGCATTTGATAATAACTGCTTGGCTTTTTAGAATGCTCCACACACTTTTCCAACAGTTTTTTTACTCTGCCCGTATCTATATATTTCCTTTTAAATGCTCTCCTAAAATTGGCGATATCCATTTTCTCTCCTGTTATAGCTTCATTTATTTTCTGCAGTTCATAGATGGTAAATTTTTCTTTGTCCTTTAAAAGCTCTAAGGCAATATCAGAATAGGTAACCTTCCCTCTCAAACGCTCCAATCCCTTTTCTACAATATCCTTATGGTCAAATGCCAAATCCTCCTGGGTCAAAACCAAGTCCTTCTGGGCACAAATCAACTGAAATCCTCTCTCTGTATACTCCACATCAAATAAACAGGCATCCGCCGCATCATCTCCTGCACGGTAATCCAGCCTTCTAGCTGGTACTAAAGCAATATATGCAACAGAAATCACTCTTGTTCTGGCATCTCTATCTACTGCTCCAAAAGTATATAGCTGCTCTAAGTAAATGTCCTCAAGCCCTGTCTCCTCCTTTAATTCTCTAGCTGCCGCCTGGTCTAGAGATTCATCCATCTCCACAAAACCGCCCGGCACCGCCCACTTTCCTTTAAAGGGATGCCTTCCCCTTTGAATCAGTAATAGCTGCAGCTTTTGTTCTCTGTTTATTGTAAAAATTAAAATATCTGCTGTCACAGCCGGACTGTCATATGCTTTTGGATTATATTGTTTTAAAAATTCCTCCTCCGTCAAGGTTTGGTCTGTCTCCCAAGGGCGATTTTCATCTTTTAACTTGTTTGATAATGTTGATATCATTGCATCCTTACTATTTTCTTTCTTATTAAAGTTTTCTTTTGCGTTTTCAGATAAATGGTTCATTGTACTTCTCCCTTCCTCTTAGCTTTTACATGATAATCTGCTTCCTGACTTATACTGGGGCATAATACAACACTATGAAATATTTGGAATATCCATTATTTACAGACAAGCCAGCCAATCTGATAACAATCTATCAAAATAGTCATAGCGACTATTTATTTTCTATTATAATAGTCTATTTGACCATTTATGTCAAGGATTTTTTCAATAAAAACTCCTTTCCAACAAAGTTTTTGTATTATAGGATGTTCTTTTCCATATTCTTTTCTATAAACAAAAAAGTACACTTTACATTCATATGTTCAGTGTACTTTTTAAATATTAGTAATAAAACCCACCATCCCCATTGGCTTCTATTATTTTACTCTGATAAGTTTCCTGCAAATACTTAATTTCCTCATGATAATATTCATGACCAGCTACATAGCCGAATTGGGCATGGTCATATTCTAAAAGCTATATTTCCCGTTCTATCCCATTCATATTTGTTTTGATTCTTCCCATGAATTGAAAATCCATTCCTAATGCCTCAATGCTGGAACGAATATTCGCTAACTCTTCAGACACAACCATTCTCTCCTTTTTCTACAATTATTATTGTGTAATGTTATAAAAAGGTCAAACATAATGATTTATGAAATGTTTATTTTCATAGCTTTGATTATTTTTTATCTATTACTGCTTCTGCAATTCTCATGCAGCTCTCTCTTGACTGTTTAAACACATCCTCTCCAAAAGCAGCAATAAAGATTTCCTCGATACCCTGAGCTATTTGCTCAGCACACAGCTCACTTTGCTGTAATAATACTTTTAGCTTTTGTATTTCATTCTCATATTCATCTTTAGGCGCCATTGGAAATAAACCAATAGGGTCCCATTCATTAATAATATCCGCAATTTTATCCATCTCTTATTCACCCTTCATTTCTTGCCGCAATTGGGAGCTTAAAGGAACCAATTAAATAAACGTTAGAATTCCCAATGATTTCAACAATAATATCACCAACAATATGGGCGCAATATATTGTATCATTACAATATAAAGCTTCTTTCTGCCGAATTTACATCCAGATTTCTCCACTTCATCTATCACTGTCTTCGGTTTCACAATCCATCCAATCAATATACATGTTCCGATTGCCACTAAAGGCATAAAACAATTGTTGCTAATATAATCCATAATATCAAGAATCTGTGCCTTTGCTCCATTTGGCAGGGTAATTTCAAAAAACAACTTATTGTAACCAAGACATACAATAATCCCTCCCACAAGCGCAATGCTTGTCTCAATGGCAGTTGCCTTTATTCTAGACATATGAAATTTATCCATAAAGCTAGAAACCACTGCTTCCATAACAGAAACCGCACTAGTCAGAGCCGCAAAAAACACCATGGCAAAAAATAAAAGACCTACAACAGCACCTATTTTTCCCATAGATGTAAATACTTTAGGCAGGGAGACAAACATAAGACTTGGCCCTGATGCCGCCATTCCCTCTCGTCCCATAAATGTATATACAGCCGGAATAATCATTACGCCTGCCAAAAATGCTACCACTGTATCAAAAATTTCTATTTGATTAATAGATTTCACTAAATTAGCATCATCCCTCACATAGGAGCCATAGGCAATCATAATTCCCATTGCAACACTTAAGCTAAAGAACAACTGTCCCATAGCATCTAGCAGAACTGTAAAAAATCCCTTTATTGTCATATTGTCAAAATTGGGAACCACATAAATCTTAAAGCCCTCCAAGCCTGTCCTAGTCACACCTGCATGATCCGTATAATGAATTGTCATAGAAAATATAGCAATACCTACAACAAGAACAAGCAGAATAGGCATAATCACCTTTGAACATGCCTCAATCCCCTTATTCACTCCCATAAATATAATAACGGCCACCATTAATAAAAAGATAATCATAAGAAGAGCAGGCTGCCATTCCCCTGTAATATAACTTGTAAAATATCCGTCTGATGCGGCTTTATCCCCTTCCCCTGTCAGATAAACCAGAAAGTATTTTACAACCCATCCCCCTATTACACAGTAATAAGGCAAAATAATAACCGGAACCAAACATGCCAGCACACCGATAAAACCCCACTTTTCCTTTAGTTTACTGTACGCTGTCAGCGGGCTTTGCTTTGTCTTTCTTCCTATGGCAATCTCTGTGGTGAGAAGAGTAAATCCAAAAGTAATCGCTAATATCAAATACAATACTAGGAAAAGTCCTCCTCCGTCCTTAGCAGCAAGATAAGGAAATCTCCAAATATTTCCAAGTCCCACTGCACTTCCCGCAGCCACAAGCACAAAGCCGATGGAACCTGAAAAAGAATTTCGTTTTTTTTCTTTTAACATTTTTCTATTAGGGGTAGTTCCCCATCCTTTCTATAAATTTTTGTAACTATATAAAGCCACATTTGCAAAATACTGTAAAGCAGCATGCCTTTTGCTCATTGCTTCGTGCATATTTTACCATAAAAATAAAAAAATTCCTATATAAAAAGTTGCGAAAGTATAATAAGATGTGTATACTTGTCTTACAATATACTCAAAAAAGGAGAGGATGAAATATATGGAATTACAGCAATGTTTAACTAAGAGAAGAAGCATTCGAAAATACAAAGAACAACCTGTTACACAGGAGCTGATTCAAGAGCTTATCAGGGCTGCTATTATGGCACCATCTTGGAAAAACTCCCAAGTATCCCGCTACTACATAACCGACACTCTTGAAAAAACAAAAAAGTTTCTGCCCTGTCTGCCGGAATTTAACCAAAACAATATTAAAAATGCACCTGTAGTCATTGTGTCCACCGTTGTCAAAAACAGAAGCGGCTTTGAGAAGGACGGCAATTATTCCTCCCACTTACAAAACGGATGGCAATATTTTGACAATGGACTGCAAATTCAAAATATTTGCTTAAAAGCACAAGAGTTAGGTCTTGGAACATTGATTATGGGAATTTATGATCATGAGAAAATCCGAGAATTCTTTCAAATTCCTGATACGGAAGAGATTGTGGCTGTTGTTAGTGTTGGATATGCTGATATTGAACCTGAGATGCCAAAAAGAAAAACCGTAGAAGAGATTTGTACCTTTATTTAATCTGTCTACCTTTATAATAAATGGGGCTGTTTTATCCGCCCCATTTATTATTTTATTAGCTATGGTATCACTCTAGTTTAAACTTGTGTACCTCTGAATTCAGTTGCTGGGAAATCTCTTTGTTAGCGCTTGCCTGCTCTTCTATTTCCATAATGCTTGATGTAAGCTGCACCGCCATCTGTGTTGTATCTGTAATTCCCATTGTACTCTCCTCAACCGCCTTGTTAATGGAGTCAATGGCATCCTTCACCGAATCCATAGTGCTCTCTAGCTGTCTGCTCTCCCTTTGAAACTCTTCCATTTTTTCGTTCATTGCACTCACATCTGCCCTGTAATGCTCACTTGTATCCAGCAATTTTTCATAGCCGCTCATAGCCACCTCATCTATAAAGTGAACCATATTTTGAGATTCCTCTGCCAGCTCATCTACCGCATTGATTACTTCCTGGCTAACCTGCTGAATCTGCATGGCAGCCTGAGCAGAATGATTGGCAAGCTGCCCGATTTCTCCGGCAACTACAGCAAAGCCCTTGCCCAATTCCCCTGCTCTCGCCGCTTCTATACTTGCATTTAATGACAATAAATTTGTTTGACTTGTAATCTCTAATATTTCCTGAGTCAGCTCATTGATTTTCTTTACCGCATGGGAGTGATCAATTTTTTCATTAATTGCCTCCACCATATCCCCCACCTTTGTTTTGACTGTACTTTGCTGAATCACAGCCTGCTGATAAATACTAGCAGCATTTCCCATAATTTCCTGGGAGGAGACAGCCCCCTCATGGGCCGATGCTGCTATACTTTCAATAGTCTGGTAAACTTCTGACACAGACTTTGTCACTAATGTCAGGGAAGCATCCGTCTCTTCCATGGCAGCGCTCATCTGCTCCATGGTGGCAGATACATCTGATACACTGTCCTTTGCATCTATTAAAGAATCCAGCACTTCCTTGGAGGATACATTTAACTCCTCTGAATTGTGAAATATGTTCTGCATAATCTGACAGATATAATCCAGCAACATGTTCACACTTCCCGCAATCAATTCCATCTCATCACCGGAATGTATATTTAGCTTTTGTGTCAAATCACCTCCATGATTTACCAAATCATATAATTTGCTGTCCACTAGCCGCATATTTTTCATAATTCCCCATACTATAATCACCAACAATACTAATGCTACAACAAGGCACACCGCTCCAATCTGGAACACTTGATTTCGGGAAACATTTAGACGTTGTACAACACTAGATGCATCATAATCACAGCCTAAAATTGCCACCACACTTCCACCGCTGTCCTTTATAGGCTTGTAAACAGTAATTAAATCTCCGTCCTTTGTAGAATCAATATAATCTTGTATATACTCCTCCCCGCCAAACACACTGGCAAGCTCCTCATAGGAATCCTCAAATTCATCTCCAAAATCATTCTGTCCCTCTGTTTCGTCTGTGTCTACATAATAATATACCTTGCTTTTATCTGTATACAATGCATAGACATAGGCTATACCGCAAGTTTTCTTAACATGAAGAAGAGATTGATGCAGCTGCTCATAATACTCTGCCTCCTGACCGCCTTCATCAAGTTCTGTTATTTTATCCCCATCCACAGCGCTCACCGCAATATTTGCCGCCACATCTGCACTGTCCACTCCCTGCTCCACAAATCCCTCCCGCATCCTGATATAGGAATTCATTCCCATTACAAGACAAACTAAAATCAATACCATACTTACAGGAAGTAAGATTTTCACACTGATACTAAGACCTCTCGGCTTTCTTCCCATTTGTATACAACTCCTTTCTGTCTCCAGATTTTCAAACTCTCTTGGAACATATTGAGCAAACTACTACCCTTTATTAGTCCAGCCTAACACTATTGTTACTATACCACTAATTTCATGGAAAATCAATAACCTTGCACAAGCTGACAGATGGCAGTCTCATAAATTTTTTGCTATAATTGGAGAAAATTACCTATAAAACAAAAAACAACAAGGAGCATTACACTCTTTGTTGTTTTCCTTTTCCTGCCCCAAACAATCCTGCCACCATGAGAACCGGAAAAATAACTGCTGCTAATATTCCCATCCGCAAATTATCTCCCATACAGCCAGATACAATACCAGCTAAGGTAGGCCCTCCTGCACAGCCCAAATCCCCTGCCAGTGCAAAAAGAGCAAACATAGCCGTACCTCCTCTTTTAATGGAAGATGCCCCTTTACTAAAGGTTCCGGGCCACATAATTCCCACGGACAAACCGCAGATACCGCAGCCAATTAAACCTACTGCCGGATTGGGAATCAGGGCAATACAAAGATAGGAAAAGATACACAGCACTCCGCTCACCGCCATAAAATATTCCAGCTTTATTTTGTGGCCATACTTCCCGTAGATAAAACGAGATATCCCCATAAGGAGAGCAAATGACATAGGACCTGCCAAATCCCCTACTGTTTTGCCAACTCCCAGTCCTTTTTCTGCAAAGGTTGACGCCCACTGGCTCACTGCCTGCTCACTGGCTCCTGCACACATCATCATTGCCATAAACACCCAGAATACACTAACAGAAAATAATTCCTTTAAGTTCATTCCCTCCTCCCCCTCTTCTATCAGGGAGGCAAGGGGCGCCCCAGCAAATATAAAAAAATTTACAATAGGTACAAGAGCCCAAACAAAGGCCAGAAGCTTCCAGTGTTCCATCCCTGCCACAGCAAAAAATATTGTTGAAATCAATACAACACCTACATGCCCCCAGCAATAGAACGAATGAAGCAAACTCATAGTTTTTTCCTTATGCTCAGTAGGACAAGCCTCCACTACCGGACTGAGCAAAACCTCCAGCAGACCTCCCCCCACAGCATATATGGCAACCGAAATCAACAGACCTACAAAAGCATCTCCTGTCTGCTCCGGCAAAAAAATCAAGAGAATCAAACCTAACGCTGATAATATATGGGCTGTCAATAGAGAGAGGCGATAACCAATCTTATCAATCCATTTCACAGAAAGCAAATCTACCAACAACTGAATGCAAAAATTTACCGTAACCAACCATGTAATTTGGGATAATGGTATTCCATATTGGCTGTGAAAGGTGAGAAATAACAAAGGCACAAAATTATTTACAATGGCCTGTATTATGTAACCAACAAAACAGGCTGCTATTGTTTTTTGATATGACATACCTCAGGCTCCTCCTATCCTTTCCGAACAAACTACAGCGAAAGCATTTTTTTATCTCCGCTTATCAAAACAATTTCCCATAGTTCTGACGTTGTATCCTTATCTGCCTGTTGACAAAGTCCTGTTCCTATATGAACATCCCCCTTTTTTGGAGCTGCTGCCAAACCGCTACCTCCATTTATAAGTTTCACATACATTTTTTCATCTATCTTCACCTTTTGAAGCCTCCACTGCTGATTAGCAGAACCATCGTCATCCCACTGTAAAAGAGCAGCACCGCTTTCTGCACTGCCTCCTTGTATGCCGGCCAAACGCAGGCTATGTTTATTTATCATTTTATAGGTTTCTTTTCCTATTTCATCTCGATTGGTCTGATTATCCAATTTCCAAATCTGGTCTGCCGTTCCTTGGTTATCATATAACACAAGCTCCTCCCCATTGGTATAGGAAGCATTTTTAACAGCAAGGGCTAAACCACTATCCTTGTGTATCAATTTTATCCAGAGCTCCTGAGGTTCACTGGATATCTCCTGAGTGAAACTGGAATCCATGTCAGTCTTAATCTCCCCTGCAGCTATAAAGGTGTGAAAAGAATGAGGCAGCAGCTCCACCTCCACTGTCCTTTTGTTAAAATCAATACATACTTTTCTGCTGTCTTCATTTCCATTCTTTACAATCAATATGTTTTCTCCGTCAGAATTTTGGAAAGCTATGGCATCCACTCCAAAAGAACTAGTTTTTATTCTTCTGGCATTTCCCTGCACAAAATGGCTAAAGTGCTTCATCATATAATATTGTGGATTATAAATTACCTGACCGTCTTGAGATTGAACGATAATCGGTGAATTTTGATGCCATGGATTGGGAGCCGTGTTTTCTCCTTTTTCGTCCAGCACCATATTCCACAGCATATAGGCATTCACCCCTGCCTCCATGTAGCCCTTTATTAGATCAAACTGTTCCTGTGCATACTGCCAGTTGTTCTCACCATTTCCGCATATAGTCTCAGACTGCATCAGCTTTAAGCCAGTATTTTCCCTGTAAATCATGAACGCCTTTTGTTTTCCCCACCATTGGAACCCCACTCCCTCAATCATAGATTTCGTCACTGGGTCTGACAGAGTTGGGTCAACCAGAGAGGAGTCAGAATCCGTAAATGTACCAAGCCATATCTTTGTATCTATCTTCTCCTTTAAAAATGCAGGGGCTAAATAATCCCGAACAAAGGTATTGAGCTGCTCCCCACTCCACAGACAGGAAGCATAAGCCGTGTTCATTGTTGGTTCATTTTGAGGCATTACCATCTGCACCTTAATTCCCTTTTCCTTGTATTCCTGAATATATTTGACAAAATATTTGGCATATGCCTTAAAATTGTCATGGGTATCCTCAATCTCGCCTCCTACAAGAGCTTTATTCTTCTTTATCCAGGATGGAGGAGACCATGGAGATGCCCAAAGGTAAATATCTGGGTTGCACTCTAGTGCTCTCTTAATGTACGGAATGAGATAGGTGTCATCCCTTGAAGTAGAAAAATCCTTGCACTCATAATCTCCCTCCGTCTCGTCATAAGAATAGGATTCTATTGCGTAATCGCTTGACCCCAAAGGTGTCCTTGCCGCACTGAGTGCCAGACCTTCCTGTCCAAACAGAGCATGGATAATTTTATTTTTCTCCTCCTCTGAAAGTTTTTCCATAGCACGATACCCTCTCTCATTAAAGCAGCCGCCCCAAGGATGTTTTTCCAACTTCTGATATCCTACCTCCTGGTCCACCTTCACGTAATATTTTTGTTCTGTTTGCCCCATCTTATCTTTATCTTCTGACTTTTCCCTTACAGAACTTACAGAAAGCTTCTCATTCTCCACCCACTGATGTTCCTCTGTTGTACTCACCCATGTAATGTGTTCTGATTTCTTTTCCATCATTTTTCTTATATTCCAACCTTTCACTATTTATTTTTTCTAGCTATTTGCGAAACTCCTTCAAAAAAGTTCATAATTGTACAAAACTTATCAATATAAAGTTTCACAATTACCTATTCACTTTTTCTTGCTTAAAAGTTCATTTTCTCATATAATATTAGACAATTATTGCATTGATGCATTTCGTTTTAGGAGGAGCTATGTTGCCATTTTATGAAGTAAAAAACTCAAATATTTTTATCAATTCATTTGAAAATTTCAGTTTTCCCGCTCATTTTCACCAAGGCTTAGAGCTTGTTATTCTACAGAATGGCACCATTGAAATAACAGTGGATGGACAGACATCTATTGTAAGAGAAGGAGAACTAGCTGTTATCTATCCTCACTATGTTCACTCCTATGAATTAAAAGAAAGCGGGGAAAACAAAGGGTATGTGCTTTTATTTAAGGATGCTGTGCTTCATGAATTCAACCAGTGGATTGCAAATTGGCGGCCAAACCCTTTTGTGTACTCATTAGCTTCCCTGCACCCGGATATTCTTCACGCTTCTCAAACAATAACCCAAAGGGAGGAGACCTCCTTCACAAAGGAAATCTATGCCAAAGTATTATTGTGCCGATTACTGCCGGCATTACATTTAGATGCTGCCTCCTGTGCCAATGATGATATTCTATACAGAGTGTTAGATTATATCTCGGGCCATTTTACACAACCACTGACTCTGCAATCCGTGGCTGATGGGGTTTATATAGATAAATACCGGCTTTCCCGACTTTTTTCCAGTCGGCTTCACACATCCTTTCCAGACTATGTCAATCGACTGCGGGTAGAATATGCTGCCTCCAGACTTTTAAGCACAACAGATTCCATCACCACTGCTGCCATGGAAGCCGGTTTTGACAATATTCGTACCTTTCATCGAGCTTTTGGCAAAGTATTTCAAATGAGTCCAAAGGAATATGTAAAAATAAATTTACAACAACAGCTCACTAAATAACTCTTTCACTGCGGGATATATACTTTTAAATTTCTCATAACACTGATTATATTTTTCTGTCAGTTCGGTCTCAGGGCTGATGGATTCTTTTACTTTCACCAAAGTTTTTGTCGCCTGCTCAACACTCTCATACTCTTTGCAGCCCACTGCTGCCAATATAGCGCTTCCGTAGGCAGGTCCCTGCTCACACTCTAATGTCTGGAGCTCTAAATTCAATACATTGGCTAATATTTTTTTCCAAAGCAGACTTTTGCCGCCGCCTCCGCAAAGTGTTGCACTCTTTAACTCCACTCCTAATTGTTTCATTGCCTCTAAGGAATCCCTCAGGCCAAATGCAACTCCTTCCAGCACTGCCTGAGTCATCTCCTCCCTAGAAGTGTCCAATCCAAGACCAATAAACATACCCCTGGCATCAGGATTGTTATGAACCGCCCGCTCTCCCATAAGATAGGGCAGAAAATAAACAGAATTTTCCCCTAGCTTTTGGATCGTTCTCTGTTGTGCCTGGTAATCCTTTGTGTGAAGAATCTCCTCCATCCACCACTTGTTGCAGGAGGCAGCGCTTAACATACACCCCATCAGATGATAGTTGCCATCTGCATGAGCGAAGGAATGAAGGGCATTGCCCCTATCCTCATAAAAAGTTTTGGCTGAAAGAAAAATAGTTCCTGAAGTGCCAACAGAAATATTGCACTTGTTTTCACCTACAGCTCCGCAGCCCACTGCCCCCGCCGCATTGTCCCCTGCCCCCGCTATGATTTTCACATCCGGCCCCAGTCCAAGCTCTGCTCCAACCTCTTTTTTTATTGTTCCCACAACCTCATAGCTCTCATAAAGCTTGGGCAAAACCTTTGTGGTAATTTTACATATATCAAGCATTTTTTCAGACCAGCATTTATGCTCTACATCCAAAAGCAATGTACCAGATGCATCGGAATAATCTGTACTGTGAACACCGCAAAGACAATAGACTAAATAATCTTTTGGCAGCATAAGTTTTGCAATTCTTTTAAAATTATCCGGCTCCTTGTGCTGCAGCCATAATAACTTTGGCGCCGTAAATCCGGCAAAGGCAATATTTCCTGTGTACTGTACCAATGCATTTCTGCCGATTTCCTCGTTTAAATAGTTCGTCTGTTTTTTTGTCCTTCCATCATTCCACAAAATGGCAGGTCGAATTACACAATCCCTCTCATCCAGTATCACAAGCCCATGCATTTGTCCCCCAAAGCTGATTCCCTTAATTTGGGACTTATCACACCCTTGTGTCAATTCTTTAATGCCCTCCACCGTCTTCTCATACCAATCTTCTGGATTCTGTTCTGCCCATCCTGTTTTTGGAAAACAAATGGGATACTCTTTTGACACAATTTTTTGTATGCTTCCATTTTCCTTCATCAAAAGAAGCTTTACTGCCGATGTTCCTAAATCAATTCCTATATAAAGCATGCTTCACCTCATTCCTTCCATGGATTCTCCGTAGGATAACGAACGCCTGCCGGCTGATTATAGCCAATCTCTTCCACCGGCACACCAATATATCGAAATACTTCAAACAGGGCCTTTCCGTAGTTGCCAAAGGCTACCGCTCCATGGTGAGGGAAATTCTTTTCAATTAACACATGTCGATAAAATCTGCCCATCTCCTGGATGGCAAACACACCGATTGCCCCAAAGGAACGGCTGGCAACCGGAAGAACTTCCCCCTGGGCAATGTAAGCTCTAAGCCTTCCATCCGCTGTGCTTTGAATGCGGTAAAAAGTAATATCTCCCGGCAAAATATCCCCCTCCAGGGTTCCCTGGGTTACCTCCTGGGGCAGTGACCTTGCCATAATCAGCTGATGACGCATCTCACAGAAGGACAGCTTGGAGGCTGCTGTATTTCCACAGTGAAAGCCCATAAAAGTATCTTGGTGGGTATAAGGGAACTTGCCTGCAATATCCTCCTGGTACATATCCGCCGGCACATTATTGTTAATATCTAGCAGAGTGACAATATCCTCACTGACAACCGTTCCAATAAATTCACTAAGGGCGCCATAAATATCCACCTCACAGGAAACAGGAATCCCCTGGGAGGTCAGACGGCTATTGACATAACAAGGCACAAAGCCAAACTGTGTCTGAAACGCAGGCCAACATTTTCCCGCAACAGCCACATAGCTTCTGCTTCCTTTATGCTCATTTATCCAATCCTTCAATGTCAGCTCATATTGGGCTAATTTTGGAAGAATATCCGGTTTTTTATTTCCCTGACCTAGTTCCTCCTCCATCTCCCTGACAATTTCCGGTATCCTCTTATCCCCCTGGTGCTTGTGAAACGCCTCAAATAAATCCAATTCTGAATTTTCCTCTATCTCCACTCCCAAATGATATAATTGCTGTATTGGTGCATTACAGGCAAGAAAATTCATAGGACGGGGACCAAAACTGATAATCTTTAAATCTCTAAGGCCCAGCACGGCTCTGGCAATAGGGCGAAATTCATATATCATCTGGGCACATTCCTTGGCTGTTCCGATTGGATAATCCGGTATGTATGCCTTTACTCCTCGAAGCTTTAAATTATAGCTAGCATTCAGCATGCCGCAGTAGGCATCTCCCCTTCCCTGAATCAAATTATTTCCCGTCTCCTCCGCTGCCCCTATAAACATTTTAGGTCCTTCAAATTTCTCTGCCAGCATTGTCTCTGCAATTTCCGGTCCAAAATTGCCAAGATACACTACTAATGCATTACAGTCTGCCTCCTTTAAATCCTCCAGTGCCTGCAGCATATGCAACTCACTCTCCACAATGCAGACAGGACATTCGTAGATTTCCTCCTCCCCATAGGCTTCCCTGTAAGCCTTCATCAATGCCTGCCTTCTAGTGACGGACAAGCTTTCGGGAAAACAATCCCTGCTCACAGCCACAACCCCTATCTTTAATTTTGGTAACTGATTCATAATAAAAATACCTCCATTCTGAAACCCAACATTAACACTATTTGCTTGCTTTTGAGTAATATGTTGTGCTATCATTTGACTTATCATGCAACGCCCTTTCGTTTCACTTATTTATTGGGGCATCCACAAAAGCAAGCTTGTGATTACATTGGCATCATGATACAAACTACTTTATGTAATAATAGTTTACCTATTTTCATCCGCTATGAAAAGACATATCATTGCAACATCATAGACAAATATTGCACAAACTGAAGTAAGGGGCTAATACAGCAAAAACAAATTTCTCATATAGGAAATGGAGGCATGAAGAAAATGAAAAATAAAACCCTTCAACAATTGACAAAAGAAGAAATCTCCTGGATTTATCACCATTATATGAAAAATGATTTTCCATCGTCTGAACTTAAGCCGTTAAACCGTATACTAGAGTTAATAGATAATAACCTATGCTGCGGCATAGGACTCTTAGATGATGACACTATAAGAGGCTATGCACTCTTAATAACACCACAGCCTGGCACATACTGTCTGCTGGATTATTTTGCTATTCTGCCCTCATATAGGGGAATGGGCTATGGTCATGCATTTTTTTCTTTGCTGCCGGATTTTTTGAGTCAAAACCTCCCACAGACAACCGGTATATTTATAGAATGTGAGGCAATAGCGGATGCCAAAAACACAGCAGACAAAAAAGTACGCCAAAAACGAATTTCTTTTTATGAAAATTGCGGCTGCCAGATTACAAATCTTCACTCCTGTCTGTTTGGCGTATCTTATGATATTTTATTTTTATCTGACAACATGAATTCTGAAAATATGCTTGTTCCATTAAAGCATATCTATGAGGCAATGTTTAAGTCCCACCACTATAAAAATCAAGTGAAGCTGTGGAGTTAGTTTATCTCCTCAGCTTTCATTTTCTATATTGCTTTCATTTTCTATATTACTTTCCCTCCCTATATTACTTTCTCTCTCCTCTATATAATCTCTAAAATATTCTCTCTTCTCCTCAAAAGCCTTACTGTTTCTCTCCTCCATCTGTTTTTCTTTTGTACTCTTATCTACTGACATAGAAAGCCAAATAAATATAACAAGAGCTATGAGCATTCCTGATATCATTGCTCTTCTTGAATTGTTGGCTTGATAATACTGATGTACTAAATTTTTATGTTTTACACAGTAGGCAAAGTACATCTCCAAATAACAACGTATTGACTCCTGGCTCTTTAACTTTCTGTCATTTTTTTCCTTCCTCCCCATTCTCTCCAAATTGCTGATAAACGTATTGTGAAGCTGCTTTTGTTCCATTGTTGCACATTTTCCTACCAGGCGAAGACAGCCTTTCCAAAAACAGATACCTTTTATTTTCCACCAAATATTTCTTTTTCTCCTTTGATTGGTGTTTTTCCTTTCTGTTAAGTTTTCTTTTTCTTCTAATTGATTTAACCAATGATGAAAAAAACGAATGGTTCTAAAATACCAGCCGGATAAAAAACACACATTATCAATAAAGCTTTGCATAAAATTTTCTTGTTTATATAAAGGTTTGTATTGTTCTTGTTCCAAAAAATACTGCCAGCATTTTAAATTATTGTTTAGATATGGACTTTCCCCAATATTATAAAATTCAAACCAAAATTTCTCCTTTAAATCCATCAGCTCAACTTCATCAAAGTTAAAATCCATCCCTATAGTATTTTCTTCACTCTTCTGTCTCTTTTCTTTTTCAATCTTCCCATGACTTATCTCTTCTTCTAACGCTTTCTTGTCCTTCAAATGAAACTTCGCTTCTAAATGTTTCTCCTGCCGCCTGTCTTGCTCTATATTTTTGTTTTGATATTTTTCTTTTTTAAATTTTTCGGTTTGAATTTCTTCAGTTTGAATTTTTTCGGTTTGTTTATTTTCTTTTGATATTTTGTCAGTTTGTTTATTTTCTACCTGCAGGTTTTCAATCGGAGGAGCTTCCCACCGAATGTTTTCCCTTTGTATATCTTCTGTCTGTATGTTATCTCTCTGTATATTATCTCTCTGTAATTTTTCCTTATTTTTATTTAACTTGGCATATTGAACAGCACTTTTATATGCCTTCTGTAAATTTTGAAACTCCTGAGGAAATTCCTCAGGATGACATTCCTTCGCCTTTTTTGCATAGGCAGATTTAATCAATGCAATATCTGTTGTACGAGCAATCCCCAAAGTATCCCATACACCAGCATCCCAAATATTCATATTTTGTACCAAACCATCCTATCTCTTATTTTAACATTTTCTTTTTATCGTTTTCTTTTTGGTTCTCTCTATTTTCTATTCCTCCATATCTTGTTCCATGATCTCCTCCTCCCATTTCTCCCAGAAATCTTCATCATCATCTGCAAACTCTATCCTATTATTTTCCATGGCTTCTAAAAACACAGAAAACCGAACGTAAGCTTCCCTGACAGTTCTTCCCTTTTCATGCTCCAATGTATCTCTAAAATAATGAAGCATGCCTGCAATCTGCCCTCTCACCAATGGGTTTGCCTGCTGATACAAGCTTTGGGCCTTTTCAATCAGCAGACGGTTTTCCTCTTTTTCTAAAGGATGCATGGTAACCTTTTTCAGTTCCTCCACCCTTCTTTTTATTTCTGCCTCTGACAAGCCCATCTTTTTATTGGCAATTAACTTATGTACCGTTTGTTTATTATCCCCCTCAATTTGAATATCTAAGATTCCGTTAATATCATATAAAAAAGTGACACGGGCGCCTACTTCTCCCTTAGGAGCCCGAGGCAGACCTGTTATCTTTAATTCACATAATTTCAAATTATCCTTGGCTGTCAAATTCTCCCCCTGATAAATGGGAAAGGTAAGTTCTCTCTGATTATCCTTCACCGTCACGTAATAGGAAGTTCGCATACAGGGAAGGGTTTCATTTCTCTGGATAATCGGCGAAAAACTTCCATCATACAGCTCCGTCCCCAAAGAAAATGGACAAATATCTGCCAGAATTAAATCCTTTACGTCCCCCTGCCGCTCTTTAATGGCCGCCGCAATTCCCACTCCCACAGCAATACTTTCGTCAGGAGTATCATCTGCCTCCACCTCTATATCCAGCAGCTTGCGAATATAACTGGAAATCACAGGCATTTTAGAGGAGCCTCCCACCAATATAATTTTATCAATTTCCTCTATGTCCACTCCACTGTCGGATATTACTTTCTTCATGGGAATAGCAATTCGTTTTAACAAATCCACACTGATATGTATTAATTCTTGGTTATTTAAATCCATGGAAAATTCTTTGCCACCTAGAAAAAAGCTGCGGCTAGCCTCCTGCTTTTTAGACAAATCCCGCTTTAATTCCTCCGCCTCCTTCAGCACAATTTCTCTCTCACAGGATGTGAGTAAATTCTCGGTTATTCCCTGCTTCCTGTAAAAATCCATGGCAATCGCTTCATTGAAGTCTTTGCCTCCTAGATAATTATCTCCTGCTACTGCCTGTATTTCCACCATATTTTCAAATGCTTCCACCAAAGAGACATCTAGTGTACCTCCTCCTATATCTACAATCATAAATGTCTCCATCACATCTTGTTGAATATGGTGCTTCATGGCAACGGCAGAAGGCTCGTTAATCAACCGTTCTACATGAAGCCCTGCCATCTCCCCTGCCATTTTTGTGGCACATCTTTTTTCATCATTAAAATATGCCGGCACACTGATAACCGCCTCCCTCACCTCCTCACCAAGAAAATTCTGTGCATCCTCCTTTAACCTTCGCAGCAGCAATGCAGATAAATCCTGGGCCGTATATGTTTTCCCTCCTGCCTGGTATATATAGTTGGTTCCCATATTGCGTTTAAATTCTGCAAATGTACTTTCCGGATTGGTAATCAACATTTCCTTTGCAATCCTGCCGATATATACCTGCCCGTCCTTGCCAAAGCTGACAACAGAAGGCGTCAGAAATTCTCCCAAAGAATTGGGAATCAGCTGAATTCTACTATCCTTCCACACACTTACCAGACTGTTGGTAGTACCTAAATCAATTCCAATAATTGCCATAGCTTTGTCTCCTTTATCCATATTATTTCTAAATCAACGTAGATTATCTCTCTACCATTCCTCTCACGGATTACAAGTTCCGCATGGCTTATAGCCTTGATTTATTAATTCTTCCCGATTCGTAAATACTTCCTGTTTGTTTTCTTTTTTCATATTTTGGACAGACTGACATGACTCCAGATGAAATTTCATCGTATTTGTATTGCATATATACGAACTGTTCCGTTTTTCCTCTTTTCCTTGCAGATTTTCCTGCTTCTCATTTTTAATGTGATTTTGCTTTTTTCCTGTGCCGGTTGGCTCCCCCGCCTTCCATGTGTCAGAGGGACTGGCATTAAAAGTAATTGTCTCTTTGTCACATTTTGCCACAATTGTTCCCTGTTCATCGGTGCGGAATACATCTATTCCCATTGCCCTAAAAGTATTCATGGTGGCAGCATGGGGATGTCCGTAAGAATTGCCCTCTTTACAGCTAATTACTGCATATTGTGGCGAAACCGTTTTCATAAATTTTTCAGAGGATGCCGTCCTGCTGCCATGATGACCTGCCTTATATACATCTGCCTTTAAGACTAGCCCACTGCGCAGCATATCCTCCTCCGCTTCCTCCTCCCCATCACCTGTGAAAAGAAAACTTTTTTTACCATACAAAACACGAATGGCTATAGAATTATCATTGCTGTTGTCGTATTCTTTTCCAGGCGACAAAATAGTAAAAACTGCTTCCCCCAAAGTATACTCTTTTCCCACCTGGGGAAGAGTATTTTGATAGCCTTTATTTTTCATAGTATCTATTACATCCCGATATGTAGCCGTATCCTTTGCTTCTGACGGCATCAATATTGTGTCACAATCAAATTTATATAAAACAACATCCATACCTCCAATATGGTCTGCGTCAGGGTGAGTGCCAATCATATACTTTAATTTCTTTACCCCCTGCTTAGTCAAATAATTTTGAATTTTTGTACCTTGGTCATTGTTTCCTGCATCTATAAGCATGGCTTCTCCATCACATATCAACAATGTGCTGTCCCCCTGTCCCACATCAATAAAATGCACTTCCAGAAGCCCTGTCTCACTGTCTTTGGCGTCATTCCTTTGAAACTGCTCTACTCCTACACAGGAGGGTAATAATGTTAAACAAATACACAATAATAAAATCCATATTCTTTTTTTCATAATCCTACCTATCTCTTCTTTCATTCTTTTTTGTTTTCTTGTTCTTTCATTTATATATGCTTTTATTTTTCATAGTCTTTCCTGTTCTCCATATATTCTTAATCCTAACTGAATTCCGCCTTTAGTATAACATTTTTATAATATAAAAGCCACCGGATTCTTTTCCGGCAGCTCTGTTTAGCTCTTTTATTTCATATTGTCCAAGCTTGCAATGCTGTCCACTAAATGCTGCATTTCCGCCTTCGACTGCACTCCTCTGGCTGCTTCTATGACCTGTTTCTTTTCTGTATCCGTCATATTAGAAAAAGTCTGCATTGCCTGATTATTCATAGCAAGACTAAAGCCTAATCCCAATGGAATATTATTTTCCTCCTGTTTCATGAAATTCCCTCCAAATTTAATTCCTATACATTACCTTCCATTATTGAAATATTTAAAATACTCCCACATTTTGTAATATCCAGTAAATAACACCTAACACCCATGAACTAAAAATACCAAACAATATTACCGGCCCTGCAATTGTAAATATTTTACAGCCTATACCAAATACCTGTCCCTCCGCAGTAAATTCTACTGCCGGAGCTACAACAGAATTGGCAAAACCTGTAATAGGAACCAATGAGCCTGCCCCTGCAAATTTACCTATCTTGGCATATAAGCCTAAGCCTGTCAGTATCATACTAGCAGCAATTAAGAAAATTAAAGTCCAAGTATCTGCTGCTTTCTCCTCCACATTTTGGTTTTTCAGAAAGTTTCCTACAAACTGTCCGATTGTACAAATAATCCCTCCTACAAGAAATGCTTTTCCCATCACAGCCCCTAAATTGTGTGTAGGAGTAACCTGTTTTACATATTCATTATATTGTTGTTTTTGTTCCTCTGATAATTGCGGCATAATCCATTCTCCTCTCTATACTCTTTTAATTACCACTAAGGCATGTGATACCACTGTTTGGCAAAAAACAAAAGGGAACCAAATGTCTTTCCCAATGCCAAAGACAGCACTATTATTCCCATTCCCTTTCGCAGCTTCACCCTTCTGCTAAAAACCGCTGTAGTATTTAAGCTTTCCGCCAAAGCAGTTGCCAGACAGCCGATAAACACGCCCATAAACAAACCGGTTAATCCAATACCAACTACTCCTAAGGGCAGCTTCCAGTCAAAAAACATAAATGCATTTCCCAAGCTGCCCCCCAATGCCACGGACATCTCGTATTTTCCAATATGACTGCCGGTGTGGGATTTTCCTGCCAATCGAGGTAAAATACCAACCGATGTAATTAAAGCAAACAGTCCCCCTGCCACTACAAGGCTAGAAGCCGCTCCTAACAGCAGACAAAAAACCTCCTTAATCCACATCAATTCTGGCTCCTTTCCTCTGTACTCCATCAATCAATGTATTTTCGATATCTTTTTCATATAATCTCATTTCCACTTCAATCGGCGTAGGATCCTTATGAATTTTTCTTTTTCCAAAATGATTGTAGAACACTAAAATTCCTATTGCCAATCCTACAGAATAGCCTACCTCTAATGTATTAAATTTCCCTGCTTCCTTGCCTGTCACCTGCTGATAAATTTGATCAAACAATTCTTTTACCGAAACATCATTATTGAATGTCATAATGGCAAATGCTGCTCCAAAAAACACTGCCAAACAAATCAATGCTACTTTTGTCCACTCCCAAGCCGGCGATGGCTGATTTTTCGTGTCTTTTTCCACCAAAAAATCCATCTCTCCAATATTTTGTATATCTAACCCGGGATATTCCTCCTGAATCAAGGAAATCACTTTCATGATAGAACAAACATATCTCTCCTTTCCCTCCTGCTGAAAAGAAAGAATTTTTAAGGTTTTACATTTTGCTGTAATGGATGTATTTTTACAATATAAGGTTGCCACGTCCCCCACTGTTACGTTTTTGGAAGCCACCTTGGATGCTCTGTCCGCTTTAATATATAAAGTATCTGCCATTTTTTCCTCCATTCCGAAGCATTTTTACTGACTTAATAATTTCTTATAAGAATTTTTTAAGAATTTTCCATAAGTAATTTCTTATAAAATTATAATAATATAATATAAAATGCAAATAAGCCAAAAGAAATCTCCTTTTGGC
The DNA here is from genome assembly GCA_910578605.1 of uncultured Lachnospiraceae bacterium. GTDB lineage: Bacteria > Bacillota > Clostridia > Lachnospirales > Lachnospiraceae > MGBC111451. The sequence continues at coordinate 15,052 of CAJTQG010000023.1, read as the reverse complement.
TTATTATGTATCAATTTATAAATATTATACTTATCCTTTCTATATTTGCTGTAGCAAATAAGTCAATACTGTATTAATGCACAACCAGACTTATTTATTATATTGAAATCGTAGTCATAATATTGATATGAATTATGTGAAAGAGAATCAAAGCTTATCTTACCTAATAGGCCTGGCAACCATAACAACCTCCGTATCCTGAGGATAATAGTACTGCACAGGATTCTCAACACGCAGTCCATTTCCCGCATACATGGATACATGATAAATATTCAAATATCTGCCCTCTGTACCGTTATAAGCGGCAATTCCTTCTTTGCTTCCGTAAAATATCAAATCTCCCGGCAGCATCTTATCCATTTCACATGGCCCGTAAGTGAGCACTTTGCCATTCTGCGCCATAAATTTGGCTTGATCCGCCGCAACAGGTGCATAGCTGCTGCTGCCTCCTATAAGCCCTGGCTGAAACCTGTATCCCTTCCAAACCAGGGCGCTGCAGTCATAAAATCCATCCTGAGTTCTCCTAGAACGGTCATATTTACTCTTTTTTATAATTTTTTGGGCAGTCTGTACTGCCTTGATGGCTCTTGCATTTCCCACACATGCAAGAATGGTAAATTCCTTGCCATCCACCATAGCCGTAATTTTTGCATTTCCCAGTTTTTTGCCTGTTATCACACCCTTTTTGTTGATTTTTACTGCCTTGCCTGATAGCTTATAACTAATTTTACTATTCTTTACTGTCCCCTTCCACTTTATGGCAGACTTTTTTCCTTTTGTCAATATAATGGAATCAGAGGATTTGAGCTTCGGATTGGAAATTTGAATGGCAGGGGATGCCACCTTCACCCCATCCACCTGTGCATGTACCACTACCGCTCCCTTTTTGTGTGCATATAACAAGCCATTGTAGTTAGAACCACTTTCCATAGACGCTTTTGCGGAGGACACAGAAAATAACGCATTATTTTTTGTACCATTGAGCACTACACTTATGCTCTCTCCCACAGACACGATTCTCCCGCTCACCTTCAATTCAGGCTGGGTGCAAGTAACATCTGTGGTAAAGCTTTGAGCGCTTCCGTCCTCCCTGCTGACTTTTGCTGTTATTACAGCTTTTCCCCCAGATAAAAAGGTCAGGGCACCTGTCTCTCTGCCCACAGAAACACATTTGCTGTTAGAGGAAAACCATTCCACTTTTGCAGAGGATGTATCCATTGTCCTTCCCTCCGGCGTCACCTTTTTATAGTGCAATACGATTCCTTGCTTTCCCTTTCCATATAAAAGATGCTGTTGGTCTATTCCCTCCTCCACCACATGTATTTTACAGGAATCCTTCACCATTGTACCTGTATATCGCCCATTTTTTATCCGGTAATATGTAACTTGACCATCCAATATTGTACTTCCTGCCGACTTTCCTGTCACATACGCCTCACTGCCGTCACTTTCAACAGACATATAAGGATTTCCCTCCTCCTTCCATCCCCACTCATTTTCAATAAACGTAGTTGGATATGAAAAATTTACATATTCCGATATATCATTCATTCCTACAGCTTTTGTTTCCCCTACAAAAACTGTCACATCCGAATAAGGAAAGCTATAAGGATTGTAAGATATCTGTACATAACAGCTGCATGAAATCCCATTGGCGCTTGCCGTAATCTTCACTGCCCCCGGACGCTTTGCCTTCACCACACCTTTTTTACTGACAGAGGCAATATCCGAATTTTCACTGCTCCATGTAATCTTTGCCGAGGGAGCTGTCTTTGCCTTCAAAGTAATGCTCTCACCTACAAACATATCCTCCGATGCGGAAGGTATGGTAATGGTTCTCGGTTTAACAACCACCTTGCAAACCGCCTTTTTCTTTCCTGCCTTTGCCGTTATTTTTGTTGTACCTGCATTGAAAGCAGTAATTTTTCCTTTAGAAGATACAGATGCCACCCAGGAAGCTTTACTCTGAAAGGTCACCTCTGCCTTTTTTGGCTTCACCTTTACCTTACAGGTCTTTGTCTGCCCCTCATACATAGTAATTTTCTTTTGTTTCATTTTAATGGTAGTTTTTGCGGAAACTTGTGTCCCCCTTACCATTGTCATAAAACAAAATAACAAAATAAAACAGCTATACCAAAATATCCTTTTCTTTTTATTGTTCACTATCCCAAACCTCCATTATCTATCAACTGCTATTATTGTAGCATTGAATTTTCTTTATTGTAAACCTTTTATACACTAAATTTAAAAATTTCTATCTACAACATTACATAAATCGCCTATTGTCAATCAAACAAAAATCAATCAAAAGGATAATAATTATACAAGATTTGGCTATTGTGCGATATATGAAATAATGATAATCCATATGTAAAAAACAACTGTCAACATTAAAAACAACTGTCAACATTGACAATACTTGAAAAAATGATATAGTTATATCAGCATGATGATATGCAAATCTTAAGGAAAGGAGGAATTTTAATTATGAATAAACAAACATTAAAACAACTTGGGAGGATTATATTTTTTTAGTTCTCCTAAATAGGAGGATTTTATGAATATAGAAACGGATACAATGCTTGAAACAGTCAATCGAATCATTAAGAGCCATTTTGGCTGCTGCCCCCAGGAAATTAGAAAATTTGAACACGTTACTAATAATTTCGTATATTCCTTTACTGTATTAGACAAGCATTATATTTTAAAATTATACAGAAGCACAGACTGGCCGGAAAACGGCAAAGTCCAATTTGTCAATCAACTTTTAATGCAAAATAACATTCCCTGCGCCGAGCTAATCACATATAGTCAAAATAATCAATTCTACCCCAACGGTTATCTCATAGAGCGAGAAATACAAGGAATCGCAGCTGATAAAACATTGTTTGACAGAGAACAGGAAATCGCTCTATATGTTAAATTAGCAAAACTGGTTTCTTCCATCCACAATATCAAAATAAAAAACTATGGGTATATCGGCAGCGGTATTGCCTGTTATGATAGCATGATATCTTTTTTTGAAGACGAATTTGACAGGTTCGAGAGCGGATTAAAAGAAACCATTTCAAAAGCACAACTAAATAAAATGAAAGAAAAGTTTTTGGGTATAATGGCTGATTTTGAGGATTTACCCTCTGTCCTTTGTCATAGTGATTTGTCAAAGAAAAATATTATGGTGCAGAATAATGGCGAAATATTGCTTATCGACTGGGACGATGCCATTGCGTTCAACTGGATGGCAGATATCGCTCGATTGACATTTTGGATGAAATTGAATTATAACCAGCAGGATTATGTACTATTCAAAAATACATTTTTGAAACATTACCAGACGGCTCACCGCAAATCTGACTTTATTTCTTTTGAAAGTGGATTCCATATCTATTCTGCTTTGGATTCTCTGCTCTTTTTTTTAGATATTGGTAATACAGAAATGCAAAATCATTTCATCAACTATCTCCGCTGCTTAGATTTATAACAGGAGGTAAATAAGACATGAACATGTTAAGAACAAGCTCTGAGGACGAAATGATTTCAGAATTTTTAATGGCAGAATACCATTCTGATAGATTTTCAGAAAACATCAAAAAAGTTATGAAAAAGCGTTTTTTGGACAAGAGCATCATATTATCCGCCGATTTAAATAACCCGAATGAAAATATTGCAAGAAAAAAGCTGCTGGGGGAATTTCGGGGATATGGCTTAAATCGCCAATTATTTGAGAATTTTCCAAACGAAATACAATGGACTTTATACAATTTTGTGAGCTATGATTTAATCAAAATCAGATACATTGATTATAGTTACTGGAATGAATTATCAAAGGGAACACATTCGCCTTTGATAGCTGCACAGACGATTTTAAACGGAATTGAAATTTATAATCAGAGCAATGAGGGTTTTATGAAAGCGGCGGAATATATAAAAAGCGGCGGTACATTTTCAAGACCAATCTTATTAACCTCTGATTTAGAACATTTTGTTATCGTCGAGGGACATTTTAGAATAACAGCATTTGCATTGGTGCCCAAACACTTTAATAATATTGAATGTTTCGTTGGAAAATGCAGCAGCGATGCTTTGAAAAAATGGATTTAGCCGTACAAGTATGGGGCTATGTGACATAAATCATGTCCATAGCCCCAATGTTCTCTAATTATTCTCTATTTCATTGTTTTTGATATCAAACTTTGCATTTGATTTTCAAAAGTATCTGCATCGATTAAATACATATTAAACCGCACAAAATCTTCATCTGTATTATACGTATCCATAATAACCTTTCTAGAATGACCAGCTATAAGGGTCGGCCATTCTTCTGAAACTAAATAATCACCATCAGCCGTAACCTCAATCTGGGGATGAAATTGATAAATTGTGCTATAGATACTATCCCTACTTACATCTCCACTTATATATTTGTCTTTTTCAGCTATTACTTTCCACAGTTTATCTCCATACTTATATACGGGGATTACGTATTTTCGTCCAACTTTCATTTCCATAATCGGATCACAAAAGTAATTTTCATCCTCAATTAGTATTGTGTTCTCACTATAATCACCATACCATTTCTTCTCTATTTCTATTTCATACACCACAGAAGTTTGTGTATTATGAAGGACTCCATCTTTTTCAAATTTATCATCCTTTATGTCAAAATGATATTCTTTTGCATAAATATTCTTTATGGTTCCTTCCATAATCATTCCAGTGTCCTTTCCTTCTGACAACATGGATTCATCAAAACTCACACTCGACATTTCCGCCCCATTGAATACAGATTTATAATCAAACCTTTTATCTGCCTGAGCAAAAGCGATTTCAGAATATTTAATTTTTGTCCTATCTTTTTCTGCTGCTTCTGTAGTTGCCTGTCCTGTTGCAGTCTGTTGTGTTTCTGTTGGCTTTTTTTCATTTTTCTTTGCCACGTTTATCGTATCATCACTTGCCATATTTCTTTGTTCGCCAATTTTCCCATTTAATCCCACATATGCAACACCTATTGCTATACATATGCATGCAGCAATTGCCGCCATTTTCCATAACTTTCTTCTTTTATTATGTGAAATTAGAGCTTTATCGGCAGCCTCAATGTATTCATCCTTTACCAGTTCCATTTTATCTAATAATAAATTTCCTCTCATATCATGTAATCCTCCTTTTCAAGAAACCTTCGAAATTGTTTTCGAATTCTGTACAGTATTGTCTTCACTTTACTTTTTGAAATTTCATATCGATTGGATATTTCTTCTATGGAATCCATAAACCAATATCTTCGAAGAAAAATGTTTCGTTTTTCTTCATTTAACGTTGAAATAAATCCGTTAATTGCTTCCCCTAAAAGCATTTCGTTTATAGTTTCTTCCACATTCTGTGCAGCCGGCAAACACTCTTGCATCTCATCACTCAATTCACATATATAGGCACTTCTCTTCAACGCACTTTTTTCTCTGCAACAATTTAAAGAAATATGTCTAATGATTCTTGCTAGAAACGGATAGAAGTAATCCCTTGGTTCATTAGGTGGAATTAACTTCCATGCCTGCAAATAAGTGTCATTTTCACATTCTTGTGCTGTTTGAATATCATTCACAATTGTATACGCTAACTTTTTTAATCTCGCTCCATACTTGTCAGACGTAAGCTTTATCGCTTCCTCCTCACGTTTCAAATACATTTCTACTATTTTAATATCATCCAAAAAGTTACCTCCTTTCTGTTCTGATAAAGCTCTTCACTATAATAAGCACCATTATTATGTTTTAGGTTACATTTAATCTTGATTTCTTTTTATATAATGATATTGGGGGCAAACGGTATTTTCCTTGGGATAGAACATTTGTGTATTAAATTTAAAAATTCCTATTTCCTCATTGGAATCTACTGTAAAATAGGATATAATATTTTCCAGGAAAAACAATGAAAATAATTTCATAACAAAAAATAAAAATGAAAATTGGTGATAAAATTGATTAAACGATATTTTGTGAGAACCCGTTCCCTACAGGAGGGAATGAAAATTGACCAGGCAATCAAGGACCGTATGGACCGCACTTTAATTGCCCGGGGTACGCTTCTCAATACATACTTAATTGAATCTCTGCAAAAGCTTGGAGTTGGCGGAGTCTATATTTGTGAAGGAGAGGAAGAACCTGAGCCTGAAAAAAAAGAAGTGCCCCTTCCCCCTAAAATTCAGCATACTATAGATAAATTAAGAAAAGCAGATCCGGCTAAAGTAAATTTAACAGAAAGTGTGAAAAAGAGAGTATCTGAAGGTATACAATATTTATACAACAACTCCAACTCTCAGGAATTTACTAACACCGCTACAAATATTACACAAAATTTAATGAGGGCAATCAATGACAACGATGCCATTGCCGTTGATATTACAGCCCTGAAAACCTGTGATGAATATACATTCAAGCACAGTGTGGACGTTGCCACTATGTCCATGATTATTGCCAAACAGCAAAAATTAAAACAGCAGGATATTTACAATATCGGAATTGCCGGACTTCTCCACGATATGGGAAAATCCAAAATTCCACTGTCTATATTAAACAAACCGGCAAAACTTAATGATGAAGAATTTGCCGTAATGAAGAAACATCCTGTGCTTGGATACGAAATCTTAAAAGAAAAAAATGAATTTCCTTTAACAATATCCTTAGCGGTTCTTCAGCATCATGAAAAAATGAATGGAAAAGGTTATCCATTTGGCTTGACAAGCGATAAGATTACTCACTATGCAAAAATTATGTCAGTGGTGGATGTCTATGATGCTCTTGTGACACAGCGCCCCTACAAAAAAGCTTTCTCTCAGCGCACCGCTGTGGAGATGATTATGTCCATGACGGAGGAATTGGACATTGATTCCATGAAAAGCTTCTTAGCCAGTGTCATTTTATATCCGGTGGACTCTACAGTCAGTCTAAGCAACGGCGAGGATGCCCGGGTAGTAAAAAACAATCCCCAATCTATTCTTAGACCTACTGTAGTTGGATTGACCTCGGGAAAAGTTTATAACTTAGCAGAGGATTTTTCCTGCGCCAATATTATTATCCAATAAAATAATTTACAACTCTGCACTCCCTAAACTGTACTGCAGCTACAGTCTATTTCTAAGCTTGAGTAATATTTTCTTCTCCATCCTGCTCACCTGTACTTGACTGACACCAAGAACAGAGGCAATCTCCATCTGTGTCTTATTCTCATAGTAGCGCATCTGTATGAGGCTTCGCTCCTTCTCCTCCAAGCTGTCTAACAGTTCCCTCACCAGTAAATGGTTTAACAGCTCCTCATGAGGATTTTTCTCCTCACAGATGCGGTCCACCAGATAAATCTCACTTCCGTCTCCCTGGTAAACAGATTTATAGATAGATTCCACTTCCACATTGGCATCTAACGCCATCACAATATCTTCCACCGAAAGCTCTGTAGCAGCTGCAATCTCGTCCACAGATGCATCTCTGCCAAGCTCAAACATCAGTTTGCTGGCCGCCTGTTTTACCTTCCAGCCATTTTCCTTCAGTGTTCTAGACACCTTCACCATGCCGTCATCCCTCAAAAACCGTTTAATTTCTCCGGTAATCATAGGTACAGCATAAGTAGAAAACTTTACATCAAAACTGGTGTCAAATTTATCAATAGCCTTCATCAAACCAATACTTCCAATCTGAAATAAATCCTCTGCCTCCTGCCCCCTTCCGGAAAATCTCCTTACAATACTCCACACTAATCCTACGTTTTCTAAAACCAACTGCTCTCTGGCTTCTTTATCCCCATTATGTGCCAATTCAATTAAAGCAATGGTATCCATAAACGGCCTCCTTCATCTATTCCCTGCTGCCGCTTAATGTTTTCTGCATTGTAATAATTGTTCCCTTACCAGGCTCAGACCATACTTCCAGCTCATCCATAAACACCTCCATAAACACAAAGCCCATGCCAGAGCGCTCCATATCTGCCTTCGTTGTAAACAGTGGTTCCTTTGCCTTCTCAATATCCTCAATTCCTATACCCTTGTCCTCCACCTGTATTCGTATTCTTCTCTCCTCATAGCTGCACTCCACATATATGGTTCCCCCCTTTTCTTCATATCCATGTATAATCGCATTGGTAACCGCTTCGCTTACCGCTGTTTTAATATCTGCAATTTCTTCTAAAGTAGGATCTAACGTTGTAAAAAAAGACGCAACTGCAACTCTGGCAAAGCTTTCATTTTCCGATACAGCATCTAATTCCAGCCTCATATGATTTTTCTTTCTCTCACTCATCTTTCTCTTTCCTTTCTCTCTTTTCTCAAATTTTTCTCTCTTTTTACTCTTTTCACTCTTTTCACTCTTTTCACTCTCTTACGTCTTGGGGATATGAACCTATCCATTATTATTCTAGCTTGTCATTGATTCACCTGCTGAGCTCGTCACACCTTCTCCACAATTTTATACAAACCTGACAACAAAAAAATACGGTCTAATGTCTGGTTAATATTTTTAATCCCCACTGTTCCTCCTATGCCGCTGACCAGCTTATATCTTCCCATAATCACACCAATACCTGAGCTATCCATAAATTTAGTATTTTGGAAATCAAAAACAACATTTTTTGCTTTATTTGAATATATGTATTTGTCACTTCCTGCTCCTATACTTCTGGCATTGTGATGATCCAATTCAGCACCTACCATAATGTACAGTGTGTCTCCCTTTGTCTCAAACATTTCCTTCATACAATTCCTCCATTCCAGCTAACAAGGCCATTTTATATTACAGTTATCCTGTACCATACACAAATTTCCGACAGAAAAAAGAAACATCACAAAACGATGTTTTTCTCTTTTCGTCTCGCGTGTTTCTTTTATTCCTTCGTTCTTTTCCTTATTTTCTTTTCTCTTATACTTTTATTTCTTTTTAATTTGTGTACTTTTCTATTTCCTTTTTTGCCATTACTTTCCTATCTATTTATCCAATGCGCTCCTTGCCCTTTCAGCCTGGTCAGAATCTGGAAATTTATCCACTACCTGCTGATAATATTTCTTGGCATTATCATTATCTCCATTTTTCTCGTAGGCCCTTGCCAACATATAAACAGCAGCGGCGCTTGTTGTATCGTAGGTACATACCTTTTTATAACTCTTGATAGCATTCTTGTAATCAGAGCCATTAAACTGTTCCTCTGCCTCTTCCATCAGCTTAGCAGCTGCCTCCTTATAAGACTTTTTCTGTACTGTAGTATATAAAGTCTGAAAGCTATTGCTGGCGCTGCTTGTATCTGATATTTTAGAAATATGATTAGCGCTTGTAACATAATCCTTTGCCACATAAGAATTATAAGCACTGAGTAAATTTTCATAATCTGAAATTTTAGATTTGCTGTTATCTCCGCTGTTCTCTAAATCTTTTTTTTCGCTGTTAAGAGTTTCTATTTGATTATCCCTTGTCTTAATATCACTCTCCAGTTTGACTATCTTATTATTGTATTCCTTTAATTCAGCAGAGGAATCATTTTTTACAGATGCAATCCTGGCCGGTGTGACCAGACAATAGACTACTGCCGCACCAATAATAATACCTATAATAACATTTAAAACAGTCATGGCGCCATTGCTTGGCTCCTTGTAGGTGGAGGGAGGTATTATTACATCATACCCACTGAGATATTCCCGATTTGTCTCACCATTCTCCTCCCTTTTTATCTGGGGCTCCTTCTTATTAGTCTCCTCCTTAACCGTATATTTGGCATTGATTTCCTTCTCATACTGCAGGCTAATAGGATTGCAGGCATCAATTCTAAGGGCTTTATGAATCATTTTTCTCGCCCTGTCATAATCTTCTGTTTTAATATACAATAGCGTAATAAGCTGATATGCCTTTATCAAATTAGGATTGACGCTCAGCACTTTTTTTAGCTGTATAATCGCTAAATCATCACTTCCCTGCTGGGCATACTGCAATCCTGTATTGTACTTCTTTATACTTTGATTGATGGCATCAAACCGGTTTGGATTCTCCTGTATGGTGTTGATATATTCATCTGCCAAATTTTTTAAGGGCTGAAAATTTTGACTGATTACCCACTGTGAGAGCGCCTGCACTACCTCACCCATCTCAAAATATACTAGACCAAGCAAATTTCTTGCCTGTGTATTTTTCTTATTTAAGCGCACGCTCCTCTGGAGCAAATCCGCTGCACCAGATAAATCTCTGTTCTGTGCACGTATCAAACCCATATTATAAAATCGATTTGACATATAGATAATCTTTTTATATACCCTTACGTCCTCTCCGCAGCTAGTGCAATAATCTGTCTCCGAGAGAACATTGCCACAATGAAAACAATTCATGGTTACCAGTTCCTTTCTCTCCTACATCTCGCCGCCTTTTAGTTCATTCATCATCTGAATCATAATATCTGTCATATCTGTCACATTATTACCATAAATGGCATCCTCTGCCTCCTCTACCTCAAGACTGGGATGAAATTTTTTTAATTCCTGGTCAAAATCTATCATAAACGTTTCCGCCTTTCTTTCCTGTTTATTTCTAGAGCAACGAGCTACATGGACATTATTGCATGTACGCTCACCAATGCCTAAAATGACAATATCTCACCGATTAAATAGAGAGAACCTGCACAAAACAATATATCTTCCTTGCCCTTTTCCTCCTTCGCCAGACAATAACATTCCTTCACATCAGGTATTACCTTTATCGCTGCGTCAGAGTACCTCTCAAAGCATGTCCGCATCTCCTCTGCCTTCAGGCAGCGCTTTCCTTGTATTTGTGTTATGTATATCTTATCCCATTTCACATGCTCACAAATCTGCCTTATCATAGCAGGATAATCCTTTTCCATCACTGCTGAAAACAATAGTCGGCAATTTCCTTTTATATAGGAAGCCCTCTCCTTTACAGATTGGACAAACATTTGCACACCTGCTGTATTATGGGCACCATCCAAATAAATACCATCCTCTATGTGCTCCATTCTCCCGTGCCAGACAACATTTCTCAAGCCATCTTCTATACACTCACGATGGATATTTTCCAAAAAGGAAGCCGCCAACACGGCAAGACCGCCATTCCTCACTTGATAGCTGCCGATAAACGGTAAGGTGAGACTACCATAAACATAATAGCGAGAATGCAGAGAAAAATCAATCTTTTTTGGGGAAATATTTAGAATTTTTATATTTTTTAATGAAATAGAATACCATCGGCACCCCAAATCCTGAGCCCTCTCTCTCCATATTCTGCTCACAATCTCATTTTCGTCAAAGAAAAATAAGGGGACATTTTCTTTGATAATTCCTGCTTTTTCCAAAGCAATCTGCTCTACTGTGTTTCCCAAAATCTCTGTGTGCTCCAAACTCACATTTGTCAAAATAGTGCACACAGGCTTTTTGATGATGTTAGTACAATCCAGCCTGCCGCCTAACCCAACCTCCACCACTCCATACTCTACCTTTGACTGTGCAAAGACAAGCATCCCCATAGCAAATAAAAATTCAAAAAAAGTAGGATGCCCCTTCCCCTCTCTCTCCATCTGCACAGAAACCTGCTTCACCTGCCTAAAAGCTTCACAGAATTGCTCTTTTTTTACTTCCACGCCGTCTAAGCGGATTCTCTCCTCCATTCGCACTAAATGAGGGGAGGTGAACATGCCTGTCCGTTTTCCTCCCGCTCTCAAAATGGAATCCATCATAGCGCACACAGAACCCTTGCCGTTTGTCCCTCCAACATGAATCACTTTGAACCTGTCTTGTGGGTTTCCAAGAGCTCTCATCAAATCCCTTGTATGATCTAGGGAATGCTTTTTTGTAAATTTGGGAATATCTAGTATATAGCGTACTGCTTCTGTATACAAAAACCTCACCGCTTTCAACTTCTACCATTATAATATAGTGATAATAATATGCAAGTTATAATTATCGCAAATTTTGTCAACTTTCGAGATATGCCTTTATCCATTTAACCTTGAAAGCTGTTCTTTTACCTGCTCCATCATCTGATTATATTTTTCTAATTTTGCTTTTTCCTCATCAATTTTTTTCTTTGGCGCCTTTCCTACAAAATTGGGGTTAGAAAGCATTCCGTTTACTCTAGCCAATTCTTTGTTCAGCTTTTCCTCCTCCTTTTTCAGACGCTCCCTCTCCTTCTCTACATCCACTAACTGGTCAAAAGGCATATAAATAACAGCATTAGGAATCATACAGGATACGGCATCCTCCCCAATTCCCTCTTTATCAGACTGAATGACTACCTGGCTGGCAAAGCCCAGTGCGGCAAAAAATACACTGCCCTCTTGAAAAATCTTTTTGATTTCCTCTTTTTCTGAAACTACAAATACCTTTGCCTTCTTGCTTGGAGGAACATTCATGCCTGCGCGGACATTGCGGATTTCCCGCACAGCCTCCTTGATAGTCTCAATTGACCTCTCCTCTTCGGCAAAATTCCACTCCTCTTTATAAACAGGCCAAGATGAAATCATAATAGATTCTTCCTGGGATAAATTTGTAAATATTTCCTCTGTAATAAAAGGCATATAAGGATGGAGCAGCTTTAAGGATTGAAGCAATACCGTGTTTAATGTGTAGAGAGCGGCTTTCTTCGTCCTGTCCTCCTCACCGTATAGCCTTGGCTTTACCATCTCAATATACCAATCGCAAAATTCTTCCCATATAAAATCATATAATTTCTGGGCAGCAATACCGATTTCATATTTTTCTAAATTCTCTGTCACTTCTTTTGCCAATGTGTTGACCTTCGATAATATCCATTTGTCCGCAGGAGTTAGCTCCTCCAAGGAAACCTCCTCCACCTCCTCCGTTGGCATATTCATCATAATAAAACGGGAGGCATTCCACACCTTATTTGCAAAATTGCGGGAGGCTTCTACCTTCTCCCAATAAAAACGCATATCATTGCCTGGGGCATTTCCTGTTATCAATGTGAAGCGCAGGGCATCTGCACCATATTTTTCAATGACCTCCAACGGGTCAATGCCGTTTCCAAGGGATTTACTCATCTTTCGCCCAAGAGAATCCCTCACAAGCCCATGAATAAATACTGTGTGAAAGGGCACCTCCCCTGTATGCTCCAAGCCGGAGAACATCATACGAATTACCCAGAAAAATATAATGTCGTATCCGGTTACTAACACATCTGTAGGATAAAAATAATCCAGCTCCTCCGTTTTATCTGGCCAGCCTAATGTGGAAAATGGCCACAGAGCTGAGGAAAACCATGTATCCAGCGTATCCGGATCCTGGCGCATTGGCTTTTTGCACTTTGGACATATTGGATTTTTTTCTTTTGTCACAATCATCTCTTCGCAGTCATCACAGTAAAATGCTGGTATTTGATGTCCCCACCAGAGCTGACGGGAAATACACCAGTCGCGAATTCCCTCCAGCCAGTGATAGTAGGTTTTGTCAAAATGCTGAGGGACAAACTTTGTCTTACCTTCCTTCACAGCTTCTATGGCAGGCTTTGCCAACTTCTGCATTGCCACAAACCACTGCTTAGATACTCTGGGCTCCACTGTAGTTTTGCAGCGATAGCAGATTCCTACATTATGATTGTAATCCTCCACCTTCACCAATGCCCCTTCTGCCTCCAAGTCCTCCACAATTGCTTTTCTTGCCTCATAGCGGTCCATTCCGGCATATTTCTTGTAATCCTCCACAATCTTTGCATCCTCTGTCAATACATTGATAATTTCCAGATTGTGGCGCATTCCCACCTCAAAGTCATTTGGATCATGAGCCGGCGTAATCTTAACAACTCCTGTACCAAATTCCATATCTACATAATCATCAGCAATAATAGGAATTTCCCTGTGAACAATAGGCAGAATCAGCATCTTCCCTACAAAATCCTTATATCGCTCATCCTTAGGATTCACTGCCACTGCAGTATCTCCTAGCAATGTCTCTGGTCTTGTTGTTGCCAGATTAATATAGCCGCTTCCATCTGCTAGAGGATAGCGCAAATGCCAAAAGTGTCCCGCCTGGTCTTCATATTCCACCTCTGCATCAGAAATAGATGTCAGACAGTGAGGGCACCAGTTGATAATCCTCTCACCCCGATAAATCTGTCCCTTATTGTACAGATTGATAAATACTTCATTAACCGCCTTGCTGCAGCCTTCATCCATTGTAAAACGCTCTCTGTCCCAATCGCAGGAGGAACCTATTTTCTTTAACTGGGAGACAATCCTGCCCCCATACTGCTCCTTCCACTCCCAAACTCTATCTAAAAACTTCTCTCTGCCCAGACTTTCCTTTGACAGCCCTTCCTCCTTTATTTTCTCCACCACTCTTGCCTCTGTGGCAATGGAGGCGTGATCTGTGCCAGGCAGCCATAATGCCTCATATCCCTGCATTCTCTTAAAACGAATTAAAATATCCTGCAATGTATTATCCAGAGCATGTCCCATATGCAGCTGTCCTGTAATATTAGGAGGGGGCATAACAATAGTAAAAGATTTTTTGTTTTTATCTACTTTTGCATGAAAATATTTTTTTGTCATCCATCTCTCATAAGTTTTTGCCTCCATCTCGGAGGGATTATAATTTTTTGCCAATTCTTTTGCCATAATAAACTCCTTTCACACTTATAGCTTTCAAAAAAGTCGAATAAAAATGCCCTCTGTCAGCATATGACAAAGGGCATAATCTGCGGTACCACCTTTTATTGCGGCTACTTGCCGCCTTATCTTATCCTATAACGTGGACGAATCCGTGACAGCTTACTGTTGTTATGTTCAGCTATCCTGCTCCAAAGCTACCTTCTGCATCCATTTCCTGAAATCATCTCACAGCCTATTGATAAGATATTCATTCATCTACGGCTCATATTCCTTGCCGAATATCAATAATACCTCACATTAGAATGATTCTCTCTGACAGGGCTACCATGCATACTCCTCTTTTTCACAGCATTTCATTATTTAATATTTTGTAACTATTCAGAGCCACATTCGCAAAATTGCTGTATGGCTTTAAATATTTGTGATATTTTAAAATTTTGTTTCTTATAAT